>NZ_JBWKCH010000001.1:0-1017303 GCF_056436585.1 Streptomyces sp. NPDC043685 | reverse complement strand
ATCGGTTCGCCGGAGGGCGGGCACGACGCGGTGCATCCGGACCTGGGCACGCTGGAGGACTTCGTCTGGTTCGTCGGGCGGGCGCGGGAGCTGGGCATGGAGGTGGCGCTGGACTTCGCGTTGCAGTGCTCCCCGGACCACCCCTGGGTGCACAAGCACCCCGAGTGGTTCCACCACCGCCCCGACGGCACCATCGCCTATGCGGAGAACCCGCCGAAGAAGTACCAGGACATCTACCCCATCGCCTTCGACGCCGACATGGACGGGCTGGTCGCCGAGACCTGCCGGGTGCTGCGGCACTGGATGGACTGCGGGGTGCGGATCTTCCGCGTGGACAACCCGCACACCAAGCCGGTGGTGTTCTGGGAACGGGTCATCGCGGACGTCAACCGCACCGACCCCGACGTGATCTTCCTGGCGGAGGCGTTCACCCGCCCGGCGATGATGCACACCCTGGCCCAGATCGGCTTCCAGCAGTCCTACACCTACTTCACCTGGCGCAACACCAAGGAAGAACTCACCGAGTACCTGACGGAGCTGTCGGGTGAGGCGGCCTCCTACATGCGGCCGAACTTCTTCCCCAACACCCCCGACATCCTGCACGCCTACCTCCAGCACGGTGGCCGGCCCGCCTTCGAGGTGCGGGCCGTGCTCGCGGCGACCCTCTCCCCGGCCTGGGGCATCTACTCCGGCTACGAACTGTGCGAGAACACCCCGCTGAAGGAGGGCAGCGAGGAGTACCTGGACTCGGAGAAATACCAGCTCAGGCCCCGCGACTGGGAGAGCGCCGAACGCGAGGGCCGCAGCATCGCCCCGCTGCTCACCCGGCTCAACACCGTCCGCCGGGAGAACCCGGCCCTCCAGCAGCTGCGCGACCTGCACTTCCACCACGCGGACCAGGAGGCGGTGATCGTCTACTCGAAGCGGAAGGGTTCGAACACGGTTCTGGTGGTCGCCAACCTCGACCCCCACCACACCCAGGAGGCGACGGTCTCGTTGGACATGCCGCAACTCGGCCTGGACTGGCACGAGTCGGTGCCGGTGCGCGACGAGCTCACCGGCGAGACCTACCACTGGGGCAGGACCAACTACGTGCGCCTCGAACCGGGTCACAGGCCCGCGCACGTCTTCACGGTCCTGCGACCGTCCACCCCGGAGATCGGAGGGTCACCCACAACATGATCGTCAACGAACCCGTCCAGGACACCTTCGAGGACACCCCCGCCCGGGACCGTGACCCGGAGTGGTTCAAACGCGCCGTGTTCTACGAGGTGCTCGTCCGCTCGTTCCAGGACAGCAACGGCGACGGCGTCGGCGACCTCAAGGGCCTGACCGCCAAACTCGACTACCTCCAGTGGCTCGGCGTCGACTGCCTGTGGCTGCCGCCCTTCTTCAAGTCCCCGCTGCGCGACGGCGGCTACGACGTCTCCGACTACACGGCCGTGCTGCCGGAGTTCGGCGACCTGGCCGACTTCGTGGAGTTCGTCGACGCCGCCCACCAGCGCGGCATGCGCGTGATCATCGACTTCGTCATGAACCACACCAGCGACCAGCACCCGTGGTTCCAGGAGTCCAGAAAGGACCCAGACGGGCCCTACGGCGACTACTACGTGTGGGCGGACGACGACAAGCAGTTCCAGGACGCCCGGATCATCTTCGTCGACACCGAGGCCTCCAACTGGACCTACGACCCGGTCCGCAAGCAGTACTACTGGCATCGTTTCTTCTCCCACCAGCCGGACCTCAACTACGAGAACCCGGCCGTGCAGGAGGAGATGATCTCCGCGCTCAAGTTCTGGCTGGACCTGGGCATCGACGGGTTCCGGCTGGACGCGGTGCCCTATCTGTACCAGCAGGAGGGCACCAACTGCGAGAACCTGCCGGAGACGCACGACTTCCTGAAGCGGGTGCGCAAGGAGATCGACGCCCAGTACCCGGACACGGTGCTGCTGGCGGAGGCCAACCAGTGGCCCGAGGACGTCGTCGACTACTTCGGCGACTACCCGAGCGGCGGCGACGAGTGCCACATGGCGTTCCACTTCCCGGTCATGCCGCGCATCTTCATGGCCGTACGCCGCGAGTCCCGCTACCCGGTCTCCGAGATCCTGGCCAAGACCCCGGCCATTCCGTCGAACTGCCAGTGGGGCATCTTCCTGCGCAACCACGACGAGCTCACGCTCGAAATGGTCACCGACGAAGAGCGCGACTACATGTGGGCCGAGTACGCCAAGGACCCCCGCATGCGCGCCAACATCGGCATCCGCAGGCGGCTCGCCCCCCTGCTGGACAACGACCGCAACCAGATCGAGCTGTTCACGGCCCTGCTGCTGTCGCTGCCGGGCTCGCCGATCTTGTACTACGGCGACGAGATCGGCATGGGCGACAACATCTGGCTCGGCGACCGCGACGCGGTGCGCACGCCGATGCAGTGGACCCCGGACCGCAACGCGGGATTCTCCTCGTGCGATCCCGGCCGGCTGTTCCTGCCCACGATCATGGACCCGGTCTACGGCTACCAGGTCACGAGCGTCGAGGCGTCCATGGCCTCACCCTCGTCGCTGCTGCACTGGACCCGCCGCATGATCGAGATCCGCAAACAGAACCCGGCCTTCGGCCTCGGCTCCTACACGGAGCTGCCGTCGTCCAACCCGGCGGTCCTGGCGTTCCTGCGGGAGTACGAGGACGACCTGGTGCTGTGCGTGAACAACTTCTCCCGTTTCGCACAGCCCACGGAACTGGACCTGAGCGCCTTCGAGGGGCGGCACCCGGTGGAGCTGTTCGGCGGGGTCCGCTTCCCGGCGATCGGCGAGCTGCCGTACCTGCTGACCCTCGGGGGCCACGGGTTCTACTGGTTCAGGCTCCGCAAGGAGACCATGTGAGGCCTGAAAAGGCCTGTTGAGGCCTGATGCGCGGGGCGGGCGGCAAACCCCGGCGGCGGGGCGTTTCCTCCGCCCCGCCCGGGGCACGCATCAGTAACACCCCGCCCACCCGCGTGAGCCGGAGGAGCGCCGTCCGGGGCCCGCCACAGGCGCCGGAGGCGCACCGATCACGGGTGAAAGGACGCGACGCCATGTCGGAAGCCGTCACACGCACCGTCACCACCCCGCCCGGCCTCCTTGCCTCCCTGGATCCACTGCTGCGGGAATGGCTGCCGCGGCAGCGCTGGTTCGCGGGCAAGGGGCGGCCGGTCACCGGGTTCACGCTGGTCGAGGCCACGGAGCTGCTCCCGGCCACCTCCAAGCTCGGCCTGTACCACCTGCTCGTGCGCGCCCATCAGCCCGTCGTGCCGTCCCATGGCGCGCCGGGCCACCCCGGTGACTGCTACCAGTTGCTGATAGGCGTGCGCGAGGCGCTGCCGCCTCGGCTGGCGCCCGCGCTCATCGGACACGTGCCGACGGGTCCGCTGGCCGGCCGGACCGTCTACGACGCCCTGCACGACTCCCGGCCGGCCGAACTGCTCCTGGAGGCGCTGCGCACCCGGGCCCGGGTCGGCAGGCTCCGCTTCGACCGCGACCCGGGGCAGGACATCCGCTCGGGGCTGGTGCCGCGCGTGGTGACCGCCGAGCAGTCCAACTCCTCGATCGTCTACGGAGATACGTTCATCCTGAAGCTGTTGCGCCGGATCGTGCCCGGCGTCAACCCCGACCTGGAGCTGCCGCTCGCCCTGGCCCGCGAGGGCTGCCCCCGGGTTCCCGCCCCGACGGCCTGGATGGTCGCGGACATCTCCCCCACGGCGGACCCGGTCGTCACGACCGGCCCGGCCGACCCCGCGGGCCAGCCGTACGTCCTCGGGGTGCTCCAGCCGTTCCTCCAGGGCGCCACCGACGGCTGGGAGCTGGCGCTGCGCGAACTGGCCAAGGGGGAGGACTTCGGCGCCGAGGCGCGGGCCCTGGGGCGGGCGACCGCCGAGGTGCACACCGCGCTGGCCCGGGCGTTGCCGACCGTCACCCTCGGTCACATGCAGCTCCGGCTGATGGTCGACGGCATGATCGAGCGGCTGGAGGCGGCCGTCCAGGCGGTGCCCGCGCTGCGGCCGTACGCCGGTGGACTGCGGTCGGCGTTCACGGCGCTGGGCGATCTGGCCGCCGAGGGCGGCACCTGGACCGCGCAGCGGGTGCACGGCGATCTGCACCTCGGCCAGTGCCTGCGCTCCCCGTCCGGCGAGTGGTGGCTGATCGACTTCGAGGGCGAGCCGGCCCGCCCGCTCGCCGAGCGGCGCATGCCGCAGCCGGTGGTGCGGGACGTCGCCGGCATGCTGCGGTCCTTCGACTACGCGGCCCGCTCGATCGACCCTCCCCGGCCGGACTGGGCCGAGACCTGCCGTTCCGCGTTCTGCTCCGGCTATGCCGAGGCCTCCGGCCACGACCCGCGCACCGACCCGGTGCTGCTGCGGGCCTACGAGACGGACAAGGCGATCTACGAGGTGGTGTACGAGGCCCGGCACCGCCCCGACTGGCTGCCGGTGCCCCTGGCCGCCATAGACCGGCTCGCCTCGTCCGGCCACCTGACCTGACCGACCCTCGTCCTGGAGGCTCCGCCCGTGACCCCCCGCCCTGAGTCCAGCGGTTCGCATCCCAAGGGGACCGCCGGGGAGAAGATCCCCGAGCAGCCCACGGCCGCCCAGCGCAAGAGCGCCGCGAAGAAGACGGCGGTGCCGAAGCAGGCAGCGGCGAAGAAGACGGCCGCCGCGAAGAAGGCCGCCGCCAAGAAGACGCCCGCCGCGCAGTCACCGGCGGTGAAGGCCGCGGCCAAGAAGGCGACACCGGCGAAGACGACCGCGAAGAAGACGGTCACCAAGGAGGCCGTCGCGAAGAGGACGGCCGCCGGGAAGACGACCGCCCGGAAGGCGGCAGCCGAGAAGGCGGCGGCGAAGAAGGCCGCGCCCGTGAAGGCCGCCGCGACGAAGGCGGCCCCGGGGGCGGAGGCGGCCGAGAAGGCGGTGCCCGCGAAGAAGGCCGCTGCCAAGAAGGCCGTCACGAAGAAGGCCGCCGCGACGAAGGCGACGGCGGCGAAGTCCACGGCCGCGAAGACGCCGGCCACCAAGGCCGCCCCGGCGAAGACGACCACGAAGAAGGCGACCGCCAAGAAGACCGCCGTCAAGAGGACCGCGGTCAAGAAGGCGGCCACGGCCGGGGCCCCCGCCGAGACGGCCCTCGCGCGCGAGGCTCCCGCCGGGACGGCCGGGTCCGCCCAGGTGACCCCTCCGGAGATGGAGGTCGCCGTCTCACCCGCCGTCGACGCGGTGGACCGGGAGCGGCTGCTCGGCGGCACCCACCACGACCCGCACTCCGTGCTCGGCGCGCACCCCGTGCCCGGCGGCATCGCCTTCCGGGCGTTCCGGCCGTACGCCCTGTCGGTCACCGTCGTCACCGGAGAGCTGCGCGCCCAACTGCACGCCGACGGGGAGGGGTTCTTCTCCGGGCTGCTGCCGCTGCGGGAGGTCCCCGCGTACCGGCTGGTCGTGGAGTACGAGGGGACGGTCCTGGAGACCGAGGACGCGTACCGCTTCCTGCCCACGCTGGGCGACCTCGACCTGCACCTCATCGGCGAGGGCCGGCACGAGGAGCTGTGGACGGCGCTGGGCGCCCACCCCATGACGCACCAGGGCGTGACCGGCACCCGCTTCGCGGTGTGGGCGCCGAACGCGCGCGGGGTGCGCGTGGCGGGCACCTTCAACTTCTGGGACGGCACCGGACACGTCATGCGGTCGCTGGGCTCGTCCGGGGTGTGGGAGCTGTTCCTGCCGGACGTCGGCGAGGGCGAGCTGTACAAGTTCGAGATCACCCGGTCCGACGGTTCGAGGTCGATGCGCGCCGACCCGATGGCACGCCGCACGGAGGTGCCGCCGGCGACCTCGTCGGTCATCACGTCCTCCCACTACGAGTGGGGCGACGCCGAGTGGGTGGCCCGGCGTGCCGAGACCCCGGCGCACGAGGCGCCGTTCTCGGTGTACGAGATCCATCTGCCGTCCTGGCGTCCTGGACTGACGTACCGTCAACTGGCCGAGCAGCTCCCCGGGTACGTCAAGAACCTGGGCTTCACCCACGTCGAGCTGATGCCGGTCGCGGAGCACCCGTTCGGCGGGTCCTGGGGCTATCAGGTCACCGGTTTCTACGCGCCGACGGCCCGGCTGGGCACCCCGGACGACTTCCGGTACCTGGTCGACAAGCTGCACCAGGCCGGGATCGGGGTCCTGATGGACTGGGTGCCGGCGCACTTCCCGCGGGACGACTGGGCGCTGGCCGAGTTCGACGGCCGGCCGCTGTACGAGCACGAGGATCCGCTGCGGGCCGCGCACCCCGACTGGGGCACGCTGGAGTTCGACTTCGGCCGCAACGAGGTGCGCAACTTCCTCGTGGCCAACGCCGTGTACTGGTGCGAGGAGTTCCACATCGACGGGCTGCGCGTGGACGCGGTGGCGTCCATGCTCTACCTGGACTACTCGCGCGAGGCGGGGCAGTGGACGCCGAACGAGCACGGCGGCCGGGAGAACCTGGACGCGGTGGCGTTCCTTCAGGAGATGAACGCGACGGTGTACCGCAGGGTGCCCGGCGTGGTGACCATCGCCGAGGAGTCCACCGCGTGGGACGGCGTCACGCGGGCCACCCACCACAAGGGCCCGAGCGGCTTCGGCGGACTCGGGTTCGGGCTGAAGTGGAACATGGGCTGGATGCACGACACGTTGCAGTACATGAGCCACGAGCCGGTGCACCGCAAGTACCACCACGGCGAGATGACGTTCTCGATGGTGTACGCGTACAGCGAGAACTACGTGCTGCCGATCTCGCACGACGAGGTCGTGCACGGCAAGGGCTCGCTGGTGTCGAAGATGCCGGGCGACTGGTGGCATCAGCGCGCCGGGGTCCGGTCCTACCTGGGCTTCATGTGGGCCCACCCGGGCAAGCAACTGCTGTTCATGGGCCAGGAGTTCGCGCAGGGCGCCGAGTGGTCCGAGGCGCACGGCCCCGACTGGTGGCTGCTCGACCCGGGCTACGGGGCCGAGGCCGACCACCGGGGCGTGCGCGACCTGGTCCGCGACCTCAACACCGTCTACCGGGCGACCCCGGCGTTGTGGCGCCTCGACACGGACCCCGCCGGTTTCGAGTGGATCGTCGGGGATGCCGCCGACGACAACGTCCTCGCGTTCCTGCGGCTGGACCCGGAGGGCGTCCCGTTCCTGGCGGTGTCCAACTTCGCGCCGGTCACCCGGCCGGACTACCGGCTGGGCGTGCCCGAGGACGTCCCCGCCTGGCACGAGGCCGTCAACACCGACGCGGCCCGCTACGGCGGCAGCGATGTCACCAACCCCGACCCGGTCAAGCCCGAGCCGCTGGCCTGGCACGGCCGCCCGGCCAGCATCCGGCTGACTCTGCCGCCGCTGGCGACGGTCTGGCTGCGGCCGGCGTAAGAGGGCCGGGAAAGAGAGGCAGGACGTGGACGGGAGCGGCTCACACCGCCGCTCCCGTCAGCGTGTGCGCGAGGTGGTCGGCGAGGGGGAACAGCCAGTCACCGCGAGCGTTGCCGAGCAGGTGGTCGCCGTGCGGGACGGACAGGTAGGTGCCGTGCGGTGCCAGGCGGGCCAGCGGCTCGCCGTTCGTCACGCCCGGGATGACGTCCTGGCCGCCGTCCACGACCAGCAGCGGGGCCGTGACGCGCGGTGCCAGGCCGGTGAGATCGACCCGGCGGGCGAAGTCGCGGGCGGCGCCGGCTCCTCCGGCCCGCCGGGTCATGATCTCCCGGACGGGCGCAGGGAGTTCGTCCCAGTCGAGCCGGAAGGGGCCGCTGACGGTGGCGACGGCCGCCACGCGGGGCTCCAGGGCCGCGGTCCGCGCCGCGTAGTAGCCGCCGAGGCTGAGCCCGACGAGGCCGACGCGCGGGACGCCGAGGGCGTCGACGACCCGGCCGACGACCTGCTCGTAGTGCGGGGTGGCAGGGGTCGTGGCCGCGAGGGCGCCCTGCCCGGGCCCGTCCATCGCGAACACCGCGAGTCCCCTGGCGAGCAGCGCCGCCGTCAGGTCGAGGAACTCCTCCTTGGCCGAGTCCAGGCCGGGGACCACGATCACCGTGCCGGGGGCGTCCGAGGGGCCGCGCAGCCAGCCGGTGAAACCGTCGCCGGTGACGCGCCGGGCGCCGGGCTCCAGCACGGACAGCGCCCGTCCCAGGGCCCGGTCCGCCTCGGCGGCGGCCCGTCCCGCCTCCGCGTACGGCGCGAGCGTGGCGAGGTGGAACCACCGGGCCGCCATCAGGAGGTGCTCCCCCGCGGAGACGGGCGATCCGGCCTGCTCCGCGCAAGCGTTACGGGCATGTCCGGTGCGGGAGAAGGCCGGTCCCCAGTCGGCCAGGGAGGCGAGGCCGGCGGTGAGGCGCCGGTACTCGTGAGGGTCGACGCCGGCGCCGGTGGCACGGGTCCACTGGGCGGCTGCGAAGTCGGTGACGTTCATCGGGTTCCTCCGGTCAGCAGGACGGCCTTGCCGCGTATCCGGCGCTCCCGCAGATCGATCAGTGTCTCGGCGGTCTCCGACCAGTCGGCGATCCGGCCGATCTCCGGGTGCAGCCGCTCCTGCTCGACCAGGCGCACCAGCGTCGCGAGGTCGGGGCCGTAGGGGGCGCCGGCGTAGTGGAAGTGCTGGAGGGTGACGCGCTCGGGACCGTTGAGGAGGGCGAAGAAGTCGAGGGTCGCGGGGGTGCGGCTCGCCTGGCCGAACCAGACGGCGAGGCCGCCGGGGCGCGTCTTCGACAGGGCCTCGGGCAGCTCCGGTCCGCCCGTGGACTCCAGGACGACGTCGAACGGGCCCTGTGCCGCCGCCACCTGGTGCACGACCCGCGCGCCCAGCTCCGCGAGCCGCTCGCCGCGCTCCGGCGTGGCCGTCACCGCCGTCAGCTCGGCTCCGGCTCCGACGGCCAGTTCGGTGACGAGGTGGCCGACCCCGCCCGAGGCACCGGTCAGCAGCACGCGCCTGCCCGTGAGGGAGCCGGTGGCGCGCAGCAGGCGCAGGGCGGTGATGCCCGCGAGGGGCAGGGCCGCCGCCCGGACGCTGTCGACGCCGTCCGGGAGCGGGGCGAGGGAGTGGGTGGGTACGGCGGCGTACTCGGCCCAGCCGCCCTGCGCGGGGTGTCCGGCCACGCGGGTGCCGATGGCGGGGCCCGAGCCGTCGGCGGCGGCCTGCACGACGAGTCCCGCGACATCCTTGCCGGGCAGCAGCCCCGGGCGGGGGTGTTCGAGGAGGAACGTCTCGCCCCGGTTCGGCGCGAACGCCTCGACCTTGACGAGCGCTTCGTCGGGCTCCGGTACGGGCGGCGGGACCTCGGCGAACGCGACCGGACGCGCTGGGAGCCCCGTGGGAATCAGTCTTCGCATGCCGGACATGTAACCTCCGCGGTCGCCCCGTGATCCAACAACGGACGAGCAGGACCGACACCTTTCGGTTGTCGCCTAGGGTGAGGAGCCATGGATCTCGACATGGCGCAGGTACGGGCCTTCGTACGCGCCGCCGAGGAACTGCACTTCGGGCGGGCGGCCGACGCGATGGGACTCTCCCAGCAGGCGGTGTCCAAGCGGATCGCCCGGCTCGAATCGCTCCTGGGCGCCGCGTTGTTCGAGCGCGGAGGCAAGGCGGTCGCCCTCACCGAGGCGGGGCGGCGTTTTCTGGCACCGGCCCGGCAGGCCCTGGCCGCCGCCGAGTCGGCCGTCGCCGCGGCCGTGGGGACGGACCGGCCCCTGCGGGTCGACGTCTGGGGGCACCTCTACGCGCCGATGCGGACCCTGGCCCGGGTCGCGGCGGACGCCGGGGACCTGGTGCTGGGGCACGGCCGTGATCTGCCGTCGGTGACGGCGGCCCTGCTGCGCGGTGACATCGACGCGGCCTTCGGCCGGGTGCACCCTCCGCTGCCCGAAGGGCTCGCACACCGCCTGGTACGTCTGGAGCCGGTGGACGCCGTGCTCGGCGCGGACCATCCGCTCGCCGCCGAACCGGCCGTGCGGCCCGGGCAGTTGAGCGGGAGTGTGCTGTGGGCGCCCGGGGCGCTGGACCGGCTCGACTTCCTGCACCGGTTCGCCCACCGCTTCGGCATCCCCACCACGGCCACCACCCTCAACCTGGGCCTCGCCCACTTCCTCTCCGAGGTGGCCGGGGACCCGCGCCGCTTCTCGCTGCTGCCCGCCGACGTGCCCCTGCCGGACGTACCGGGGTTGCGCTCCGTCCCGCTGGTCGATCCCACGCCGCTGTACGCCTGGTCGCTGGTGTGGCGCACCGGCGGCGGGCACCCCGGGCTCGGCACCCTCACCACCGCCCTCGCCGCGCAGGCGGGCCCGAGCAGGTGGCTGGAGTACGACCCGGCGCGTGACTGGCTGCCCGAGCCACCCGGGAACGCCGCGACGGAGCGGGGAAGTCGATGACGCTGCTGGTGGTCTTCGCCGTGCTGGTGGCCGGCCGGGTCGCGCTCCAGGGTCTGCTGATGCATCCGCTGCTGCCGCTGTGGGTGAAGACCTCGGTCTTCTGGTCGGCGCCCCTCGGCGCTCTCACCTGGCTGTTCATCATGGCGGCGGACGATCCCGTCCTGTTCCCGGAGACCGCCCCCTGCCCCAGGGAGGCGTACCAGGAGGGTGTCATCGGCAGCGGAAGGGTGTCCGCGGTCTCCACCCCGTTTCCGCCGAGGGCCTACTGCCGGTGGGAGGACGGCACCGTGTACGAACTGGCGCCCGGGGCCGAGTTCCTGTTCTGGGTCTTCTTCGCCCTGACGGTCGTACCGCTCGCGGCGGGACTGCGGCACGCCCTGCGGGATCCGAGGTCGCTGTTGGGGTAGGCCGTCGCTGTCGGGGTAGGCCCCGTGCCCGGGCGGGCACGGGGCCGGCCGGTCACGCGAACGCGTCCGCGAGGGGCTTCGGCAGTGCGCCGGTGTGCAGCACGCCCAGCCGCTGGGTGGCCCGGGTCAGGGCCACGTACAGGTCGCTGGTGCCGTACCGGCCCGGCTCGACCACGAGGACGGAGTCGAACTCCAGACCCTTGGCCTGGCGCGGGTCCAGCAGGACCACCGAGCGTGTGAGGTCGGGCTCGGCGCCCGCCGTCACGCCGTCCAGCCGGGCCGCGAGGGAGCGGTGCAGGTCGCGCGGCGCGATCACCGCGAGCCGTCCCTCGGCGGGGGTGAGCTCCCCGACCGCCTTGGCCACGGCGCCGGGGAGGTCGTCGGTGGCCCGGGCCCAGGGGCGTACGCCCGTGGAGCGGACCGAGCTGGGCGGCTCGAAGTCCGGCTGCTCGGCACGCACCACGGCCGCCGCGACGTCCATGATCTCGGCCGGGGTGCGGTAGTTGACGCCCAGCCTGGTGTGCTCCCAGCGGTCCTCGACGTACGGGGCGAGGATGTCCGACCAGGAGCCGACACCGGCGGCCTCCGCGGTCTGGGCGGGGTCCCCGACCAGGGTCATCGAGCGGGTCGGGCTGCGCCGCATCAGCAGTCGCCACGCCATCGGCGACAGCTCCTGCGCCTCGTCGACGATGATGTGGCCGAACGCCCAGGTGCGGTCGGCGGCGGCGCGCTCGGCGGCGCTGCGGTGGTCGTCCTCCTCGTGCCGCTCGGCGAACCGCTCGGCGTCGATGATGTCGTGCGCGGACAGCACCTCCGAGCTCTCGGGGTCGTCCTCCTCCTTGTCCTCGAACTCGTAGGTCCGGGACGCGTACGACACCTCCAGCACGCCCTGCGCGTAGGCGATCTGGCGCTCCCGCTCGCGCTCGGCGCGCTCGCGGGCGAGCCGGTCGTCCTCGCCGAGCAGTTCGGCGGCCTCGTCGAGCAGCGGCACGTCCGCGACGGTCCAGTGCCGGGTCACGGGGCGGCGTACGGCGTCGGCGTCCTCGGCGGGCAGGAACTCCTCGGGTGCGGCGAGGAGGTCCGCGACGAGCCGCTGCGGGGTGAGCACCGGCCACAGCTGGTCGATGGCCGCCCACACCTCGGGGTTCTCGGCGAGGTCGTCGCGGATCTGGGTGATGTCGCTGGGGTCGAGCAGGCTGGACCCGTCGAAGGGGTCGGTGCCGATCCGCTCGGCGTACAGGTCGGTGAGGGCGTTGAGGATGTGGCCCTCGAAGTGCTCACGGGCGGCGTTGTGCGGCAGCTTGGCGGCACGGGCGCGCTCCCGGGCGACGTTGACCAGGCCGTCGTCGAGCATCAGGACCTCGCGGTCGTGCTCGATGGCGATGACCGGGTCGGGCAGCGCCTGCCGGCCGCGGACCGCCTCGGCGAGGACGTCGGCCATGTCGGCTCTGCCCTTCACGGCGGCGGCCTCGGGGGTGTCGGTGGCGGTCGCCTTCACGCCCGGGTACAGCTCGCCGACGGTGGCCAGGAGCACGCCGGTCTCGCCGAGCGAGGGCAGCACCTCGCCGATGTAGCCGAGGAACGCCGGGTTGGGCCCGACGATCAGCACGGCCCGTTTGGCGAGCAGCTCCCGGTGCTCGTAGAGCAGATAGGCCGCGCGGTGCAGGGCGACGGCCGTCTTGCCGGTGCCCGGGCCGCCCTCCACCACCATGACGCCGCGGTGCGGGGCGCGGATGATGCGGTCCTGGTCGGCCTGGATGGTCTGCACGATGTCGCCCATGCGCCCGGTGCGCGCCGAATTGAGAGCGGCGAGCAGCACGGCGTCGCCCGTCGGGTCCTCGTGACCGGTGCGGGTCTCGTCGCCGAGGTCGAGGATCTCGTCGTGCAGGTGGGTGACCGTGCGGCCGTCGGTGGCGATGTGCCGGCGGCGCCTGAGTCCCATCGGGGTGTGCCCGGTGGCCAGGTAGAAGGGGCGGGCGACGTCGGCGCGCCAGTCGATGAGGACGGGGGTGCGCTCGGCGTCGTCGGTGCGCAGGCCGATCCGGCCGATGTGGTGGGTGACGCCCGAGGTGAGGTCGATCCGGCCGAAGCACAGGGAGCCGTCCACCGCGTTCAGCGCGGCGAGCAGCCCGGAGCGCTCGGCCACGAGGATGTCCCGCTCGAGTCTGGCCTGCATGGGGGTGTTGCCCTGCGCGAGGGCGTCCGTGACGGAGGTCTCGGCGTCGCCGCGCAGCGCGTCCACGCGCGCGTACAACTCGTCGATGAATTCCTGTTCCTGTCGCAATTCATCGTCCGGAAATTCGGTGTTTGACAATTCCACTCCCGCCCGGATATACTGTGCTCACTGAACTTCTCCGTGACCTCAATCCATCGAAGTCACGAACAGACAAATATACGCAAGGAAATCCCCCGAGCGCAATTGCTCGGGGGATTTCCTCATTCCGGGCACGAACCGGGCCGGCCTCTACAGCACGTCCGCGAGTTCCTCCAGCAGCCGCCGCTTGGCCCGCGCGCCGACCATCGCCTTCACGGGCTCGCCGCCGCGGAACACCATGAAGGTCGGCATGGACAGCACCTTGTAGGCGTTGGTCGTCGCCGGGCTGGTGTCGACGTTCAGCTGCACGACCTTCAGCCGCTCGCTCTCCTCGGAGGCCAGGGCCTTGAGCACCGGGCCCATCTGCCGGCACGGCGGGCACCAGTCGGCGGTGAACTCCACCAGCACCGGCAGCTCCGCGCCGATCACCTCCGCGTCGAAGTCCGCGTCCGTCACCTCGGTCACATGGGTCACCATGCATCCCCTCCCAGCTCGCACACCGGTTCCGGACCGCCCGGAACCTCCGCCTCGGCGGCCAGTTCGGCCCGCGCCAGCTCGGCCCGCTCCAGCTGCCGTGCGACGGTCTCCCGCACCCCGGTCAGCTGCCCGATGAGCGAGTCGAGTTCGTCCAGCTTGCGCCGGTAGACCGCGAGCGAGGCCGGGCACGAGTCGCCCTCGGGGTGCCCGGCGCGCAGACACTCCACGAAGGGCCGCGTCTCCTCCAGGTCGAACCCGAAGTCCTGGAGCGTCCTGATCTGCCGCAGCAGCCGCAGATCGCTCTCGTCGTAGGTCCGGTATCCGTTGCCGGTGCGCCGCGCGGGGAGCAGTCCCCGGGACTCGTAGTACCGCAGCGTCCGCGTCGTGGTCCCGGCCCGTGCGGCCAGCTCGCCGATTCGCATGTCCCCGAACGTAATCCTTGACCCCCGCGTCAAGGCAACAGCGGTTTGCGCTCCACCGGGGAGGTCAGCACGACCGACGTGGTGGTGCGGCCGAGCGCGGAGACGTTCTCCAGGACCTCTTCCAGGTGGACGGTGTCCCGGACGGCGACCTTGAGGATCCAGCAGTCCTCCCCGACCACGTGGTGCACCTCGATGATCTCGGGGCGTTCCGTCAGTTCCAGGGTCCTGGGGTGCTTGAGCGTGTACCCGCCGTGCGGGTCGACGCGGATGAACGCCTGGATGCCGTAGCCGAGCCGGGCCGGTACGACGTGGGCGCCGTAGCCGCTGATCACCCCGGCCGCCTCCAGCCGCCGCACCCGCTCGGTGACGGCGGCGGGACTGAGCCTGACCCGCCGGCCCAGCTCGCTGAGCTTGATCCGGCCGTCGATCTGGAGCAGCTGGAGGATCTGCCGGTCCAGTGCGTCGAAGGCCACCGATGTTTCGTCGGCGGCGCTGCGCAGATGCCGTGGTTCTTTCGGCGCGGCGGCCTGAACTCCCATGGTTCCCCCTTCAGGGCGTCGATGTACGCCGGGAGAATTATGGCCATGGAAAAACCCCTGGATGTGCTGGTCATCGGCGGGAACCGTTACGTCGGGAAGCGTCTGATCGCACGGCTGCTCGCCGAAGGCCACCGCGTCACCGTGCTGAACCGGGGCTCCTCCCCGCCACCCGCCGGGGCGGAGCACCTGCTCGCCGACCGCGACGACGAGCGGTCGCTGACCGGCGCGCTCGGCTCCCGGGTCTACGACGTCGTCGTCGACCAGGTCTGCTACACCCCGCGCCAGGCGGCGATCGCCCGCCGTGTCTTCACCGGCCGTACCCGGCGCTATGTGATGACCTCGACGGTCGAGGTGTACGAGTACGAGGACTCCCCCGCCCTGCTGCGCGAGGAGGCCCTCGCCCCGGCCACCGTCCCGGTCGACCTGGACCTGCCCTGGGACGACCCGGTCTTCGCCGAGGCGCACTACGGGGAGGGCAAGCGGCAGGCCGAGGCGGTCCTCGCGGGCGGCGGCGCGGCGTTCCCCTGCGCGACGGTGCGGATGGCCCATGTGCTGGGCGGCGACGACGACTTCACGGGCAGGCTGGCCCACTACGCCGAGCGGATCCGCACCGGCGAGCCGATCGCCGTGCCGACGGTGAACCGGCCGGCCACCTATGTGTACGTCGAGGAGGCCGCCCGTTTCCTGGCCTGGGCGGCGGGCGAGGACTTCACCGGGCCGGTGAACGCCGCCGCGCCCGGGGCGCTGAGCACCGAGGAGCTGTGCGAGGCGGTGGCCGCTCATGTCCCGGGCGGGCGGGTGGTGTTCCGTCCGGTGCGGGTCGGTGAGGTCTCGCCGTTCTCCTTCCGCCGCTCCTACGGCATGGACGGCGGCCGGGCGGCCGGGCTGGGGTTCGGCTTCACCGACACGCGGCGGTGGCTGCCGCGTGCCGTGGCCGAGACGCTCGGGAAGGGCGGCTGACATGCGCTACCGGACACTGGGCGGGCTGCGGGTGAGCGCGATCGGGCTGGGGGCGATGCCGCTGTCCATCGAGGGCCGGCCGGACGAGGCACGCGCGCTGGCCACGGTGCACGCCGCGCTCGACGCGGGCGTGACCCTGCTGGACACGGCCGACTCCTACCACCTGCCCGGGGCGGAACCCGGCCACAACGAACGCCTGGTGGCCCGGGCGCTGGCCTCCTACGGCGGTGACACCTCCGGCGTCCTGGTGGCGACGAAGGGCGGCCGCGGCCGCCCGGCGAACGGCGACTGGACGGTGAACGGCCACCCCCGCCACCTCAAAGCGGCCGCGGAGGCGTCGCGCGAGCGACTGGGAGTGGAGGCGATCGGCCTCTACCAGCTGCACAAGCCCGACCCCGCGGTGCCTTTCGAGGAGTCCGTCGGAGCGCTGCGCGAGCTGCTCGACGCGGGCACGATCCGGCTGGCCGGTGTGTCCAACACGGACGCGGACCAGATCCGCCGGGCGCGGGAGATCCTCGGCGACCGTCTGGTGTCGGTGCAGAACCGGTACTCCCCCGCCGTCCGGGACAGTGAGCCGGAGCTGCGGCTGTGCGCGGAGCTGGGGCTGGCGTTCCTGCCGTGGAGCCCGCTCGGCGGGCTGTCGCGCAGTTCCCTGGACGGTCCGTCACGCACCGAGGGGGCGCAGCGCTTCAGCGCCTTCCACGCGGTGGCGGCGGAGCGCGGGGTCAGCCCCCAGCAGGTCGTCCTGGCCTGGCTGTTGGCCCGGTCCCCGGCGGTCGTGCCGATCCCGGGGGCGAGCCGTCCGGAGACCATCAGGGACTCGGCGGCCGCGGCGGACCTGCTGCTCACCGAGGAGGAAAGGACCCGGCTGGACGAGGCGGCCGGTCAGGGCCGCGCCTAGCCGGCCCACCCAGCGCCGAGCCACCCACCCGACAGCAGCCTCCACCCAGGAGCTGCCCACACCCTCACGCCGCCCGCCCGGGGGCCCTGCGGCATACGGGGCGTGCTCTCGGGGCGCCAAGTGCCCCGGGGCCGCCAGAACATCCCGGCTCGCCCAAGGCCGGGTACGAACCCGCCGAAGCTGGGCCACGCCCAAGAGGTCCCCCCTCCCAGGGCCGGGCACGAACGCGCCGCAGCCGAGCCACGCCCAGGAGGTGCCCTCACCCCCGCGCTGCACGCCCGGGGGCCCTGTATGCAGGGCGTGCTCTCGGGGCGCCAAGTGCCCCAGGGCCGCCGGAACATCCCGGCTCGCCCAAGGCCGGGTACGAACCCGCCGAGCCTGGGCCACGCCCAAGAGGTCCCCTCCCAGGGCCGGGCACGAACGCGCCGCAGCCGAGCCACGCCCCAAGGGCCCCCGCCCCGGCCGCCCGGAGGGCCCTGCACGGATGTGGCGCCTGCCGCCCTCCGGCGGCAGGCGCCACTGTCGTGATCGATGCGTCTAGCGGGTTCCGGCCGGCTCCAGTTCCTTGTCCTCCTCCACCGGCTCGTCCACCGTCTTCCCCTTGCCTGGCAGCAGCAGCGCCACGACCACCGTGCCGACGCCCAGGACCACGGCCCCGATCAGGCTGGTGTGGGCGACCGCGTCGGAGAAGGCGGATCCGACCGCGTCGGCCATCTGCCGCGCGCCGCCCCCGAGCTGTTCGGCCTGGGCCCGCAGGCGCCCGGCCTGCCGGGCGTCGCCGGTGTGGGCGGCCTGCTCGGCGAGCTGACGTGCCTTGTCGCCGATGCCCCGGGCGACGGCGTATCCGGCCCCGACGGAGTCCTGGGCGGTGGACAGGGAGGAGGCAGGGAGCTTGCTGCCGGCCGTCGCGTCGGAGAGGTGACCGGAGTACGACGTGGCCAGCAGCGAACCGAGGATGGCGATGCCCAGCGAACCGCCGAGCTCCAGCGACGTGTCGTTGACCGCGCCACCGACGCCCAGTTCGGACTCCGGGAACGCCCCCATGATCGCGTCCGTGCAGGGCGACAGCGCGAGCCCGATCGACAGGCCGAGGACGATCAGGGGCGCGACGAAGTCGCCGTACGACGCACCGGCGTCGACCCGGGTGAGCAGCGCCAGGGCCGCCGTGCCGCCGGCCATACCGGCCGTGACGGTCCACTTCATGCCGACCCGGGGCGTGAGGAAGCCGGTGAGGGCCGCCCCCACGAACACGGCGCCCGCCAGCGGCAGCATGCGCAGGCCGGTGTCCAGGGCGTCGTAGCCGAGGACGAACTGGAGGTGCTGCGTCAGGTAGTAGAAGGCGCCGAAGACCGCCAGGAAGAACAGGGCGACGGCCAGGTTCGACCCGGCGAAACCGCGGTCGGTGAAGCGGCGGACGTCCAGGAGCGGGCGCGGGTGGCGCAGCTCCCACAGGACGAAGGCGACGAGCCCGGCTCCGGCGACGACCGCCGCGCTGACGGCCTTGACGCCCCAGCCGAAGTGCGGCCCCTCGATGATCATGTAGACCAGCGCGGCGATCCAGACCACCGACAGCAGCCCGCCGCCGTAGTCGATGCGACCCCGGTCCGCGGCCTTGGACGGCGGCACGAGGACGAAGGCGCCGACGAGGGCGAGGACCGCGACGGGCACGTTGATCAGGAACGTCGAGGACCAGCCGTGGTCCTCCAGCAGCGCTCCGGCGACCAGCGGCCCGGCCGCGATGGCGAGACCGGCCGTGGCGGTCCACAGGGTGATGGCCTTGGCCCGCTCGGCGCGCGGGAAGGTCGCGGCGAGCAGCGAGAGCGTGGCCGGCATGATCATCGCGGCACCGGCGCCCATCACGGCCCGGGCGGCGATGACGGTCGTGGCACTGTCGGCGAGGTAGCCGAAGACGGAGCCGCCCGCGAACACGACCAGTCCGAGGACGAGCGCGCCCCGGCGGCTGTACTTGTCGCCTATCGCGCCCAGCAGCAGCATCAGCGCGGCGTAGGGGACGGTGTAGCCGTCGATCACCCACTGGAGGTCGGCGCTGGACAGCCCGAGGTCCTCGGTCATGGCGGGCGCCGCGACGGTGAGGGCGGTGTTGGCCATCACGATGATCAGCAGGCTGAGGCAGAGCACGAGGAGCGCCCACCAGCGGCGTGCGTAGGGGCGGTCCGTCCTCTCGGCCGGTTCGGTCACGACGAGTCGCATGGCTGGGTGTGGCCTTCCTCGTTGAATTGCACATGGCTGTGCATTTACACAACGGTGTGCAATCTACGCCGTTGCACAGCACTGTGCAACTCAATGGGGGAAGGGCACAATGACGTCCATGACCACGGGAACCAGCCGCGCCGACGCAAACCGCCGCCGCATCCTCGACGTGGCCCTCGCCGAGCTGCTGCGCGACCCCGACGCGTCCATGGACCAGATCGCCCGGGCCGCCGGTGTCGTACGGCGGACGGTCTACGGGCACTTCCCGAACCGTGAGGCGCTGATCAGCACGCTCGTCGACGAGGCGGTGCAGGCGCTGTCGGCGGCGCACGCGGCGGGCCGCGAGGGCGTGCGCGACCCCGCGGAGGCGGTGGCGCGCTCCGTGCTGGCGGTGTGGGAACTCGCCGACCGCTACCGGCTGCTGATCGCGCTCGCCCAGCGCACGGTCACCATGCAGGGCATCCGGGAGCGGCTCGGCCCCGTCCGGGAGGCCGCCACCGAGATGCTCCGGCGCGGCCTCGACCAGGGCGTCTTCAGCTCACCCCTGCCCGCTCCGGCCCTGGCCTACGTGCACGAGCAGATGCTGGTCGCGCTGATGGAAGCGGTGAACGACGGGCTCGTGGCAGCGCGAGAGGCGGGCCGCTGCGCCGCGGTCACCATCCTGACCGCGGCGGGCGTGCCCGCCTCCGATGCCACCGGGCTGGTGGCGAAGCTGAACGCTTGATCTGCTGGAACGTCTGATCTGTCTGTGTGCGGTAGTGGACCGGGCGGCTGAGCGACGGGGGGACACCCAGCCGCCCGGAGTCTCGCGGGGCGGCGCGGCCGTCAGGCCTTCGCCAGCTCCTTCTCGCCGCCCGGCTCGGGCACCTCGGCCGCGGCGTGGTCCTCGGCCGGGCCTCCGTGCCCGTCGTCCAGCAGGGTCTTCTCGTCGAAGGGCAGCCGGCCGGCGAGCACCTGGTTCACGCGGTCCCGGTCGATCTCCTTCGTCCAGGTGCCGATCAGCACGGTGGCCACGGCGTTGCCGGCGAAGTTGGTCAGGGCGCGGGCCTCGCTCATGAAGCGGTCGATGCCGACGATGAGGCCGATGCCGTCCACCAGGGCGGGCTTGTGCGACTGCAGACCACCGGCCAGGGTCGCGAGGCCGGCGCCGGTGACACCGGCGGCACCCTTGGAGGCGACCAGCAGGAAGAGCAGCAACGGGATCTGCTCACCGATCGACATCGGCGTGCCCATGGCGTCGGCGATGAACAGCGAGGCCATGGTCATGTAGATCATGGTGCCGTCGAGGTTGAAGGAGTAGCCGGTCGGGACGGTGATGCCGACCACCGGCTTGCTGACGCCCAGGTGCTCCATCTTGGCGATGAGCCGCGGCAGGGCGGACTCGGAGGAGGACGTGGACAGGATCAGCAGGAACTCCCGGCCCAGGTACTTGAACAGCGTGAAGATGTTCAGGCCCGAGATGACCCGCAGCAGGGTGCCGAGCACGATGAAGACGAACAGGAAACAGGTGACGTAGAAGCCGAGCATCAGCACGGCGAGGCTCTTGAGCGCCTCCACGCCGGCGGATCCGGTGACCGCGGCGATGGCACCGAAGGCGCCGATCGGGGCGGCCCACATCACCATCGCGAGGATGCGAAAGACCAGCCGCTGGATGTGCTCGATGCCGCGCAGGATGGGCTGGCCGGCCGAGCCCATGCCCTGGAGCGCGAAGCCGGCGAGCAGGGCGATCAGCAGGGTCTGCAGGACCGACTCGTTGGTGAAGGCCGACACGATCGTGGTCGGGATGATGCCGAGCAGGAACTCCGTGGTGTTCTTCGCCTCGGCGTCGATCTGGGCGTGCCCGGCGTCCTTGACCGCGTCGGTCACCGCGAGGCCGGTGCCCGGCTCCAGGATGTTGCCGACGACCAGGCCGATGCCCAGCGCGACCAGCGACATCACCATGAAGTAGCCCAGGGCGATACCGCCGACGGCGCCGACCTTGGCGGCCTTGCGCACCGAGCCGATGCCCAGCACGATCGTGCAGAAGATGATCGGCGAGATCATCATCTTGATCAGGGCCACGAACCCGGTGCCGATGGGCTTCAGCTCTTGCGCGAAGTCCGGCGCGGCCAGACCCACCGCGATACCGGCGGCGACCGCGATGATCACCGCGATGTAGAGATAGTGCGTGCGGTCCCGCTTGGGCTTGCGTGCGGTAGGTGCCGTATCGGCTGCGCTGGTCACGGCGGCCCTCCTTGACGACGTCGTCGGCATCACCGGCGTGCGGCTCACGTCCGGGGGATGGGAGCGGGGGCTCCCGGAGATGCGTTATGGGGAATGCCCGTGACTATGTCCTGCTCTGTGAGCGCGGTCACCCTTCCGTTCATTTAGTTCACAATCAGCCACGGTGCAGACTGACGGCATGCGCCTCACCGTCCCCGGCCCCCGCAGTCTGGCGGGCCAGCTCTTCGCCATGCAGGCCGTGCTGATAGCGGTCGTCGTGGCCGGATACGCGCTGTTCAGCTATGTCAGCGACCGCAGCCAGGCCGAGGAGGCCGCGACGCGCCAGGCCAGGGCGGTGGCGCGATCCGTCGCGGACTCCCCGTCCGTGCTGGCGGCGACCCGCACCGCCGACCCGACGGCCGAGCTCCAGCCGTACGCGCTGAAGGTGATGCGGGACACCGAGGTCGACTTCATCACGATCATGAATCCGCGGGGCATCCGCTGGACGCACCCCGACCCCCGGCAGATCGGCCAGACCTTCCAGGGCCACACCGAGCGGGCTCTGAAGGGCCAGACCTTCACCGAGACCTACACCGGCACGCTCGGCCCCTCGGTCCGCGCGGTCACCCCGATCCGGGACGGCCGCGAGGTCGTGGGCCTGGTCAGCGCGGGCATCCGGGTCGAGCAGATCACGCAGCGGGTGCAGGACCAGCTCACGGCCCTGCTCGGCGTCGCGGCCGGCGCGCTGGTGCTGGGCGCGGTCGGCACGTACGTCATCAACGCCCGGCTGCGCCGCCACACCCACGGCATGAACGCGACCGAGCTGAGCCGGATGCACGACTACCACCAGGCCGCCCTGCACGCCGTGCGCGAGGGGCTGCTGATGCTGGACGGGCAGTACCGTGTGGCGCTGATCAACGACGGAGGTCGGGAGTTGCTCGGCGTGGCCGGGGACGTGGTGGGCAGGTCGGTGGCGGAGCTGGGGCTGCCGGCCCCGCTGACGGGCGCCCTGCTGGCGTCGGGGCCGCGGGTCGACGAGGTGCATCTGACGGCGTCCAGGGTCCTGGTCGTCAACACCTCGCCGGTGTCCGGCGGTGAGCAGCGCGGTACGGTCGTCACCCTGCGCGATGTCACCGAACTCCAGTCGCTGATGGGCGAGTTGGACTCCGAGCGGGGCTTCACACAGGCGTTGCGCTCCCAGGCGCACGAGGCGGCGAACCGGCTGCACACGGTGGTCTCGCTGATCGAGCTGGGCCGGGCGGAGGAAGCGGTGGAGTTCGCGACGGCCGAGCTGGAGCTGGCGCAGGCGCTGACCGACCAGGTCGTGGCGGCGGTGAGCGAGCCGGTGCTGGCGGCGCTGCTGCTGGGCAAGACGGCCCAGGCCAACGAGCGGGGCGTGGAGCTGATGGTGTCGCAGGACAGCAGCCTGGACGACGGCCTGCTGCCCGCGACCCTGCCCGCGCGGGATCTGGTGACCATCCTCGGCAATCTGATCGACAACGCCGTGGACGCGGCGCAGGGCAGCGCCCGGGCCCGGGTGACGGTGGCGGCGTACACCAGGAACCCCGGTGGCGCCCCGGAGCTGGTGCTGCGGGTCTCGGACACGGGCCCGGGCGTGGACCCCGAGCACGCCGAGGCGGTCTTCCAGCGCGGCTTCTCGACGAAGCCGGCGGGCCCCGGCGGCCGGGGGCTCGGGCTGGCGCTGGTCCGGCAGGCGACCCAGCGGCACGAGGGCTCCCTGACGGTGTCGGAGGCCGAGGGCGGCGGGGCGGAGTTCGAGGTGCGGCTGCCGCTGCGCGAGTGCGGGACGACGGACACGGGCGTGACATCCGGGGCCCCGGTGGCCAGAGGCGCTGGAGGCGACGCATGACGGGCAGCGAGAAGGACATCCGTGTCCTGGTGGTGGAGGACGACCCGGTCGCCGCCGACGCGCACGTGTTGTACGTCGGCCGGGTGCCCGGGTTCGTGGCCGTGGGCAAGGCGCACTCCGGCGCGGAGGCCCGACGGGTCCTGGACCGCACCCCGGTGGACCTCCTGCTGCTGGACTTGCACCTGCCCGATGTGCACGGACTGCAACTGGCCCGGTCCCTGCGGGCGGCCGGCCATCACGCGGACGTGATAGCGGTGACGTCGGCCCGAGACCTGGCCGTCGTCCGCGAGGGCGTCTCGCTCGGGGTGGTGCAGTACGTCCTGAAGCCGTTCACCTTCGCGACCCTGCGCGACCGCCTGGTGCGCTACGCCGAGTTCCACGCGGCGGTCGGCGAGGCCAGCGGCCAGGACGAGGTGGACCGGGCGCTCGCCGCCCTGCGCGCACCGGGCCCGGCCGCCCTGCCCAAGGGGCTGAGCGCGCCGACGCTGGAGCGGGTGACGGTGGCCCTGCGCGACAGCGCGGAGGGCCTCACGGCCGCCGGGGTCGCCGAGACCGTGGGCATCTCCCGCATCACGGCCCGCCGTTACCTGGAGCATCTGGTCGACGCGGGCCGCGCGGCCCGCCGCCCGCAGTACGGCACGGTGGGGCGCCCGGAGTTGCAGTACCGCTGGGTCACCGGCCAGTGACGGCCCCCGGCCGGAGCCCCCACTTACGCGTCGACCGGCCGGACCGCTCGGCTCGCGTTCACGGCGCAGCCGTCCCGGCCGCGGCGGAAGGGATCGGCCGCGGCCGTTGTTGCAGGTCGGTGACCAAGGGGGAGACATGTCCGTTCGTGCTTTGATCGTCGATCCGTCCGCACCGGCCGCCGTCCGTCTCGGCGAGGCCGACGAGCCCGTGCCGGGACCGGGTCAGGTCCTGGTGGAGGTGACACACGCCTCGCTGAACTACGGCGACCTCAACGACGCCCGGTCGGGGCGGGTCCCGGCGGGAGCGGTACTCGGTTCGGACGCGGCCGGGGTGGTCGTCCGGGCCGCGGCCGAGGGAGCCGGGCCGGTGGCGGGCGCGCGGGTGGTGGCCCTGACCACGGGGGCGTTCGCCGAGCGCGTCGCGATCGACGTGGGGGCGCTCGCCGAGGTGCCCGAGGGCCTGGACCTGGCGAAGGCGGCGGCCCTGCCGGTCGCCGGAGTGGCGGCCCTGCGCTCGCTGCGGGCCGCCGGGCTCGAAGCGGGCAAGCGGGTGCTGGTCACCGGGGCCTCCGGCGGGGTGGGCCGGTTCGCCGTCCAGCTGGCGGCACGATCCGGTGCCCATGTGATCGCGTCGGTGGGCTCGGCCGCCCGCGCGGAAGGGCTGGCCGAGGCCGGTGCGCACGAGGTGCTGACCGGGCTGGAGGGACTGCGGGGGCCGGTGGACGTGGTCATCGACAGCGTCGGCGGCCCGCAACTGGTCGCGGCCTGGGACCTGCTGGCCCCCGGGGGCAGCGTCCAGAGCGTCGGCTGGACGTCGGGGGAACCGGCGGTCTTCGCGCCGTACGCGACCGTCGGCCCGGCCAAGTCGCTGTCCTCCTTCGTCATCGAGGGCGACGTGGGAGCGGACCTGGCCGTCCTCACCGGGCTGGCCGCCGAGGGATCCCTGGCCGTCGAGACCGGCTGGCAAGGATCCTGGGACCGGTTCGACGAGGCGGCCGAAGCGCTTCGCGGACGCCGGATCCGCGGCAAGGCGGTCCTGGAGGTGGCGTCCCGCTAGCCGCCGGGCAGGGGGCGGGCCCGGAGCCGGTGGTCGCCCGGTCGGGGAGGCCGTCACCGGCGTCCCCGAGCGGCGCACCCACCCGTCGTCCGTCGCACCGGCCGGAGGCCTACCGCACCAGACACGGACGCTTGGCGTCGAACGACCACCCCGGGACGAGGTACCGCATCGCCGCCGCGTCGTCCCGTGCCCCGAGCGCCTTCTCCCGGTACAGCTCGTGCGCCGCGAGCAACCGGTCCTGGTCGAGAGCGACGCCCAGCCCCGGCGCGTCCGGCACCGCGATCCGCCCGTCCACGATCCGCGGCGGGTCCACCGTCAGCCGCTCCAACCCCTCCTGCCAGATCCAGTGCGTGTCCAGCGCGTTGTACTCCCCCGGCGCCGCCGCCCCGCAGTGCGTCACCATCGCCAGTGAGATGTCGAAGTGGTTGTTGGAGTGGCACCCCCAGGTCAGCCCCATCGCGTTGCACAACTGCGCGACCCGCACCGATCCCTGCATGGTCCAGAAGTGCGGATCGGCCAGCGGGATCGACACCGACTGGAGCGCCAGCGCGTGGGCCAGCTGACGCCAGTCCGTGGCGATCATGTTCGTCGCGGTCGGCAGTCCCGTGGCCCGGCGGAACTCCGCGAGCACCTCCCGCCCCGAGTAACCGCCCTCCGCGCCGCACGGATCCTCGGCGTACGCGAGCGTCCCCACCAGCGGCCGGCACAGCTCGACCGCCTCACGCAGCGACCACGCCCCGTTCGGGTCGAGGGTGACCCGCGCCTCGGGGAACCGCCGCTTCAGCGCCCGGACCGCCGCGACCTCCTCGGCCCCCTCCAGCACACCCCCCTTGAGCTTGAAGTCCCGGAACCCGTAGAGGTCGTACGCCGCCTCGGCCTGCCGCACGATCGCCTCGGCGGACAGCGCCTCCTCGTGCCGCACCCGGTACCACTCCACCGAGGAGCCGGGCTCCCGCACGTACTCCAGATCCGTCCGGTCCGGGTCGCCCACGTAGAATAGATAGCCCAGCACCCGAACGCTGTCCCGCTGCTGCCCGTCCCCCAGCAGCGCCGCCACCGGGACGTCCAGGTGCTGCCCCAGCAGGTCCAGCAGCGCCGACTCGACCGCCGTGACGGTGTGCACCGTGGTGCGCAGGTCGAAGGTCTGCGCACCACGCCCCCCGGCGTCCCGGTCGGCGAACCGCTCCCGGATCTCGCGCAGCACCCGCTTGTAGTCACCCACCTTCGCCCCGACGACCAGGGACTCGGCGTCCCGCAGCGTCCGTGTGATCTTCTCCCCGCCGGGCACCTCCCCGAGCCCGGTCCGCCCCTCGGAGTCGGTGAGGACGACGACGTTGCGGGTGAAGTACGGCCCGTGCGCGCCGGAGAGGTTCAGCTCCATGCTGTCCCGCCCGGCGACGGGGTAGACGGCGAACGCCGTGACGACCGGCTGCTGACCGATGCTCATCAATCTCCCTTTCCCGAAACCCGGTTGAGCCGGCCGCCCCGGCTGACCCCGTCGACCCTGTCGACCCGGTTCACAGACTCAGCACGTCGAGGGCCCACTCGGCCACCAGCACCCCGCCCAGCCCGAGCACGGCCAGCACCGTCGTGTAGGACGTGCGGACCTTGATGGCCTCGATGACCGACAGGTTGAAGTACTCCTTGAACAGCCAGAACCCGGGGTCGTTCACATGCGAGAACGCGATGGAGCCGCAGGCGACGGCCAGCACCATCACCTCCGGGTGGACCCCACTGCCCGCCAGCAACGGCAGCGCCACGCCGGAGGCCGTGACGACGGCGACCGTGGCCGAACCGAGCGCGATCCGCAGGACGACGGCGACGAGCCAGGCGAGGACGATCGGCGATATGGACCAGCCGTCCGTGGCGTCCTTGATGTAGTCGGATATCCCGCCCTCGACCAGCACGTTCTTGAACGCCCCGCCCGCGCCGATCACCAGCAGGATCATCGCCATCGCCTGGGCCGCCGAGGTGCAGGACGCCCCGACCTCGCTCGGACTGCGCCCGATGCGCGGCCCGAACGCCCAGACGGCCAGGCACAACGTCAGCAGCAGGGCGATCGGCGCCGACCCGATGAAGGCCACGACGTGCAGCACGGGACTCTCGCCCGACGTGGCCATGTCGGTCACCGCGGCGGCCACGATCAGCACCACGGGGAACAGCGCCACGAACAGCGACCACCCGAGACCCGGCATCTCCTCGTCGGTGAACTCGCGTTCGGCGACCAGGCCCTTGGGGATGGAGGGCGTCAGCCGCGCGACGAACGGCAGGCGGGGCCAGGTCAGGGCGATCAGCACGCCGACGGGCACGGCGACGAACAGGCCGTAGAACAGCGTCAGTCCGGCCGAGGCGTGGAAGGTCGCGGCGACCGCGGTGGGCCCGGGGTGCGGGGGCAGGAAGCTGTGCATGGTGGACAGCGCGATGGACATCGGCAGGCCCACCCACAGCAGTTTCGCCCCGGTGACCCTGACCAGGGTGAACGCGATGGGCACGATGATGATGAAGGCGACCTCGTAGAACATGGTCACGCCGATCAGCATGGACGTGACCACCATGGCCACCTGGACCCAGCGCGGCCCGAAGGCGTCGAGGAGCTTGCCGGCGATGCGCTGCGCGGCGCCCGAATCCCCCATCACACGGCCCACCATCGCGCCGAGCCCGATGGTCAGCATGGTGTCGCCGATCTGGTCCCCGATGCCTTCGGCCAGGACGTCCGGGATGGTCGCCACCGGAATGCCCTGGACCAGCGCCACCCCCACCGCCACGAGCAGCAGGGCGGCGAAGCCGTTCAGTCTCAGCCTGGTCATGAGGAGAAGCAGGATCAGGACGCTGATCCCTACGACGAGCAGAGGCAAGGCAGTTCCCCTTTGAACCGGTGTCTCATCCCTGTATGCAGATGCCGTCCATGTATGCAGATGGAGGCTAGGTGGATGAACGGGTGGGGTCAATGGCCCGGACGATCACGAATCGAGGGGGACCTACCATGAGCCCATGCAGGAGAGCAGAGGCGTCCGCGGTGTGAAGTCGGCCGCGCGGACCGTCGCCCTGCTCGAACTCCTCGCCGAGCGGGGCGAGGAGCCCTCACGCCTGGATCAGCTCGCGCAGGACCTGGACGTGCCGCGCAGCAGCATGTACCAGCTGCTCCGGACGCTCATCGACTCCGGCTGGGTCCGCACCGACGCCACCGGCTCGCTCTACGGCATCGGGATCCGCGCGCTGCTCACCGGCACGGGCTACCTGGACGGCGACCGGCGGATCCGGCTGGTGCGCCCCTACCTGGACGAGGCGTCGGACGCGCTCGGCGAGACCATCCACATGGCACGGCTCGACGGCCGGGACGTCGTCTACCTCGCCACCCGCGAGTCCCACGAGTACCTGCGCACCATCAGCCGGGTCGGCCGTCGCGTCCCCGCGCACGCCGGAGCGCTGGGAAAGGCGCTGCTCGCCGAGCGGCCCGACGCCGAACTCCCCTGCGGGGACGAGCCGTTGGCCGCCCTCACCGCGAACACGCACACCGCTCGCGCCGCCCTGCTCGCCGACCTGGCCGGGGTGCGCGAGCGCGGGTACTCCGTCGACCGCGAGGAGACGGTGCCCGGCATCGCCGGCTTCGGCTTCGCCCTGCGCTACGGCACACCGGTCGTCGACGCGATCAGCTGCTCGGTTCCGGTGGCCCGGCTGACCCCCGGGCACGAGGAACGCATCGTCGCCGTGATGGGGGAGATCCGCTCGAGGATCGAGTCCGCCCTGCCACCGACCACCCCGGGCGCACCCGACTGGCGCTAAGCCGTCTCCTCCGGCAGCACGCCGGGGCGGAACGGCTCGACTCCCTCCAGCCTGCGCACCCGCGTCGGCTCGATCAGCAGCATCACGCGGCGCTCGCCCGGCAGCAGCCACGGATATCGGTCCACGCCGAGGTACTTGCGCGCCAGCCGGTCCATCGCCCGCTCCGCGCTCTCCCCCTCCACGAACCGCACGACCTTCCCGCGGATCTCCGCCCGGTCGTAGGGGTTCCCGGGGTCGTGGTGCGACAGCGAAACGTACGGATTGCGCCGCAGGTTCTCCTCCTTCACCCGCCCCATCGAGGTGTTGACCATGACGTACTCCTCTTCGATGTCCGCCC
The DNA here is from genome assembly GCF_056436585.1 of Streptomyces sp. NPDC043685. Taxonomy (NCBI): domain Bacteria; kingdom Bacillati; phylum Actinomycetota; class Actinomycetes; order Kitasatosporales; family Streptomycetaceae; genus Streptomyces; species Streptomyces sp. NPDC043685. Next base: position 988,741 of record NZ_JBWKCH010000001.1, on the reverse strand, counting down.
ACATGGGCGACACCTGAGGCGCCCCGTCCGCACCCACCGTCGCGAGATGCCAGAAGTTCGGCGCGAGAAGACGTTCGCGAATATGCCCGTTGAGCTTGCCGTTCACGTGAGTCACCGCCTTTCCGGGCCCGCGATCACCGGACCCGGAGCCATCCTCGCCCCGCCGCCGGCCCGGCCGACAGGCGATCTTCGGCCCCGGTCGAACCCGCCGGTAGCCGTAGCTTCCTACAATCCGTGATCCTGGCCGAACAGACCGTAGTCAGCCCCCGCCCGCCGTCCTAGCTTGTGGGCCGTGCGCCGACCTTCAGCCCGACCGAGTCAGTCCCCGTCCGCTCCCCCGCCGCAGTCCGTCCCCACCGCCCCGCCCTTCAACGCCCCCGCCGCCCGCCGGCTGCGCGCGGCCCTCGGCATGGCACCCGAGCACGTCGCCCACGGCATGCGCGTCTCCTACGGACATGCCCACATCACCCCGGACCACGTGAGGGCCTGGGAGCGCGGGGCCCTCGCGCCGACCCACTCCGAACTCACCGCGCTCGCGGGCGTGCTGTGGTGCTCGCCCGCCGAACTCATCGGCAGACCGCGCACCCTGCGCGAACACCGCATCGCCCGCTGCCTCGCCCCCGAGGACGTGGCCCGGGCCGTGGGGCACGACGTGCACGCGTACCTGCGCATGGAGGAGACCGACTCCTGGCGCGGCACGGACCGCCAGTCCGCCACCCTGGCCGATCTGCTCGGGCTCACCCTGCCCGACGTCGTCACCGTCACCGGCCGCGACGCCAAACTCGGTGACCTGCTGCGCAGCGCGGCCACGACCCGCTGGCAGGGATACGTCCGCCCGGTGGCCAAACTGGTGCCCCTGGACCGGCGGTTCCTGGAGGACGCCCTGCGGGCCCTGCACGAGGACTACCAGGGGCACATGGCCGCCACCCTGAGCTGGGGCGGCGGCAGCGGTGACGCGGGCGGCGCCGGACAGGACTTCCTGGACCACGTCGTGGAGCACTTCTGGACGAAGCTCCAGGACGGCACCGCCGCGGACGCCGGCCGGGGAACCGGCTCCTAGAAGACCGACTCGGCCTCGTCCATCCGGTCCTTGGGCACCGTCTTCAGCTCGGTCACGGCCTCGGCGAGCGGGACCATCACGATGTCCGTGCCGCGCAGGGCGGTCATCCGGCCGAAGCGCCCCTGGTGCGCGGCCTCCACCGCGTGCCAGCCGAACCGCGTGGCCAGCACCCGGTCGTAGGCGGTCGGCACACCACCGCGCTGGACGTGGCCGAGGATGACCGGCTTGGCCTCCTTGCCCAGGCGCCGCTCCAGCTCGTGGGCGAGGGCGGTGCCGATGCCCTGGAAGCGCTCGTGGCCGAACTTGTCTATGGCGCCCTTGTTGTAGTCCATGGAGCCCTCGGCGGGGTGGGCCCCCTCGGCGACGCAGACCACCGCGAACTTCTTGCCGCGCGCGAACCGCTCCTCGACCATCTTCACGAGGTCGGCCGGGTCGAACGGCCGCTCCGGCAGGCAGATGCCGTGCGCACCGGCCGCCATGCCGGACTCCAGGGCGATCCAGCCGGCGTGCCGGCCCATGACCTCCACCACCATGACCCGCTGGTGGGACTCGGCGGTGGTCTTCAGCCGGTCCATCGCCTCGGTGGCGACCCCGACCGCGGTGTCGAAACCGAAGGTGCGGTCCGTGGAGGAGATGTCGTTGTCGATCGTCTTGGGGACGCCCACGACGGGCAGGCCCGCGTCGCTCAGCATGCGCGCGGCCGTCAGCGTGCCCTCGCCGCCGATCGGGATCAGCGCGTCGATGCCGAACTGGTGGATCATGTCGGAGGCGTTCTCGCAGGCCTCGCGCAGCCGGTCGCGCTCCAGGCGGGACGAGCCGAGGATGGTGCCTCCGCGCGCCAGGATGCCGCTGACGGACTCCAGGTCGAGGCTGCGGTAACGGCCGTCGAGCAGGCCCGCGTAGCCGTCCTCGAAGCCGATGACCTCGTCGCCGTAGTTGTCGACCGCCCGGTGCACGACCGACCGGATCACGGCGTTCAGGCCGGGGCAGTCGCCGCCTGCGGTGAGAACTCCGATACGCATCGTGCTGTGTCTCCTGCTCGCTGTTGACGCCGGTGAGCCACTGCCGATTGTTTCACGCCCCACAGCCCGGTGCGGCACCCCTACGCTGACGGGCGCCTTATCTAGCGGCAGAGGTATTGTCAAGAGGGTTCTGATCACCTCGGTGGGCGATTTTTGTGCCCCAGGCTGGAAAGCCGTGGGGGTGAGGCCCGCCCCCCATCCGAGACGAAACGGAGAGCGCGCGTGACCCGCAGCGTGTACGTGACCGGCATCGACCGCGGCGACGGACGCCAGGTCGTCGAACTGGGGGTCATGGAGCTCCTCACCCGGCAGGTCGACCGGGTCGGTGTGTTCCGTCCCCTGGTCCACGACGGACCCGACCGCCTCTTCGAGCTGCTGCGCGCCCGCTACCGGCTCACCCAGGACCCGGCCACCGTCTACGGCATGGACTACCACGAGGCGTCCGCCCTCCAGGCCGAGGCCGGCACCGACGAGCTGGTGTCCACGCTCGTCGACCGCTTCCACCGGGTCGCCCGGGACTACGACGTCGTCCTGGTCCTCGGCACCGACTACGCCGGCACCCAGCTCCCGGACGAGCTGTCGCTCAACGCCCGGCTGGCGAACGAGTTCGGCGCGTCCGTGATCCCGGTCGTCGGCGGCCGCAAGCAGACCGTGGAGTCGGTGCTCGCCGAGACCCGCAACGCCTACCGCGCGTACGACACCCTGGGCTGCGACGTCCTGGCCATGGTCGCCAACCGGGTGGAGCGCGAGGACCGCGACGAGATCGCCGGCCGGCTCGGCTCCCGGCTGCCGGTGCCCTGTTACGTCCTGCCCGACGAGCCCGCGCTGTCCGCGCCGACCGTCTCGCAGATCGGCCACGCCCTCGGCGCCAAGGTGGTGCTCGGCGACGACTCGGGGCTCGCCCGGGACGTGCTCGGCTTCGTCTTCGGCGGCGCGATGCTGCCGAACTTCCTGGGCGCCCTGACCCCGGGCTGCCTGGTCGTCACCCCCGGCGACCGCGCCGACCTGGTCGTCGGCGCGCTCGCCGCGCACAGCGCCGGCACCCCGCCGATAGCGGGCGTGCTGCTGACCCTTGACGAGGTCCCCGGCGAGGACATCCTCACCCTCGCCGACCGCCTCGCGCCCGGCACCCCGGTGCTGTCGGTGACCGGCACCAGCTTCCCCACCGCCGAGCAGCTGTTCTCCCTGGAGGGCAAGCTGAACGCGGCCACCCCGCGCAAGGCGGAGCGGGCCCTCGGCTTGTTCGAGCGGTACGCCGACACCGGCGAGCTGGCCCGCCGGGTCTCCGCGCCGAGCAATGACCGCGTGACGCCGATGATGTTCGAGCACAAACTGCTGGAGCAGGCCCGTTCCGACCTGCGCCGGGTCGTCCTGCCCGAGGGCACCGAGGAGCGCGTGCTGCACGCCGCCGAGGTGCTGCTGCGCCGGGGCGTGTGCGAGCTGACCCTGCTCGGCCCGGTCGACCAGATCCGCAAGAAGGCCGCCGACCTCGGCATCGACCTCGGCGAGTCCCAGCTGATCGACCCGGCGACCTCCGAGCTGCGGGACACCTTCGCCGAGCAGTACGCGGCCCTGCGCGCCCACCGGGGCGTCACCGTGGAGCTGGCCTACGACGTCGTCTCCGACGTGAACTACTTCGGCACGCTGATGGTCCAGGAGGGCTTGGCCGACGGCATGGTGTCGGGCTCGGTGCACTCCACGGCCGCGACCATCCGCCCGGCCTTCGAGATCATCAAGACCAGGCCGGACGCCGACATCGTCTCGTCGGTGTTCTTCATGTGCCTGGCGGACAAGGTCCTCGTCTACGGTGACTGCGCGGTCAACCCGGACCCGAACGCCGAGCAGCTCGCCGACATCGCCATCCAGTCGGCGACCACGGCCGAGCAGTTCGGCGTGGAGCCGCGGATCGCGATGCTGTCGTACTCCACCGGCACCTCCGGCTCCGGCGCCGACGTCGACAAGGTGCGCGAGGCCACCGAGCTGGTGCGCGCGCGTCGGCCCGACCTGAAGATCGAGGGCCCGATCCAGTACGACGCCGCCGTGGAGCCGTCGGTCGCGGCGACCAAGCTGCCCGGCTCGGAGGTCGCCGGGCAGGCCAGCGTGCTGATCTTCCCCGACCTGAACACCGGCAACAACACCTACAAGGCCGTGCAGCGCTCGGCCGGCGCGATCGCGGTCGGCCCGGTCCTCCAGGGCCTGCGCAAGCCGGTCAACGACCTGTCCCGGGGCGCCATGGTCTCGGACATCGTGAACACCGTCGCCATCACGGCGATCCAGGCCCAGTCCCCCGCCCCGGCCCCGAGCGAGAAGGCGACCGCCCAGTGAGCAGCCCGACCCGTGTCCTCGTCCTCAACTCCGGCTCCTCGTCGGTGAAGTACCAGTTGCTCGACATGCGCGACAGCAGCCGGCTGGCGGTGGGCCTGGTCGAGCGCATCGGCGAGCAGACGTCCCGTCTGAAGCACACCCCGGCCGACGGCGAGAGCCGGGAGCGCGACGGTGCGATCGCCGACCACGACGCCGCCCTGAAGGCCGTGGCGGAGGAGCTCGACAAGGACGGCCTGGGCCTGGACTCGCCCGAACTGGCCGCGATCGGGCACCGGGTGGTGCACGGCGGCAAGACCTTCACCGAGCCGACGGTCGTCGACGACGCGGTGCTCGCCGAGATCGAGCGGCTGATCCCGGTGGCCCCGCTGCACAACCCGGCCAACCTCACCGGCATCCGCACGGCCCAGGTGCTGCGGCCCGACCTGCCGCAGGTCGCCGTCTTCGACACCGCGTTCCACACCACCATGCCGGAGTCGGCCGCCCGCTACGCGATCGACGTGAAGACCGCCGACGAGCACCGCGTGCGGCGCTACGGCTTCCACGGCACCTCGCACGCCTACGTCTCGCGCGCCACCGCCGAGCTGCTGGGCAAGGACCCGTCCGAGACGAACGTGATCGTGCTGCACCTGGGCAACGGGGCGTCGGCCTCGGCTGTGCGGGGCGGCCGCTGCGTGGACACCTCCATGGGTCTCACGCCTTTGGAAGGGCTCGTGATGGGTACGCGCTCCGGAGACATGGACCCGGCCGTCATCTTCCATTTGATGCGTGTTGGTGGAATGTCCGCCGACGAGATCGACACTCTTCTCAACAAGAAGAGCGGACTGATCGGTCTGTGCGGTGACAACGACATGAGGGAGATCCGCCGCCGCGTCGACGAGGGCGACGAGCAGGCGGAGCTGGCGTTCGACATCTACATTCACCGGCTGAAGAAGTACATCGGCGCCTATTACGCCGTGCTCGGCCGGGTGGACGCGGTGGCCTTCACCGCCGGTGTCGGCGAGAACGCGGCTCCGGTGCGCGCGGCCGCCCTGGCGGGTCTGGAGGAGCTGGGCCTCGCGGTGGACGGCGAGCGCAACGCCGTGCGCGGCGACGAGGCGCGGCTGATCTCGCCCGACGGTGCCCGGGTCGCCGTCGCGGTGGTGCCCACCGACGAGGAATTGGAGATCGCGACACAGACCTACGCGCTGGTAATTGGTTCGGGGAATCACACCTGAGCGGCAACCCGCCCTTTTGTATTTTCCGCCAGACGGAATATTCCGCCGGGAAACAAACCGATAGGATCGCCCCCATGCGCCGTTCGAAAATCGTCTGTACTCTCGGCCCCGCGGTCGACTCCCACGATCAGCTTGTCGCGCTGATCGAAGCCGGCATGAACGTGGCCCGCTTCAACTTCAGCCACGGCTCGCACGCCGAGCACCAGGGCCGGTACGACCGGGTCCGTGCCGCCGCCAAGGAGACCGGCCGGGCCATCGGTGTCCTCGCCGACCTCCAGGGCCCGAAGATCCGTCTGGAGACCTTCGCCGAAGGCCCCGTCGAGCTGGTGCGCGGTGACGAGTTCACCATCACCACCGAGGACGTCCCGGGCGACAAGACGATCTGCGGGACGACCTACAAGGGTCTGCCCGGCGATGTCACCAAGGGCGACCAGGTGCTCATCAACGACGGCAACGTCGAGTTGAAGGTCACCGAGGTCGAGGGCCCGAAGGTGAAGACGATCGTCATCGAGGGCGGCGTCATCTCCGACCACAAGGGCATCAACCTGCCCGGCGCGGCCGTCAACGTGCCCGCCCTGTCGGAGAAGGACGTCGAGGACCTGCGGTTCGCCCTCCGCATGGGCTGCGACCTGGTCGCACTGTCCTTCGTCCGGGACGCCAAGGACGTGGCCGACGTCCACAAGATCATGGACGAGGAGGGCCGCCGGGTCCCCGTCATCGCCAAGGTGGAGAAGCCGCAGGCGGTGCAGAACATGGAGGACGTCGTGATGGCGTTCGACGGCGTGATGGTCGCCCGTGGTGACCTGGCCGTCGAGTACCCGCTCGAGAAGGTCCCCATGGTGCAGAAGCGCCTGATCGAGCTGTGCCGGCGCAACGCCAAGCCGGTGATCGTGGCGACCCAGATGATGGAGTCGATGATCACCAACTCCCGTCCGACCCGCGCCGAGGCCTCCGACGTGGCCAACGCGATCCTGGACGGCGCCGACGCGGTCATGCTGTCCGCCGAGTCGAGCGTGGGCGCGTACCCGATCGAGACCGTCAAGACGATGTCGAAGATCGTCACCGCGGCCGAGCAGGAGCTGATGTCCAAGGGGCTCCAGCCGCTCGTCCCGGGCAAGAAGCCGCGCACGCAGGGCGGTTCGGTGGCCCGTGCGGCCTGCGAGATCGCCGACTTCCTCGGCGGCCGCGGCCTGGTGGCGTTCACGCAGTCCGGCGACACCGCCCGCCGGCTGTCCCGCTACCGCGCGCAGCAGCCGATCATCGCCTTCACCACCGACGAGGGCACCCGCAACCAGATGGCGCTCAGCTGGGGCGTCGAGCCGTACGTGGTGCCGTTCGTGAACAGCACCGACGAGATGGTCGACCTGGTCGAGCAGGAGCTGGTGAAGCTGAACCGCTTCAACGACGGCGACATCGTGGTCATCACCGCCGGTTCGCCCCCCGGTGTGCCCGGCACCACCAACATGGTGCGGGTCCACCACCTGGGCGAGGCCAAGGGCTGATCGATCGAGGGCCGTGAGGGCCCGTACACGCCACCGAGGGCGCCCCCTGGGATCCAGGGGGCGCCCTCGTCCTGATGCGCTCAGGGGCTTGTGCCGGGTGTCACGCCTCCGCAGCCGCCCGAACGACGGCTTGGGCCAGGGCGTAGAAGTTCTCCCGGTAGAAGCCCAGGCGGATGTGGAACGGCTCCTCCGCGAAGAGGCCACCGCGCTCGACGAACATGGCGGGTGCGGCGCTCAGCGCGCTGAGCGCCATGTGGAGTTCCTCCATGGTGAGGCGGAAGTCGCATGACTCCGTGCGCCGTCCGGACAGGCGTTCCACCAGCGCGTCGACGGCCTCCCGGCCCGAGCCGACCAACAGGGTCAGCTCCGTGTCCCCGTAGCCGCTCAGATGACTCAGCGCCTCGTACATCGCCGCCACCTGGGAGGGCGCGAGCCGGGCGATGAACGCGTCGCCGTCGCGGGTCAGTTTCAGCTGGGTTCTCAACCGTCTCCTCTTTCCGGGTCAGCTTACGAGCGCCGTGAGGGCCCGTACACGGCACCGAGGGCGCCCCCTGGATCCAGGGGGCGCCCTCGGTGTGTGCGGCTCCCGAAAGGGCTGTGAGGGGCGCTCAGTCGGTGATGAAGTTGTGCAGCCCGGGCACGTGCAGCGTGCCGCCGAACTGGCCGGCCTGGGTGACCTTCACGTTGGTGAAGTAGATCAGCGGGATGTTCAGCGGCGGCGGGTGCTCCGGGTCGAACGTGATCGGGATCAGCCCGAGCAGGTTGCCCGAGATGCTCTCGGTGTACATCACCGTGTCGCCGTCGCGGATCGTGGACGTCGAGCCCTTGGCCGCCTGCACGTGGTAGGTCTTGCCGGACTGCTTGTCCGTGACCGTCTGGTGGAGGTCACCGATGTCGGTGCCGCCGGATATGACGTACTTGAGGACCTTCTTCACGGTGCCGTTGGCGGTGCGCACCTCGACGACGCCCTTGTAGTCGGCGCCCTTCAGCGTCAGCGAGCTGGCGTTGAGGTACCAGGGGTCGTCGGGCAGCGGCAGCCTGTTGTCGACACCGCCCTCGGCGTCGGTGGCGGCCGGGCATTCGTCGGGGTCCGTGGTGGCGCTCGCGCTCGGGGACGGGCTGGGCGAGGCGGTGGCCTCCGCCGCCTTCTCCGCGCTCTCCTCGGCCGCCTTCTCCACGGCCTTGGTGCCCTCCTCCACCGTCTTGCCGGCGTCCTCCACCGTGCCGGACGCCTTGTCGGCGGTGTCCTTGGCGGCGTCCTCGACCGGGTCCGTGGCCTTGCCGGTGCCGTCCTGCCCGGCGCCGGAGGTGTCCTCGGCGGGCTTCTCGGCGGTCTGCGACGCCGAGGCGGACGGGGTCGGAGCGGGGCTCGCCTCGTCCTTCTTCCCGCCCTCGAGGATGCCGCCGATCGCGTCGCCGATGTCCTCCAGCACGTTGCCGTCGCTCTCGGACGGCGAGGGGGACGGCGTCGCGGCCGTGTCGTCGCCGCTCGCGGCGGGCGCGCTCGTGGACGGGGACGGCTTCGGCTCGGCCTTGTCGTCGGAACCTGAATCCGACGAAGGGGCACCGCCGTTGTCCGTCTCCGTGCCACCCGAGGGGGACGGCTCGGGGGCGGTGCCGCCCTGGTCGTCCTTCTCGTCCGTCGCGCCGTCGCTCGCCGAGGGGGACGGTGTGGGCGAGGCGGAGTCCTCGCCCTTGGCCTCCTCGCCGGAGTCCTTGCCGGCGTCCTCCAGGGCCGCCACGCAGTCCTTGTACTCGTCGGCCGTCAGGCTCTTCGACGTCGGCGCGGCCGGGGTGTCGCTGTCGGCGATGGCGAGCGTCGACGTGAAGCCCATTCCCATGAGCACCGCCGTCGGCATCGCCGCCATGGCTATCGCCTTGCCGGTCGGCCTGCTGAACCTGGTGAACAGCGGCTTCTTGGGCGCCGCGTGGCGCGGCCCGGTTCTCACACGGGACGCCCCCACATCGACCCCGTGGGTCACCTCGTCAGCCGGCACTGTGCCTCCCGTTCGCCCCGTTGGCCGGGTTCGTTCCTGACAGATCGTTCGGCCCGTCCACCCCGTCCACGGTCTTCAGCATCGTGGTGGCGTGGTCGGTGGCCTCGGGAGTTCCGCCCGTGCCGGTGCTGGCCATGACGGCGGACTGGCCCGCGGGCCGTGCTCCCGGCGCCCAGGCCACGGCCATCGCCCCGCCCACGAGGGCGAGGAGGAAGCCGACGAGGAAGCCACCGAGGTTGGACACGGGGATGGACACCAGCGCCAGCAGGATCGCCGCGACTCCCGCGAAGACGCGGACGTGCTTCTGGAACCACAGGCTCACGCCCAGTACGACGAGCAGCACGCCGATGATCAGGGACCCGGCACCCGCGGTGGTCGCCATCGCCAGCGTCAGGTGACCGATCTGGAGGTTCGCGTACGGGAAGTAGGCGATGGGCAGTCCGCTGAGGAGGACCAACAGCCCGGCCCAGAACGGCCGCTCACCCCGCCAGGCGCGGAACTGCTGCCTTCGGACGGTGAACTGGCCGGTGGCGGCAGGAGTCTCGGCGCTCATGGAAAAACAGCTCCCTGGTACAGCGTTGCTGTGGTGGTGATGTGGGCCCCGCGTGAAAGCGCGGCCGGAAGGTGGACGGGCGGGGGCGCCACCGGCTCCCCCGCCCGTCAGCGAGTGCTTAGTAGCACTCCTTGACACCTGTCGACAGCGACATCTTCAGGCCGCTGAGCTTGAAGGTTCCGGCGGTGGTCGCCCACGCCGTCTGCTTCACGTCGGTCAGGGTCGCCCGGTCGGCCTGCTGGGCGAAGCCGTACGGGTTCGCCGACTCGCCCTTCCGCATGGCCGGACCCTTGTTGGCGTCCTTGGCGGCCACACCGATGTCGATGTTCTCGAACGTCGCGTCGGCACTGAGGTCGGCGACGTCGATGTAGAGGTTCTGCGCCTCGACCGGCTTCGCCCCCTGACCGGCACGCAGGATCAGGCTGACGTTCCCGAGCACCGGAATGTTCGGGGTGACGACCGACTGACACAGGTTCTTGATCGTCGCCGACTTGAACGACGAGACCGCGACCGGGTGGACGGCCTTCTTGCCGTCCATCGTGTATCCCTCGTCGAGGGCGCCGTACTGCGAGAAGCCCTCTCCGACGAGCTGGTCGGTCGTGACCTTGAACGACTGCCCGGAGACACTGAACGACGCGGCGAGAGCGCCCTGCGCGAGGGCGACACCTATCGCAGCCGTGGCGGCGACGCTGGGCACCATGACCACAGCGAACCGCTTCCATCTGGTCCCGCCACGCACCTGGGACTCCATATTTCCTCCTTCTCGGACGTACATCTCCTGTCCTGACCAGCCTCGAGTTCGAGGTCGGCCGGGCAGGGATGGGAGAAGTGCTACGTCCTCGGGAAGGAGAGCGCCTGCACTCGGCGGCGCAACTGCGCCCGAATCACCGGCGATCACCCCCGAGCGACAACCACTGGTCGCGCCTGACACGCATCACGCACAACCCTGCTGGACAGGCTTCGCCGGAAGGGCGAAGACCCCCCTGTCCAAGAGCCGGCGCCACTGCCGCCGGCTCTGCTCGGTGGGGACCCAGGATGTCCCGCGACCCAACCGGCTGCCGGGGTACGGGAATGGACCGAGCGTGGCCGATCGTGGTGCATTCTCGCCGCCCGCACAAGGGGGTTCGTTACTCGCTAGTAACGGCCGGATAACCGAACAACGACCCATCGGTCTCGGACGGCGACTCAGGGTGGTGCCGGACGGCGGTACAAAGCTGTTGATCGCTGGACAGAATCCGACAGATCAACGCCCGCGACTTACTGGTAGTAACAGCGGCCGCGTTTACCAAGTTTTGGTAAAACGCGGCCGCAGTGACGCTCCGTGGGCAAACTTTTCACGCGGGCACCACAGGCCCGCGCGTTTAAGGACTGGTCAGAACAGGGCTCGGGCCAACGCCCTGCGGGCCGCGATCACGCGCGGATCGTCGGGTCCGACGACCTCGAACAGCTCCAGCAGCCGCACCCGTACGGTGTCCCGGTCGTCACCCACCGTGCGCTGCACGGTCTCGATGAGCCGGCCGAACGCGTCCTCCACATGGCCGCCCACCAGATCCAGGTCGGCGGCGGCGATCTGCGCCTGCACATCGGCCGGCTTGTCGGCCGCGTCCCGGCGCACCTGCTGCGGGTCGACGCCCTGCACGCGCTGGAGCAACTCGGCCTGCGCGAGACCCAGTTTGGCCTCCTCGTTGCCCGGGTCCTCGTTGAGCACGTTCTTGTACGCCTGGACGGCGCCGGACAGGTCGCCCGAGTCCAGCGCCTGCACGGCGGCCTCGAGGAGCCCGTCGTGCGGACCGGCCGGACGCTCGGGGGCCGACACGGCTCCCCCCGGCTCGGCCTCGGGGTCGACGGTGAGACCGGTCAGGCCGAAGCGCTGCTCGCCGACCTGCACCAGCTGGTCCAGCGTCTGGCGGATCTGCGCCTCGCCCGCCGCTCCCTGGAAGAGCGGCAGCGCCTGGCCCGCGACGACCGCGAACACCGCCGGGATTCCCTGGATGCCGAACTGCTGCATCAGCATCTGGTTGGCGTCGACGTCGATCTTGGCGAGCAGGATGCGGCCGTTGTACTCGACGGTCAGCCGCTCCAGGACCGGGCTGAGCTGCTTGCAGGGCTCACACCACTCGGCCCAGAAGTCGATGACGACGGGCACCTCGGCGGAACGCTGCAGGACGTCCCTCTCGAACCCCGTCTCGTCGACGTCGATGACGAGATCGGCCGGGGAGATCGCCCCCGTCCCGCCCTCCCGGGCTGCTTGCGCGCGCGCCTGCTCCGCCTTCGCCTTGGCCTCCTGGGCCGCCTTCACCGCGGCGAGGTCGACGACTCCGCTCATGGACATGTTCCGTGGCTGCATGCGTCTATCCTCCCCCGTACTGCGCGCGCGTGTGAAAAACCGTGTGAAAGCCAGGCCGGTCAGGTGCCTTTGGCGCCGGGTCCCCACCCCACGCCGGTGTGCAGAAGCCCGTGTACGTCCATCACGGGCTTTCGCTACGAGTCGTAGCGTAATGCCACACCGCGCCTCCGGGACACCACCCCCCGGTGATCTCCCTCACGGCCCACACAGGAACCGCCGGTTTATGGTCGGACGATGCAGAGCCGCAGCCCAGCCAGCCGCACCGGGCGCCCGCGCAGCGCCACGGCGGACGCCGCGATCCTGGCCGCGACCCGCGAGGCTCTCGTGGAACTGGGCTGGTCCAAGCTCACCCTGGGAGACGTCGCGATGCGCGCCGGGGTTGCGAAAACCACGCTCTACCGCCGCTGGGCGGGCAAGAACGAACTGGTCGTCGACGCGGTGGCGGAACTCTTCGACGCGCTGGAACTCCCCGACCGCGGCTCCCTGGCCGCCGACATCGAGGGTGTGGTCCTCCAGTTCGCCGCGATCCTGGCGCTCCCGGAGGCCAGGAGCGGCCTGATGGCGGTGGTGGCGGAGTCCACCCGCGACGAGGCCCTGCGCGAACGCATCCGGGCCTCGGTCGTCGACCGCCAGAAGCGCCTGGTCCTTCAGGGCCGCGCGCGGGCCCAGGAGCGGGGCGAACTGCCCCCGGAACCGGACCCCGCCTCGGCGGCCCGCACGGTGGACCTGATCTTCGACATGGTGGCGGGGGCGGTGGTGCACCGCACCCTGGTGAGCGCGGAACCGGCGGACGAGGAATGGGTCCGCGGCTTCACCAGGGTGCTGCTGCACGGGTTGAACGGCTGAATCAGAACCCGGCGGGCTCGGTGTACACCCCCCACTCGTCCCGCAGCACTCCGCAGATCTCGCCCAGCGTGGCCTCCGCGCGCACCGCGTCCAGCATCGGCCCGATCATGTTGGCCCCGCTGCGGGCGGCGGCCAGCATGGCGTCCAGCGCCGTGCGCACCGCGGCGTCGTCACGGGCCGCCTTGCGTGCGCCCAGCACCCGGACCTGCTCGCGCTCCACCTCGTGGCTGACCCGCAGGATCTCCAGGTCCCCGGTCACGGACCCGGTGTGGACGTTGACGCCGACGACCCGCTTGTCGCCCTTCTCCAGCGCCTGCTGGTACCGGAACGCCGACTCGGCGATCTCCCCGGTGAACCAGCCGTCCTCGATGCCGCGCAGGATGCCGGAGGTGATCGGGCCGATGGGGTGCTTGCCGTCGGGGTGCGCCCGCAGCCCGCGCTCCTTTATCTGCTCGAAGATCTTCTCCGCGTCCGCCTCGATGCGGTCGGTCAGCTGCTCGACGTACCAGGAACCGCCCAGCGGGTCGGCCACGTTGGCGACGCCGGTCTCCTCCATCAGCACCTGCTGGGTGCGCAGCGCGATCTCGGCCGCCTGCTCGCTCGGCAGGGCCAGGGTCTCGTCGAGCGCGTTGGTGTGCAGCGAGTTCGTCCCGCCGAGCACGGCCGCCAGGGCCTCCACGGCCGTCCGTACGACGTTGTTGTAGGGCTGCTGCGCGGTGAGGGAGACGCCGGCGGTCTGGGTGTGGAAGCGCAGCCACTGCGCCTTCTCGGACTTCGCGCCGTAGACGTCCCGCATCCAGCGGGCCCAGATCCGCCGCGCCGCGCGGAACTTGGCGATCTCCTCGAAGAAGTCGACGTGCGCGTCGAAGAAGAAGGACAGGCCGGGGGCGAAGACGTCCACGTCCAGCCCGCGCGACAGGCCCAGCTCCACGTAGCCGAAGCCGTCCGCCAGGGTGTAGGCCAGCTCCTGGGCGGCCGTCGCCCCGGCCTCGCGGATGTGGTAGCCGGAGACCGACAGCGGCTTGTAGGCGGGGATGCCGGCCGCGCAGTGCTCCATCAGGTCGCCGATGAGCCGCAGGTGCGGCTCGGGCTGGAAGAGCCACTCCTTCTGGGCGATGTACTCCTTGAAGATGTCCGTCTGGAGCGTGCCGTTGAGGACGGACGGGTCGACACCCTGCCGTTCGGCGGCGACGAGGTACATGCAGAACACCGGCACGGCCGGGCCGCTGATGGTCATGGACGTCGTGACGTCGCCCAGCGGGATGTCCTTGAACAGGACCTCCATGTCGGCCGCCGAGTCGATCGCCACACCGCAGTGCCCGACCTCGCCCAGCGCGCGCGGGTCGTCGGAGTCGCGGCCCATGAGGGTCGGCATGTCGAAGGCGACCGAGAGCCCGCCTCCGCCGTTGCGGAGGATCATCTTGTAGCGCTCGTTGGTCTGCTCGGCGTTGCCGAACCCGGCGAACTGCCGGATCGTCCAGGTGCGCCCCCGGTAGCCGGTCGCGTACAGACCGCGGGTGTAGGGGTACTCCCCCGGCCAGCCGATGCGCTCGAACCCGTCGTAGCGGTCACCGGGCCGCGGCCCGTAGACCGGCTCCACGGGGTCGCCGGAGAGCGTGGTGAAGTCGGCCTCGCGCTTGCGTGCGGCGTCGTACCGGGCCTGCCAGCGGCGGCGGCCCTCCTCGATGGCGTCAGCGTCCATGCCTTCGAATTTACTTGGACGTCCTAGTAAATGTCGATGGCTGACGGGAGTGACCTGGCGAACGGGTGAGAACGACCGCCGTACGCGCGCGTACGGCGGTGCTGTCGCCCGCGCGCTCTCACGCCTTGGCGGGCGCGGGCGCGTCCTCGGCGATCCGGGGCTCCAGCTCGTGGCTGATCCTGCGCTCCACGAAGAACGCGGCCGTCGGAATGGTCCCGGCGAGCAGCACCCACAGCTGCTTGCCCACCGGCCACTTCGCCTTGGAGCCCAGGTCGAAGGCGAAGATCAGATACACGACGTACAGCCAGCCGTGCGCGATGCCGACGACGCGCGTGAAGTCGTCGGCGCCGTCCATCTTCAGCAGGTACTTGGCGATGACGCCGACGGTCAGCAGGACCAGCAGCACACCGGTGACGTAGGCCATCACGCGGTAGCGGGTCAGCACGCTCTTCTTCATGCCGTCGAGCGTAACGACCCGTTCCGGGAGATCTTGCCCCGGGTCACTCCTCCTCGAAGTCACCCGCGGCGACGCGCAGGGGCCGCAGCATGGCGAAGATCTCCGCGCACTCCTCGGCGTCGTACACCCCGAGCCCGAAGTCCATCGCCATCAGGTCGCGGGTGGCCGACTCGACCACCTCGCGGCCCTTGGCGGTGATGCTGGCGAGGGTGCCGCGGCCGTCGTTCGGGTTGGGCCGCTTGGCGACCAGACCCGACCTGACCAGCCGGTCCACGGTGTTCGTCACGGACGTGGGGTGCACCATGAGCCGCTCGCCGATCTTGGACATCGGCAGCTCGCCGGACTTGGAGAAGGTGAGCAGCACCAGTGCCTCGTAGCGCGCGAACGTCAGCCCGTACGGCCTGACCACCGCGTCCACCTCGGCGAGCAGGATCTGCTGGGCGCGCATGATCGAGGTGATCGCGGCCATGGACGGCACGTTTCCCCAGCGCTGCTTCCAGCGTTCGTCGGCACGCGCGATCGGATCGAAGGAGAGACTGAGCGGCTTCGGCACGGACCCGACCTTACCGGCCGGTCACATGCTGGTCAGCCCTGTCTCGCCCTTCGGTCCGCCCGTGCCGCACCTACTCGGCGAGGTGCCGCTCCACCGTCTCCACCTTGGAGGTGAGGCCGTCCGTCACACCGGGGCGGATGTCCGCCTTGAGGACCAGGGAGACCCGGGGCGCACGCCGTTCGACCGCGGCCACGGCGCGCCGGACGACGTCCATGACCTCGTCCCACTCTCCTTCGACGGAGGTGAACATCGCGTCGGTCCGGTTCGGCAGCCCCGACTCGCGCACCACCCGCACGGCGTCGGCGACGTACTCCCCCACGTCCTCGCCGACCCCGAGCGGCGTCACGGAAAAGGCGACGATCATGCGCCCACCACGCCTTCCTTGCGGACGCGGGAGGCGATGACCGCGTCCTCGGCCTCACGCCGCAGCCGGCGCTCGGCGAAGAACCCGCCGGCGGGCAGCACCGAGAGCACGAAGTACAGGGCGGCGGTCTTCAGCGACCACTTCGCGCGGTTCCACGCGTCCGCCCAGAAGATGACGTAGAGGACGAACAGCGCTCCGTGCACCGCCCCCATCACCGGCACGGCGTTGAAGTCCGTGGTCCGCTTCAGCACCGAGCAGACCAGCAGGAGCAGGAACGAGATGGCTTCGGGGGCCGAGACCAGGCGGAGGCGGCGGATGGCGGTGGCGGTCTTGAGGTCCACGGGTCACCTTCGATGGGAGAGAACGGTTTGTGAACGCACGCACAAGCGTCCGGCCCATTGTGGCAAACCGCCCGGACCCCCGAGCCCCTAGGGGTGCGCTCAGGGGCGTTCTCCACCCACGGGCCCTGTCCGAGGGGCCAGGCCTGCGGATACCTTCGCGTATGTGGCGATGTTCCGACTTCAGAGCAGCAAGGTGCTCGCCGTCGACATGACCGGAGATGCCGTGAAGGCGAAGAACGGCTCGATGGTCGCGTACGACGGGGAGATGGCCTTCAAGAAGCTCAGCGGTGGCGGCGAGGGCATCCGGGGCATGGTGACCCGGCGGCTGACCGGTGAGCAGATGACGTTGATGGAGGTGAAGGGGCGCGGGACCTGCTGGTTCGCGGACCGCGCCTCCGAGATCAACCTGGTCAGCATCCAGGGCGACAAGCTCTACGTCGAGTCGAGCAACCTGCTCGCGACCGACGGGGGGCTGCGCACGGGCACGGAGTTCACCGGCCTGCGCGGCGCCTCGCAGGGCAACGGGCTGTTCACGACCACCGTCGAGGGCCACGGCCAGGCGGCGATCATGTCGGACGGCCCGGCGGTGGTGCTGCGGGTGAGCGCGCAGTACCCGCTGACCGTCGACCCGGGGGCGTACGTGGCGCACCAGGGCAACCTGCGGCAGTCCTTCCAGTCCGGCGTGACGTTCCGCACGCTGCTCGGGGAGGGCGGCGGCGAGGCCTTCCAGATGCGGTTCGAGGGGGACGGTCTGGTGTACGTGCAGCCGAGCGAGCGCAACACGATCGCGGGAGACGTGTGAGATGGCCTTCCGGGAGATCAACGGAAAGATGGTCGAGGCGACGGTCGTGCCCGGCCGGCGGCTGTTCAGCCAGCGCGGCGCGATGCTCGCCTACAAGGGCGAGGTGTCCTTCACACCCAACACGGCGGGCGGCCAGGGCGGGATCATGTCGATGATCGGCCGCCGGGTGGCGAACGAGGACACCCCCATGATGACCGTCGAGGGCAGCGGCACGGTCCTGTTCGGGCACGGCGGGCACCACGTGCAGGTGATCCACCTCACCGGCGACACGCTCTGCGTGGAGGCGGACCGCCTCCTCGCCTTCGAGGGCACCCTCCAGCAGGGCACGATGTTCCTGGGCTCGCAGGGCGGCGTCATGGGCATGGTGCGCGGCCAGGTCAGCGGCCAGGGGCTGTTCACGACCACCCTGAAGGGGCAGGGGGCCGTCGCGGTCATGGCCCACGGCGGCGTCATCGAGATCCCGATCAGCCCGCAGCGGCCGGTGCACGTCGACCCGCAGGCCTACGTCGCCCACCACGGCGACGTCCGCAACAGGCTGTCGACCGCGCTGGGCTGGCGGGACATGGTGGGCCGCGGCTCGGGCGAGGCGTTCCAGCTGGAGCTCAGCGGCAGCGGTGCGGTGTACGTCCAGGCGTCGGAGGAGAAGCTGTGAGCACCTACGGAACCCCGGGCGCCGGCCCCGCGGTCTTCGACCCGGCGACGCTGCCCGCCGACGACAACGTCAACCCGTACACCTTCTGCGTGGAGCTCAAGGGGAGCCAGTGGTTCCTGCAGAAGGGGAAGATGATCGCCTACTACGGATCGATCGGCTTCAACGGCGTCGGACACGGCCGGCTGGACCGTCTGGTGCGCACTTCCTTCCATTCGCCTCTGCACGCGAGCGACTGGGTCGTGGCGGAGGGCTCGGGCAAGATGCTCCTCGCCGACCGGGCCTTCGACGTCAACTCGTACGACCTCGAGGATGGCAACCTGACCATTCGCTCGGGCAACCTGCTCGCTTTTCAGCCAACTCTGGCACTGAAGCAATCAATCGTGCCGGGTTTTCTGACCCTCATCGGAACCGGAAAGTTCGTGGCCGCGTCCAACGGGCCGGTGGTGTTCATGGAACCCCCGATCCGGGTGGACCCCCAGGCCCTGGTCGGCTGGGCCGACTGCCCCTCCCCGTGCCACCACTACGACCACGGGTACATGGCCGGTGTCATGGGCGGTCTACGTGCACTGACGGGCCTCGGCGGGGCCTCCGGCGAGGAGCACCAGTTCGAGTTCGTGGGCGCCGGGACGGTGCTGCTCCAGTCGTCCGAGACCCTGATGGCCGAGCAGGCCACGGGGGCCGTTCCGCACGAGGCCGGCGTGCCGGGCGGCGGGGCGCACAACCCCCAGACGGGGCAGTCGGGCGTACCGCGTCTTCCCGGACAGCTGGGGGACCTCCAGCGTCGCTTCGGGCTGTGAGCGGTAGTCTGCGGAGTGTGACATCGAACGCCTGCGCACTGCTGTTCGCCAGGTGAACGCGGTCACACGCCACCCCTCACTAGTTCGCCTTTCAACCTTTTAGGTAGACTTCATTCATGGAGACCGAGACGGCCACCCGCTGGCTGACCGATGCGGAGCAGTGCGCCTGGCGCACCCACCTGGAGGTCAACAGGCTGTTGACGTACCAGCTCGAAAAGGACCTGCAGCCGTTCGGCCTGACAATGAACGACTACGAGATCCTGGTGAATCTCTCCGAGTCCGAGGACCACAGGATGCGGATGAGCGACCTCGCCTCCGCGACCCTTCAGTCCAAGAGCCGCCTCTCGCACCAGATCACGCGTATGGAGAACGCGAACCTGGTCCGGCGGGAGAACTGCGAGTCGGACCGCCGGGGGCTCTACGCGGTCCTGACCGACCACGGCATGGCGACGATGCAGAAGGTCGCGCCCCACCACGTGGCATCCGTACGCAGGCACTTCATCGACCTGCTCGCCCCCGAGTCCCTGACCGAGCTCGACAAGTCCCTCAAACCCATCGCGGAGCACCTGCGCGGACAGCGCGGACGCCCGTGACCGCGGCCTCCGGCTAGGCGAGCGGCAGGCGGAGCTCGAACAGGGCTCCGCCTGCGGGCCCGCGTCCGGCGGTGAGCGTGCCGCCGTGCCGCACGGCGACGTCCCGGGCGATGGCGAGCCCCAGCCCGGCCCCGCCGTCGTCGCGGCTGCGGGCGGCGTCCAGGCGTACGAACCGTTCGAAGATCCGCTCCCGGTCCTCCTCGGGCACGCCGTCGCCGTCGTCCGCCACGCCGACCACGGCCCGGCCGTCCTCGCACCACACGCTCACGGTGACCTGCGACCGGGCGTGCCGCTGGGCGTTGTCCAGCAGATTGGCGAGCACCCGCCCCAACTGCCCGCGTGAACCGGCCACTTCCACCGGTTCCGCGTCCACCGTGACACCCCGCCGTCCCTCGGCCGCCTCACGGGCGAGCCCGGCCAGGTCGACCGTCGCGTCGGCGGGCCGCTCCCCCGCGTCCAGCCGGGCGAGCAGCAGCAGATCGGCCGCCAGCCGCTGGAGCCGGACGGTGTCCTCCACGGCCCCGTCGAGGTCCAGCAGCTCGGGATGCGCGGCGGCCACCTCCAGCTGCGTCCGCAGCGAGGCGATCGGGCTGCGCAGCTCGTGGGAGGCGTCGGCGACGAAGCGCCGCTGCCGCTCCACGGACGTCTCCAGGGCCGCGAGCGTCTCGTTGGTGGTGCTGGCCAGCCGGGCGATCTCGTCGTGCGTGTCCGGCTCCGGGACGCGCCGCCCCAGGTCCTCGGAGTGGGTGATCGCGGCCATCTCGCGCCGGATCCCCTCCACGGGCCGCAGGGCCCGCCGGGTGACCAGCCAGGTCACGCCCGCGACGACACCGAGCAGCAGCGGGAACCCGATCAGCATCACCGTCAGCGCGGACCGCACGGCACCGTGCTCGGCGGCCAGCGGGGAACCGGCGTAGACCGTGAGGTGCCCCCGGTCGTGGGTCTCCACCTCGACGGCGGCGAACCGGTAGTCCTCCGCGTCCCCGTCGATCGTCGCGGACCCGTTGCTGAAGACGGTCTCCCCGGAGATCTCCCCGGGTTCGAGGGCCTCGTCGGCGTCGTCGGAGCCGTCGGAGCCGTCCTCGGAATCGTCGTCGCCCGACGGCTCGGCCGCGGGCTGCGGCTTCACCCGGCCGCTGTCGGTCCCGCTGATCCGCTCCAGATCGTCGCTGGCCGCGACCAGCCGCCGATGCCCGTCCAGGACCTGCACCGGCCCGTCGTCGCCGTCCAGGCCCGAGAGCTTGCCGTACGGCGTCCCGGCGGCGAGCTCGGCGGCGACCGCCCGCGCCGAGCGCTCCGCCTGCGTACCGGCCTCGCCCATCAGATTGGACCGCAGGGACAGCAGCACGGCGGCCCCGGCCGCGACGAGCGCCACCGCGACCACGAGCGTCGCTCCCAGCGTGGCCCGTGCCCGCACGGACCCGAAGAGCCGCTTCACGACGTCTCCAGCCGGTACCCGGCCCCGCGCACGGTCCGGATCAGCCCGGCGCGCAGCTTCCGCCGCAGCGTGCTGACGTACACCTCGACGATGTTGGGATCACCCTCGTAGGCGAAGTCCCAGACGTGCTCCAGGATCTCCGACTTGGACACCACCTCGCCGGCCCGCAGCACGAGCTGCTCCAGCACCGAGAACTCCTTGGCGGTGAGGGTGACCTCGTCCTCCCCCAGGAACACCCGCCGGGCCGCGGTGTCGACCTTCAGGTCTCCGTGCACATGCACCGGCGAGGCCCCCGCGCCCTGCCCGCGCCGACGCAGCAGCGCCTTGATCCGGGCGACCAGCACGACGTAGGAGAACGGCTTGGTCAGATAGTCGTCCGCACCCGTGTCGAGCCCCTCGGCCTCGTCGTACTCACCGTCCTTGGCGGTCAGCATCAGGATCGGCACCTCGTGCCCGGCGGCGCGCAGGGCGGCACAGACCCGGTAGCCGTTGAGGCCCGGCAGCATGATGTCGAGGACGACCAGGTCGTAGGTGCCCTCCGAGGCCCGGTGCAGCCCCTCCCGTCCGTCGTGGACGACGTCCACGGCGTACCCCTCGGCCGTCAGGCCCCTGGCGAGCGACAGGGCCAGCCGCTTCTCGTCCTCCACGATCAACAGGCGCATGCGTAAAGAGTGGCAAAGGCAACCTGAAGATCCTTTCAGGGGGCTTCAGGTTCCTCTCAGCCTCCGTCGTCCAGAGTCGAAGACGTCGAAAACGAAACGACTCGGGAGGAACCGCATGAAGCGCAACATCGTGATCGCCGCTGTGACCGCCGCCGCTCTGATCGGAGGCGGTACGGCCACGGCCCTCGCGACCACGTCGGACGACGAGGGGTCGGCGCGGCAGGCGGTGAACACGCGGGTGTCGGACGACGACGGCCGCGACGACGCCCGGGCGGCCTCTTCGAAGGTCACCGCGACCGAGGCGATCGCCTCCGCGCTGAAGCACACGTCGGGTACGGCCGTCTCCGCCGAGCTGGACGACGAGGACGACGGCGACAAGGTGGTCTGGAAGGTCGACGTCCTGTCCGGCGACGACACCTGGCACAGCGTGAGCGTCGACCCGTCGAGCGGCAGGGTCCTCGGTGCGCAGGCGGACGACGAGGACGACACGGCGCGGGTGCGTGCGGCTCTGAAGGGCTCCTCCGTGACGGCTGAGGAGGCCGCGAAGGCCGCCGCCGGCAAGGGCGTGGTGACCTCCGTCGACCTCGACGAGGACGGCAAGGACAAGTCCTGGGAGGCCGAGACGCGCACGTCCGGCGGAGCCGAGCAGGACTGGAAGATCGACCTCACGTCGGGCAAGGTCACGGCGGACCGTGCGGACGCCCAGGACGACGACGATCAGGACGACGACCAGGACTGATCCGCCCTCACGCGCATTCCGCCGCCCCGGTGTCCGTGCTGACGCCGGGGCGTCGCGCGGTCGCTTCGCACGCGGCGCGCGTCCGTGGTGCGATGGAACCGGGGGCGGAAGGAGAGCGCTCATGCCCGCAGCGAAGCGAACGAGTGTCGCCGCCTCGGTGTCGGTCCGCCCGCTGGTCGAGCCGGACCTGGACCGGGCCGACGCGATCTTCCGGGTCGCGTTCGGGACCTTCCTCGGGGCCCCTGAGCCGGAGACGTTCTTCGGGACCGCCGACTACGTGCGCACCCGGTGGGCGGCAGCTCCACACGCGGCCTTCGCGGCGACCGTCGAGGGCGAGGTCGTCGGATCGAACTTCGCCGCCGACTGGGGCAGCGTCGGGTTCTTCGGCCCGCTGACCGTACGTCCTGACCTGTGGGACCAGGGCATCGGCAGACGCCTGATGGAGCCGGTCATGGCCTGCTTCGACACCTGGGGGAACCGCCACCTCGGCCTGTTCACCTTCTCGCACAGTGCCAAGCACCTCGAGCTCTACCGCCGGTACGGTTTCTGGCCCCGCTTCCTCACGGCCGTCATGAAGAAACAGGTCGCCGGCACTGCCGAAGTCCCCGGCCGAGTGCTGTACGGCGAGCTGACCGCCGCTGAGCGGCCCGAAGCGCTGAGCCTCGGCCGCGCACTGACGGAGGCCGTGTACGAGGGCCTGAGCCTGGAGCGCGAGATCACGGCCACCCAGGCACAGGGGCTCGGCGACACCGTCCTCCTCGAGGGCGCCGGCTCCGGCCTGGACGGTCTGGCCGTCTGCCACTGCGGAGGCGGGTCGGAGGCCGGTGAGGACGTGTGCTTCGTCAAGTTCGGCGCCGTACGCCCCGGCCCGGGCGCCGCGGACCGGTTCGAACGGCTGCTGAACGCCTGCGAGCGGCTGGCCGCCGAGAAGGGACTCGGCCAACTGGACGCCGGAATGAACCTGGCCCGCCAGGACGCCTACCGGCGCATGGCCGACCGCGGTTTCCGCACCTGGCTGCAAGGCGTGGCCATGCACAAGCCCAACGAACCGGGCTACAGCCACCCGGACGCCTACGTGATCGACGACTGGCGCTGACTCCGCCGCCATGAGACGGCGCGCCGGCAGCCTCAGCCCTCCGTCAACCCGGCCACCAGTTCGTCAGCCGCCCGGTAGGGATCCAGTTCGCCCGCGACGATCCGCTCCGCCAGCGCCCCGAGCCGCCGGTCCCCGTGCAGGTCGCCGATCCGCTCCCGCAGTGCCGTCACCGCGATCGTCTCGACCTCCCGTGACGCCCGGGACAGCCGCCGCTCCGCGAGCACGCCCCGCTCCTCCATCCAGGCCCGGTGCTTCTCCAGCGCCTCGACGACCTCCTCGACGCCCTCGCCCCGCGCGGCGACCGTCTTCACGATCGGCGGGCGCCAGTCGCCCGGCCCGCGCGACTCGCCCAGCCCCAGCATGTGGTTCAGCTCGCGAGCCGTCGCGTCGGCCCCGTCCCGGTCCGCCTTGTTCACGACGTACACGTCACCGATCTCCAGGATCCCGGCCTTGGCCGCCTGGATCCCGTCGCCCATCCCCGGCGCGAGCAGCACCACGGACGTGTCCGCCTGCGAGGCGATCTCCACCTCGGACTGCCCGACGCCCACCGTCTCGACGAGGATCACGTCGCATCCGGCGGCGTCCAGGACGCGGATCGCCTGGGGCGCGGACCAGGCCAGCCCGCCCAGGTGCCCGCGCGTGGCCATGGACCTGATGTACACGCCCGGGTCGGACGCGTGCTCCGACATCCGCACCCGGTCCCCGAGCAGCGCACCGCCGGAGAACGGGGACGACGGGTCGACGGCGAGCACGCCGACCCGCTTGCCCTGCTTGCGGTAGGCGCTGACCAGCGCCGAGGTCGACGTCGACTTGCCGACGCCCGGCGACCCGGTCAGCCCCACCACGTACGCCCCGCCCGTCAGGGGCGCGAGCGCCTCCATGACCTCCCGCAGCTGCGGGGACGCCCCCTCCACCAGGGAGATCAGCCGGGCCACGGCCCGGGGCCGGCCTTCCCGGGCCTGGGCCACCAGCGTGGAGACGTCCTGCATCACAGCTCCGTTCAGATCAGGGACGTACCGAAACTCAGGCCTTGGGCACGCGCACGATCAGCGCGTCACCCTGCCCGCCGCCACCGCACAGCGCGGCCGCGCCGACGCCACCGCCGCGCCGCTTCAGCTCCAGCGCGAGATGCAGCACGAGCCGCGCACCGGACATCCCGATCGGGTGACCCAGGGCAATGGCACCACCGTTGACATTCACCTTTTCGGTGGACACGCCGAGGTCCTTCATGGACTGCACGGCCACGGCCGCGAAGGCCTCGTTGATCTCGATGAGGTCGAGGTCCGAGACCTCCAGGCCCTCCTTCTTCAGCGCGTGCAGGATCGCGTTGGACGGCTGCGACTGGAGCGAGTTGTCCGGCCCGGCCACGTTGCCGTGCGCCCCGATCTCGGCGATCCACTCCAGGCCGAGCTCCTGCGCCTTGGCCTTGCTCATCACGACGACGGCGGCGGCACCGTCGGAGATCTGCGAGGCGGAACCGGCCGTGATCGTGCCGTCCTTGGCGAAGGCCGGGCGCAGCTTGCCCAGGGACTCGGCGGTGGTGTCGCCGCGGATGCCCTCGTCCTTGCTGAACAGCACCGGGTCGCCCTTGCGCTGCGGGATCTCGACGGGCGTGATCTCGGCCTCGAACAGGCCGTTCTTCTGCGCGGCGGCGGCCCGCTGGTGCGACAGCGCGGCGATCTCGTCCTGCTCGGCCCGGCCGATGCCCAGGCGCGTGTTGTGCTTCTCGGTCGACTCGCCCATGGCGACACCGTCGAAGGAGTCGGTCAGGCCGTCGTGGGCCATCGAGTCGAGCATCTGGATCGCACCGTACTTGTAGCCCTCGCGGGACTTCGGCAGCAGGTGCGGGGCGTTGGTCATGGACTCCTGGCCACCGGCGACGACCACGTCGAACTCACCCGCACGGATGAGCTGGTCGGCGAGCGCGATGGCGTCGAGGCCCGACAGACACACCTTGTTGATGGTCAGCGCCGGCACGTTCATCGGGATGCCGGCCTTGACCGCGGCCTGGCGGGCGGGGATCTGCCCCGCCCCGGCCTGGAGCACCTGGCCCATGATCACATACTGCACCTGGTCGCCGCCGATCCCCGCACGGTCGAGGGCGGCCTTGATCGCGAAGCCGCCGAGATCGGCTCCGGAGAAGGACTTCAGCGATCCGAGCAACCGCCCCATGGGCGTACGAGCGCCCGAGACGATCACCGAACTGGTCGTGGCAGAAGACATGAGCTGCGATCCCCTTACCGGCTGCACAGCCGAGGAGTGAACGAGGGTTTACT
The DNA here is from genome assembly GCF_056436585.1 of Streptomyces sp. NPDC043685. Lineage (NCBI taxonomy): Bacteria > Bacillati > Actinomycetota > Actinomycetes > Kitasatosporales > Streptomycetaceae > Streptomyces > Streptomyces sp. NPDC043685. The sequence goes on along the minus strand of NZ_JBWKCH010000001.1, from coordinate 963,403 downwards.
TCGAATGTACTGACCGGTACTCCACCCCGTCATCGGGCCGTCGGTGTGATCGCGCGCACGTTGCGTAACCACCTCCGGGGCGCTGCACTGAGTCCATGCTGACGCGAATCGACCACATCGGAATCGCCTGTTTCGACCTCGACAAGACCGTCGAGTTCTACCGTGCCACCTACGGCTTCGAGGTGTTCCACTCCGAGGTCAACGAGGAGCAGGGCGTGCGCGAGGCCATGCTCAAGATCAACGAGACGTCCGACGGCGGCGCCACCTACTTGCAGCTGCTGGAGCCGACCCGGGAGGACTCCACCGTCGCGAAGTGGCTGGCGAAGAACGGGGAGGGCGTCCACCACATCGCCTTCGGCACGGCGGACGTCGACGCGGACGCGGCGGACATCAAGGGCAAGGGCGTCCGCGTGCTCTACGAAGAGCCGCGAGTCGGTTCCATGGGGTCACGGATCACCTTCCTGCACCCCAAGGACTGCCATGGCGTACTGACAGAACTGGTCACTTCGGCGGCTGTTGAGTCACCTGAGCACTGACCCTCGTACATAGGGGCCGGTAGGGTTGGGGGCGGTCGCCGCTCAGTGCAGGGTGACCGCGGTCCCGCCGTGCGACGGCAGGACCACCGGGGTCCGGGTTTCGGGGGACGAGCGTCGGGGCAGCAGCCTCTGCTCCGCCGATGATCTGACACCATTCCCCGGGGGCCCCGTTCGGCGGATGGACGGAGCTCGATCGGAAAGAGTTGCGACCAGGGGACGGATGGGACCGCGCAGTGCGGGGCTACGAGAGCCAGGAGCGAGAGCCGGCGGCTGACGTCGACCACCTCTCTCGGTTCGAAGCCGAGATGAAGCGGCTGAAGACCGAACGGGAAAAGGCGATCCAGCACGCCGAGGACCTCGGCTACCAGGTCGAGGTGCTGCGCGCCAAGCTGCACGAGGCGCGGCGCACCATCATGTCCCGACCCTCCTTCGACGGGGGCGACATCGGCTGGCAGGCCGAGCAGTTGCTGCGCAACGCGCAGATGCAGGCCGACCAGATCCGCGCGGACGCCGACCGGGAGCTGAGCGAGGCCAGGGCGCAGACCCAGCGGATCCTCCAGGAGCACGCCGAGCAGGCCGCCCGGCTCCAGGCCGAGCTGCACCAGGAGGCGGTGACCCGCCGCCAGCAGCTGGACCAGGAGCTGGCCGAGCGCCGCCAGACGGTCGAGTCGCACGTCAACGAGAACGTGGCGTGGGCCGAGCAGCTGCGGGCGCGCACCGAGCAGCAGGCCCGCCGGCTGCTGGAGGAGTCCCGCGCCGAGGCCGAGCAGGCCCTGGCCACCGCCCGCGCGGAGGCCGAGCGGCTGACGACCGAGGCCCGCCAGCGCCTGACGGGCGCGGCCGAGGAGGCCCGTGCCGAGGCCGAGCAGATCCTGCGCCGCGCCCGCACGGACGCCGAGCGCCTGCTCAACGCCGCCTCCACGCAGGCCCAGGAGGCCACCGACCACGCCGAGCAGCTGCGCACGTCCACCGTCTCCGAGTCGGAGGCCGCGCGCCGCGAGGCCCAGGAGCTGAGCCGGGCCGCCGAGCAGCGGATGGCGGAGGCCGAGGAGGCGCTGCGCAAGGCGCAGACCGAGTCGGAGAAGCTGGTCGCGGAGGCCAAGGAGGCCGCCGCCAAGGCCCTGGCGAGTGCCGAGTCCGCGAACGAGACGCGCACGCGCACCGCCAAGGAGCAGGTCGCCCGGCTGGTCGAGGAGGCCACGAAGGAGGCCGAGAACACCAAGTCCGAGGCGGAGCAGCTCGTCGCGGACGCCCGTGCCGAGGCCGAGAAGATCGTCGCGGAGGCCTCCGAGAAGGCCCGCACGCTCACCGCCGAGGAGACCGCGACCCAGCTGTCCAAGGCGGCCAGGACCGCCGAGGAAGTCCTCAACAAGGCGTCGGAGGACGCCAAGAAGACCACGAAGGCCGCGGCCGAGGAGGCCGAGCGGATCCGCTCGGAGGCCGAGGCGGAGGCGGACCGGCTGCGGGCCGAGGCGCACGACATCGCCGAGCAGCTCAAGGGCGCGGCGAAGGACGACACCAAGGAGTACCGCGCCAAGACGGTCGAGCTGCAGGAGGAGGCCCGCCGGCTGCGCGGCGAGGCCGAGCAGCTGCGTGCCGACGCGGTCGACGAGGGCGAGAAGATCCGCGCCGAGGCCCGCAAGGAGGCCGTGGCGCAGATCGAGGAGGCGGCGAAGTCCGCCGAGGAGCTGCTCGCCAAGGCCAAGGCCGACGCGGACGAGCTGCGCACCACGGCCCAGGCGGACAGCGAGAAGGTCCGCACCGAGGCCATCGAGCGGGCGACGACCCTGCGCCGGCAGGCCGAGGAGACCCTCCAGCGCACCCGGCAGGAGGCCGAGCGGCACCGCGAGGAGGTCGTCGAGCAGGCCGAGGCGCTCAAGGAGGACGCCGAGCGCGCGGCGCGGGAGCTGCACGAGGAGACCGAGCGGGCCGTTCAGGCCCGTCGTGCCGAGGCCGCCGAGGAGCTGGCACGGCTCCAGGCGGAGGCGGAGGAGCGGCTGACGGCCGCCGAGCAGGCGCTGTCGAAGGCCCGTGAGGAGGCCGCCCGGATCCGCCGCGAGGCCGCCGAGGAGAACGAGCGGCTGCGCGCCGAGGCCGCCGAGCGCATCCGTACGCTCCAGCAGCAGGCCGAGACGGAGGCCGAGCGGCTGCGCGACGAGGCCGCCGCGGACGCGTCCGCGGCCCGTGCCGAGGGCGAGGCCGTCGCCGTACGGCTGCGCTCGGAGGCGGCGAGCGAGGCCGAGCGGCTGAAGTCGGAGGCGCAGGAGAGCGCCGACCGGATGCGCTCGGAGGCGCAGGCCGCCGCCGAGCGGCTCGCCGCGGAGGCGTCCGAGACGCTGGCCGCCGCGCAGGAGGAGGCCAACCGGCGCCGCCGTGAGGCCGAGGAACTCCTCGGCAGCGCCCGGCAGGAGGCCGACCAGGAGCGTGAGCGCGCCCGCGAGCAGAGCGAGGAGCTGCTGGCCTCGGCGCGCAAGCGCGTGGAGGACGCGCAGGCCGAGGCCGTACGCCTGGTCGAGGAGGCCGACCGCCGTGCCACGGAGATGGTGTCGGCGGCCGAGCAGCACGCCCAGCAGGTGCGGGACTCCGTGGCGGGGCTGCACGAGCAGGCGCAGGAGGAGATCACCGGGCTGCGTTCGGCCGCCGAGCACGCGGCGGACCGTACGCGCCGGGAGGCCCAGGAGGAGGCGGACCGGGTCCGCTCCGACGCCTACGCCGAGCGGGAGCGGGCGAGCGAGGACGCGGGCCGGCTGCGGCGCGAGGCGCACGAGGAGTCCGAGGCCGCCAAGGCGCTCGCCGAGCGGACGATGTCCGATGCGATCAGCGAGGCGGAGCGGATCCGCGCGGACGTCGCCGAGCACGCGCAGCGGGTGCGCACCGAGGCGTCCGACGCGATCGCCGAGGCGGAGCAGAGCGCCGCGCGCACCCGGGCGGACGCCCGGGAGGACGCCAACCGCATCCGCTCGGACGCCGCGTCGCAGGCGGACGCCCTCATCACCGAGGCGCGCAGCGAGGCGGAGCGGCTCACCACGGAGACGCTCCAGGAGACCGACCGGCTGCGGATGGACACGGTCGCCGAGGCCGAGCGGGTCCGTACCGAAGCGGTCTCCGAGGCCGAGCGCGTCCGCTCCGAGGCGGCCACGGAGGCCGAGCGGGTGCGGACGGAGTCGGTCGCCAAGGCCGACCAGCTGGTCGCGGAGGCCGCCGGGGAGGCGGAGCGGCTGCGGGCCGAGGCCGCCGAGACGGTCGGCTCGGCGCAGCAGCACGCCGAGCGCATCCGCCGCGAGGCCGAGCGTGTCAAGACCGACGCGGAGGCGGAGGCGGAGCGGCTGGTCGGCTCCGCGCGCGAGGAGGCGGACCGCACGCTGGACGAGGCCCGCAAGGACGCCAACAAGCGGCGCTCCGAGGCGGCCGAGCAGGTCGACAAGCTCATCACGGAGACCACGGCCGAGGCGGACAAGCTGCTGGCCGAGGCGCAGCAGCAGGCGCACAAGACCACCGCGGAGGCCGAGGCACAGGCCGACACGATGGTGGGCGCGGCCCGCACCGAGGCCGATCGCCTGGTGTCCGAGGCGACGATCGAGGGCAACTCGCTGGTGGAGAAGGCCCGTACGGACGCCGACGAGCTGCTGGTCGGCGCGCGCCGGGACGCCACGCAGATAAGGGAGCGCGCCGAGGAGCTGCGCGACCGCATCACCTCCGAGATCGAGGAGCTGCACGAGCGGGCCCGCCGGGAGTCGGCCGAGACGATGAAGTCGGCGGGCGACCGCTGCGACGCGCTCGTCAAGGCGGCCGAGGAGCAGCTGGCGAAGGCGCAGGCGAAGGCCAAGGAGATCGTCTCGGAGGCCAACTCCGAGGCGGGCAAGGTCCGGATCGCCGCGGTGAAGAAGGCGGAGGGGCTGCTCAAGGAGGCCGAGCAGAAGAAGTCCACGCTGGTCCGGGAGGCCGAGGAGCTGAAGGCCGAGGCGATCCGCGAGGCCAAGCGCACGGTCGAGGAGGGCAAGCGCGAGCTGGAGGTGCTGGTCCGCCGCCGCGAGGACATCAACGCCGAGATCTCCCGTGTCCAGGACGTCCTGGAGGCGTTGGAGTCCTTCGAGGCCCCCTCCGCCGGCAAGGACAGCGGAGTCAAGGCAGGCGCGACGGTCGGCGCACCCCGTTCGGGTGGCAAGTCCTCGGATAGCTAGCCAAACGGGGCGAATCCGGTGTGTGCTGGGGCCTTTGACCAACTCTTTGGCAAGCTGTCCGGGGGTTAGCCACCCAAAAGGGGTGTCATTTTCCAGATCAAACGCGCATCCGCTCGATGACACACCGTTTCGGCCCCTAGGATTCCACCTATCACCTCACCGGTCTCATTCGACAGGAACCCCATGAGCGACACTTCCCCCTACGGCTTCGAGCTTGTGCGGCGTGGATACGACCGCGCTCAGGTGGACGAACGTATCTCCAAGCTCGTCTCCGACCGTGACAGCGCTCTCGCCCGCATCACCGCTCTGGAAAAGCGCATCGAAGAGCTCCACCTCGAGACGCAGAACGCCCAGGCCCAGATCACCGACGCCGAGCCGTCGTACGCGGGTCTCGGTGCGCGCGTGGAGAAGATCCTCCGCCTCGCCGAGGAAGAGGCGAAGGACCTGCGCGAGGAGGCCCGGCGCGCCGCCGAGCAGCACCGCGAGCTCGCCGAGTCGGCCGCCCAGCAGGTGCGCAACGACGCCGAGTCGTACTCCGCGGAGCGCAAGGCGAAGGCCGAGGACGAGGGTCTGCGGATCGTCGAGAAGGCCAAGAGTGACGCCGCCCAGCTGCGTTCCGAGGCGCAGAAGGACGCGCAGTCCAAGCGTGAGGAGGCGGACGCCCTCTTCGAAGAGACCCGCGCCAAGGCCGCGCAGGCCGCCGCCGACTTCGAGACGAACCTCGCAAAGCGCCGCGAGCAGTCCGAGCGGGACCTGGCCTCCCGTCAGGCCAAGGCCGAGAAGCGCCTCGCCGAGATCGAGCACCGCGCCGAGCAGCTGCGCCTGGAGGCCGAGAAGCTGCGCACGGACGCCGAGCGCCGCGCCCGCCAGACGGTGGAGACGGCCCAGCGTCAGGCCGAGGACATCGTGGCCGACGCCAACGCCAAGGCCGACCGCATCCGTTCGGAATCCGAGCGCGAGCTGGCCGCCCTCACCAACCGCCGCGACAGCATCAACGCCCAGCTGACGAACGTCCGCGAGATGCTCGCGACGCTCACGGGCGCCGCGGTGGCCGCCGCCGGCACGCCGGCCGAGGACGAGCCGATCTCCCGTGGGGTCCCGGCCCAGCAGTCCCGGTAACACCGGGGTATACGGAGTCTGAACCTCCGCAAAGCCCTCTGCCGCTCGGGTGGCAGAGGGCTTTGCCACGCTCTAGCGTGGCGGCATGATTGAGCTCGAGGGGCTGACGAAGCGGTACGGCGAGAAGGTGGCGGTCAACAACCTGTCCTTCACCGTCAGACCGGGCATCGTCACCGGCTTCCTCGGGCCCAACGGCGCCGGCAAGTCCACGACCATGCGGATGATCCTGGGTCTCGACCACCCGACCGCGGGCGACGTCCGTATCGACGGCAAGCACTACCAGCAGCTCAAGGACCCGCTGACGTACATCGGCGCCCTGCTGGAGGCCAAGGCGTGGCACGGCGGGCGCACCGCCTACAACCACCTGCTGTGCCTCGCGCAGAGCAACGGCATTCCGCGCAGCCGGGTGCGGGAGGTGCTGGAGACGGTCGGGCTGACGGCGGTCGCGAAGAAGAAGACCAAGGGCTTCTCGATGGGCATGGGGCAGCGGCTCGGCATCGCGGCCGCGCTGCTCGGCGACCCGCGGATCCTGATGTTCGACGAGCCGGTCAACGGCCTCGACCCCGAGGGCATCCACTGGATCCGCACCCTGATGAAGTCGCTCGCCGCGCAGGGGCGGACCGTGTTCGTCTCCTCCCACCTGATGAGCGAGATGGCCCTGACGGCCGAACACCTCGTCGTCATCGGGCAGGGGCGGCTGCTCGCGGACACCTCCATGGCGGACTTCATCGACCGCAACTCCCGCTCGTACGTCCGGGTCCGCAGCCCGCAGCGGGAGCGGCTGCTGGACGTGCTGCACCAGGCCGGGATCGTGGCCGTGGAGAGCGGTGAGGGGGTGCTGGAGGTGGACGGCGGCAAGGCCGAGCACATCGGTGAGCTGGCGGCGCAACACCGGATCACGCTGCACGAGCTGAGCCCGCAACAGGCCTCGCTGGAGGAGGCCTTCATGCAGCTGACCGCGGAGTCGGTGGAGTACCACGCGCACAGCGAGACGGGCCCGACGACCCCCGAGCCGGCGCGGCAGCAGTGGGGCGACGGCTGGAAGAGGGGCTGAGCATGGCGGTGACACAGGTCGTACGGTCGGAGTGGACCAAGATCCGGTCGGTGGCGTCCACGGTGTGGACGCTCTCGCTGGTGGTGGTCGTGACGGTCGCCCTCGGCATGCTCATCTCGGCCCTGTCCAAGAGCGAGTTCGACTCCATGAACGCGCAGGACCGGGCGGAGTTCGACCCGACGTTCATCAGCTTCGCCGGGATGAGCCTCGGCCAGCTCGCGATGATCGTGTTCGGGGTGCTGGTCGTGTCGAACGAGTACAGCACCGGCATGATCCGCACCTCGCTGGCCGCGGTGCCGCAGCGCGGCTCGTTCCTGTTCAGCAAGATCGCGGTCGCCTCGGCACTCGCCCTGCTGGTCGGCCTCGTCACCAGCTTCGCCGCGTTCTTCCTGGGGCAGGCGATGCTGGGCTCGCACCGGGCGGAGATCGGCGACCCGGGGGTGCTGCGGGCGGTGCTCGGCGGCGGCCTCTACATGGCGCTGATCGCGATGTTCTCCATGGGCGTCGCCGCGATGCTGCGCTCACCCATGCTGTCGCTGGGCATCCTGATGCCGTTCTTCTTCCTGATCTCCAACATCCTGGGCAATGTCGACGCGACGAAGAAGGTCGGCCGGTTCCTTCCCGACCAGGCCGGCAGCAAGATCATGCAGGTGGTCACGCCGATCGACGACGACACCCCGTACGGGCCCTGGGGCGGTCTCGGGATCATGGGGCTGTGGGTGCTGGCGGTGCTGGCCGGGGGCTATCTGCTGCTGAAGAAGCGCGACGCCTAGGCGTGACCTTTTACCTGCTCTTGGGCGGAACCGTCAGCGCCTCGATATCCTCCTAACCCTTACGGGGGCGTGTGCCCCGCTGTCCTGAACCTTGCGATGGGTGCGGAGCATGATCGAAGCAGTCGGCCTGACGAAGCGCTACGGCGACAAGACCGCTGTGTACAACCTTTCCTTCCAGGTGCGGCCGGGGGCCGTCACCGGCTTCCTCGGGCCGAACGGCTCGGGCAAGTCGACGACGATGCGGATGATCCTCGGGCTGGACAATCCGACGGCCGGGCATGTGACGATCGGCGGCTACCCGTACCGCAGGCTGCCCAACGCCGCCCGTCAGGTCGGCGCGCTGCTGGACGCCAAGGCGGTGCACGGCGGCCGGTCCGCCCGCAACCACCTGCTGTCCCTGGCCCAGCTGTCCGGCATCCCGGCCCGGCGGGTGGACGAGGTGCTCGGGGTCGTCGGTCTTCAGGACGTGGCCAAGAAGCGGTCCAAGGGCTTCTCCCTCGGCATGGGGCAGCGGCTCGGCATCGCCGCGGCACTGCTCGGCGACCCGCAGGTGCTGCTGTTCGACGAGCCGGTCAACGGCCTCGACCCCGAGGGCATCCTCTGGGTGCGCAACCTGATGAAGGCACTGGCGGCGGAGGGCCGTACGGTCTTCGTCTCCTCCCACCTGATGAGCGAGATGGCGCTGACCGCCGAGCACCTCATCGTCATCGGACGCGGCCAGCTGCTCGCCGACATGAGCGTGACCGCCTTCATCTCGGCGAACTCCGCGGACTTCGCGCGCGTGCGCACCCCCGACAGCGAACCGCAGCAGCGCGAGAAGCTGTCGGCGGCGCTGACCGAGTCGGGCGGGCACGTGCTGCCCGAGCAGGACGGCGCCCTGCGCGTGACCGGGCTGCCGCTGCCCCGCATCAGCGACATCGCGCACGAGCACGACGTACGCCTGTGGGAGCTGTCGCCGCACCAGGCCTCCCTGGAGGAGGCGTACATGCGGATGACGCAGGGCGCCGTCGACTACCGCTCGACGATCGACCAGAAGGAAGGGCTCCAGCAGCCGCTGCCGCCCGGCGCGCAGCCCCCGATGCCGGTGCCCGGGCAGGGTCAGCCGGGCTGGTACGCCCCGCCGCCGCCCCAGCAGGGCGGCGGGCCGTTCCCGGCCCCGCCGCAGGGCGCCCCGGGTCAGGCCGCGCCGGGCCCGTACGGCCCCGTCCCGGGCGCCTCCGGCCCGGGCCCCAACCCGTACGCCCAGCCCGCGCCCCAAACGCCTCCGGCGCCCCAGGGCGCCCCGCAGCCGGCCCCGCAGGACCAGGCGGCGGCCGCGCCCGCGCCGCAGCCCGCCGCCGCGCCGTCCGCGCCCGCCGCCCCGACCTCCGACCTGACCAAGCCCGAGGACGCCCGATGAGCAGCCCCCAGTCCCAGATGCCGCAGGCCACGCCCGCCTGGCAGGCGGCTCCCGGTGCCGCCCCCCACCCCGGCGGCCCCGGCTACACCTCGCCGATCCCGGTCGTGCGCACGCACCTCGGGCACGCCCTCGCGTCCGAGTGGACGAAGATCAGGTCGGTGCGCTCCACCCTCTGGACGCTCGGTGTGTTCGTCCTGCTCGTCATCGGCATCGGCACGCTGACCGGCGTGGTGGTGGCCCGGTCCGACCCGGCCCTGGACGGCGAGAGCCCGCTCGGCCTGGGCTTCTTCGGGCTGCTGCTGGGCAGCATGTGCATCATCACGCTGGGCGTGCTGACCACGGCCTCGGAGTACGGCACCGGCATGATCCGCACCACGATGGTCGCGTGCCCGAGCCGGGGCAGGGTGCTCGCGGCGAAGGCCGTGGTGTTCTTCCTGACCGCGTTCGTCGTGACGCTGGTGTCCGCGTCCCTCGTCGCCTTCCTGCACGTGGCGATGCTGGAGGGCGAAGGCGCCAAGTCCCCCTCCGGCGGTGAGTGGCTCAAGGGCACGGTGGGCATCTCGCTCTACATCGCGCTGCTCGGCCTGCTCTCGCTCATCGTCGGCTCGATCATCCGGCATTCGGCGGGCGCCATCACCATCATGATCGGCGCCGTGCTGGCCCCGCTGGTGATCGCGCTGTTCATGTTCTCCGAGTCCCTCCAGGACGTGCGCGACGCCCTGTTCGAGTACTCGATCCCGAACCAGCTCAGCGTCTTCTACTCCAACTCCCTGAGCGATTCCGGTCCGTCCGGATGGGACCCGCTGTGGATCATCCTGGGCGTCACGGCCGTGGCGTTCGCGGGTGCCTTCGTGCTGCTGGAGAAGCGGGACGTCTGAGTCCGCTCAGAACCTCGGCGCGTTACGGGACCGCCGCACCCCCGGGGTGCGGCGGTCCCGCGCGTTCCAGCAGGCCTTGTGCCAGTGCCGCCGGTCGTCGACGCCCGTGTGCTCCGACCAGGCCACCACGTGCGGCACCCCGTCCGGGATCAGCTGGTCGCAGCCGGGGCAGCGGTACGACTTGCCCTGGGCGCTCGCGCCGGCCACGTGCCGCACGCTCCAGCTCTCGCCCTGCCAGCTCTCGGAGGACTGCCAGCCGCCGTAGCGGCCGGAACGGTCGTCCTCGGCACTCCGGCCGGACGAAGCGGCGCCCTTGGGTCGGTTGCGACGCGGGGACACGGGACACCTCTCGGAGCTATACAGGAAGCACGGGCCTCGCCCAGCCTACGCGGCGCGTGCGGGGGTAGGCGTACGCCACCAAACGCCACAAGTCCCCCGCCGCCGTGGCGGGCCCGCCGCGGTTGCCCTCCCCCGGCTCCCGGTGGAACGCCCCATTCTGCAGACAATCCGCAAAGTACTCCGCCCGGCCGTGTCCTCGGCACGTGTCAGGCGGTTATGCCCTGTGGGGGAGCTCCGTGTCGGAGCCAAGGAAGCGGGAAAGCAATGCGCGTTGGAAGTTTCGTGTTGGCGGCCCAGTTCCCCGGTCAGGGCGAGGGCGAGGCGCTGCACCGCGCGGTCCGCTCGGCCGAGGTGGCCGAGGAGGCCGGGCTCGACACGGTCTGGCTGGCCGAGCATCACTTCGTGCCGTACGGCACCTGTCCGTCGGCCGTCACCCTGGCCGCCTTCCTGCTGGGCCGCACCCGCCGCATCCGGGTGGGCACGGCGGTCAGTGTGCTGCCCACCGTCCACCCGGTGGCCCTCGGCGAACAGGCCGCGCTGCTGCACCACACGAGCGGCGGCCGTTTCACGCTCGGTGTGGGGCGCGGCGGCCCGTGGGTCGACCTGGAGGTGTTCGGCGCGGGTCTGGAGGCGTACGAGAAGGGGTTCCCGGAGTCCCTGGAGCTCCTGGTGCGGTGGCTGCGCGAGTCGTCCGTGGCGGCCGCCGGGGAGCGTTTCCGGTTCCGCGAAGTCCCGGTGGTGCCACGGCCGTCGGAGGCCCTGACGGAGGGTCCGGGGCCCGAGCTCGTCGTCGCCTGCACCTCGCCGGCGAGCGTGCGGCTGGCCGCCGAGCGGGGTCTGTCGATGCTGCTCGGAATGCACGTGGGGGACGAGGAGAAGGCCGAGATGGTCACGCTGTGGCGACAGCACGCCCGGGCGTCCGGGCGTTCCGCGGAGGAGATCCACGGCGCGTCCCATGTGTCGGCCGGTGTCTGCCAGATCGCGGACCGGCGGGTCGACGCGGCGGAGACGCTGATGAAGGCGATGCCGGGCTGGCTGCAACAGGGGCTGGAGGCGCATGTCACGGTCGACGGGCGCACACGCCGGATGCGCGACCCGCTGGCGTACACCGAACTGCTCTGCGGGCTGCACCCCGTGGGCACTCCGCGGCTGTGCGCGGACCGGCTGGCGGCGACCAGCGAGCGCACGGGCATCTCCCGCTTCGCGCTGCTCGTCGAGGGCTCGGGGGACCTGGCGGCGACCGAGGAGAACGTGCGGCGGCTGGGCGCCGAGGTGCTCCCCCAACTGGCCTGAGGGCGCGGGAGACTCCTGGGGGCTTGCCGCTCCGGTACAGAACTGCACCTCCCGCGTACGGAGCGGCAAGCAAGCGGCGCCGCGTCAGCAGTCCCGGAACTCAGGGGACTGGTTCAGCACCTGGCTGCGGACCGATGTGAAACGGCCCAGCTTCTCGTCGACCGAGGAGTCAAGCGGGAACACGGCCACCCGGTGGCAGTTCTGGAAGGCCAGGCGGACACCGAAGTGCCGTTGCAGCGCACCGCGTATCGCGTCACTCGCAAGCGCACGCAGCAGCTGGCCGCGTGCCTGCTCGTCCGGCGGAGGCGTCTGGTTGTCGGCGAACGCACCGCCGTCCACCTTCAGCTGGGCCACCAGGGAGCTGATCATCTCCCACGCATAGGGCAGGGAGGTCCGGACGCAGTCGACGAATTCCGCTTCGTCGACCTCGCCTCGCTCGGCCTGTTCGAGTAGGGCCGGTGAGACGTCGAGCGACATGAGTTCTCCTCTCGCACCCCCAACGAGCAGGGGTTGCCTGACAGATGAGGGAGCTCGCGACGCCGGACACGCTGCGTACACACGTCGCGACCTCCCGTTCATACGGTAAGCACCGGACGGTGGCCGCACCAGGAAAATGCGCAGATGAGACACTCTGGCTGAGCACACCATGCACACAATCGGCCATTACCGAACACGTGTTTTCCAGGGCGAATCGCGTCGACAGGTGCCCGTCGAGTAGCGTTGCCGACCATGCGTCTCGTCATTGCCCGCTGCTCCGTGGACTACGCCGGGCGGCTCACCGCCCACCTTCCCTCGGCCCCGCGCCTGATCCTGGTGAAGGCGGACGGCAGCGTCTCGATCCATGCCGACGACCGGGCCTACAAGCCCCTGAACTGGATGTCGCCGCCCTGCACCTTGAAGGAGGGCTCCGGCGAGGAGGAGGGCGTCTGGACCGTCGTCAACAAGGCGGGCGAGAAGCTCATCATCACGATGGAGGAAGTCCTCCACGACTCCTCGCACGAACTGGGCGTCGATCCCGGCCTGATCAAGGACGGCGTGGAAGCGCACCTCCAGGAGCTGCTCGCCGACCGCATCGAGACACTCGGCGAGGGCTACACGCTGATCCGCCGCGAGTACCCGACGGCCATCGGGCCGGTCGACATCCTGTGCCGGGACGCCGACGGCAAGACCGTCGCCGTGGAGATCAAGCGGCGCGGGGAGATCGACGGCGTGGAGCAGCTCACGCGCTATCTGGAGCTGCTGAACCGCGATCCCCATCTCGCCCCGGTGCGCGGTGTCTTCGCGGCCCAGGAGATCAAGCCCCAGGCCCGTGTCCTCGCGACCGACCGCGGCATCGGCTGCCAGGTCCTCGACTACGACGCGCTGCGGGGCATCGAGGACGACAAGCTGCGACTGTTCTGACAGCCCGTACGACGACAACAGGGCCGGGTCCGTATCGCGGACCCGGCCCTGTTGTCGTCGGCGGGTGTCAGATCACCGTCTGTGAGTCGCTCGGCGTGCCCGGGGCGCTCTGCGGCGCGCTCGCCGTGCTGTTGGTGGGAGCGCCGGGCGCCGGGCCGCTGGCCGAGTCGGAGGTCGACGGGCTGGTGGTGGGCGGCTCCGAGGTGGGCGGCTGGGACGTGGGCGGCTGCGAGGTCGGCGGCTCGGACGTCGGAGGCTTGGACGTCGGCGGCTTCGACGTCGCGGGGGGCCTGGACGTCGCGGGCGGCTTCGACGTGGACGGCGGCTTGGAGGACGACGGCGACTTCGACGGCGACGCGGAACCGCTCGGGTCCTGCGAACCGCTCGGGGCGTCCGTCGGCGTCGGGTCGTCCGAGGTGCCGAGGGTGCCGTCCGGGCCCGGGTCCGTCGGACGTGCGGCCGCCGCGCCCGTGTCCTCGGCGTCGTCGCCGGCCGGACGGTCGGCTCCCAGACTGCCGTCGCCGACGTCCTGGCTCGCGGACGGGTTGACGCCGACCTGGTCGGCCGGCGGGTTCTGCTCCTTGTCGGAGGTGGCGCCGAGTGTCACCACCGTGCCCAGGACGGCGACCAGCAGGGCACCGGCTCCGGCGGCCACGAGGTTGCGCCGGGCCAGGCCCTTGAGTCCGCCGCGAGCCTTGCGCGAGGGACCGGGCGCGCTGCGGTGGGTGACCAGGGCCGGGGAGGGCGGCGGCTGGAGCGTCGGGAAGGCCGCGGGCACACCGCCGGGCGGGGACGCCGACTCCTCACCCCGGGCGTCGGGCACCTCCTCCGCCGCGGTCGGCCCGAGCCCGATCGGGGTGCCCGAGCGGTCGGCGACCAGGGCGAGGGCACGACGGCCCGCGACGGTGCCCCGCTTGTCGGAGAGGGCGCCGCGCAGGCCGATGGAGGCCTCCAGTTCGGCGCGGGCCCGGTCGAGCTGTCCCCCGCACAGGGCCAGGACACCGAGCTCGTGGTGGAAGTAGGCCTCCTCGGCGACGTCCCCGGCGAGCCGGGCGGCCTCGGCGCCGGCCCGCAGGACCCGCTCCCAGGCGCTCCAGCGCAGTCCGGCGGCGAGCGCGGGGGCGGCGGTGCGGGCCAGGTGCACGGCCGCGCTCTCCTCGCCCTCGGCGGGCGGGCGGGTGGCCGGGCCGAGGACCGCGAGCGCGGCGAGGATCGCGTCGGCCTCGGCGCAGACGCGCTCCGGGGTGACCGAGGGGTGCCCGGCCCACCAGGAGTAGTGCTGGGCGGCGCTGCGGGCGCCGGCCTCGGCCTCGTCGGCGTATCCGGCGGCCTCCAGCTGGGCGGGCACGCCGGCCGCGAGGCGGTAGCGGGAGCCGACCGGGGAGACCAGGCCGCAGGAGACCAGTTCGCCGAGCGCGGCGTCCGCGTGGGTGTCGCCGACCAGGGCGGGCAGATGCGCCTGGTGCGGGACCTCGCCGCCGAGGGCGACGGCGAACCGCAGGGTGGCGCGGGCGGAGGCGCTCAGCCGGGAGGCGAGCAGCGGCGCGGGCGCGGCGGCCTCGCCGAGCGCGGGCAGCGGCACGTCGTCGCCGAGGTCGTAGGTCTCGGCACCGGCCGGGGGCGCGTCCTCGAAGACGCCGAACTCGTCGACGGCACCGGTGCCGGCGCGCAGCCGGTCGCGCTGCCGCAGCAGGGCACCGGCCTGGACGAAGCGCAGCGGCAGGCCCTCGGACTCGAACCAGAGGTCACCCGCCCAGTTGGACTCGTCCTCGGTGAGGGGCCGGCCCACGGCGTGTTCCAGCAGGTCGAGCCCGGCGGCGCGCTCCAGCCCGCCGAGGAGGACCTCCTCGACACCGGCTCCGGCGGAGGGGGCCGGCACGTCCGGGGTGGCGCCGAGCAGGAAGGCGCACTCGGGGGTCGCCTCCAGCAGCTCGTCGAGCGCCGCTCCGCCGAACTCCAGATCGTCCACGACGACGACCGCGCCGATGTCCCGGACATGGGTGAGCACGTCGTCCCGGTCCGGGCGGTGCAGCGGGGCGTCGTACACCGCGCGGAACAGGTCGTACAGCAGGTCGTCGGCGGTGCGGCCGTAGCCGTTGAGGCGGACGACGCCGTCGGGGGCGAGGTCGGAGCAGTCCTCGGCGACCAGGTCGAGCAGGCGGGTGCGGCCGGAGCCGGGCGCGCCGGTCAGGCGGGTGGAGCGGCCGCGGGCGAGCAGGCGCACCAGGCGCTCGCGTTCGTCCTGGCGGGCCAGCAGCGGCAGGGCGGGCCGCGCGGGGCCGGGCGGGACGGGCGGGCGGGCCGCACGGTCGGCCTCGGCGCGCTCGGCCGCGGTGAGCTTCACGGGCCGGGCGGGCCGTTCGGCGGGCGGGCAGACCTCTATCTCGCTGCCGTCGACGGGGTTGACGGTCAGCAGGAAGTCGCCGGAGACGAGCCGCACGGTGCGGGCCAGGGCCGGCGCGTGCTGCGCGAAGTCGGGCGTGAGGGATTCCCTGGGCGGGCGCTGGCGCGGCACCGGGCCGTCGCCGTCGTGGCCGTACTCCTCGGGTCCCCGGTTGTCAGGATCCATAGGTCAAGCCCCCCAAAAGCGTGTGTGTGCTCGGAAAAGCCCCTCCCGGCCTTGCTGCACACCGCGCTGTCGCTTCTGGTCCGGTCCCGCTCGAAGGGTTTCATGGCAGCGGGCAGCCGAACCCTAAACCTTCGCACAGTATCTACGACAGTCCGGGGTACCGCGCCGTCCGTAACGTCACGGTCTCGTGAGGATTGTGCGCGTCGCACGATGCGACGACATGCGTCCGGGTCTCCGCGGTCGCCCGCCTCACACCCGTACGCGATGTCACACCCGGGGAAGCGACTCCACCCCGATGCCCCCTTCGATCGCCAGGATCCGGTGCAGGCGGGTGGCCACCAGCAGGCGCTGCATCTGCGGCGGTACACCGCGCAGCACCAGGCGCCGGCCGCAGCGGCCGGCCCGGCGGTGGGCTCCCATGATCACGCCCAGTCCGGTGGCGTCCCAGGAGTCCAGTTCGGACAGGTCCAGCACCAGGTCGCCCACTCCGTCGTCGACGGCCGCGTGCAGGACCGTACGGGCGTCCGCCGCGCTGCGGACGTCGAGGCGGCCCCCGACGACCAGCTCGGCGTGGTCGCCCCTGATGTGCATATGCGCTCCCCGTGCGTGCGAATCGTGCTCCGCGTTCTGGATGTGGGTGATGCAACCTCTGACTGTGTGGAGCAGTCAGAGGTTGCTTCTTGTAAGCGAACCGATACCGAATTCACCCGGGCGTGTGATGGGCCCGGGGCATGTGCGGTTTCAGTGCTTGTAGAAGCCCTGCCCGCTCTTGCGTCCGATGTCACCGGCGTCAACCATCCGGCGCATCGACTCGGGAGCCGCGAACTTCTCGTCCTGGGACTCGGTGTAGATGTTGTTCGTGGCGTGCAGCAGGATGTCGACGCCCGTCAGGTCCGCCGTCGCCAGCGGGCCCATGGCGTGGCCGAAGCCCAGCTTGCAGGCCAGGTCGATGTCCTCGGCGCTGGCCACGCCCGACTCCTGGAGCTTGGCCGCCTCGACGACCAGGGCGCAGATGAGACGGGTCGTCACGAAGCCGGCGACGTCGCGGTTGACGACGATGCAGGTCTTGCCGACCGACTCGGCGAACTCCCGGGCGGTGGCGAGCGTCTCGTCGCTGGTCTTGTAGCCGCGGACCAGTTCGCACAGCTGCATCATCGGCACCGGCGAGAAGAAGTGCGTGCCGACGACCCGCTCCGGGCGCTCCGTGGCCGCCGCGATCTTGGTGATCGGAATGGCGGAGGTGTTCGAGGCGAGGATCGCCTCGTCCTTCACGATCTTGTCGAGCGCGCGGAAGATCTCGTGCTTGACCTCGAGCTTCTCGAAGACCGCCTCGACGACGACGTCCGCGTCGGCCGCCGCGTCCAGGTCGGTGGTCGCGGTGATGCGGGCCAGGGCGGCGTCGGCGTCGTGCGCCTCCAGCTTGCCCTTGGCGACGAACTTGTCGTACGACGCCTTGATGCCGTCGGTGCCCCGCGTCAGTGCCTCGTCGGTGACGTCGCGCAGGACCACCTCCCAGCCCGCCTGTGCGGAGACCTGGGCGATGCCGGATCCCATGAGGCCGGCTCCGATGACGGCGAGCTTCCGTGCCACTGTGCGACTCCCCTGACGCTCTTTGTGTCTGCCTCTCGGGCCGGACACTAGCGCTCGTGAGGGGCTGTGTGACCAGTAAGTAATGCGCGTCACGTCTCACATGACGGACATCACACCGGCCCGGGTCATGCGGCGCCCCGTACGGCGTAGTTGAGCACCTTCTCGCTCAACAGCTCCTCGATGTCGTCGAGAAGGACGAGCATCTCCCGTGACACTTCGTCCGGGTTGCGCCCCTTGACCATCTCGCGGCCGATCCGCACGAAAAGAGTGCCGTGGATCCAGCAGATCTGACCCGCGATCAGCGCGGGCAGCGGGTCGCCGGGCGGGGCGCCCATCTCCTCGTGAAGGGTCGCCTCCAGGTTGCTCTGCAGCTCCTGCTGCATGCTCCACAGGCGGGAGCGCAGCGGGGGCGCCTCCTCGATGCAGCGCATGAAACGGTCGTAGCCCTCGATGAGGCCCATGCGGGGCGAGACTGCCTCCACCTCTGCGCGCAGCTCGCGCAGCACCGCCCGGGCGGCCGACTCCCCGGCGTCCCGGCCGCGCACCCAGCGCGAGAGCCGGTCGACGACGCCCTGGGAGCGGTCGAAGAAGAGGTCCTCCTTGGCCGGGAAGTAGTTGTAGACGGTGTTCACCGAGACGTCGGCCGCCTCCGCCACGTCCGCGATCGTCACCGTCATGAACCCGCGCTCCAGGAAGAGCCCGGTGGCGATGTCCGAGATGCGCTGCCTGGTCTCGCGCTTCTTCCGTTCCCTGAGCCCCTCAGCCATGTCCGAATCCTAGCTTCCTTGGACCCTCTGAAAACTTGGGGTCATTGCAAACTTTAAGAGACTCTGTTTTTCTTGGGTCATGACCATCATCAGTACGGCCGGACTGGCCCGTACCTTCGTGACCGGGAGCGGCCCCGTGGAGGCCGTGCGCTGTGTCGACCTGACCGTGCACGAGGGCGAGATCCTCGGCTTCCTCGGTCCGAACGGGGCCGGCAAGACGACGACCCTGCGGATGCTGACGACCCTGCTGGAGCCGACCGGCGGCGCCGCCACCGTCGCGGGCTGCGACCTGTCGACCGATGCGGCCGGGGTTCGCCGGGCCTGCGGCTACGTGGCGCAGTCCGGCGGGGTCGACCCGCAGATCAGCGTGCGGGAGGAACTGGTCACCCAGGGCCGTCTGTACCGGCTGACCAGGGCCCAGGCCGTCGAGCGCGCCGGGGAACTGGCCCGCGAGCTGGACCTCACGGGGCTCCTCGACCGCACGTGCGGCGCGCTCTCCGGCGGTCAGCGACGGCGGCTGGACATCGCGATGGCGCTCACCCACCGCCCGAAGGTGCTGTTCCTGGACGAGCCGACGACCGGTCTCGACCCGGGCAGCCGCGCCGACCTGTGGGACCTGGTGCGGCGGCTGCGCGACGAGCACGGCACGACGGTGTTCCTGACCACGCACTACCTCGACGAGGCCGACGCGCTCTCCGACCGACTGGTCGTCGTGGACCACGGCACGGTCGTCGCCGAGGGCACGCCGAGCGCCCTGAAACTGCGGTACGGCGGCTCCGCCGGCGCCTCGCTCCAGGAGGCGTTCCTGGCCATCACGGGCCGCAGCGCCACACCCGACGACTCCGCCCCCGTGGCCGTATAGGAGGCCCCGCATGCTGCTCCAGGACACCGCCCTCATCTACGGGCGCTACCTTCGCCAGTCCCTGCGCTCCCGCTTCGCCCTGCTCTTCGGCGTGCTGATGCCGCTGCTGTACCTGCTGTTCTTCGGCCCCCTGCTCACGGATCTGCCGCTCGGCGGGGAAGGCAGCTCCTGGCAGGTGCTCGTCCCCGGCCTGCTGCTCCAACTCGGCCTGTTCGGGGCGTCCTTCGCCGGCTTCTCGATCATCATCGAAAAGGGGCACGGGGTGGTCGAGCGCATGCGGGTCACCCCGGTCAGCCGGCTGGCCCTGCTGCTCGGCCGGGTGCTGCGGGACGCCACGGTGTTCGTCTTCCAGGCCGTGCTGCTGGTGCTGGCCGCGGTGGCGATGGGCCTGCGCGCACCGCTCGCCGGGGTGCTGATCGGCTTCGGCTTCGTCGCGCTGCTCACCCTCTCGCTGGCCGCCCTGTCGTACGCGCTGGCGATGCGGATGGACACCCCGCAGACCTTCGGACCCGCGATCAACGCGCTGACCATGCCGTCCATGCTGCTGTCCGGCCTGATGCTGCCGATGACCCTGGGCCCGGTCTGGCTGGACGTCCTGTCGCACCTCATGCCGTTCCGCTATCTGGTGGACGCGGTGCGGGACGCGTACGTCGGCGACTACACCTCGTCCCACATGCTCTACGGCGTGCTGGTGACCGCCGGTTTCACGGCGTTGTCCGTGACAGTGGGCACACGCGTGTTCCGAACCGCCGGGGCGTAATTAGGCTGGCCGCATGGTCAATCTGACGCGCATCTACACCAGGACCGGCGACCAGGGCAGCACCGCCCTCGGCGACATGAGCCGGGTCGCCAAGACCGACCTGCGGATCTCCGCGTACGCCGACGCCAACGAGGCGAACGCGGTGATCGGCACGGCGATCGCGCTGGGCGGCCTGGACGAGGAGGTCGTCAAGGTCCTCACCCGTGTGCAGAACGACCTGTTCGACGTGGGCGCCGACCTGTCGACGCCGGTGGTGGAGAACCCGGAGTTCCCGCCCCTGCGGGTGGAGCAGTTCTACATCGACAAGCTGGAGGCGGACTGCGACCGCTTCAACGAGCGGCTGGAGAAGCTCCGCTCCTTCATCCTCCCCGGCGGCACCCCCGGCGCGGCCCTGCTCCACCAGGCCTGCACGGTGGTGCGCCGGGCCGAGCGCTCGACCTGGGCGGCCCTGGAGGTGCACGCCGAGGTGATGAACCCCCTGACGGCGACCTACCTCAACCGCCTGTCCGACCTTCTGTTCATCCTCGCCAGGACGGCGAACAAGGAGGTCGGGGACGTGCTGTGGGTACCGGGCGGGGAGCGCTGAAGCGCCCCTGAAAGGGGCGCGGGGCTGAATCAGACATGCTCCGCCGCGCGACGAGCCACGACGAGCCGGACCGGGTAGCGGCCAATCACCGCACCCTCTCCTGCTCGATCTGCTGCTCGGGCACCCCGGCGGGAGCCTTCCGCGGCCAGATCAGATAGCTCAGCGCGACCAGCCCGTGGATCCCGGCCGCCCGCCAGGCCACGTAACGCCAGCTCTCCAGAGAGGTGACCCGGCTCGGGTCGTCGACGTACCAGATGGCGAGCTGGAGCAGCCCGGTCGCCACGGCGGCAGCCACCAGCGTGCCCAGCCACACCGTGCCCTCGTGGCGCGCCCGGGCCATGCCGTAGCGGGGCGGTCCGATCGGCTTGGGGGCGCCGCCCAGCCGGTGGGCGGCGTGGCCGTCGAGCCACTTCACGGTGCGGTGGCCGTGTCCGACGGTGTAGCCGATGTACAGCGCGGCCAGCCCGTGCGTCCAGTTCGGCTCGGCACCGTTCTTCAGGTCCAGCGCGGTGGCCACCAGCAGGACGACTTCCAGCAGCGGCTCGCAGAGCAGCAGCGCCAGTCCCGTACGCGGCATGCGCAGCAGGTAGCGGAAGGCCAGCCCGGCCGCCAGCAGCACCCAGAAGCCGATCTCGCAGGCGGCGATCAAGGCGACGATCACGGTTCGCTCCTCTCGGTCACCCTTCCAGGCTCCCGGCCGGAACGGCCCGCATCGTCGTCGCGACTGACGAAAGCGCGGTACATCGAAAGATGCAGCCGGGGACCCTACGCGGGGATCACGCGCCGGGCGCGACGGCCGTGTTGGATGGTGCCATGGCCGTACCGCTCCCCCGCCCGCACCGCTTCGACGTCCACATCGCGACGGGGAGCCTGCTCGGCGGACTGCTGCTGTGGGGCCTCGGCCTGGCCACCCGCCCGCCCACCGAGCCGTACGTGCTGCTGCCGGGACGCTGGCCGGTGCTGCTGCCGCTCCTCGTCATGGCGGGCTGCGAGCTGCTGCGGCGGACCGCCCCGCGCACCGCCCTGCTGATCGGCACGGCCGCGATCGTCCTGGACGTCCTCACCCAGGGGAACCTGGTGACGGTCCTGATGTACACCGACCTCATGTACGCGGCCGTGCTGTACGGCCCGCCCGCCTCGGCCCACCGCATCCCGCGGATCACCGGGCTGCTCTCGGTGGCCGGGAGCGTGGTGCCGTTCGCGGTCTGGCGGGAGCCCGAAGCGCTGCTGATCGGAGTGGTCACCGGCGTCGTGGCCTTCGCGCCCGCCGCCACCGGGCTGATCGTCCGCAACCACCGCGACGCCGCCGAGGCGGCCCGGCTGCGCGCCGAGCAGACCGCGCTGCTCGCCGAGATGGACCGCGCGCAGGCCGTCACCGCCGAACGCGCCCGGATGGCCCGCGAACTGCACGACATGGTCGCCAACCACCTCTCCGCGATCGCCATCCACTCCACCGCCGCCCTCTCCCTCGACGACCCGAAGACCTCTCAGGAGGCGCTGGTGGTCATCCGGGAGAACAGTGTGGAGGGGCTCGCGGAGATGCGGCGGCTGATCGGCATCCTGCGTGACTCCAGCGGCGACGTGGAACCGGCCGCCGCCCCGACGCTCGACGGTCTCGGCTCGCTGGTGGAGGGCGCCCGCGCCAACGGCCTCGACGTCACCCTGGACGCCGGCCAGGGCGAGGTGCCCGTGCCCGTCGAACTCGCCGCCTACCGGATCGTGCAGGAGTCGCTGACCAACGCCCTCAAGCACGCCGCCCCGGGCCGGGTCGGCGTCGCCCTCTCCCGGCGGGACGGCTCGCTCACCGTCAGCGTGATCAGCCCCTACGGTGACCGGGACGCCCCGCGTGCCCCCGGTTCCGGAGCAGGTCTGGTGGGCATGCGGGAGCGCGTCGCCCTGCTGGGCGGCACCTTCGAGGCCGGCCCCGAGGACTGTCCCGACGGGAAGATCTGGGCCGTGCGCGCCACCCTGCCCGTCCACGACCCCGTCGAAGGAGACATCGCATGATCCGCGTCCTGGTCGCCGAGGACCAGTCCGCCGTCCGCGCAGGCCTGGTGCTCATCCTGCGCAGCGCGCCCGACATCGAGGTGGTCGCAGAGGCGGCGGATGGCGAACAGGCGGTGGCGCTGGCCCGCGAGCTGCGGCCGGACCTGGTGCTGATGGACGTTCAGATGCCGCGCCTGGACGGGGTGTCGGCGACCCGGCAGGTGGTCGCGGAGCGGCTGGCCGACGTGCTCGTGCTGACCACCTTCGACCTCGACGCGTACGTGTTCGGCGCGCTGCGCGCGGGCGCCTCCGGCTTCCTGCTGAAGAACACCGAGGCGGCCGATCTGCTGGAGGCGGTGCGGACGGTCGCGCGCGGGGAAGGGCTCATCGCCCCGGCGGTGACCCGGCGGCTCATCGCGGAGTTCGCCGCGAAGCCCGTGCGCGAGCCCGCGGCCGATCCGGCGGTGCTCGACCAGCTGACCCGGCGGGAGCGCGAGGTGCTGTCCTGCCTGGGTCAGGGGCTGTCCAACGCGGGCATCGCCGAGCAACTCGACATGGCCGAGGCGACCGTGAAGACCCACGTCAGCAGGCTGCTGGGGAAGCTGGGGCTGCGCAGCCGGGTGCAAGCGGCGGTGCTGGCCCAGGAGTTGGGTGTCTGAGCCAAGTCTGTGCGGGGTGGTCCAGACCTATTGACCGGTGGTCCAGACCTTTCTATTCTCACCGCACCATATGAGTGGCGTGAGGCTCAGTCACGCCCCCACAACTCCATCAAGGAGGCGCAGCATGCGCTTCAGACACAGAGCCGCGGCAGGGTTCGCGACCCTGTTGCTCCCCTTCGCCGGTCTCGTCGGCCTGGCGAGCCCGGCCCAGGCGGCCACGTCCGCCACCGCCACCTACGCCAAGACCCAGGACTGGGGCTCCGGCTTCGAGGGCAAGTGGACGGTGAAGAACACCGGCACCACGACCCTCAGCTCCTGGACCGTCGAGTGGGACTTCCCCTCCGGCACCTCCGTCACCTCTTCCTGGGACGCCGACGTCACCTCCTCCGGCACCCACTGGACCGCGAAGAACAAGTCCTGGAACGGCACCCTCTCCCCCGGGGCCTCCGTCACCTTCGGCTTCAACGGCACCGGCTCCGGCTCCCCCGCCAACTGCAAGCTCAACGGCGGCAGCTGCGACGGCGGCACCACCGAGCCCGGCGACAGCGCGCCCAGCGCCCCCGGCACCCCGACCGCCTCGGACATCACCGACACCTCGGTGAAGCTGTCCTGGTCCGCCGCCACCGACGACAAGGGCGTCAAGAACTACGACGTCCTGCGCGACGGCGCCAAGGTCGCCACCGTCACGGGCACCTCGTACACCAGCACCGGTCTGACCGCGGGCACCGACTACTCCTACTCCGTCCAGGCCCGCGACACCGCCGACCAGACCGGCCCGGTCAGCGGCGCCGTCCGGGTGCGCACCACGGGCGGCACCACCGAGCCGCCCACCGGCGACAAGGTCAAGCTGGGCTACTTCACCGAGTGGGGCGTCTACGGCCGCAACTACCACGTCAAGAACCTGGTGACCTCGGGCACGGCGTCGAAGATCACCCACATCAACTACGCCTTCGGCAACGTCAAGAACGGTCAGTGCACCGTCGACGACACCTATGCCGCCTACGACAAGGCCTACACCGCCGACCAGTCCGTCAGCGGCACCGCCGACACCTGGGACCAGCCGCTGCGCGGCAACTTCAACCAGCTGCGCCAGCTCAAGGCGAAGTACCCGCACATCAAGGTGCTGTACTCCTTCGGCGGCTGGACCTACTCCGGCGGCTTCGGCCAGGCCGCGCAGAACGCCGCCGCCTTCGCCAAGTCCTGCAAGGCCGTCGTGGAGGACCCGCGCTGGGCCGACGTCTTCGACGGCATCGACATCGACTGGGAGTACCCGAACGCCTGCGGCCTGACCTGCGACACCTCGGGTCCCGCGGCCTTCAGGAACCTGATGTCGGCGCTGCGCACCGAGTTCGGCCCGAACTACCTGGTCACCGCGGCCATCACCGCCGACGGCTCCTCCGGCGGCAAGATCGACGCGGCCGACTACGGCGGCGCCGCCCAGCACCTCGACTGGTACAACGTGATGACCTACGACTACTTCGGCGCCTTCGACAAGGACGGCCCGACCGCCCCGCACTCCCCGCTCACGTCCTACCCGGGGATCCCGCAGGCGGGCTTCAACTCGGCCGACGCCATCGCCAAGCTCAAGGCGAAGGGCGTCCCCGCCAAGAAGCTGCTGCTCGGCATCGGCTTCTACGGCCGCGGCTGGACCGGCGTCACCCAGTCCGCCCCCGGCGGCTCGGCGACCGGCGCGGCTCCGGGCACGTACGAGGCGGGCATCGAGGACTACAAGATCCTGAAGAACTCCTGCCCGGTGACCGGGACCGTCGCCGGTACGGCGTACGCCCACTGCGGCAGCAACTGGTGGTCCTACGACACCCCGTCGACCATCGCCGGCAAGATGAGCTGGGCCAAGAACCAGGGCCTGGGCGGCGCGTTCTTCTGGGAGTTCAGCGGCGACACCGCCAACGGAGAGCTGGCGACCGCCATCGACAGCGGCCTGAAGTAGGCCGGACCAAAGGAAAGTTCGAAGGGTCGCAGACCCTGGGCGACATTGACGCTCCCCCGGACTTCGTCCGGGGGACCCCCACCCAGCGGGTGAATGTGGCTACGCCACATTCACCCGCTGTCCGGGTGGGGCTGCCTCGAGCCACGCGAGGAAACCGGTCAGCGCGTCTTCGCTCATCGCGAGCTCCAGGCGCGTGCCCCGGTGCAGACAGGCCAGGATCACATGGTCCGAGAGCAGCGCCAGCTCCTCCTCGCCCTCCGGGACCCGGCGGCCGGCCACCTCGATCGCGGACCGCTCCAGGACCCGGCGCGGACGGGGCGAGTACGAGAAGACGCGGTACCACTCGACCCGGTCACCGTTGTACCGGGCCACCCCGTACGCCCAGCCCTTGCCGTTGCTGTCGCCCTCGGCCGGGGCGTCCCAGCGCAGGCTGGCGTCGAAGGTGCCGCCCGAGCGCTGGATCAGTCGGCGGCGCAGGCCGAAGACGAACAGGCCCACCACCACGAGGGCCACCACGATTCCGCACACAGTCAGAGCGAGGACCACCGGCACCGACCTCCTCGTCTCCTAGGTAACGGAACGTAAAAATCACCCACATCCGCCTCAGCCGCGGCTGGGTCCGGATCTCTCCGGTACCCAGCCGCGGCTGAGTGACATCATCACGCGGCGGACAGGGTCAGCGTGCCGCCGTCGCAGCCCGCAGACGGACATCGGCGCGGCGCTGGGCCTCCGCGTCGTCCTCCGCCTTCGCGCGCTCGAGCTCCTGCTCCGCGCGCTGGACGTCGATCTCGTCCGACAGCTCGGCGACCTCCGCCAGCAGCGAGAGCTTGTCGTCCGCGAACGAGATGAACCCGCCGTGGACCGCGGCGACGACCGTCCCGCCCTCGCTCGTGCGGATCGTCACCGGGCCCGACTCCAGCACACCGAGCAGCGGCTGGTGACCGGGCATGACGCCGATGTCGCCGGACGTGGTGCGCGCGACGACCAGGGTGGCCTGGCCGGACCAGACCTCACGGTCGGCCGCGACCAGCGCGACGTGCAGCTCAGCAGCCAAGGGTGGCTCCTCGGGTCACCACCCGGCGGGAGTGCCGGGTGTTGGTTACAAGTCTAGTAGGCGTGAATGAGGGGGCGGGACGAACCCCGCCCCCTCATGACTCGAGCGCTGCCCGGGTCAGGAGACGCCGAGCTCCTTCGCGTTCTTCTTCAGGTCCTCGAGACCACCGCACATGAAGAACGCCTGCTCCGGGAAGTGGTCGTACTCGCCGTCGCAGATCGCGTTGAACGCGGCGATCGACTCGTCCAGCGGCACGTCCGAACCGTCCACGCCGGTGAACTGCTTGGCGGCGTGGGTGTTCTGGGACAGGAAGCGCTCCACGCGACGGGCACGGTGGACGACGAGCTTGTCCTCCTCGCCGAGCTCGTCGATACCGAGGATCGCGATGATGTCCTGCAGGTCCTTGTACTTCTGCAGGATGTTCTTCACGCGCATCGCGGCGTTGTAGTGGTCCGCCGAGATGTACCGCGGGTCGAGGATGCGGGACGTCGAGTCCAGCGGGTCCACGGCCGGGTAGATGCCCTTCTCGGAGATCGGACGGGACAGAACCGTCGTCGCGTCGAGGTGGGCGAAGGTGGTGGCCGGGGCCGGGTCGGTCAGGTCGTCCGCGGGGACGTAGATCGCCTGCATCGAGGTGATCGAGTGACCACGGGTCGAGGTGATGCGCTCCTGGAGGGTGCCCATCTCGTCGGCCAGGTTCGGCTGGTAGCCCACCGCGGAGGGCATACGGCCGAGCAGGGTCGACACCTCGGAACCGGCCTGGGTGAAGCGGAAGATGTTGTCGATGAAGAACAGCACGTCCTGCTTCTGGACGTCGCGGAAGTACTCCGCCATCGTCAGGCCGGCCAGGGCCACGCGCAGACGGGTGCCCGGGGGCTCGTCCATCTGGCCGAAGACCAGGGCGGTCTTGTCCAGAACGCCGGACTCTTCCATCTCCGCGATGAGGTCGTTGCCCTCACGGGTGCGCTCGCCGACGCCCGCGAAGACGGAGACGCCCTCGTGGAGGTTGGCGACACGCATGATCATTTCCTGGATCAGCACGGTCTTGCCGACACCGGCACCACCGAACAGACCGATCTTGCCGCCCTTGACGTACGGGGTGAGCAGGTCGACGACCTTCAGGCCCGTCTCGAACATCTCGGTCTTCGACTCGAGCTGGTCGAACGCGGGGGCCTTGCGGTGGATGGACCAGCGCTCGCCGTCGTGCACCTCGTCGCTGTTCAGCACCTCACCGAGGGTGTTGAACACCTTGCCCTTGGTGAAGTCACCGACCGGGACGGTGATGCCCGCGCCCGTGTCGGTCACCGGGGCCTGGCGGACCAGGCCGTCGGTGGGCTGCATGGAGATGGCGCGGACCAGGCCGTCACCCAGGTGCTGGGCGACCTCCAGGGTCAGCGTCTTCTTCTCGCCCGCGAGCGCCGGGTCGGCGACCTCGACGTGCAGGGCGTTGTAGATCTCCGGCATCGCGTCGACGGGGAACTCCACGTCGACGACCGGGCCGATGACCCGCGCGACGCGGCCAGTGGCCACGCCAGCAGGAGCGGTCGGCTCAACAGTGGTGGTCATTTATCGGTCACTCCCCGCGGTCGCGTCGGCCAGGGCACTGGCGCCACCGACGATCTCGCTGATTTCCTGGGTGATTTCGGCCTGGCGGGCCTGGTTGGCAAGCCGGGTGAGCGTCTCGATGAGCTCTCCGGCGTTGTCGGTGGCCGACTTCATCGCGCGCCGCGTGGCGGCGTGCTTGGAGGCGGCCGACTGGAGCAGCGCGTTGTAGATGCGGCTCTCCACGTAACGCGGCAGCAGGGCGTCCAGGACGTCCTCCGCCGAGGGCTCGAAGTCGAACAGCGGGAGGATCTCGCCCTTGGGCTTGGCCTCCGCCGCGACCTCGTCGAGGCTGAGCGGCAGCAGCCGCGCCTCGATCGCCGTCTGCGTCATCATCGACACGAACTCGGTGTAGACGATGTGGAGCTCGTCCACGCCGCCCTCGGCCGTCTCCGTCTCGATCGCCTCGATCAGCGGGGCCGCGACCTTCTTGGCGTCCGCGTACGAGGGCTCGTCGGTGAAGCCCGTGAACGACTCCGCGATCTTGCGCTCGCGGAAGTTGTAGTGGGCGACACCACGGCGGCCGACGATGTAGTTGACGACCTCCTTGCCCTCGGCCTCAAGCTTCGCCGTGAGCTTCTCCGCGGCCTTGATGGCGTTGGAGTTGAAGGCGCCGGCCAGACCGCGGTCGCTCGTGAGGAGCAGGACCGCGGCACGGGTCGGGTTCTCCGGCTCCGTCGTCAGCGGGTGCTTGGTGTTGGATCCGCCGGCGACCGCCGTGACCGCCCGGGTGAGCTCGGTCGCGTACGGGGTGGAGGCCGCCACCTTGCGCTGCGCCTTGACGACGCGCGAGGCGGCGATCATCTCCATCGCCTTGGTGATCTTCTTGGTCGCGGTGACGGATCGGATGCGACGCTTGTAGACCCGGAGCTGGGCTCCCATGAGTCAGGTCCCTTCCGTCGTCACTTACCGGCAGCCGGAGTGTCCTCGCCGAGCAGCTTGCCGTCGGAGGTCTCGAACTGCTTCTTGAACTCCACGATGGCGTCCGCCACGGCCTGCAGGGTGTCGTCGGACATCTTGCCGCCCTCGCGGATGGAGGTCATCAGGCCCTGCTCCTTGCGGTGCAGGTACTCCAGCAGCTCCTTCTCGAAGCGGCGGATGTCGGCGACGGGGACGTCGTCCATCTTGCCGGTGGTGCCGGCCCAGACGGAGACGACCTGGTCCTCGGTGGCCATCGGCTGGTACTGCGCCTGCTTCAGCAGCTCGACCATGCGCTGACCGCGCTCCAGCTGCGCCTTCGACGCGGCGTCCAGGTCGGAACCGAAGGCGGCGAACGCCTCCAGCTCACGGAACTGGGCGAGGTCCACGCGCAGACGGCCGGAGACCTGCTTCATCGCCTTGTGCTGCGCGGAACCACCGACTCGGGAGACGGAGATACCGACGTTCAGCGCGGGGCGCTGACCGGCGTTGAACAGGTCCGACTCCAGGAAGCACTGGCCGTCGGTGATGGAGATGACGTTGGTCGGGATGAACGCCGAGACGTCGTTGGCCTTGGTCTCGACGATCGGCAGACCGGTCATCGAGCCGGCGCCCATCTCGTCGGAGAGCTTGGCGCAGCGCTCCAGCAGACGCGAGTGCAGGTAGAAGACGTCACCCGGGTAGGCCTCACGGCCCGGCGGGCGGCGCAGCAGCAGCGACACGGCGCGGTAGGCGTCGGCCTGCTTCGACAGGTCGTCGAAGATGATCAGGACGTGCTTGCCCTGGTACATCCAGTGCTGGCCGATGGCCGAACCGGTGTACGGCGCCAGGTACTTGAAGCCGGCCGGGTCGGACGCCGGGGCGGCGACGATGGTCGTGTACTCCAGCGCGCCGGCCTCCTCCAGAGCGCCGCGCACACCGGCGATGGTGGAGCCCTTCTGGCCGATGGCGACGTAGATGCAGCGGACCTGCTTGTTCGGGTCGCCCGTGCGCCAGTTGTCGCGCTGGTTGATGATCGTGTCGACGGCCAGAGCGGTCTTGCCGGTCTGACGGTCACCGATGATCAGCTGACGCTGGCCACGGCCGATCGGGGTCATCGCGTCGACGGCCTTGTAGCCCGTCTCCATCGGCTCGTGCACCGACTTGCGGACCATGACGCCCGGGGCCTGAAGCTCCAGGGCGCGACGGTCTTCGGTCTCGATCTCGCCGAGGCCGTCGATCGGGTTGCCGAGGGGGTCCACCACGCGGCCGAGGTAACCCTCGCCCACCGCGACGGAGAGAACCTCACCGGTACGGGAGACCGGCTGACCCTCCTCGATACCGCTGAACTCGCCGAGGACGACGCAGCCGATCTCGCGCTCCTCGAGGTTGAGGGCGAGACCGAGGCTGCCGTCCTCGAACTTCAGCAGCTCGTTGGCCATGACCGAGGGCAGACCCTCGACCTTCGCGATACCGTCGCCGGCGAAGGTGACCGTACCGACCTCCTCGCGCGAGGCCGCGTCCGGCTTGTACGCCTGGACGAAGTTCTCCAGCGCGTCCCGGATCTCCTCCGGCCGGATCGTGAGCTCCGCCATCTGGGTTCCCTGCTCTCCTTGTTGGGCCCGAAGTTTCACTTTGGGGGTCTGGGGGCGACCCCCAGGATTCTTCTGCACGGCCCAACCAGGGCCGTCGTCAGTACGTACTGCCTATTGAGTTGCTGCTCAGCCGGCGAGCCGGCGGCTGGCGTCCTCGATGCGGTCCGCGAGGGAGCCGTTGATCACCTCGTCGCCGACCTGCACCCTGATGCCGCCGAGGACCTCGGGGTCCACGTCCAGGTTGAGGTGCATCGGGCGGCCGTAGAGCTTCGCGAGGGCGGCGCCCAGGCGCTGCTTCTGCGGGTCGCTCAGCGGGACCGCGGAGGTCACGATGGCGACCATGCGGTTCCGGCGGTCGGCGGCGAGCTTGGACAGGGACTCGAGTCCCGCCTCCAGGCTACGTCCCCGCGGCGCGGTCACAAGGCGCGTCACCAGACGCTCGGTGGTCGACTGCGCCCGGCCGCCGAGGAGGCTGCGCAGCAGCTCGCTCTTGGCCGAGGTGGTGGCCTTGCGGTCGGTCAGCGCGGCACGCAGCTCGGTGCTGCCGGAGACGATCCGGCCGAACCGGAACAGCTCGTCCTCGACGTCGTCGAGCTTGCCGGCCTGCTGGGCGGCGTTGAGGTCGGCCGTGGCGGCCAGCTCCTCCAGCGCGTCCACCAGGTCGCGCGACTGCGACCAGCGGGAGCGCACCATGCCGGCCACCAGGTCGGCGGCCGGGCCGCTGACCTGGGTGCCGAGCAGGCGCTGGGCCAGCTCGGCCTTGGCCTCAGCGGCCTGCGCCGGGTCGGTGAGGACCCGACGCAGCGACACCTCGCGGTCGAGCAGCGCGGTGACGGCGGCCAGCTCGTCGGCGAGCGAGCCCGCGTTCACGGACGTCGAGTCCGTCAGCGCGTCGAGACGCTCGCGTGCGGCTGCCAGGGCCTCGCGGCTCGCTCCGTTCATCGTCCGGCCTCGGCCTTCTCCTCGAGCTCGTCGAGGAACCGGTCGATCACACGGCTCTGCCGGGCGTGGTCCTCGAGGGACTCGCCGACGAGCTTGCCGGCCAGGTCGGTGGCGAGCTTGCCGACGTCCTGGCGCAGCGCGGACGCGGCGGCCTTGCGGTCGGCCTCGATCTGGGCGTGACCTGCGGCGACGATCTCCTCGCGCTGACGCTGGCCCTCGGCCCGCATCTCGGCGATGAGCGTGGCACCCTGCTCCTGCGCCTCCTGGCGCAGACGCGCGGCCTCGTGCCGGGCCTCGGCGAGCTGTGCCTTGTACTGCTCAAGGACGCTCTGAGCCTCGACCTTCATGGTCTCGGCCTCTTCGATACCGCCTTCGATCGCCGCGCGGCGCTCCTCCAGAACCTTGTTGATGTTCGGAAGCAGCTTCTTCCAGAAGAAGAAGAACACGATGGCGAAGGCGATGGTGCCGATGAGCAGCTCGGGGCCCGGAGGAACGAGCGGGTTCTGCTCTTCCTCGGCCGCCAGCTGCACCAGGTTGGCGATCACATCAGTGCCTTTCGTCGATGCGTGTCAGTAAGCGGTGATTACTTACCGAACACGAACGGCATAACGATGCCGATGAGGGCGAGCGCCTCACAGAAGGCGAAGCCCAGGATCTGGTTGGCACGGATCAGGCCGGCGGCCTCGGGCTGACGGGCCAGAGCCTGGGTGCCGTTACCGAAGATGATGCCGACGCCGATGCCGGGGCCGATGGCGGAGAGGCCGTAGCCGATGGAGCCGAGCGAACCGGAGACAGCGGCGAGGGTCTCAGTGGCAGCCATGCTGTTTCTTCCTTCTCTTTCACGGACCGGCGGGGGTTGGCCACCGGACGTTCTTGGGACTTGCGGGGGCGGAGGGGCTCAGTGGTGCTCGGCCAGAGCGCCCTGGATGTACGTGCAGGCGAGGAGCACGAAGACGTACGCCTGGACGGCCTGCACGAAAAGCTCGAAGAGGATCATGACCATGGTCATGATGAAGGAGACACCGGCCGCCGGGACCATCCAGCTGTTCAGGAGGTACCAGGAGGCGACCGTGAACATGACCAGCATCAGGTGGCCGGCGAACATGTTGGCGAAGAGTCGCACCGCGTGCGTGAACGGGCGCACGAGCAGGTTCGAGAAGAACTCGATGACCATGACGAGCGGCAGCACCGGGCCGAGCGACTTGTCGTAACCGGTGACGTTCTTGAAGAACCCGACGAAGCCGTGCCGCTTGAAGGTCAGCGAAACCCAGGTCACATAGACGATCGCGGCGAGGACCGCCGGGAAGGCGATGACCGACGAGACCGGGAACTGCGCGAGCGGGATCACGGACCAGATGTTCATGATCCAGATGAAGAAGAACAGCGAGACCATCAAGGGGACGTACTTCTCGCCCTCCTTCTTCCCGAGGGTCTCGTAGACGATGCCGCGGCGGACGAAGTCGTAGCCGGCTTCACCGACCATCTGCAGCTTGCCCGGCACGACCTTGGCCTTGCCGAAGGCCGCGTAGAAGAAGCCGATGACGAGGATGGTGGTGATGATGGCGAGCAGCATCACCTTGTTGAACTCGAACCCTCCAACCGTGGCAATCGGCTTGAAGAGGAACGAGTGCAGGCCCGGTGCCGGAAAACCACACCCGTCGGACATGATCCGACAGCTCCAGTCAAAGGCGAGCTGGGTCTGGTCAGCACTCACCGCGGGCTCCTTCGGCGTGACGCATGTGTACGGCAACCTCGTTGTGTCGGCGCGGCGCGCAGCCGCGGATCGGCACCGGACTGGTGTTACGGATGTGGGGGCGGCTGGGGGGCATCGAGCCTCGCGTTCGAGCAGGCGTCAGCTCAGATGCCCGCGCCCGCGATGCCGCAGTTGGCACCGGACGATAGCAGGAGATCTCACCGGCCTTTATCGCGCCCCTACTCGTCACGACGACGGTCCGGTCTTCGCGGGCTTCTCACTCTTCTCGGAGTCCGGGTCGATGTAGAAGATCTTGGCCTTCATGTGCGCACGAGCCTGCGCGGCCATCCACACGACCGTGGCGATGACGAGCCCGAGGGCGAACGCCTTCGCGTTGAAGAGAGAGGTGTCCTTGAAGAGGGCGACGAAGATCAGGAGAAGCAGCAGCTGTGCGACATAGAGCATCAACCCCATGGCCTGGAACAACTGCGGGAGCGTTTTTGCCGTCCACTGGAGAACGTACAGGCCGACTCCCATGAAGAGGATGGCCAGCACGGTGCCGACAGCCGCTCCGACGGCTCCCTTGCCTCCGGCCACCACGCCACTGACGGCGACCACGACAGCACCGGCAGCCGCTGTGGGCACAGCGCACTGCAAGAGGTTCCGGGCGTCATTGGACGGCATGGCGGCAACTCCGCTTTCGCAGGGGGCAGGGTGTCGTCATGGACGAGCGTAGTCCCGGGCTGAGTGGAGACCTCACGCCAATGGACCGTCGCACTGCGGTCCTTCGGCTCTATCCGGGGGGTTCTCGTGAACCGTATCACAAACTATTTGATGCAGTCTTTACCTGAAGGTGTGCGCACTGTCACACATGAGAGTGAACCTGCGCGTCTGAGCGAGAACACGGCCGACATGTCTGGTATTGGGGCGCTTCGTACCCCCATCGCCACCCCACGACTTGGCAATGCTCTCGTCAGATTCTTACCTTGTCCCTGCCTGGCGCCGGTCCGCCAGACGCGAACGGGGGCCGATGGCGGTCGCCCCGTTGACACCGGCCACACCGGACACCACGGGGGTGCGGTTCTCGGACTCGGCGGCGGCGGGCTGGTCCGCAGCGGGCGTCGACGCCTCCGGCGACAGGGCCTCGACCGGGCGGCGCCGCCGGTAGCGCGGCGGGACGAAGTGCTCCATCCAGCGCGGGGCACGCGGCGTGAACCGCGGCAGGAGCAGCAGGAGCAGCCCGATCGCGCTGAGGAACACGACCCCGAGCACGATCCACATGGAGGTCGAGTTGACCGAGTAGGCGAGCGCGCCGAAGGCGATGAGCGCCGACCAGAAGTACATGATCAGCACCGCGCGGCTGTGCGAGTGGCCGATCTCCAGCAGCCGGTGGTGCAGGTGGCCGCGGTCGGCGGCGAACGGTGACTGGCCGCGCCAGGTGCGGCGCACGATCGCGAGGATGAGGTCGGCGGCCGGGATCGCGATGATCGTCAGCGGCATGAGCAGCGGGATGAAGACGGGAACCATCGCGTGGGTGGTCTCCCGGGTGCCGCCGAGGTTGACGTTGAGTGCCTCGACGTCCAGCTGGCCGGTGACCGACACCGCGCTCGCCGCGAGGACCAGGCCGATCAGCATCGACCCCGAGTCGCCCATGAAGATGCGCGCCGGGTGCATGTTGTGCGGCAGGAAGCCGAGGCACATGCCCATGAGCACGGCGGAGAACAGGGTCGCGGGCGCCGCGGCCTCGGCACCGTAGCCGTACCAGATCCGGTAGGTGTACAGGAAGAACGCGGCCGCGGCGATGCAGACCATGCCCGCCGCCAGGCCGTCCAGACCGTCCACGAAGTTGACCGCGTTGATGGTGATGACCACGAGGGCGACCGTGAGCAGATTGCCCTGCCACGAGGTGACGGAGACCGTTCCGACGCCGGGGATGGGCAGCCACAGGATGGTCAGGCCCTGGAGGATCATGACGCCGGCCGCGATCATCTGACCGCCCAGCTTGATCAGGGCGCCCAGCTCGAACTTGTCGTCCAGGACCCCGACCAGCCAGATCAGGGCCGCCCCGGACAGCAGGGCCCGGGGTTCGTTCGACGTCTCGAAGACCTGGTTGAGGTTGGTGAGATGGTCGGCGACCAGCAGGCCCGCGCACAGGCCGAAGAACATCGCGATACCGCCGAGGCGCGGAGTGGGTTCCCGGTGCACGTCACGCGCCCGGATCTCCGGCATCGCCCCGGCCACGATCGCGAACTTCCGTACCGGCCCTGTCAGCAGATACGTCACCGCTGCCGTGATGCAGAGCGTCAGCAGGTATTCACGCACGGGCTTCCCCACAGAGGTCAC
This sequence comes from Streptomyces sp. NPDC043685, assembly GCF_056436585.1. NCBI lineage: Bacteria > Bacillati > Actinomycetota > Actinomycetes > Kitasatosporales > Streptomycetaceae > Streptomyces > Streptomyces sp. NPDC043685. The sequence continues at coordinate 928,577 of NZ_JBWKCH010000001.1, read as the reverse complement.
TGGTGTGTCGACACCACACCATAGCCGCCACGGCTGTTGACGAGCCCAGGCGAGGGACGGCCGCGGACGCGGACCGCGGTCGGCACAGCTTCCGCACGTGGCGCGGGGGCGGTTCCTCAGGTGGGATACGGCGGGAACGCACCGGCCAGCTCCCGCACGGCGTCCCGGGCCCTCGAGGGATGCGTCACGCCGCGCAGCACCCCGGTGAGCAGCTCGGCGATCCGGACCATCTCCGTCTCGCCCATGCCCTGCGTGGTGATCGCGGCCGTGCCGAGCCTGAGTCCCCGGGCGTCGCCGTGCGGCAGGGCACAGCAGTCCATGACGAGGCCGGCAGCGGCCAGGCGGCCCCGGGCGGTCCGCCCGTCGACGCCGAGCGGCGCCGGGTCGGCGGTGATCAGGTGGGTGTCCGTGCCGCCGGTGGTGACGACCAGTCCCTCGGCGGCCAGCCGGGCCGCCAGTACCCGCGCGTTCGCCACCACCTGATGGGCGTACGCGGCGAACGCCGGTGTTGCCGCCTCCCCGAAGGCGACCGCCTTGGCGGCGATGGTGTGCATCTGCGCCCCGCCCTGGGTGAAGGGGAACACGGCCCGGTCGACCCGCTCGGCCAGCTCCGCGCGGCACAGGATCAGACCGCCGCGCGGCCCCCTGAGCACCTTGTGGCTCGTCCCGCAGACGATGTCCGCGTACGGCACCGGGTTGGGCGCCGCTCCCCCGGCGACGAGCCCGAGGGGGTGCGCGGCGTCCGCGATGAGGTACGCGCCCACCTCGTCGGCGACCTCACGGAAGAACGCGTGGTCGATGTGGCGCGGGTAGGCGATGGAACCGCACACGATCGCCTTGGGCCGGCGCGTGCGGGCCAGGGTGCGTACCTGCTCGTGGTCGATGAGCCCGGACTCGGCCTCAACCCCGTACCCGGCGAAGTCGAACCAGCGGCCGGAGAAGTTGACGGGCGAGCCGTGGGTGAGATGCCCGCCGTACGGGAGGCCGAGGGCGAGGACGGTGTCACCGGGGCGGAGCAGGGCGGCGTAGGCGGCGAGCACCGCCGAAGAGCCCGAGTGCGCCTGGACGTTGGCGTGGTCGGCGCCGAACAGGGCCTTGGCCCGCTCGACGGCGAGGCGTTCGGCGACGTCGACGACCTCGCAGCCGCCGTGGTGCCGTGCTCCCGGGTAGCCCTCGGCGTACTTGTTGGCGAGCGGTGAACCGAGGGCGGCCAGCACGGCCGGCGAGGTGAAGTTCTCGGCGGCGATCAGCTGGAGCGTCGACGACTGCCGCTCCCGCTCCGCGAGGAGGAGGTCGGCGAGCTCGGGGTCCTGGCGGCGCAGGACGTCGGCCTCGATGGCAGGGGTGACCGTCATGGTGGGCTCCGGGCGTCGACGGTGACGTACGACCAATGTAGGCCCGGGGCGGGTGGAGCGCTCGGCCGTTACGTCCGTGCGGGGACGCCCGTGAGCGCCGTGACGACCGGATCGAGTGCCTGGTGTATCTCGTCCCCGATGGACCGGAAGAACGTCAGGGGCGCGCCGTACGGGTCGTAGACCTCGTCGGCCTCGGCGTTCGGGGCGAGCAGCCACCCGCGTAGAGCCGCCGCGGCGCGGACCAGGGCGCGCGCGCGGACGACCACGCCGTCCTCCAGGGGCGGCAGGGTCGCCGGGTCGATCGCCTTGACCAGACGGGTGAACTCCTTGAGCGTGAAGGTCCGCAGGCCGGCCGAGTGGCCCATGGAGATGACCTGCGCCCGGTGGTCGCGGGTGGCGGTCAGCACCAGGTCGGCGCGGATGACGTGCTCGTCGAGGAGCTCGCGCCCGGTGAAGCCGGACGCGTCCGCGCCGAAGTCGGCCAGCACGGTCTCCGCGTGGGCCTCCATGGGCGCCCCCTCGTGGCCCCAGGTGCCCGCGCTCTCCACGACGAGCCCGCCGCCCAGGATGCCGAGCCGCTCCTTGACGAAATGCCGGGTCAGCCGCTCGGTGATGGGCGAGCGGCATACGTTGCCGGTGCTGACGTGGAGGATGCGGAAGCTGTCGCGCGGAAGTCCCACGAAGGTCGTCGTGATCTCCGCCGCGCTTTCCCCGTTGCCTATGCCACGCCCCGATCCAGGGGCCGTCAATTCGCCACCTCGAGGTCGGGTACGACCTTGCGCAGCTCGTCCGCCGACAGGGCGCCCGCGCGCAGCAGCAGGGGCACCTCGCGGGTGACGTCGACGATCGACGACGGGACGTTGCCGGGGGTGGGGCCGCCGTCGAGGTAGACGGACACGGAGTCGCCGAGCATCTCCTGCGCGGCGTCGCAGTTCTCCGGCGCCGGGTGCCCGGTGAGGTTCGCCGACGACACGGCCATGGGGCCGACCTCGGTGAGCAGCTCGATGGCGACGGGGTGCAGCGGCATGCGCACGGCGACGGTGCCCCGGGTGTCGCCGAGGTCCCACTGCAGGGACGGCTGGTGCCGGGCGACGAGGGTCAGCGCGCCCGGCCAGAAGGCGTCGACCAGCTCCCAGGCCAGCTCGGAGAAGTCCGTGACGAGGCCGTGCAGCGTGTTCGGGGAGCCGATGAGGACGGGGGTGGGCATGTTGCGGCCCCGGCCCTTCGCGTCCAGCAGGTCGGCGACCGCCTCCGAGGAGAACGCGTCGGCGCCGATGCCGTAGACCGTGTCCGTCGGCAGCACCACGAGCTCGCCTCGGCGGACGGCGGACGCTGCCTCGCGCAGACCGGTCACACGGTCGGTCGCGTCGTTGGTGTCGTATCGCCGTGCCATCTTTAGCTGGCCTCCTCGTACACGTGCTGCTGGGATGAAGACTGCGGGGTGCTCACGGCAGTGCCTTGCGGGCCGTGGCGAAGCGCGGGCGGTTGTTCAGGTCCGGGTGGTCGGCGGCGTCGGTCCAGCCGCGGTCCTCGGCGAAGATCCACGGCACCTGGCCGCCCTGGGTGTCGGCGTGCTCGACGACGACCACGCCGCCGGGGCGCAGCAGCCGGTGCGCGGTGCGTTCCAGGCCGCGGATGAGGTCGAGGCCGTCCTCCCCGGAGAAGAGGGCCATGTCGGGGTCGTAGTCCCGGGCCTCGGGGGCGACGTACTCCCACTCGGTGAGCGGGATGTACGGCGGGTTGGTGATGACCAGGTCGACCTGGCCGTCGAGGTCCGGGAAGGCGGTGAGGGCGTTGCCCTGCCGCAGGTCGACCCTGGAACCCTCGACGTTCTTGCGGGTCCACTTGAGGGCGTCCTCGGACAGCTCGACCGCGTGCACGCGCGAGCGCGGCACCTCCTGGGCGAGGGCGAGCGCGATGGCGCCGGAGCCGGTGCACAGATCGACGATGCACGGCTCAACGACGTCCATGGCGCGCACGGCGTCTATGGCCCAGCCGACCACCGACTCCGTCTCGGGCCGCGGCACGAACACACCGGGCCCGACCTGGAGTTCCAGGTAGCGGAAGTAGGCGCGCCCGGTGATGTGCTGGAGCGGTTCGCGGGCCTCGCGGCGGGCGATGACCTCCCAGTAGCGGGCGTCGAAGTCGGAGTCCTTGACGGAGTGCAGCTCGCCGCGCTTGACGCCGTGCACGAACGCGGCGAGTTCCTCCGCGTCGGTACGCGGCGAGGGCACGCCGGCGTCGGCGAGCCGCTGGGTGGCCTGGGCCACCTCCGCGAGCAGCAGGTTCACGCAAGTCCTCCGTAGTACTCGTACGTGCTCGTACGTGCCCGCACGTGCCTTACGCGGCCGCCAGCTTCGCGGCCGAGTCCGCGTCGACGCAGGCCTGGATGACCGCGTCGAGGTCCCCGTCCAGGACCTGGTCCAGGTTGTACGCCTTGAAGCCGACCCGGTGGTCCGAGATGCGGTTCTCCGGGTAGTTGTACGTGCGGATCTTCTCGGAGCGGTCGACGGTGCGGACCTGGCTGCGGCGCGCGTCCGCCGCCTCCCTCTCCGCCTCCTCCTGCGCCGCCGCGAGCAGCCTGGAGCGCAGGATACGCAAGGCCTGCTCCTTGTTCTGCAGCTGGCTCTTCTCGTTCTGGCAGGAGGCGACGACTCCGGTGGGCAGGTGCGTGATGCGCACGGCGGAGTCGGTGGTGTTGACGGACTGCCCGCCGGGCCCGGAGGACCGGTAGACATCGATGCGCAGGTCGTTGGGGTTGATCTCGACGTCGACCTCCTCCGCCTCGGGCGTGACCAGCACACCGGCGGCGGAGGTGTGGATACGGCCCTGGGACTCCGTCGCGGGCACGCGCTGCACGCGGTGCACACCGCCCTCGTACTTCAGCCGGGCCCACACGCCCTGCCCGGGCTCGGTCGCGCCCTGGCCGCCCTTGGTCTTCACGGCGACCTGGACGTCCTTGTAGCCGCCCAGCTCGGACTCGGTGGCGTCGATGATCTCGGTCTTCCAGCCGACACGCTCGGCGTAGCGCAGGTACATGCGCAGCAGGTCGCCGGCGAACAGGGCCGACTCGTCGCCGCCCGCGCCCGCCTTGATCTCCAGGATGACGTCCTTGTCGTCGCTGGGGTCGCGCGGCACCAGGAGCAGACGCAGCTTCTCCGTGAGCTCGTCGCGGGCCTTCTCCAGCTCCTTGACCTCGGCGGCGAACTCCGGGTCGTCGGCGCCCAGTTCGCGCGCGGTCTCGATGTCGTCACCGGTCTGCTTCCAGGAGCGGTACGTGGCGACGATCGGGGTGAGCTCGGCGTAACGCTTGTTCAGCTTGCGCGCGTTGGCCTGGTCGGAGTGGACCGACGGGTCGGCGAGCTTCTTCTCCAGATCGGCGTGCTCGGCGACGAGTTCCTCGACGGCCTCGAACATCTTGGGCTCCTGTGAACGGACGGGGGGTGAAGGGCGGGCGACCAAAAACGCCGGTCCAGGAGCGCCCGGTGGAGGGGCGCGTCCGTGGACCGGCGCATTGAGGCTCGCTACTTCTTGGAGCCGGCGGCCTTGCCGAAGCGGGCCTCGAAGCGGGCCACACGGCCACCGGTGTCGAGGATCTTCTGCTTGCCCGTGTAGAACGGGTGGCACTCGGAGCAGACATCGGCGCGGATGGTGCCGGACTCGATGGTGCTGCGGGTGGTGAACGACGCGCCACAGGTGCAGCTGACCTGCGTCTCGACGTACTCGGGGTGGATGTCGCGCTTCAAGGTGTCTCCTAGGTTCGGGAGGGCGCCGGGTCGCTGACGCGGGATGCGGGAGCGTGAACCGGAGCCGACGTACCAGTCTGCCAGGACTGGGCCCATCCCCCAAAACCGGGGGTTGCCGTCGTTTGTTCCCCGAGGGCCGGACGGGGCCGCTCGCGCGGCTCCCCGCGCCTCTGGGGGCGGGCCTGTCAGCCGCTCACGACGCCCTTGGCCTCGCCCGAGGCATTGCCCTTGGTCGCGCTCTTCGGGATCGGCTTGTCCTGCTCCAGGGCCTTCCAGATCTGGTCGGCCTTCTTCTTCTGGAGCAGGACGCGGTTGGGGTCGGCGGGGTCGTAGACCACCGGCATCGTGATCATGTGCATGCTGGAGGGGCTGATGCCCTTCAGGCCGCCGGCGAAGGACGCGAGCCTGTTGACCGAGCCGAGGTCGGAGTCGGTCGTCACCGCCTGGGTCGCGGTCTCCGCGAGGTCGAGCAGCTTCTTGGGGTTGGAGAAGACGCCGACGTCCTTGATCTGGTGGACCAGGGCCTTGATGAAGGCCTGCTGGAGCTGGATGCGGCCCAGGTCGGAGCCGTCGCCGACGCCGTGTCTGGTGCGGACCAGGCCGAGGGCCTGCTTGCCGTTCAGCGTGTGGGTGCCGGCCTTCAGCTTCAGATGGCTGTCGGGGTCGTCGATGCTCTTGGTCGTGGTGATCTCGACGCCGCCGAGGTCGTCGATGAGCTTCTGGAAGCCGGAGAAGTCGACCTCCAGGTAGTGGTCCATGCGCAGATCGGTGATCGACTCGACGGTCTTCACGGCGCAGGCCGCCCCGCCGGTGGAGTACGCGGAGTTGAACATCACGCCGTGGGCGGCGGGGTGCTCGTCGCCGTGGGTGTCCGTGCAGGAGGGCCGGTCGATGAGGGTGTCGCGCGGGATGGAGACCACACTGGCCTTCTTGTGGCCCTTGTAGACGTGCACGATCATCGCGGTGTCGGAGCGGGCGCTGCCGTCGTCGGTGCCGCCGCCGAGCTTCTTGTTGCCGCCGGCGCGGGTGTCGGAGCCGAGGACCAGGATGTTCTCGGAGCCGTTGTCGACCTTCTCGGGCCGGTCGGTGCCGAGGGCCTGGTCGATGTCGACGCTCTTGAGGTTGCCGTTGAGCGTGAAGTACACGTACCCGGCTCCGGCGCCGCCCAGCACGACGATGCCCGCGGCGGTCCAGGCCGTGATCAGCAAGCCCTTGTGGCGCTTCTGGGGCTTGCGGCGTCGGCCCTTGCCACGCCCACGCGCTGCGTTCGTGCCGTTCTCACCCGGTATCACCGGGTCCGGCGTGCTCTCGGCAGACATGTACTCCTCAGCTCTTCTACGGTCGGTTACCCCCTGCGGTCAGTGCCAGGCGTGGCCGGAGAAGACCCTTCCTCGCACTATCGTCGCTCCACCAGGACAGACGGAGAAACTCGGGAAAGGGTTGCACAACGGACCGTGCCCGCCGCGTGGAGCGGCGGGCACGGTCCGTAGTCGTCACAGCGGGGTGAACCCCGCTCACCTGCGGTTTCAGCCGAAGATGTCGTATTGCTTGAAATCGGTGCCGACGGACTGCCTTGTGGCAAAGATCTCGCTGGTCCCCTTGCCGGTTCCGGCGTACAGGTACAGCGTGCCGCCGGGGGTGCGGGCCAGGAAGTCGGCCTTGCCGTCGCCGGTGACGTCACCGGTCGCGTCGAAAGCGTTGTAGCCGTCCCACGTGCGCACCTTGACCCGGGCCGAGAAGGCGCCCGAGCCGGCCTTGCCCGTGCCCTTGTAGAGGTAGAGGTAGCCGCCCGACGTGCTGCGGGCGATCAGGTCGGCCTTGCCGTCCCCGTTGAAGTCGCCCTTGCCGCGCACGGAGTTGTACTGGTTCCAGCCGGAGCCGACCTGCACGCGGGCCGCGAAGGTGCCGTTGCCCTTGCCGGGGTAGATCCACAGGACGCCCGCGGAGTCGACCGAGAGCAGGTCGGGCAGGTAGTCGCCGGTGACGTCGCCGGGGGCGATGATCCGGGTGCGGGTCTTCCAGTTGTCGGCGATCTGCGTGGTGGTGCCCGTACGGCCGGAGGCCCAGAAGACGTCGCCGTCGCTGCTGCGCCGGTAGACGAGGTCCTGGTAGCCGTCGCGGTCGAGGTCCGTCTGGAGGACGACGTTCACGCCGTTCCAGTTGCCCCAGGACTCACGGGCGGCGAACGACGTGCCCTTGGACGCCTTGGAGTAGCCGGTCTTGGTGGAGGCGTTGCGCACCCACAGGTCGGCCTTGGCGTCGCCGCTGAGGTTGGCGTCGTCGAGACGCGGGTAGGCGGCGCCGACGTAGGTGCTGACCTTGCTGAAGACGCTGTAGGCGCCCTTCTCGACGCAGTCCGTCACGCCCCAGGACACGACCCCGACGATCCGGTTGTCGACGACCAGCGGGCCGCCGGAGTCGCCGTTGCACGCGGAGACGGTGCCGGCGTCGCTGCCGGTGGCGGGCTTGCCGGCGCAGACCATGTGGCCCTTGATGAAGTCCCTGCCGTACGCGCCGGAGCACGTCGTGTCGGACTGCATGGGCAGCGTGGCGGTCTTCAGCGTCTCGGAGATGTCCTGGCTGGTGGAGCTGGTGCGGCCCCAGCCGTAGACCTTGGCGCTGGTGCCGGCCTTGTACGACGCGGTGTCGCCGGACGTCGTCATCCGGATCGGCGTGGCCTTGACCGGGGTGTCGAGCGTCAGCACCGCGATGTCGTTGTCGACGGTCGTCGCGCTGTACAACGGGTGGTTCCACTGCCGCAGGACCGCCGTGGCGGTACCGCCGTGCAGGTCGGTGCCGTCGTCCGAGGGCAGCCGGGAGGTGCCGGTGACGACGGCGCCGTGGGCGTTCCAGTCGTAGCCCTTGACGCAGTGCGCGGCGGTGAGGATCTTCGTCGGCGCGACGACCGCGCCGCCGCAGAAGAAGCCGATGTCGTCACGGGTGCTGGAAGTGCCGCGGGTGTCGGAGTAGAGCAGCTGCGCCATCCACGGGGCCGTGCTGATGGTGGTCTCGTTGCCGCCGATGACCTTCGGGTCGATGCGGCCGGCGACGGTGCCCGCGCTGAGCGAGGCCTGGCTCGTCTTGCCGGCGACGTCGTCACCGGCCATGCCACCCGCGATGCGCTGCTGCAGCTCGGCCGCCGACGGCGAGTCGGCGGCGGGCCTGACCACCGGCTCCGGCAGCGGGGTGGCCGCACCGGCGGACGTCGACAGCAGCGCGCCGGCGACGGCGGCGGCGACACCGGCCGCGGCGACGGGAAGCGCGATGCGTATCCGGCGTCTGTGCCGACCGCCCCCGGGCATGGGTGTACCCACGAATGTCCCCCCTTGGGATCACAAGTTCGAAGAGAGCGTGATCCTACCCGCACTCCCCCAGCACAAAGGGCCGCCCCCCGTCCGGGGAGCGGCCCTCTCGCGCGATCCTTGCCTCAGTCGCCGTTGCCCGGCGTCGGGGTGGTCTTCTGGATCTGCATCAGGAACTCGGCGTTCGACTTCGTCTGCTTCATCTTGTCGAGCAGCAGCTCGACCGCCTGCTGCTGGTCGAGGGCGTGCAGCACCCGGCGCAGCTTCCAGACGATGGCGAGCTCGTCGGGGGCGAGCAGGATCTCTTCCTTGCGGGTGCCGGACGCGTCGACGTCCACCGCCGGGAAGATGCGCTTGTCGGCGAGCTTGCGGTCGAGCTTGAGCTCCGCGTTGCCGGTGCCCTTGAACTCCTCGAAGATGACCTCGTCCATGCGGGACCCGGTGTCCACCAGCGCGGTGGCGAGGATCGTCAGCGAACCGCCGTCCTCGATGTTGCGGGCCGCACCGAAGAAGCGCTTCGGCGGGTACAGCGCCGTCGAGTCGACACCACCGGACAGGATGCGGCCGGAGGCCGGGGCGGCGAGGTTGTACGCACGGCCCAGGCGGGTGATCGAGTCGAGCAGCACGACCACGTCGTGACCCAGCTCCACCAGGCGCTTGGCGCGCTCGATGGCGAGCTCGGCGACGGTGGTGTGGTCCTCGGCCGGGCGGTCGAAGGTCGAGGAGATGACCTCGCCCTTCACCGACCGCTGCATGTCGGTGACCTCTTCCGGACGCTCGTCGACGAGGACGACCATCAGGTGGCACTCGGGGTTGTTGTGCGTGATCGCGTTGGCGATCGCCTGCATGATCATGGTCTTGCCGGTCTTCGGCGGGGCCACGATCAGACCGCGCTGGCCCTTACCGATCGGCGCGACGAGGTCGATGATGCGGGTGGTGAGGACGCCCGGGTCCGTCTCCAGGCGGAGGCGGTCCTGCGGGTACAGCGGCGTCAGCTTGTTGAACTCCGGTCGCCCGCGCCCGGATTCGGGCGCCATGCCGTTGACGGAGTCCAGGCGCACCAGCGCGTTGAACTTCTCGCGCCGCTCGCCGTCCTTGGGCTGACGCACGGCACCGGTGATGTGGTCACCCTTGCGCAGGCCGTTCTTGCGGACCTGGGCGAGGGAGACGTACACGTCGTTGGGGCCGGGCAGGTAGCCGGACGTGCGGATGAAGGCGTAGTTGTCGAGGATGTCCAGGATGCCCGCGACGGGGATCAGGACGTCGTCCTCGTTGATCTGCGGCTCCTGGACCTCGTCACGGCCCCGACGGCCGCGGCGGTCGCGGTAGCGCCCGCGACGCCCACGACGGCCGCCCTCGAAGTCGTCGTCCTCGTCGGGACGCTGCTGGCCACGGTCCTGACGACCGCCGCCGCCCTGGTTCTGCTGCTGGCCGCGCTGGCCGCCCTGCTGGTCGTCGCCCTTGCCCCCGCGGCGGTCACGGTCACCGCCGCGGTCACCACGGTCACCGCGGTCACCGCGGTCACGGTCCCGGCCGCGCTCACGGCGGTCACGGCGACGGCCCTCGCCGTCACCGGCGTCGGACTTGGCCTCGTTGTTCTGCGACTGCTGCTGTGCCGGCGTCTCGGCCTTGGAGTCGCTCTTCGCCTCGGCGACGATGGTCTCCGTGGTGGAAGCCGGGGCTCCGGCCTCGGCGGTGGCCCGGCGACGGCGGCGCTCGGGAGCGTCGTCTCCACGCTCGTTGTCGCTCGACCGGGCGGCGCCGCCCGCGGGCTGGCCGGGGATCTCGATCTGCTGCTGGGCCACGGCCTTGTCCGCGGGGGCCTGGGAGGCCTCCTTCGCGTCCGCCTTCTTGTCCGCCTTGTCGGCGTTGTCGCCCGTACGGGTCCGCGAGGTGGCGCGGCGCTTGGGCTTGGTCTCGGCGGGGGCGTCGGCCTTCGCGGCCGGAGCGGCGCCGCCGGACGCCTGCGCCTCCTTGATGACCTCGATCAGCTGGCTCTTGCGCATGCGCGCGGTGCCCCTGATGCCGAGGCCGGATGCGACCTGCTGCAGCTCGGCCAGCACCATGCCTTCGAGGCCGGTACCACGGCGCCGCCGGGAGCCGGCACCGGTGGCAGGCGCGGAGGCGTCCGTGGCGGGCGCGGCAGCGGTCTCCTCGACACGTGCGCCCATCAGATCGGTGGTGTCGCTCACGAAGGGTCCTTCCCTGGAGCGGACGTCGGCCTGTCTGGCTCGGCGACCGGTTGTGCTGTCCGGCTTCGGTCCGTGTGGTGTGAACCGTGCCGGGGCGGTGGTCCGCCTAAGCGGCGGAGGAATCTGGTGATGGCGCTTCCTGAGCCGTGGCACCCAGTGTCAGTGTCACGCGGCGTGGTCGCACCGGTTCCGGAGCATGCCCTGCGCCCCGCTCAGTGTCCGTGTACGTCGTACGGTCCGACGTACGGAACACAGTGCGGCTTGGGGGGCTCCCGGAAGAATGTCTGTCCCGGACGGGGACACGAGGCACCTCGCCATGGTGGGGTCGGGTGCAGACTTGAGGTTAACACTACCGGATCCAACAAACATTCCCCCTCTCGAAATCCGGCAATCGAGCGCTTTCAGATGTCACCGGGGGTCGCGAGCGGCAGCACGCTCGCGCCCTGCTGATCGAGGCGCAGCCGGTTCGCGGCCCAGTCCGCGCCGGCCAGGGCCTCGACCTTGTCGGCGCTCTCGGCGTCGGCCAGCGCCATGACCGTCGGTCCCGCCCCGGAGATCACCGCGGGGATGCCGTCGCCCCGCAGCCGCTCCACCAGTGCCGCGCTCTCGGGCATGGCGGGGGCGCGGTACTCCTGGTGCAGGCGGTCCTCGGTGGCGGGCAGCAGCAGTTCGGGGCGTCGCGTCAGCGCCTCGACGAGCAGGGCGGCCCGGCCGGCGTTGGCCGCCGCGTCGACATGCGGCACGGTGCGCGGGAGCAGCCCGCGCGCGGTTTCCGTCAGGACCGGCTTCCCGGGGACGAAAACCACCGGAACGATGGAATCCGAGGGCTCCATCCTGATCGCGCGGGCCGCGCCGCCCTCCATCCAGGACAGCGTGAAACCGCCGAGCAGGCACGCGGCGACGTTGTCGGGGTGGCCCTCGATCTCGGTGGCCAGTTCCAGCAGGGCCGTGTCGTCGAGCTTGGCGTCCGCTCCTATGGTCACGGCGCGGGCGGCGACGATCCCGGCGCAGATGGCGGCCGACGAGGAGCCGAGGCCCCTGCCGTGCGGGATGCGGTTGGCGCAGACGATCTCCAGGCCGCGCGGCTGTCCGCCCAGCAGGTCGAACGCGGTGCGCAGGGAACGGACGAGAAGGTGCCGCTCGTCGCGCGGGAGCGTTTCGCTGCCCTCCCCCGCGATGTCGATGTGCAGCCCGGAGTCGGCCACCCGGACGACCACGTCGTCGTACAAGCCCAGCGCGAGGCCGAGGGCGTCGAAGCCCGGGCCGAGGTTGGCGCTGGTGGCGGGGACGCGCACCCGGACGGCGGCGGCGCGGAACGCTGGACCGGCCATCGCTCGATGACTCTCCTTGAGCTGCGGTGATTGTCGAATGACGTTCAGTGGACATTCGATGGCGTACGAGAACCCAGGGGGGCGGCTGCCGGCCGCGAGGGCCGGCCGCTGTCCCGGCCGCGGAGACGGCGCTGCACCGTGCTCCCTGCGGAGGCATATGCGGCGGGCGGGTTCAGTACAGCCTATCGAAGGAAGGTTCTGTGGCGACATAGGGCGCACAGGAGGCGCACGATGCGTGTCGTAAGCCCCCTGTGCACCCCCTGTAGGGAACCTCCCCGGGCGACCGCCGTCTTACGCCCGACCATGTCGGGCGCTGCACCGGCGCTCGAAGCGTCGGTGCACGTCAGGCCCGGCCCGGGCGCCCTCAGGCGAGACCCAGGCGCTCCGCCGCGGTGGCCGCGTCGACGGGGACGGTGACCGGCTGCGGGGCACCGGCGACGGCCCAGTCGGGGTCCTTCAGCCCGTTGCCGGTGACGGTGCAGACGATCCGCTGGCCCGGGTCGACCTTGCCCTGCTCGGCCGCCTTCAGCAGACCGGCGACGGACGCGGCGGACGCCGGCTCGACGAAGACGCCCTCCTGCGACGCCAACAGCCGGTAGGCGCGCAGGATCTCACGGTCCGTCACCTCGTCGATGAACCCGCCCGACTCGTCCCGCGCGGCGAGCGCGTACTGCCAGGAGGCCGGGTTTCCGATGCGGATGGCGGTGGCGATGGTCGAGGGGTCCTTGACGACCTCGCCGCGCACGATCGGGGCACTGCCGGAGGCCTGGAAGCCCCACATCCGCGGGGTCCGGGTCGCCACACCGTCGGTGGCGTACTCCGTGTAGCCCTTCCAATAGGCCGTGATGTTGCCCGCGTTGCCCACCGGCAGGACGTGGATGTCGGGCGCGTCGCCGAGCATGTCCACGATCTCGAAGGCCGCCGTCTTCTGACCCTCGATCCGCACCGGGTTGACCGAATTGACCAGCGCCACGGGGTAGTTGTCGCTCAGGCCGCGCGCGAGCGTGAGGCAGTCGTCGAAGTTGCCGTCGACCTGGAGGATCTTCGCGCCGTGCACGAGGGCCTGGCCCATCTTGCCGAGCGCGATCTTGCCCTGCGGCACGAGCACGGCGCAGACCATCCCGGCCCGCACGGCGTACGCCGCCGCGGAGGCCGACGTGTTGCCGGTGGAGGCGCAGATGACGGCCTGCGCGCCCTCCTCCTTGGCCCGGGTGATGGCCATGGTCATTCCGCGGTCCTTGAAGGAACCGGTCGGGTTCGCGCCCTCCACCTTGAGGTGGACCTCGCAGCCCGTGCGCTCGGAGAGCACCTGCGCGGGCACGAGCGGCGTGCCGCCCTCGCGCAGCGTCACGACCGGCGTGGTGTCGGAGACCGGCAGCCGGTCCCGGTACTCCTCGATGATTCCGCGCCACTGGTGGGTCATTGCTGGTTACTCTCCTTCAACCCGCATGATGCTGGCGACACCACGCACGGTGTCGAGCTTGCGCAACGCCTCGACGGTCCCGGTGAGGGCGGCGTCGGACGCGCGGTGCGTGACGACGACGAGGGAGGCCTCGCCGTCCTTCCCCGATTGGCGAACCGTATCGATCGAGACTCCGTGCTCGGCGAAGACGGTCGCGACCTGGGCGAGAACACCCGGTTTGTCGGCCACGTCGAGGCTGATGTGGTACCGCGTGACCACGTCACCCATCGGGGACACCCGCAGCGCGGCGTAGGCGGACTCGCCCGGTCCGGTCGCGCCGCTGAGGCGGTTGCGGCAGACGGCGACGAGGTCGCCGAGCACGGCGGAGGCGGTGGGGGAACCGCCCGCTCCGGGGCCGTAGAACATGAGCTGCCCGGCGGCGTCGGACTCGACGAACACGGCGTTGTAGGCACCGCGCACGGAGGCCAGCGGGTGGCTCAGCGGAATCATCGCGGGGTGCACGCGCGCGGTGACGGACTGCCCGTCCTCGGCCCGCTCGCAGATGGCGAGCAGCTTGATGGTGCAGCCCATCTCCTTCGCGGAGGCGAAGTCGGCGGCGGTCACCTCGGTCATGCCCTCGCGGTAGACGTCGTCGAGGCGCACGCGCGTGTGGAAGGCGATGCCGGCGAGGATGGCGGCCTTGGCGGCGGCGTCGAAGCCCTCGACGTCGGCGGTCGGGTCGGCTTCGGCGTAGCCCAGGGCGGTGGCCTCGTCGAGGGCCTCCTGGTAGCCGGCGCCGGTCGAGTCCATCGCGTCGAGGATGAAGTTCGTCGTGCCGTTGACGATGCCCATCACCCGGTTGATCTTGTCGCCCGCCATGGACTCGCGCAGCGGCCGGATCAGCGGGATGGCACCGGCGACGGCGGCCTCGTAGTAGAGGTCCTTGCCGTGCTGCTCGGCGACGGCGTGCAGGGCGGCCCCGTCCTGGGCGAGCAGCGCCTTGTTGGCGGAGACGACGGAGGCGCCGTGCTCGAAGGCGGTGGTGATGAGGGTCCGGGCGGGCTCGATGCCGCCGATCACCTCGACCACGACGTCGATGTCGCCGCGTTTGACGAGGGCGGTGGCGTCGGTGGTGACCAGTTCGGGGGCGATGCCCTCGCGCACCCGGTCGGGCCGCCGTACGGCCACGCCCGCGAGTTCCACCGGGGCCCCGATGCGGGCCGTGAGGTCGTCGGCGTGCGTCGTCATGATGCGCGCCACCTCTGAGCCGACCACTCCACAGCCCAGCAGCGCCACCTTCAGCGGACGCGTACGCATCATCCGACCTCGTTTCCTCTTTACCGTCTACGGTGGAACCAGTCTCACTCACCGGACGGGAGTTTCTGCCCCCGGTCCGGATCGTGAGATGTCTATTTCATTTTCACGGGGGCGGAAGACAGGAGATCTTCCGCCGCCCGCGACGCCGGCCCCCGGCGGTCAGCCGACGTCGAGACGCAGCAGGTCCTCCTCGGTCTCCCGGCGGACGATCACCCGGGCCTGCCCGCCGTCCACGGCGATGACCGGCGGGCGGAGCACGTGGTTGTAGTTGCTGGCCATGGACCGGCAGTACGCGCCGGTGGCCGGCACGGCGACCAGGTCACCCGGTGCCAGGTCGGACGGCAGGAACGCGTCCTTGACCACGATGTCCCCGCTCTCGCAGTGCTTGCCGACGACCCGGGCCAGCATCGGCTCGGCGTCGCTGGTCCGGGACACCAGGGCGACGCTGTACTCGGCGTCGTACAGCGCGGTGCGGATGTTGTCCGACATGCCGCCGTCGACGGAGACGTAGGTGCGCAGCCCGTCGAGGGGCTTGATCGTGCCGACCTCGTAGAGCGTGAAAGCGGTCGGCCCGACGATGGCCCGCCCCGGCTCGACCGAGATACGCGGGGTGCGCAGCTGGGCGGCCTCGCACTCCCGCGTGACGATCTCGGTGAGCGCCTTGGCGATCTCGTGCGGCTCGCGCGGGTCGTCGTCGCTGGTGTACGCGATGCCGAGCCCGCCGCCGAGGTCGATCTCGGGCAGCTCGACACCGTGCTCGTCGCGCACGGCCTTCAGCAGCCCGACGACCCGGTGGGCGGCGACCTCGAACCCGGACATGTCGAAGATCTGCGACCCGATGTGGCTGTGGATGCCGACGAGCTCCAGTCCGTCGAGCTGGAGGGCCCTCCGTACGGCCTCGGCGGCCTGCCCACCGGCCAGCGGGATGCCGAACTTCTGGTCCTCGTGGGCCGTGGCGATGAACTCGTGCGTGTGGGCCTCGACGCCGACGGTGATGCGGATGAGGACCTTCTGCCGCTTCCCCATGCCCTGCGCGATGTGGGCGACGCGGACGATCTCCTGGAAGGAGTCGAGCACGATGTGCCCCACACCGGCCTCGACGGCCCGGGTGATCTCGGCGACGGACTTGTTGTTGCCGTGGAAGGCGATGCGGTCGGCGGGCATGCCGGCGGACAGGGCGGTGGCCAGCTCGCCGCCGGAGCAGACGTCGACGTTCAGCCCCTCCTCGTCGAGCCAGCGCACCACGGCACGCGAGAGGAACGCCTTGCCGGCGTAGAAGACGTCGGCGTCGGCCCCGAAGGCGGTGCGCCAGGCACGCGCGCGGGCCCGGAAGTCGGCCTCGTCCAGGACGTAGGCGGGGGTGCCGAACTCCTCGGCGAGCCGGGTGACGGGGATGCCGCCGACGGTCATCACGCCGTCCTCGTCACGTGTCACGGTCTGGGCCCACACCTTGGGGTCCAGCGCGTTGAGGTCGGCGGGCGGGGCGGAGTAGTGGCCCTCGGGGAGGACATCGGCGTGACGGGGCCCGGCGGGGTGTGCGGAACGGCTCATGATCTGTTCGTGTCTCTCAGAGATGGTCGGGAGCGTCGATGCCGAGCAGGGACAGGCCGCCGGCCAGCACCGTCCCGGCGGCTTCGGCGAGCGCGAGCCGGGCACGGTGGGCGGCCGAGGGTTTCTCCTCACCGCGGGGCAGCACGGCGGGGAACAGGGGCATCGCGGCATCGGCGACGGTGACGAGGTGCCGGGCCAGGCGGTCGGGGGTGTGATGCGTGGCGGTGGCGGCGAGGACGCGGGGGTGATCGCCGAGTACGGCGAGCAGCGCGCCCGCTTCGCTCACGGGACCGGGCTCGGGGTGGAAGCCGAGGTCGGCGGCGTTGCGCAGGAGGGCCCGGGTGCGGGCGTGGGCGTACCGGACGCGGAAGAGGGGGTTGCTCTCCCGCTGGACGAGGTGATCGCCGGGGATCCGCGGCCGGTCGTGGGCGGCGGGATGCAGCAGGGCCCAGCGGGCGGCGTCCCGGCCGAGGGGCAGGGGATCGAGGGGGGCGGGGACGGGGCTGACGGTGACGGACCGGTCGGGGATGAGGCGTGGCCCCCGGGTGGTGAGGTCCGCCCCGAGGACGGACTCCCACTCCGGGGCGGGCCGGCCGGTGCCCTTGACACGGACGATGTCGCCCTGACTGCGCGCGAGACGGGCCACGACGTCCGTGACCACGACGGCCCGCACCTCTGCCCGGCAGTAGACCTGCAGGACGCTCCCGCTGAACCCGCTCGTCGCGTGCCCGTAGCGCCGCCCGCGCCGCAGGATCTCGTCGACCAGGTCGCCGGAAGCGGTGTCGTGCAGGCTGAAGTTCAGGAAGCCGGGCCCGGTGACCACGACGTCGGCGAACCGCTGCTCGTCGAGCAGCCGCGCCCGCAGGACCTCGGCCACGTCACGCGGCGGCCGCCCGGCCGCGCGGGCCAGCTGGAGGGCGATGGTGGAGGCGTAGTCGCCGCGGCCCCCGGGCCCCGGCGGAGCGACCACGGCCCGCTCCGGCACGCTCACGCTGAGCTCACCCTCGTCGACAGCGCGACGCACGGCGTGCAGCACGGTGCGGGAGAGCTCGGCGGGGGTCACGGGACAAGCGTATGGGAGGAAGGGGGTGGGTATGCGAGCCGGTTTCGGTACGGTCCGGGATGTGGACGCGGAGCCTGTTCGAGGCTGTGCACCGGTGACGCGCCTACGGCACGGCGGGCAGATCCACTTCCTTCACCTGGGCCCCGTCGCCGCCGGCGTCGGGACCGTCACCGAGGCCCCGTCCCCCGCCCTGGGCCCGCTCGAGCAACTGCCGGACCATCCGCACGAGTTCGGCGGGCTCGAAGGGCTTGGCGAGAAAGGCGTCGACGCCGGCTTCGAGCCCAGCCTCGATCTCGTGATGACCACAGGCGCTGACCATGGCGAGCGGTACGTCCCTGGTGCGGGGGTCGGCCCGGAGCCGAGCGGCGGTGCGGATCCCGTCCAGCCGCGGCATGACGACATCGAGGGTCACGACGTCGGGCCGCACCTGATGAACGACTTCCAGACACTCGGCACCATCGGCCGCGGTCACGACCTCCAGCCCCTCAAGCTCGAGGTTGACCCTGATCAACTGCCGGATGACCTTGTTGTCGTCCACGACAAGGACCCGACCCGACGCGCCTGGCACAACTCGAGAGTAGGTCGGCCCCGGCCGTCGCGTCCGGGTTTTCCCCACTTCCACCCCGCACGGACGACCTCCACTCCCGCCCCCGGCAGCGGACGACCTCCACCCCCGCCCCCGGCAGCGGAAACCCGTTCATGACCACCCCGAGGGAGCTGGTAGTGTTCTACCCGTCGCCGCGAGCAACAGCTCCCGCCCGACACGCCCCCGTAGCTCAGGGGATAGAGCAACGGCCTCCGGAGCCGTGTGCGCAGGTTCGAATCCTGCCGGGGGCACCTTGGATTTGGTGCCTAAAGACCCCGTCATCAGCGATTTCGCTGGGACGGGGTCTTCGCGTGTGTGGGGGCGTGTGCCACCGGAAGCGGGACTACGTCGGGGTCCGTGGACGAGGCGTGGACGGGATAGCGGTGCATCGTCGCAGGTGAGACGCTACAAACACTGAGGCCCCTTGACGGGGGGCCAGGGGAATCGGTCACGGGGTAGGTGATGTCACTCGCACTCGCGCAGCAGCTCCTCGATGCGACGATTAGCGACCTCTTGGCGGCCGTCGAGGCGATTCGCGTAGCGGGTCAGAAGGACCTCGACGCTGTTACCTGCAGGACGAGGTCCGTCTCAGCCAGACCGACCGCTTCCGCGGGTCGCCGAAGGGCATCGCGGCGCAGAGCCCGACCAAGCGCCGGCCACGCGCCCGCCGGTAGCCGCCGACACAGGAAACGGCCGTGAGCAGGTTGCGAGCCTGCTCAGGGTTGGCGACCACGCGCGGGTCTACCTGGTTGGACACCTTGGGCTTTTGCCAGCGGACGGCCGTGATGGGGTTCTCTCGCAGCTCCCCCAGGTCAACGGCGTAGTTGGCGGCGTTGACGAGCGTCCGCCGCTTGCGACGGCCCGTGCCGTGCTCGACGCGCTGAAGCTCAAGCTCGACGGCACAGCGGCGACTGCAGAGACGTTAGCCGCAAGCTCCGCAAGATCAGCTAGCGGCCGGGATGCCTTGCATACCCAGTGCAGACCGTTCCGCACGTCGTCCGGAAGGTGGCCGGTTGGGGCGGCTGCTCCAGGCGGGTGCCCGGGGGAGTCTCGAGGTATCTGGAACGGCTTGTAGGTTCGGCGGCTCGGGGGGGATGTCGAAGCGGACCACTTCCGCGGCTCAGGTGGATGAGTGCCCGAGCCGCGGAAGTGGTCCGCTTCGGCAGCCGCAGAGAGATTCCCGCTCCAGGCCACCTACGGCGTGGCGTCCAGAGGGAAACACACACGCCGAATGGCACAGACCCCGCTGAGAACCTACTCGTCCCCTCTGACGTACTTCATAACGATGATGGCCGACATCAGGCTCGTCACGAACGCCGTGGCCCCAAGGGTGGCGGCGCCGAAGAAGGAGAGGCTTCCCGCAGTGCCAGCGAGGATGCCGCAGGCGAACCCCACGTCCGCAGCCCCGAGGGCGAGGATGGTGACGAGGATCGCCCTCGGAACAGGGGGCCGTGAGGGTGGGTTCTGTGTAGTGTCCAAAGCAGGCTCCGTTCTAGTAGGGGCTGATGTTGGGCCCGTCGGCGCGCTGTAGTGGGTGAGCCGACGGGCCCTCTATTTGTGGTGCATCTTGGAGCAGTTCGCTACCTGAACGCCAACGGGATCAAGGTGTTTGTGGGGTACGTCTCATTTTCCTGAAAATGCCGCCCCCGAGGCCACTTGATGTCATGTCACCGATCTCTCCGTCTTCCTGGGCGGCGTCCTCCTTGACGAATCTCGTTTGGGGCCCGCCGGTTCGTCCGCGCAATCCCCCCTCAGCGCTAGCAACTGCCGGCACCTTCCGGCATACCGGCAGGTCAGGCCTAGTTTGCGGCAGCAGGTACCGGCGTCACACTTCGCCTGAAGCGCGCCGTCGCGGGATTTACTGTGGAATTGACCTGACCGCATCGCTCCCTCTTGAAAGGTAGCCAATGACGCGTTGATTCAATCGCTGAAATGACTTCTTTGACTTGAGGACATCTGCGTTGAATCAACTCCTAACGACGTCACTGAATAAATTTCGGACAACTTCGCCAATACGAAGAGAGGGTGAACGTGCCGAGCTTTCGCGCCGCCCGCGCAGGCCAGTGACGTCGGTGGAGAGGCGGTTGGCGGGCCGGCGTGTGGGGTGGGGGCGTTCACAGCTACGACGTCCTGTATGACACCGGGACTCAAGGGGGGGCGGCGAGCAGCCTTCCCGCCAGACTTGGTTCGTTCCGAAGGGTCCTCCCTCCGAGGGCCGGGATGGGTCGTACTGTGCCCCCGCCCTCGCGCAGGTGGGTGATCGCGCGCTTGGAGGTCGGCAGGTCTCAGGGCAGGCATGAGGTAGAGACGCGCTCGCGTACCGGAAACGCCCTCTTGGCCATGCCCATGGGGCAGACTCTTCGCCGGGACGCTCTCATGGACACCGGCGTCTCCGCAACAACGGACGGGGCGTCAGAGGTACGCGGTACTCTCGCGGTTGCGCATGACTCATTGCGCTAGGCCGCTTCGTCGTGCCCTCGCACGCCTGTGACGGTTGTCGGCGTGCAAGACATCAGGAGGGTTCCACCAGAGTGAAGATCACCCCTTCCGCTCGCGTGCTGCGCATGCTGGGCGAGATCGAGTTCGACGAGTGGCAGTGTGTGGCCGAGCTTGTCGACAACTCCTTCGACGACTTCAGTGAGATCGTCCGCTCTGGAACGGAGTGGCCCGACGGCTTCATGGTGAGCGTCTCGCTGCCTTCCTCGGCCAGCGGTGAACTCGTCATCACGGACACCGGTCGGGGCATGACGTACGAGCGCTTGGAGCGCGCGGTCCGAGCCGGCTGGTCCGGCAACGACATGCATGACAAGCTCGGCCTGTTCGGCATGGGGTTTAACGTCGCCACCGCCCGGCTCGGCAAGCGCACCCGAGTGCTGACGACCCGTCCTGGGGACACCGAGTGGATCGGCGTCGAGATCGACCTGGACCAGATCGGCGATGACTTCGAGGCAACGGACATCACCGAGCCGAAGAGCCATCCCGCTCAGCACGGCACGAAGATCATCATCGATCGCTTGAACCGGACCCGGGCCGACTGGCTGCGTCGGAACGGCGCGGCTCTCAGAAATGTTCTGGGGTCGGTGTACTCCTGGATCCTGGTCGAGCGCGGGTTCGAGCTGTACATCGGCGGGACCAAGGTCAAGCCGGTTCGTCACTGTCGCTGGGGTGATGACCGCTATGTGCTCTACAACGGCAAGGAACGCGTTCCCGCCTACGTCGAGATCGACCAGAAGCTGCAGGATGGAGTGGCCTGCTCCGACTGTGGCCACTGGCAGCTCACGCAGGGGGACGTCTGTTCCGACTGCGGGAGCGCGAAGCTGACTGTCCGGCAGCGCCGGATCTGGGGCTGGCTGGGCATCCAGCGGTACCTACACAAGACCGATTATGGGATCGATCTCCTGCGCAACGGCCGCAAGATCCTGCGCTGGGACAAGCAGCTGTTCACCTGGAACAACCCGGATGGCGCCGAAGGTAACGAGGACCCCGAGTACCCCGTCGAACTCGCCCACCAGGGTGGTCGGATCATCGGAGAGATTCATCTCGACCATGTTCCCGTCACTTATCAAAAGGACGCCTTCGAGTACTCAGACCGCAGCTGGCGTAGCGCGGTGGAGATACTGCGAGGCGTTGCCCCTCTACAGCCGAAAAGGGCCCAGGCGTTGGGCTATGAGGAGAACGAGAGTCCTCTCGCCCTGCTGTACAAGGGGTTCCGGCGTAACGATGCCGGTCTCCGCTGCCTCGTCCCGGGGGATGGTCGTAAGCCTCTCCATGAGACCACCCGTCGTTGGGGCCAGGAGTTCCAGAAGGGCAACCCCGAGTTCCAGACGGACGAGCGTTGGTGGCAGGCGGTCCTCGAGCACGAGGAGATCAAGAGCAGAGGTGTGGAGGCCAAGACGGCGGCCAGCGTCCCGAGCCAGCCAGACGCGCGGGCGGTGATGGAGGCTCTGCAGGTTCCCGTCAACGCGCCGTCCTCCGGTGCCGCCTCGCTAGCCAGTATCGCAATGACTGGCGACGGCACGGTTACCACAGTGAAGGAGCCGAAGGCCGAGACACGTAGCGAGCGCCTTGCTCGCTACGAGGCCGCGTCTACGCGCCACTCGCACCTCACTCGCCCCTACGGTCACCCCGACCTTGGTCACCTGAACGTCGAAACGCGAGTTCTCAAGAGCGGCGAGTCCCTTCTCGACGATTCAGGGAAGGCCGTTCCGGTTCTCTTGGACCAGCGCGCCGGCAACGAGTTGATGGCTTTCATCGACCGCTCCCACGAGGTGTTCCGGCGGTTCGGAGCGGACTACGCCGACATCCTTCTTGTCGAGCTGGCCCCTCTCCTCAAGGTTCGAGGCCGTTCCGAATGGAGTCCGTCCCAGATGCTCGCCGCCATCCGCGCCTCCTCCCTCAAGGAGAGCGCGTTGGACGGCACGACCGTGGGAGCGGAAGCACGCGATCTGCTGAACGAGATCCGCCGTCGCATGGTCGACGAGCTTCAGCGATCTGGTGTATTTGGACGAGCCTATGGCGGCCTCAGCGAGGAGGAACGGACCTCCGTCGAGGAGTCCATGATCGCTGCCGGTCAGGTCGGTCAGATCGAGCGCCTGGGGCAAGACGCTGGTTTCGTCTCGTACCTTCCCGCCCTGAGTCTTGTTCGGTTGGTGGAGGTGATGCCTGAGACCTTCCTGGACGGACACGTCTTCCGGGGGCCATACAGTGGGGTGAAGTCACCTTCCGCTCGGTCCCTCAGTCTGGCCAGGGTCACGGGCTACCTCGCGGACGTGGCAACCATCGGCACCTTCGCGAGTGAAGCCACCGCCCTCCAGCTCCAGCGGGCCCGCCTCAGCGTCACCCTGCTCACCGACGAACTGGCCGGCGAGAAATGACAGCCGCGTTCCTCTCGCCGGCCGAACTGCGGGACGGTGGTCCGTCCGGGCTGACCAAGGCCCTGGAGCGCACCCTCTGGCACTTGGGCTTCCATGACGTACGTGTCATCGACGGCGCCCATGACCACGGCGCCGACCTGTTGGCCGTGCGTGACCGTGAGCAGTGGGTGTTCCAGAACAAGTGGAAGGCGCATGGCGCTGCGGACCAAGCCGGCGTTGACGATCTTGAACGGGCGCGCACCCACTACCGGGCGGACAAGGCCATCCTGGCCACCAACACGGACATCACCGCGTCGGCCGAAGAGCGTATCCGCGCCCTGGCGGGAGTTGGTATCGACATCACGCTATGGCACGGTGCCACGCTCGCGGCCATCGGTGAGCTCATGCCGGACCATGTGCCGAACCCCTACGATCTTCGCGACTACCAGGCGCAGGCCGTGGAAGCCATCGAACGCGACCTGACCGCCGAAGGTTCGGCGCTGCTCGTACTCGCGACCGGACTCGGCAAGACGGTTGTCGGGGGTGAGGTCATCGGAAACCTGCTCAAATCCCGCCCCGACGCCAGGGTCCTCGTGGTCGCCCATATGCGCGATCTAGTCGAGCAACTCGAGAAGGCGCTCTGGAGGCACATCCCGAAGAGCGTCCCGACTCGCTTGCTCACTGGGGAGAACAAGCCCCGAAACCTAGATGGCGTGGTGGTCGCGACCGTCGAATCCGCGCTGGCGGCCGTCACCCGCGCCGGTTACCGCCCCGATCTCATCATGATCGACGAGACGCACCACGTCGCCGAGACCGGCAGGTTTGCGGAACTCCTCGATCTGTGTGCGACTGCGGATAAATTCGGAGTCACGGCTACCCCTTGGCGCGGTGACAAGTTTGACATCACGGCTCGCTTCGGCTACCCGAGTTTCACGATGGGCATCGCCGAGGGTATGGCCGCCGGCTTCCTGTCCGCCGTGGACTACAAGTTGTACGCGGACGGCGTGGACTGGGACGCGGTCAAGGAGATCAGTCGACACGGGTACTCCATCAAGGATCTCAACCGCCGGCTCTTCCTGCCTCAGCGGGACGAGGAGATCGTCGAGCATCTCCGTACGGCCTGGCGGGAGACAGTCGAGCCCCGGGCGATCGTCTTCTGCCAGACCATCGAACACGCCGAGCACATGGCAAAGCTTCTCTCGGTCTCCGACCCCGCGTGGGCCAAGGCCTCCTATCTCCACAGTGGCCTGGCCAAACGACACCGGAACGTTCTGCTGAACGAGTTCCGCCTGGGGCGCATCCCCGTCGTCACCTGTGTTGACGTGTTCAACGAAGGTGTCGACGTCCCCGACGTGAACCTCATCGCCTTCCTCCGGGTCACCCACAGCCGAAGAATCTTCGTACAGCAGCTGGGACGTGGACTGCGGCTCAGCCCCACCAAGAAGGCCCTGAAGGTACTGGACTTCGTTACCGACATCCGCCGCGCCGCCGCGGCGCTGAACCTCAGACGCACTCTCGAGGCGCAAGAGGCCGAGCACTTGGAGCTCCCGCACGTCTCGCGGATCGAGTTCCAAGACGAGACCGTCGGGTCTCTCATGGACATGTGGATCCAGGACGCCGCCGACCTCGAGACCGCAGCGGACGAGGTCCGTCTCCAGTTCCCCATCCCGAAAGGAATCCTGTGACCGACTACAAGATCCCCACCGCGGTCGAGGCGGCCGTGGTCACGCGCCTCTACGAGCACGCCGGCAGGAAGCGCTGGACCCATCTGCAGGACGCCGACCGGACCCGTCTCTACCAGGAGTGGACGGACGATCCCGACATCGGAGGCCGGCTCATCGACTTCCTGGGACAATCCGCCAACGTCAGACCCTGGATCAAGGACGGTCCGATGAAGGAGTACGAGCGATCGCGTCGAGGCCTGGGTAAGTACGCCCAGTACATCCAGCAGCAGGCCGCGACTCTTGAGGAGATCATCGAGAGTTCGCTCGGCGGCGAGTGGGAGATCGTCCCAGGTTCCAAGAAGCTGAAGCCCATCCGGGCCACCGTTCGGCGAGTTGGCCGGGAAGACGAGGAGCTGCACTTCGTGACCGGTCAGGCGTCCCAGTTCAAGCACCTGGTGTGGCCCGCCATACTCGACCGCGCCAACGGAGAGACCGCCCCTTGGACCATTTGTGTCGTAGACCCCTTCCTCAACCCGCTCACCCATGAGCAGAAAGCCGAGCACGCGCGTCTGGCCCAGTTCCTCGGCGTGCGGGTCGTCTACTTCGACGAGATGTAGGAGAGGTCATGGTCGATGACGAATGGTTGATTCGGGCATGGCAGGCCGTGGTCGACGAGCGGGCCAGAACCATAGCCGAGGGGCGGGCGGAGGGCCGTACCCTCGAAGTCATCGGAGCTGAACTCAAGGTGAGCCGGGAGAGGGTTCGCCAGATCATGACCGAGACACAGCGCCAACTCGCGAGTTTCGCGGACGTCCTCTGTGAGGGCTGGCGTGACACGGTGCGCGCCCTGGGCGAGAGCCCCGCTGTTCGAAGGTCGTCCTTCTCGGCGACTCTTGACTTGAAGGATCACCTCGCCGTGGAGCTGCTGTTGGCCGAAGCGGGCCTTGGCGCGCCGCGTACCTGGGCAGGGCCGCTCCGCGGCTGGTGGACCGCGCGCCTGGACGCTCTCGACAAGGTGCTCAAGGATATGACGACCAAGGCCCCTTTGCTCGACTCCGACCTGGACGGCGCGGCCGCGGATGCAGGCGTACCCAGCGGGATTCCGTTGGCCGAGATCCTGGCCCACCCTCAGTCCCGGGTCACTCGGAGCGCGGAAGGACATTGGGTCCGACGCCAGGCCCGGGGGCGAGATGCCGCGTATCTGTGGCTGTTGAACACCGGTCACCCGTGCCCGGTGGAAGAACTCGTCGGCCCTATGTCAGTGGCGACCGCCGCCGCGGCACGAGAGGCACTGCGGCGTGACGACCGGTTCACGCAGCTGCGCCCCGAAGGCACCTGGGCACTGTCCGAATGGTCGCACCTGCGTATCACGCCTTACAAGAACGCTGTCGAGGCCCTCGTCGGTGTAGTCACCGAGTTCGGCCCCATCTCCAGAGCGGCGCTCTTCGCCAGGGTACGAGAGATCTACCCGGTCAGTGCCTGGCGGCTCACCCAGTGTCTGCTCAGTGATCAGATCGGCGAGACCGACCAGGGTCTTATCGACCTCGTCTCCCGGGGGGCGCGACCTATAGAGGAGGAGGAACCTACTCAACCCGATACCATGGCCGTCGAGGGTGACTTCCTTGGCGCTCGAATCACCGTCGACCGGGACGTCCTTCGGGGCAGCGGAATCCGGATCAACTCCTGGCTGACCTGGCGCCTTGACCTCCGTCAAGCACCCATGAGTCGGACATTCACCACCGCAGCTGGCCATGCGCCCCTGGTCGTTCGGCGTGGCACCAGTACCGCCCAGATCTCCAGCCTCCGCCGCCACGCCTTGGAGTTGAAGACCGTGGAAGGGTGCGTGCTCCTGCTGCTGTTCCACCTTGTCGACGGGACCGCCCAGGTTAGCCATGGCTGCGCGTGGAGCGCGTGCCCGGCTCGGACGGCGACCGACTTCCCGCCTCCGACCGGAACCGGTTGACCTCTGTCTCTACATATGGGTGCGGCCAGCACTCGCCCTGGAAACCTGGCACGCCCAGCAGGGTTCGGGCAGCCACAGCACCTCAGCAGGTGAGGGCACGCCATCCTCAATCGAGGGTGGCACGCTCGCCCGTGATCGAAGGCCGCAGTGGCAGAGCCGTCCGCGAACAACGCTTTGGCGCTCCTTTTGGGAACGTCCCGGCGGGCCGGTCGGTCCGCGCAGGCCACAGTCACCCCGCCGTCTAGCCAGGGCCCGGGGCGGCCAGTGCTTCGCGCGCTCCCCGCCTTCCGGGCGCCCGTTCCCTGCGGGCCCGCACCACCTCGGAGATCACGTCCGCCGCGGTTCGCGGGAGCTCGTGCTCCCAGACCCGAATGACCGTCCAGCCCGCAGCGCGCAGGATCTCGTTTGTCTCTCGGTCCCTGTCGCGGTTGTCGTTGATCTTCCCTTGCCAGAACTCGGCATTCTTGGTCGCGGGCCGATAGTGCTCCGAGCAGCCGTGCCAGTAGCAGCCGTCCACGAACACCGCCACCCGGGCGCCGAGGAACACCAGGTCAGCCCTACGCCTAACGTCCGGGATGGGACGAGTGTCGACCCGGTAACGGAGGCCGCGGTGGTAGAGCTCTTTACGTAGGGCGAGTTCCGGTCCTGTGTCCTTGCCACGGTTGGCGCGCATCACCGCGCGGACGCTGTTGGAGGACGCCTTGGAGCCGTCCGGTAGGGGCTCCTCGCAGGCCATGCCCCTCTCGTGGGCGCGTCTCCATGCCTCGGCCAGGTTCTCCTTGCGCGTGGGGTGGTCGACCTCGCACACGTAGCGTTCCTGTGTCGAGCCATCCTGGGACCAGCGCAAGTAGGCACGGATGCGACGGGTCCGCCGATACAGCTTGAGAGCGACCGAGGCGCGGGCATAGCGGCCGTCGCCGAGGGCCACACAGCGCCGTTCCCGTCCTCCAGCGGCCCGGTCCTGCTCGACGGTCGGGGCGGCGGAGCCGGCTCGGCGTCTGTAGGCACGCTCGGGCGGAAGACTGTTCTTCCATTGCCCGACGTGCTCAGTGGGCCGTCTCATCTCGCTACTTCCCAACCGCGTCCAGGGCGTCCTTAATGGCCTTGGCGAAGAACTGGCCGAGGGCGACGGGGACGGCGTTGCCGAGCTGCCGCATCTGTTCCCCGCGCGGGCCGGACCCGACCCACTCATCGGGGAAAGTCATGACACGGGCCGTCTCCCTGACGGTCATGTACCGGTGCAGGTGTCGCCATCCGTCGGGGGACGTGGGGTCGGGGATCCGCTTGTCGAGCAACATGACAGACTCACCGCCGGGGACCCCGTGCACGCCCGCCTTGACGGTTTTGGCTGGGCGGTCGAACTCGTTCGGAGTGTGACCCTTGTAGATCCTGGCGCCCGGCCAGCCGATGTGGCCGGGGAACAGCATTCCGCCGAAGTCGTGCTTCTCCTCCAGGCGGCTCAGTTCCACGTCCGGGAGGGCGGGCAGCTTCGGATCCCTGCCGAACCCCTTGATGGCATCGCGAAGCGTCAGCCATGGATCGCGGCCGTCGTCCTCCAGGTTCCTCTTGGTCACTCGCGCCTTGACACGCGCCTTGACGTAGTCGGGGACCTCCGGGTGGCGAGCCCAGTACCCCCTCCCGTCGACGAGCATCGAGCGGTGGAGGGCGGTCTCGGAGTGGGTCGGCCTGACCCGGCGCAGGAAGTCCCTCACCACATCGACGCCGAGGTCGGCGCGGAACGCCACGATAATCACGCGGTTCCGCACCTGGGGAACCCCGTAGTCGGCGGCGTTGACCTCGAAATGCAGGACTCGGTAGTGCTCGTCGTCGTCGTCGTACTCGGTGAGGCCGCCGAGATCCGTGTCCTCCGGGAGCGGTCCCTTGCGCGCCCTGACGGCCTTCGGGTCCTCCACGGTCACACCCAGGTCCCCGAACCGATCGAGCAGCTGCTGGTTGTGCCGCTGCCAAGTATCGGAGTCCTTACGCTCGACAAAGGGCAGCCGCAACTCGTTGAGGATGTACGCGAAGTAGTCGCTGAAGGAGTCGCGCAGCAGCCCGCGGACGTTCTCGCAGAGGACGACCTTCGGTCTCATGTCACGGACGGCCTTGAACACGGCGGGAAACATGTTCCGCTTGTCCTCGTCGCCCTTGGCGACCCCTCCAGCGCTGAACGGCTGGCAGGGCGGACCACCGGCGAGGACGTCGACCTCCCCCGCGAACTTCGTGAGGTCCAGGTCCCGCACGTCGCCGGGGTAGAGGGGGGCGGGTTCCCCCGGAGCGGGAGGAACGGGCTGAGTGTCCTGGACCACCACAAGCCCGTCGTCACCGAGAGTCTTGCCGGCGTTGGCGACCAGGGTCTCGCAAGCCCTCTTGTTGAACTCGTTGAACAATACTGGACGGAACCCCGCCCGGTGGACCGCCATGGCGAGGCCGCCGCCTCCCGCGAACAGCTCCACGCTCTTGCGGTCGCTCGGGATCTTGGTGTCTTCTGCCTGGCCGTCCATGCCGGAAGCGTACCGCGGAGTATGACAAGCCAGGACCATTCACTCGAACGAGCGATCGAATGCGCGGGGACATCATAAACTGCCCCCTGACCAGCGCGCACCAGGGGAAAGAGCACCACATGGCGGGGATCAGCGGAGTTGACGGCCGCGGCCAGTTCCACGACGACTTCCGGCTCAGCATCACCAGGGCGCTCGGCGACCAGCTGGCCAAGGCCCTCAACAATCTGGGCACAGTCCAGCTCAGCGAGGAGAATCTCACGAAGCTGGAGGAGCGCCCAGGCGTCTACCAGTTGTACATCAACGGCCAGATTGTGTACGTGGGCAAGGCAGACCAAAAGGCAAAGGGCCTGCCAGGTCGGCTGCGCAACCACCTTCGCAAGATCGGCGGCCGCCTCAACGTCGACCTCACCGAGGTCACATTCAGCTGCCTCTACGTGGACGACGACTTCTACGCCCTCGGCCCCGAACAACTGCTCATAAACCACTACAAGAACGAGCGAGGCGGTCTGCCCTGGAACAACAGCGGGTTCGGCAGCAGGGACCCCGGCAGCAAGCGTGACACGACCGTTCTGAAGAAGGACCACTTCGACGTCCAGTACCCGATCAACCTCTCCGCGCCCGTGGAGGGAGTGCGGGCCGGGGCGACGAGCCTGCGGAAGTTGCTGAAGAACATCAAGGACGGTCTGCCGTACCTCTTCCGCTACGTGGAGCCCCCACGAGCCGCAGAGATCATGGTCGAGGTCCCGGCCGGCCCGATCACCGCAGACCAGGCGCTTCGTCTGGCCGGTGCCGCCATACCCTCCCCGTGGCAAATCACCGCCCTCCTCGGCTATGTGATCATGTACGGCAAGACCGAGGAGTACGCGAGCGCCACCCGCTACTACCGCCCCGAGGGCGTCACCGACCAGGAGCCCCAGAAGGACTCCGCCCCGCTAACTGCCGACGACCTCACCGAGTGAGCCGCAGCGCGCGGCGTGCCGCCTCACCCGCAGGGGGTGAGGCGGCGGAGGGAAACAGACCGCACTTTCGCCCCATACGCACCATTGTTCTACCGTGGAGGAGAACGATGCTGCTCATCCCTCACCGATTCTTCGAGGTGGCGGTCATGACGGAGACCACTCAGCACAGGAACACATCGCAGGACGGCCTGGGCGCTCCCGGGACGCGTGGGAGTACCACCATCGCGGACCCGGTCGTCGCGAAGATCGCGGGTATGGCGGCCCGGGAGATTCCGGAGGTGCATCATCTCGGTGGCGGGATGACCAGGGCCTTGCGTCAGCGGGTGCCGGGCGGGGGCGGTGGGGTCGCCCAGGGGGTCAAGGTGGAGGTCGGTGAGCGCCAGGCCGCCGTTGATCTCGCGCTGGTCGTCGAGTACGGCGCCGCCATCGCCGACACCGCGGCGGACGTCCGGAGCAACGTCATCAACGCGGTGGAGCGCATGACCGGGCTCGAGGTCGTGGAGGTCAACATCGCGGTCGGCGACGTCCATCTGCCGGACGAGGAGGAGGACGAGGACGAGCAGCAGGAGGGCAGGCGGGTGGCCTGAGGCCGGGAGTCAGCCGGCCTTCGGGGCCGTCCCGGGAGGGCACGGGACGCGGACGTGTTCGCCGTGGCCGCAGTGCAGGACTCGTTCGCCGAGGCCGATCCGGTCGGCCTCGGCCAGAAACTCCGACAGGGGCGAGCTCATCACCGTGTAGTCCCCGTAGTGGACGGGCAGCACGAGCCGGGGGGCCAGACGGCGGGCCAGTTCGGCGCCCTGGGAGCCGTCCATGGTGACTACGAAGCCGCCGGGGAGGCGGGTGCCGCCCAGGTGGAGGACGGCGAGGTCGGCCGCCGGGAAGCGTTCGGTGATCTCGGTGAGGCCGTCGTACAGGAGTGTGTCGCCCGAGACGTAGAGGCGCATGCGGGGCGGGCCTCCGGCCGGGCCGAACTCGAGCATGCTTCCCATCACCGGCGGCAGCATCCGGCGCAGCATCGCGTGACCGGCGTGCCTGCCGGGCAGTGCGGTGACGGTCACCTGCGTGCCGTCGCGCTGGAGGGTGAGCGCCTTCCAGGTGCGCAGTCCCGCCGTGCGGTGGAACCCGTGCACCGCCCTGAGGCGGCGGGCCGCGTGCGGGGTGGTCAGGATCGGCACGGTGTGGTCCAGGTGCCGGCGGGCGCGGCGGTCCCAGTGGTCGCCGTGCAGGTGTGACAGTACGACGGCGTCGAGGCGGGGCAGTTCGTGGACGTCGAGGGCCGGTTCGGTCAGACGGCGGCTCAGCAGGCCGTAACCGAGGTAGGCGTACTGGCCCCGGTGCAGGAAGTTCGGGTCGGTGAGCAGGGTGAGCGGGCCGTACGACAGCAGGACGGTCGCGTTGCCGATGAAGTGGATGTCGAGCGCGTCGTCGGTGCCGTGGTGTGTGGGGTGCGTGGGGTGCGTGGGGTACGGCATGGTGCCCCTCCAGCCTGTCTTCAGGACTGATGGCCCGGGGGTCAGGCCGAGCGCTTGCGTGATGCCGACTTCTTCGCCGCCGTCTTCTTCGCGGTGCTCTTCGACGCCGTCTTCTTGGCCGTGCCCTGGCTCGACTTCGCCGTCGACTTCTTCGCCGCCGTGGTCTTCTTGGCCGCCGTCTTCTTGGCGGTGGACGTCGACTTCTTGCCGCCGGTCTGCTTGGGGGCCGCCCGGGCCGTCTCGCGCTGCGGGAGCGGCTTCACCTCGGCGTGCTCGGCCTCCTCGCCCCGGGACTCGCGGGCCGCGCGGACGCTGTTCTCCAGGGCCGCCATCAGGTCCAGGACCTTGCCGCCCGTGGGCGCCTCCGGGGCCTGGGGCGGGGCCTCGCCGGCGGCCTTCGCGGCGATGACCTCCTCCACGGCCTCGCGGTACTCGTCGTGCAGGTCCTCCAGATCGACCTCGCCGAGGGTGTCCATCAGGGCGTCGGCCAGGTCCAGTTCCTGGTCACGGACGGTGACGTTGGTCTCGGGGGCCAGGCCTTCCGGGGCGCGAACCTCGTCAGGCCACAGCAGGCCGTGCATGGCGATGGCCTCGCCGACGACCCTGAGCATGCCCAGGCGCTCCCTGCCGCGCAGGGCGAACTTGGCGATCGCCACCTTGTTGCTGCGCTTCAGCGCCTCCCGCAGCAGGGTGTACGGCTTCGCCGCCGGGGCGCCGCTGGCCTGGAGGTAGTACGCGGCGTCCATCTGGAGGGGGTCGATCCGGTCTGCCGGGACGAAGGCGACGATCTCGATCGTCTTGGCCGTCGGGAGCGGCAGGCTGGACAGGTCCTCCTCGGTGATCGGGATGATCGTGCCGTCCGCGTCCTCGTAGCCCTTGCCGATCTCTCCCTGGGTGACCTCCCGGTCCTCCAGTTCGCAGAATTTGCGGTACCGGATGCGGCCGCCGTCCTCGGTGTGGATCTGGCGGAAGGAGATCGAGTGGCTCTCGGTGGCGTTCACCAGCTTGATCGGAATGCTGACCAGGCCGAACGAGATGGCGCCGTTCCAGATGGATCTCACGTGCAGCACCCTTCCGGTCACGCTCGGGAGTGTTCGTCACGGTTTGCGTGGGATTCTTATCGTATGGCGCCTATCACCGAGGTGGAGGGGCGACGGCTCGCTCTCAGCAATCTGGAGAAGGTGCTGTATCCCGCCACCGGCTTCACCAAGGGCGAGGTGCTGCACTACTACGCGACCGTCGCCGAGGTTCTGTTGCCCCATCTGCGTGATCGGGCGGTGTCCTTCCTGCGCTATCCCGACGGGCCGGACGGGCAGGTGTTCTTCACCAAGAACGTGCCTCCGGGTACGCCCGAGTGGGTCACCACCGCCGAGGTGCCCCGGGTCGAGGGGCCCTCGCGGATGGTCCTGGTGCAGGATCTGCCGAGCCTGATGTGGGCGGCCAACCTCGTCACCGAGTTCCACACCCACCAGTGGCTCGTGGACACGCCGGACGAGGCCGACCGGATCGTCTTCGACCTCGACCCCGGGGCGCCGGCGGGCATCGTGCAGTGCTGCGAGGTCGCGCTGTGGCTGCGGGAGCGGCTCGCGCGCGACGGCATCGAGACCTGTGCGAAGACCTCCGGCTCGAAGGGGCTGCATCTGCTCGCCGCCGTGCGCGGGGCCTCCTCCGAGCGGGTGTCCGAGTACGCCAAGGCACTCGCCGTCGAGGCCGAGAAGGCCATGCCGCGGCTCGCGCTGCACCGGATGACCAGGAGCCTTCGGCCCGGGAAGGTCTTCGTCGACTGGAGCCAGAACGCCGCCCGCAAGACGACCGCGACCCCCTACACCCTCCGGGCCCGCGCGGAACCGACCGTCTCGGCGCCGGTGACCTGGGCGGAGATCGAAGACTGCCGCGCGCCCGGGCGGCTGGACTTCCGCGCCGGGGACATCGCACCGCGGCTGCAGGACTTCGGGGATCTGCTCGCGCCGCTGCTGGACGCCGACTCGGCCGGGGTGCTGCCTTAGCCGGGGCTGTCGAGCAGGGACTGTCGAGCAGGGGCTGTCGAGCGGGGGCTGTCGAGCGGGGGCTGTCGCGGTGGCCGGGGGTGAGGGGCCGTTCCGGGCCTGCCTGTCGTAGCCGGGGCCCTGTGCTGCCGTTTCGGGGTGCCGTCAGCGTTGCCGGATTCCTGCGTGCCGTTCGGGGTGCCGTCGCGGGCGCGTGTGCCCCGGGCCCGGGAGCCTGACAGCCGACCGGCAGCCCGACTCGGCGGTGGTCAGGGCCTCGGTGGGGAGACGCACTGGGCCCGCCCGGTGTCGGGTCGGTGGCTCCTCACACCCGCGTCCATGTGTTCCGGTCCCGGGCCATCGCGTGCAGGGCCTCCACGTCCGCCGGTTTCAGGACTCCGCCGCGGCGGGCCACTTCCTCCACCTCCCGGGCCGTCACGACCTGGACCTCCCGCGGGGCGGCCGGGATCGACACCGCCGCCGGGTCCACCAGGGCGAGGACGGGGCGGACCTCTGCCGTCAGGGCGTAGGAGGCGCGGTCGGCGTCGGTGCGGAGCCGGCGCAGCAGGGGCTGGGGGTCGCGGCGGCCCAGCGTGATCATGGGGTCGGCGATCCGGACGCGCTGCCTGCGGGCGTGCAGGGTGTGGACGGCGTAGAGGCCGCCGGGGCCGATCAGCAGGTGGTGAATGCGGTCACCGCCGGGGAGCGGCACGGAATGCAGGGCATGCCAGCCCGCGCCGTCGAGAGCGTCCAGGGCGTCGCCGACCGTCTGCTCGGCCGCCAGGGCCCTGCGGCGCGGGTCGGGGCGCAGCCGGTGCGCGGGGCCGGGGTCACGGTCGAGGGCGACGATGAGGGCCTCGCCGGGGCGGTTCGGGGCCAGGTCGTCGTCGGGGTGGAGGCTGAGGCGGGCCAGTTCGGCGGGGGTCGGCACCGGGGGCGGCCCCACCGTCACCGGCCCGGTGATGAAAGGGCCCAGAGCCCGCAGGACGTCGTCCTCGCGGTCCTCGCCGAGCAGGCTCACCCGGGCCGCCTCACGGTCGTACCAGGCGATGTTCCTGCCGTCCGGGAGGCAGACGTACAGCCACTCCCGGCCGTGCCGCCAGGTCGGTATGACGCGCAGTCCGTTCATGCACCATCACCCCAGTCCATGGGAACAGGCGGGGTGCTGCGGGGGCAAGAACCCGGTTACCTTGGAGAGGAGTTGGGGCCTGCCCGCGGACCCTCGGGCGGTGATGGTGGGGAGGCGCCGTTGCGTACCCGCAGTAAACCCGACGTGCCCGCTCCTCAGAGCCCGTGGAGCGAGGTCGTCCCGGGCCTCTGGATGGGCGGCCACGAGTACACGGGGTCCTTGGGGCACCTGGAGATCGCCGTCGTACGGAACGAGTTCGACCTCGTGCAGACGTTGCTGCGGCTGCCGGGGCACGGGCCGGATCCGGGCGTCCGGCACCATGTGTGGCCCATTCCCGACGGGCCGCTGGACGGGACGCAGCTCGCCGGGGTGATCCGGCTGGCAGAGGCCGCCTGCGAGGCGATGGACGAGGGGCGCCGGGTCCTCGTCCGCTGTTACCACGGGTACAACCGCTCCGGCCTCGTCGTCGCGCACGCGCTGATGCGTCAGGGCAGCTCCGCCGAGGCGGCGATCCGGCTGATCCGGGCCCGTCGCTCGCCCTGGGCGCTGCACAACGACCTGTTCGTCGCGTACCTGCGGGCCGGGCTCGCCACGGCCCGGCTGCTGGAGGAACTCACCGAGTAGCACCGCTCACTCCCGCACGGTTCGCGCATGCGGCCGGACGCATCCGGCCGCCCTCCCGCGCAAATAGGACTTCCCCGCGAATAAGGTGTACGCGTCCGATGATCGCGTCGGCCGCGAGTCCGTCCGTCCCGTGTGATCACCACGAACCGCCAGGAGTGCAGTGCCCCTCAGCCGCCCCGGGAAGGCCGCCCGTCGCCTCTGCGTCGTCGCCCTGCTGCTGGCCACCGCCGTGGGCTGCGGCGACGCGGGCGGTCTGGAGGGCGCGGGCTCCACACCGACGGCGCGGGGGCCGGCCCGGCTCTGGCCGGAGCTGACCCCGGCGTCCAGCCCGGCCTTCGAGATCGGCGAGGTGAACACCGAGGTGGTCAAGGGGGTGAAGGTTCCCGGCGACGACATCCGGCGGGTCGACCCGGTGGAGATCGTCCGGGCCGAGATCGCCCGGAACCCGGGCGACTACGAGGGCCCCAAGGCGCCCTACCGTGACACCGAGCGCGAGATGGGCCACTGCGCGAAGGGCCCGGGCCGCGGAAAGTGCCCGGTGCTCCGGCCGTACTACCGGGACCTGACCGGGGACGGGCGCGACGACCTGACGCTGGGTTTCCCGTTGCTGCCCGGCAAGACGACCGCGGTCCGCGTCTACACCGTGGAGAAGCACCGGCTGGTGCAGGTGATGGCGTGGGAGGACGCGCTCAGCGGTGTCGAGCTGGCCGGGCGCTCCCTGGTCATCCGCTCGCCCTCCGAGGTCGCGGGGTACGAGTACCGCCTCCAGTGGACCTGGGACCGGGACCAGCGGGCCATGCTGCTCACCCATGACGAGATGCTGCGCACCGGTCCGCGCAAGCACCCCCGGCACCCGTCGGCCTCCCCCACCGGTTCCGGCGCCGCTTCCCCCACTGAGACCCGGTCCGCGTCCCCCAACGGTTCCCGGTCCGCCTCCCCCGCCGTCTCAGCCTCCGCGGTCTCACCCTCCGCCCCCTCCCCCTCGGCGAGCGGCGGATGAGGCCCGTGCTCCCCCAGTGGTCCGGGACGCTCGCCGCCAAGGCCGCCGCCTTCATCACGGTGATGTGCTGCGCGCTGGCGGCGCTGCTCGGCGTCCTGGTGCACGTGCAGGTGACGAACCAGACGGTCGACCAGGCCCGGGACCAGGCGTTGCAGCGGCTGACGCAGGCGACGGAGCGGTACGAGGCCGGGGACACGCCGCACCGGGGCGCCGGGGTGGATCCGCCGGAGCTGCCCGGTGAGCTGCGGGACCTCGCGGCGGCCGGGGACCGCGGCACGATGGTCGCCGAGCGTGAGGGGCGCCCCACGATGTGGGCGGCGGGTCCCGTGGAAGGGGGCCGGGCGCTGGCCGTGGCGGTCGACTACGCCCAGCAGGCCCGCACGATCGAGGGCCTCGACCGGGCGATCCTGTGGTCGTCGGGCCTGGCCATCGGGGCGACCCTGCTGGTCGGGGCGTTCGCCGTGACGCGGGTGACCCGGAGACTGCACACCACGGCGCTGGTGGCCCGGCGGATCAGCGCGGGCGACCTGGACGCGCGGGTGAACGACCCCCGCACGGGCCCGCGCTCGACGGCCGGCCCGCCGGACGAGGTGGCCGCGGTCGCCGCCGCCCTGGACTCGATGGCGGCCTCGCTCCAGGGCAAGCTGCTCGCCGAGCAGCGGTTCACGGCGGATGTGGCGCATGAGCTGCGCACGCCGCTGACCGGGCTGCACGCGGCCGCCGAACTGCTGCCGCCGGGCCGTCCCACGGAGCTGGTCCGGGACCGGGTGGCGGCGCTGCGCACCCTCACCGAGGACCTGCTGGAGATCTCCCGGCTGGACACCGGGCGGGAGCGGGTGGAGCTGGACACCGAGCGGCTGGGCCCGCTGGCCGAGCGGGCGGTGCGGGCGGCGGGCGACGGCACGGAGGTCCGGGTCGTACGGGACGTGTCGGTGGAGACGGACCGGCGGCGACTGGAGCGGGTGCTGGGCAATCTCGTGGCGAACGCGCACAAGCACGGGCGGGGGCCGGTCGTCCTGACCGTGGACGGGCCGGTGGTGACGGTGCGCGACCACGGGGACGGGTTCCCCGAGTACCTGGTCGCGCACGGGCCGCAGCGCTTCCGCACCGAGGGCGGGACGCGCGGGCACGGGCTGGGGCTGACCATCGCGGCGGGGCAGGCGGAGGTGCTGGGCGCGCGGCTGGAGTTCGCGAACGCGCCGGAGGGCGGAGCGGTGGCCACCCTCCGGCTGGCGGCGGACTGAGGGGCCCGGCGCCCCTCCTGGTCTCCTCCGTCCCCCTCCCGGTCCCCTCCTGGGTCTCGTCCGGCCGCTCCTACTGGGTCCCGTCCCGGCCCCCTCCTATGGCCCAGCGTGGGGGGCGGCACCCGCAGGGCGCTCCTAATGTGGCGATTAGTCAGGTTCCGTCCTTTCGCCCCCACATGGAGGTATCCCCCATGTCCCTGCGCTTCCGCCT
This sequence comes from Streptomyces sp. NPDC043685, assembly GCF_056436585.1. Lineage (NCBI taxonomy): Bacteria > Bacillati > Actinomycetota > Actinomycetes > Kitasatosporales > Streptomycetaceae > Streptomyces > Streptomyces sp. NPDC043685. The sequence continues at coordinate 891,124 of NZ_JBWKCH010000001.1, read as the reverse complement.
CTGCATAGCCACCGCCGCCGGACTTCTCGCCGCTGCGGCCGCCATCACACCGGCCGCCGCCGACGCACACGACGACTGGGACCCCAGCGGCGGGAACGGCAACAGCAACGGCAGCCACCAGAACCCCGGCGGCGGCAACGGCGGCAACGGATGGCAGGACCCCAGCGGCGGCAACGGGGGCAACGGTGGCAACGGCCACCACGACCCGAGCCTGTACAGGGGCGTCGTCACGGCGAACACCCTGGCGCTGCGCAGCGCCCCGAACCGCGGTTCGCAGATCATCCGGTACGCCCATCGGGGCGACACCGTCACGATCTTCTGCAAGACCGGCGGCGAGACGGTCCAGGGCAATCCGCTCTGGTACCTCCTGACGGACGGCACCTGGGCCTGGGGCGCGGCCCGCTACATCGACAACATCGGCCCCGCGCCACGCTGGTGCTGACACACGGTCACCCAAAGGCTCAGAAAATGCGCGATTTGGGTAAGTTCCGGACATGAGCAAGGCCGGAATCATCGTGGCGACGGCGGACCCGCCCGCGCCCGCCGTCCGCCCCCTCCCCCGGCGCCGGGGCATCGAAGCCGCCCTGATCGTGCTGGCCGTCCTGCTGTCGGTGTACGGCTACTGCGCCGTGGGCCTCGCCCGGCACGGAACGCTCCCGCCCGGCGCGGCCGGCTACGGCGCCGGCCTCGGCGTGCTGGCGCTGCTGGCCCACCTGGCGGTACGCCTGCGGGCCCCGTACGCCGATCCGCTGCTCCTCCCCATCGGGGTACTGCTCAACGGGCTCGGTCTGGTGCTCATCTACCGGCTCGACCTGGAGACCCCCGGCGACCGGGCGGCTCCGGCCCAGCTGGTGTGGTCGACGCTGGGCGTGGCGCTGTTCATCCTGGTCGTGCTGATGCTGCGCGACCACCGGGTGCTCCAGCGCTACACCTACGTCTGTGTGGTCGCGGCCCTGGTGCTGCTCACGCTGCCGATCCTGTTCCCGGCGGTGAACGGGGCCCGTATCTGGATCCGGGTCGCGGGGTTCTCGATCCAGCCGGGCGAGTTCGCGAAGGTGCTGCTGGCGGTGTTCTTCGCGGCGTACCTGGCGGCGAACCGCAACGCCCTCGCCTACACCGGCCGCCGCGTCTGGAAGCTCCAGTTCCCCACCGGCCGCGTCCTCGGCCCGATCGTCGCCGTCTGGCTGGTGAGCGTGGGCGTGCTGGTCCTGGAGCGTGACCTCGGCACATCGCTGCTCTTCTTCGGCCTGTTCGTGGTCCTGCTCTACGTGGCCACCGGCCGCACCGGCTGGATCGCGGTCGGTCTGCTGCTGGCCGCGCTGGGCGCGGTGGCCGTCGGCCGGCTGGAACCGCACGTGCACAGCAGGATCGAGACCTGGCTGCATCCCTTCGCCTCCATCGAGGCGGGCGAGGGCGCGAACCAGCTGGCCCAGTCGCTGTTCGCCTTCGGGGAGGGCGGGATGCTCGGCACGGGCCTCGGACTCGGCCATTCCTTCCTCATCGGCTTCGCCGTGAAGTCGGACTTCATCCTGGCCACCGCGGGCGAGGAACTCGGCCTGGCCGGCCTGTGTGCCGTCTTCCTCCTCTACGGGCTGCTGGTGGAGCGCGGCTTCCGGGCGGGCCTCGCGCAGCGCGAGCCCTTCGGCCGGCTGCTCGCGGTCGGCCTGGCCTCGCTGGTGGCGCTCCAGGTGTTCGTGATCGCGGGCGGCGTGACCGGGCTGATCCCGCTGACCGGCATGGCGATGCCGTTCCTCGCCCAGGGAGGGTCCTCGGTGGTCACCAACTGGGCGATCGTGGCACTGCTGGTCCGGGTGAGCGACTCGGCCCGGCGCGGTTACGACGGGCAGGACGTCCGGTGACCCGGCACATCCGGCACGCCGGGTACTTCTGCGTCCTGCTGCTGGTGGCGCTGCTGGTCAACGCGGCCCGGGTGCAGGTCGTCCAGGCCCCGGCGTTCGACCGCAATCCCGCCAACCGGCGTCCGGACATCACCCGCTACGAGCTGCCCCGCGGAGACATCCTGGTCGGCGGCCGGCCCGTCACCGGCTCCCGGGACACCCGCGAGCACCTGCGGTACGAACGGACCTACACCGACGGGCCCCTGTACGCCCCGGTCACCGGCTTCGCCTCCCAGCTGTACGGGACGACGCTGCTGGAGAGCACCGAGGACGGCGTGCTGTCCGGCGCGGACCCGATGCTGGCGCCGTTCCGGCTGTGGAACGACTTCACGCGCGCCCGCAACGCGGGCGGGGACGTCGTCACGACGCTCGATCCGGCCGCGCAGCGGGCGGCGTACGAGGGGCTGGCGGGCCGCAAGGGCGCGGTGGCGGCGCTGGAGCCGTCGACCGGCCGGATCCTCGCCCTGATGTCCGCCCCGTCCTACGACCCGCAGCCGCTGTCGGGCAACGGCGCGGCGGCGGCCGAGGCCTGGACGCGGCTCACCGCGGACAAGGACCGGCCGATGCTCAACCGGGCCGTGCGGCAGACGTATCCACCGGGTTCGACGTTCAAGGTCGTCACGGCGGCCGCCGCGCTGGACGCCGGTGTGGTCACCGACCTCGAGGCGCCGACCGACTCCCCCGACCCCTACCGGCTGCCCGGGACGCGCACGCGTCTGACCAACGCCTCGAAGGGCTGTGCGGACGCCTCCGTGCGGGAGGCCTTCACCTTCTCCTGCAACACGGTGTTCGCCAAGCTCGGCGTGGAGGTGGGCGTGACGGACATGACGGCCACGGCGCACGCCTTCGGCTTCAACAACGCGGAGCTGAGGATCCCCTTCCCGGTGGCCCGGTCCACCTTCGACACCACGCTCGACCGGGCGCAGCTGGCCCTGTCGGCGATCGGCCAGTACAACACCCGCGCCACACCGCTGCAGATGGCGATGGTCGCCGCGGCCGTGGCGAACGGCGGCCAGGTACGGGACCCCTATCTGGTGGAGCGCACGACCCGGCCGGGCGGCAGCACCCTCGCGACGGCCGGCTCGCGGGCGATCCGCCAGGCCATGTACCCGTCCACCGCGGTGCGGTTGCGGGCGATGATGCGGGACGTGGTCGAGAACGGCACCGGGCGCAATGCCGCGATCCGCGGGGCCACGGTCGGCGGCAAGACCGGTACCGCCCAGCACGGTCTCGGCAACTCCGGTGTTCCGTACGCCTGGTTCGTCTCCTGGGCGCAGGGCGACCGGGACCTGGCGCCGCGGGTGGCGGTCGCGGTCGTCGTGGAGGACGCGGAGGCGGACCGCGTGGACATCAGCGGGGGCGGTGACGCGGCGCCGATCGCGCGGGCGGTGATGGAGGCGGTCCTGAAGTCCCCCGACCCGTCGACCGGTTGGCGGCCGACCGGTGGATGAGACGGGGGTGGCGGGACGAGGATCTCCCGACCTACCGTTCGGTCCATGACTGAGCCCGCCGCCGTGTACGAACTCGCCCAGGTCAACCTCGGCCGCCTCAAGGCCCCGCTGGACTCCCCGCGGTTGAAGGACTTCGTCGCCAACCTCGACCCGGTGAACGCCGACGCGGACGGGGCCGACGGTTTCGTCTGGCGGCTTCAGGGCGAGGCCGGCGACGACGCCACGGACGTGCCCGTCTTCGGCGACTCCTGGCTGATCATCAACATGTCCGTGTGGCGCGACACCGACGCGCTGACCGCGTACATGTACCAGGGCCGCCACCGGGAGATGCTCGCCCGCCGCCGCGAGTGGTTCGAACGGGTCCAGGAGGCCATGGTGGCCCTCTGGTGGGTCCCGGCGGGCCATCGCCCCACGGTCGCCGAGGCCGAGTCCCGCGTCCTGCACCTGCGCACGCACGGCCCGACACCGTACGCCTTCACCCTGCGGACGTCGTTCCCGCCCCAGGGAGCGACACCGCTGATCGGCGAGGTGCCCAAGGGGCTCGGCTGCGCGCTCTGACGGCCGCTCAGCCGCCGGTCGCCCGCCCGGCCTCGATCGCCCCCCGCACCTCCGCCACCCGCTCCTTCTCCTCCGCCGCGAAGCGCTCGGCGTCGAGCTTCTCGGCGATCTCCTCGTCCTCGGACATCAACAGGTCCAGGCTGGAGTCGCCCATCTCCAGCACGCCCATGTCGACGTAGGCCCGCTGGAGGCGTTCGCCCCACAGGCCGATGTCCTTGACGCAGGGCACGATGCGGCTGAAGAGGAGCTTGCGGAACAGGGTGAGGAACTCGGACTGCTCGCTGTACTCCTCCGCCTCGGCCTTGGGGATGCCGAAGTTCTCCAGCACCTCCACGCCCCGCAGCCGGTCGCGCATGAGGTAGCAGCCCTCGATGACGAACTCCTCGCGCTCCCTCAACTCGGCGTCCGTGAGCTGCCGGTAGTAGTCGCGCAGGGCCATCCGCCCGAAGGCCACGTGCCGGGCCTCGTCCTGCATGACGTAGGCGAGGATCTGCTTCGGCAGCGGCTTGTCGGTCGTGTCCCTGATCATGCCGAAGGCGGCCAGCGCGAGACCTTCGATCAGCACCTGCATGCCCAGGTACGGCATGTCCCAGCGGGAGTCGCGCAGGGTGTCGTCGAGCAGGGCCTGGAGGTTGTCGTTGATCGGGTAGAGCATCCCGATCTTCTCGTGCAGGAACCGGCCGTAGATCTCGGCGTGCCGGGCCTCGTCCATGGTCTGGGTCGCGGAGTAGAACTTCGCGTCCAGGTCGGGGACCGACTCCACGATGCGCGCGGCGCAGATCATCGCGCCCTGCTCGCCGTGCAGGAACTGGCTGAACTGCCAGGAGGCGTAGTGCCTGCGCAGGTCGCCCTTGTCCTTCTCCGTCATCTTCGCCCAGTGCCGGGTCCCGTAGAGGGACATCGCCTCGTCGGGGGTGCCGAGCGGATCGTACGGATCGACCTCCAGCTCCCAGTCGATCCGCTTCTGACCGTCCCACTGCTTGTCCTTGCCCTTCTGGTAGAGGGCGAGGAGGCGGTCGCGGCCGTCGTCGTACTCCCAGTTGAAGCGGGCCGCGCCGCTGGCCGGCACCTGCCGGACGGGCTCTTCCGGTTCCATGGCGTACAGGTCGAAGGTCGGCATGCCCGCAGGCTCACATGAGGTAGACACCGGGTCAACAAGTAGCGCGCAAGGGATTGACGAGCTTGCTGACAAGCAGTCTCATAAGAGCAACAGTGACGTGTGCACAACGAGGTGGCAGCGATGACGACCCTGACGGAAGCCGACGCGCTCGACGGACTGCGCGATGCCCTCGGCCTGCTGAAGGACCGGGAGCAGGTGGCCCAGCGGCTGCTCGACTCCTCCGCCAAGCACTCCTTCGACCCGGACAAGGAGCTGGACTGGGACGCGCCCTTCGAGGAGGGCAAGTGGTTCTGGCCGCCGGAGCTGGTGTCGCTCTACGACACGCCGCTGTGGAAGCGGATGAGCGAGGAGCAGCGCATCCTGCTCTCCCAGCACGAGGCGGCGGCGCTGGCCTCCCTCGGCATCTGGTTCGAGATCATCCTGATGCAGCTCCTGGTCCGCCACATCTACGACAAGGCGGCGACGAGCGCGCACGTCCGCTACGCCCTCACCGAGATCGAGGACGAGTGCCGCCACTCCAAGATGTTCGCCCGCCTGATCTCCCGCGGCGACACGCCCTGGTACCCGGTCGGCCGCGTCCACCAGCAACTCGGCCGCCTGTTCAAGACGATCTCCACCACCCCGGGTTCCTTCACGGCCACGCTGCTCGGCGAGGAGGTCCTCGACTGGATGCAGCGCCTGACGTTCCCCGACGAGCGGGTCCAGACCCTCGTCCGGGGCGTCACCCGCATCCACGTGGTGGAGGAGGCCCGTCACGTCCGCTACGCCCGTGAGGAACTGCGCCGCCAGATGGTGACGGCCCCCAAGTGGTCCCAGGAGTTCACCCGCATCACCTCCGGCGAGTTCGCCCGCGTCTTCTCGGTGGCCTTCGTGAACCCGGACGTCTACACGAACGTGGGCCTGGACAAGCGCGAGGCCCTCGCCCAGGTCCGCGCGAGCGGCCACCGCCGGGAGGTCATGCAGAACGGCTCCAAACGCCTGACCGACTTCCTCGACGACATCGGGGTGCTGCGGGGCGTGGGCCGGCGCCTGTGGAAGTCGTCGGGACTGCTGGCCTGACGGGGCGGGCCCTACCCGGCGGGACCCGCCCCCCCCTCACGCCCGCCCCGGCCACCGCTACGCGGCCCCCGGCACCCCGATTACGCTGCGAGGCATGACACCAGCCGCCCCCACCCCCGCCTACCGGCGACTCAGCGTCGAGGAACGCCGCAGCCAGCTGCTCACCTCCGCGCTGGACCTCTTCGCCCACCGCGCCCCCGAGGAGGTGTCACTCGACGACGTGGCGGAGGCGGCCGGGGTCTCGCGGCCCCTGGTGTACCGGTACTTCCCGGGCGGCAAGCAGCAGCTCTACGAGGCCGCGCTGCGCTCCGCCGCCGACGAGCTCCAGCACTGCTTCGACGAGCCCCGCGAGGGCCCCCTCCTCGCCCGCCTGTCCCGTGCCCTCGACCGCTACCTCGCCTTCGTCGACGAGCACGACACCGGCTTCAGTGCCCTGCTCCAGGGCGGCAGCGTCGTGGAGACCTCACGGACCACCGCCATCGTCGACGGGGTCCGCCGCGTCGCCGCCGAGCACATCCTCAGTCACCTGGGCGCCACCGACCCCGGTCCGGGCCTGCGCATGACCGTCCGTATGTGGATCACCGCCGTGGAGGCGTCGTCGCTCATCTGGCTCGACGAGGACAAGCAGCCCCCCGCGGGGGAACTGCGCGACTGGCTCGTCGAGCAGTTCGTGGCGATGCTGACGGTGACCGCCCGCCGCGACCCGCAGACCGACGCCCTGGTCCGGGCGCTCGCCGAGGATGTCTGACACTGATCCCGTGAGAAGCGAAGAGACCCCCTTCGAGGGCGGCCCCATGGACGGCAGGGTCCTGCCCGTCCTCCTCGGCATCACCGGCCACCCGCCCAAGACGTACCGCATCCCCGTCCCGGACCCCGACGGCGGGCCGGACACCGTGCTGTTCTACCGGCGCGTTCCCCGGGGACCGGGCAAGGTCGGCCTGACCAACCGCTGGAAGTACGAGTACGCCCCGGAGGGCGTGCCGCCCCGCCGGCTGAACTGGCCGTGGTCGAAGCCGCACAGGCCGGAGGCCACGCCACCCGGCGGGCCAGACGCCACGCCGCCCGGCAAGCCGGACGACGCCGACGGGTGACCCCGTTGCGCCGAACCGCGCACACCCGCCGCGCGCTCGACGCGCACACGCCTGATCCTCACGAGTGTCCGGTGGCCGAAACGGCCGCCCCCGCACCGGAGGTGATGGCATGTCAGCACGGCTCGTGCGTCTGGTCTGTGTCGCGGCGACGGCGGCGACGACGGCCCTCGCGCCCGTCCCCGCCACCGCGGCCCCGAAGCCGGAACCGGCCGGGGACGTCTCCGTCGCCGAGCTGCTGACGGATCTTCAGGAGCTGTACCGGAAGACGGAGAAGGCCACCGAGGCGTACAACGCCACCGAGGAGAAGCTGAAGAAGCAGCGCGCCGAGACCGACCGCCTGGACCGCGCCCTGGTCCGTGCCCGGCTCTCCCTGTACGACAGCCGGAGCGCGGCCGGCCGGCTGGCCCGCCAGCAGTACCAGAGCAGTACCGACATCTCCCCCTACATGCGCCTGCTCCTGGCCCGCGACCCGCAGCACGCGATCGAGCAGGGGCAGGTGATCGGCCGGCTCGCACGGGAGCGTGCCGGTGCCGTGGGCCGCTTGACCGGTGCCGAGCGTACGGCCCGCGAGCTGGCCCGTACCTCCCGCACGGCGCTGGACCGGCAGCTCGCCCTCACCGAGCGGCGCAGGAAGGCCCGGGACGAGGTGCGTGAACGTCTCGAGGAGGTGGAGGAGATGCTCACCTCGCTCAGCCGGGAGCAGCTCACCGCCCTGGCCGAGCTGGAGGCCGACGGCGTCACGAAGGCGCAGAAGAAGTTGCTGGCCTCCGGTGCCCTCGGCGAGACCACCGAGGCCGAGCACACCGGTGACGGGACCGCCGCCGAAGAGACCGAGGACCGGGAAGACGCCGAGGACACCGACGACGGCGAGGACGGCGAGGACGGCGAGGACGGCGAGGACGGCGAGGACGGCGACGGCAAGAACCGTGACGGCCGGGAGGCCGGCGGCCGGGAGGGCGTGCGCCGGCCGACCGCGGCGGGTGCCCGGGCCGTCCGCTACGCCGTACGGCAGCTGGGCAAGCCGTACGAGTGGGGCGCGGAGGGCCCGCGGTCGTACGACTGCTCGGGGCTGACCTCGCGGGCCTGGGCCGCCGCCGGGAGGGCCGTGCCCCGGACCAGCCAGGAGCAGTGGAAGCGGCTGAAGCGGATCCCGCTGAACCGGCTGCGCCCCGGGGACCTGGTCGTGTACTTCCCCGAGGCCACACACGTGGCGGTGTACCTGGGCCACGGCATGGTCGTCCAGGCTCCACGCCCCGGCGCGCGGGTGAAGGTGTCACCGATCGCGGCCAACCCGGTCCTGGGTGCCGTACGGCCGGACCCGGGCGGGAAGCCCCTGCGGCGTTACGAGCCGCCGGAGCTCCCCGAGGGCGCCGGGGACGGGTCCGACGAGGGCTATGAGGGCTACGCGGCGCCCGCGCCGGACACGTCGGCCAGGTAGGCCTGCGTCCGGGCCGGGTCGTAGAAGTAGTTCTCGAAGTCGGCCGGGTCGTTGAAGCCGTTGGCGAAGCGGTCGGCGACCGGCTGGATCTCCCCGGCGGCGCCGATGAGGTTCAGGATGTGCTCCGGCGGCGGCGCGAGCATCGCGTTGGTCCACTTGGTGACGTGCTGCGCGGTGTTCCAGTAGCGGTCGAAGGTGGCCCGCATCCACTCCTCGTCGAACGGCTTGTCGCCGTGCTCGACGATCGAGGCGAGGTACGCGGCGGCGCACTTGGACGCCGAGTTGGAGCCCTGCCCGGTGATCGGGTCGTTGGCGACGACCACGTCCGCCACGCCCAGCACGAGTCCGCCGCCGGGCAGACGCCCGATGGGGTTGCGGACGGTCGGGGCGTAGCGCCCGGCCAGCGTGCCGCCGGCGTCGGTCAGTTCGACCTTGGTGGCCCGCGCGTACTCCCACGGGACGTACCGCTCCATGAGTTCCAGGGTCAGGGAGAGGTGCTCCGCGGGGTCCTTGACGCCGTTGAAGACGTCGAGCGGGCCGCCGGGTATGCCTTCCCAGAACAGGATGTCGGCGCGGCCGGAGGTGGTCAGGGTCGGCATGACGAACAGTTCGCCGACGCCGGGCACGAGATTGCAGCGGACCGCTTCCGTGCCGGGGTGCTCGGGGCGCGGGCCGAGCCCGTGGACGTACGCCACGGCCAGCGCGCGCTGCGGCTCGCTGTACGGGGAGCGCTCGGCGTCGCGGCCGAACATCTGGACCAGCTCGCCCTTGCCGGCCGCGACGAGCACCAGGTCGTAGGTGCGGGAGAAGTAGTCGAGGTCGCCGACGGCCGCGCCGTGGATGACGAGCTGCCCGCCGCGCTGGGCGAACGTCTCCATCCAGCCGGCCATCTTCACGCGCTGGTCCACGGACTGGGCGTAACCGTCGAGCCTGCCCAGCCAGTCGATGGCGCGGGCGGAGGGGCCCTCGGCCCAGGAACCGGGGGCGGCGACCGAGACGCCGAGTCCTTCGATCTTCGGGGCCTGGGACTCCCAGAAGTTCAGCTGGAGGTCACGCTCGTGCTGGAGGGCGGTGTGGAACATGCACTGCGTGGACATGACCCGGCCGGTGCGGATCTCGTCCGCGGTCCGGTTGGACATCAGGGTGACCTCGTACCCCTGTGACTGGAGGCCGAGAGCGATCTGGAGCCCGGACTGACCGGCTCCGACGACGAGTATCTTCCGCATGCGGGCTGTCCTCTACTCGGGGGTTTCGTCGAGCGCGTGGCCCACGAGGGCCAGGAGGGTCTCGATCACGGAGATCCGGCGACGCGCGTCCATGATCATGACAGGTATGTGGCGCGGGATGGTCAGGGCCTCCCGCACGTCCTCCGGCTCGAACAGCTCGCTGCCGTCGAAGTGGTTGACCGCGACGACGTACGGCAGCCCGGAGCTCTCGAAGTAGTCGAGGACCGGGAAGCAGTCCTTCAGGCGGCGGGTGTCGGCCAGGACGACCGCGCCGATCGCGCCGCGCACGATGTCGTCCCACATGAACCAGAACCGCTGCTGGCCCGGTGTGCCGAACAGGTAGAGCACCAGGTCGTCGTCGAGGGTGATACGCCCGAAGTCCATGGCGACGGTGGTGGTGGTCTTGCCCGGCGTGGCGGTGAGGTCGTCGGTGGCCTCGCTCGCCTCGGTCATCAGCGCCTCGGTCTGCAGGGGCGTGATCTCCGAGACGGAGGTGACCAGCGTGGTCTTGCCCACGCCGAAGCCGCCCGCCACCACGATCTTCGTGGCGATCGGGGCACGGGTGCGGTCCGTCTCCCAGGCGTGCATGCTCTCGCCGGGCTGGACGAACGGGGATGAACCAGTGACGCCGTGAGCGGCGTCAGAGACGACGGAGTCCACTCAGCACCCTTTCCAGCAGAGCCCGGTCCGGGCGGCCCGTGCCATGGCCGGTGCCCGTTCCGTACACACGGATCTTTCCCTGGTCCGCGAGGTCGCTCAGGAGCACGCGGACCACGCCGAGCGGCATCTTCAGCAGCGCGGCGATCTCGGCCACCGTACGCATCCGGCGGCACAGCTCGACGATGGCCCTCAGCTCCGGCATCACGCGGGTGGAGAGGTGGCCGTTCGTCAGCTCCTTGCGCTCCTGCGGGGCGTCCAGTGCGGCCGTGCTCGCCACGAACGTCTCCACGAGCAGGACGTGACCGAAGCGGGTGCGGCCGCCGGTGAGCGAGTAGGGGCGCACCCGGGCGGGTTTGCGGTCGCCGCCGCGGACCGGGAGCTGATGCTTGGGCGTACTGCTCATCGGGCACTCCCCGTCGTCTGGGAATCCTCCAGGGATTTACGGAGCTCGCTGCGCAGTTCGGGCGTCAGCACATGGCCGGCCCGGCCGACGAACAGCGCCATGTGGTACGCCACGACGCTCATGTCGCAGTCCGCGGAGCCGTGCACGCCGAGCAGCGAGCCGTCGCTGATCGACATCACGAACAGGCTGCCCTCGTCCATGGCGACCATCGTGTGCCGGACCCCGCCGAAGTCCATCAGCTTGGCGGCGCCGATGGTGAGGCTGCCGATGCCGGAGACGATGGTGGCCAAGTCGGCGGCGGAGCCGCGCGGGCCGGTGCGCCGGGTCCCGGCGGACTGAAGGGCCTGCCTCGCCTCCGTGTTGCGGGTGTCGTCGGAGGAGAGGAGGAGCAGTCCGTCGGACGAGACGACCGCGACCGAGAGGATGCCGGGTACCTCCTCGACGAGGTTGGTCAGCAGCCAGTGCAGGTTGCGGGCCTCACTGCTCAGTCCGATCAGTCCGAAGGTACTGGGAGCGGTCAACTGCTTGCCTCCTCGACTGTGCCCCCCGTGGCTTCTTCGGATTCAGCTGGTCCTGCTGTGCCGGTGGCCGGCCGCTGGTGCGAGGCCGTCCTGTCGGCGATCTCCGCCTCCACGTCGCGGTAGCCGGCCTGCGCCCCCTGGCGGAAACCGCCGAGGCGGCGGCGCAGGGCATCGGCGTCGACGGAGCCGCTGCGCTGGCGCGGGGCGGTGGTCGGTGCGGTGATCTTCGGCGTGCGCTTGGGGAGGCCCTTGTCGGTGACGCGGTCCTCCTCCTCGTCGGGCGCGCGCCCGTGCTCCGGGCTCGCGTCCTCGTCCGGGGCACCGGTGCGGGGTGCGTCCTCGGGTGCGAGGGGGCTCCTGGGGCCGGTCGTGCCCTCGGCGGCCGGGTTCTCGCGCCCGGCCGGATCGGGCGCCCCCTGCTGTGCCGGGATGAGCAGCTCCATCGTGGTTTCCGCGGGGGACTCCACGGGGGCCCGGGGCGCGGGCGGTTCGGCGGGAGCGGCAGGCTCGGCGGGAGCGGCCGGTGCGGCCTGGGCCGACGAGGTGGCCGTCTCGGTCGCCCCGGTCGCCTCCGGCGCCTCGGTCGTCTCCCCAGCCCGGGTGGTCTCCGGCGCCTCAGCCGGTGCCGGCGCCTCGGCCGGTGCCGTCCCTTCCGGTTCCTTGGTCTCGGCCGCTGCCGTCGCCTCGGCCGGTTCCGGCTCCCCTGCCGGTTCCGGGTGGGCGGCGGTGGTGATCTCGGCGGCCTCCCCCTTTTGTACCGCCTTCTCCGCCAGGGCCACCAGCGGGTCGTCACCGGCCGTGCGGCCGTGCAGCACGTTGGAGTTGGCCTCGGCGTCGGCGCCCGGGAGGGAGAAGGAGTGGGTCGCGCCGGCCACGGGCCCGGAGGCCGGGACGGCCACGGCCGGGGCGGCGGCCAGGAGCGTGCGGGGCAGGACCACGACCGCGGCGACACCGCCCTGCTTCTGCTCGCGCAGCTGCACGCGCACACCGTGGCGGTGCGCGAGCCGGGCCACGACGTACAGGCCGAGGCCGAGGCCGTCCTCGCCCTCCTGGTCGTAGGGCGCCTCGGGGTCGAAGTCGGTGAGGCGGGAGTTGAGGCGCTCCAGCCGCTCCTCGGTCATGCCGATGCCCTCGTCCTGGACGGAGAGCATGACCTCGCCGTTCTCCAGCAGCCAGCCGGAGATCTCGACGGGCAGGTCGGGCGGGGAGAACGAGGTGGCGTTCTCCATGAGTTCGGCCAGCAGGTGGGACAGGTCGTCCGCGGCGAACCCGGCGATGTGCGCGTGCGGCGGCAGCGCGGCGATCCGGACCCGCTCGTAGCGCTCGATCTCGCTCACCGCGGCACGGACGACGTCCACCAGCGGCACGGGTCCGGCGGCGTGCTGGACGTGCTCGGTGCCGGCGAGGACCAGCAGGTTCTCGCTGTGCCGGCGCATGACCGTGGCGAAGTGGTCGAGCTTGAACAGCGTGGCGAGCCGGTCCGGGTCCTGCTCGCGCTCCTCCAGGTTCTCGATGACGGCCAGCTGCCGCTCGACCAGGCCGAGGGTGCGCAGGGCGAGATTGACGAACGTCCCGCCGATGGCCGTGCGCAGCCGCTCCATCTGCGCGGCGGTCTCGGCGAGTTCGCCGCGCAGTTCCTCGCGCGCGTCGGCCATCTTCTGGCGCTGCCCGACGAGGTGCTTGCGGTCGGCCTCCAGCGTGGTGATGCGCTCGGTGAGGGCGGCCGCGTGGGCGTGCAGGGCGTTGACGGAGCGGACGACCTGGGCGAACTCGTCGTTGCGGCCGGTGAACTTCACCGGCTCCTCGGCCGCCGGGTCCTCGGCCTCCGCGAGGCGCTTGGACCCCAGGCGCAGGACCGCGAGCGGGCGGGTGAGGCTGCGGGCCATGCCCGTGGCGACACCGACGGCGAGAAGCATCAGGGCGCCGAGGATCGCGATGCGGATCTCCAGCGCGGTGACGTCGTCGTCGCGCAGCGCCTCGAGGTCCTTGGTGCGCCGGTCGTAGAGGGCGGACTCGACGCCGCGCATCAGGTCGACGCGGGCGGAGAGGGCCGCGTCCAGCTTCTTGGCGCCGGTGGCGAGATCGGTGCGGGAGAGCGTCGGCTGGTCGGTCAGGGCCGCGAGGTACTTGTCGGCGGAGTTGACCTCGGTGCCGGTGACCGTGGAGTCGAAGGAGGCACGGGCCGGCTTGGGCGCGGTGGCGCGGAAGTCGGCCAGGGCCGCGTCGGAGCGCAGCCGGGCCTGCTGCGCGGCGGCGCTCAGGGCGTCGCGCTGCTGGGTGTCGGCGTCCGAGGAGGTGGTGGTCTCGGTCGGCAGGCCGGTGACGGGGTCGATGACCGTCCGGGTGCTGCTCGGCACGCTGAGCGCGGCGAGCAGCAGCCCGCGGGCCGCGGCGGCCTGCTGGACGGCGGAGTCGAGCTCGGCCAGGGCGTAGCCGCCGGCGCCCGCGCGCGGCGGTGTCTGCTGCGCCAGCTGCTCGGCGAGCCGGTGGAGTTCGGTGATGGCGGCGGAGTAGGACTGGTGCGCTTCGAGGGCGCTGCTCTGGCCGGTGAGCGCGGCCCTGCGCACGGTCGCTATGTCGTCGAGGACCGAGCGGAGCGAGGCGGGCGTGTCGGTGTCGGACCGCAGCTCCTCGACCTGCCGGTCCACCCGGGCGCTGCGCTGCTCGGAGGGGGCTTTGGACTTGGGGCGTCCGGCCGCGATGTAGGAGGTGACGTCGTCGCGCTCGTCGGCGAGGGAGTGCGCGAGGGTGAGCGCGTCCTGGGTCTGCTCGGCGAGCGTCACCAGATTCTGCGAATCGTGGAGTTGCCCGGAGGCGGCCAGGACGGACGGGGTGCCGGCACCGGCGATGGCCGCGGCGACCACGGCCACGGCGACGATCAGCCGGTTGCGTACATGCGTGGGGCGTCCCTTGCCGGTGGGGGGCGTCGGCTCAGCGCCCTGAACGGGGGCCGTCTGCTTGCCTGTGCGACGAGGCCGCGTCTTCTGCACCGGTGCTCGCATTCCTGACTCGTGAACCCTTGGGCCCGGATGACGCTCCGTCAACTGGTGCGTACTCCCGGTACACTTCCCGACCCTCCCAGCGCCGGTGGGCAGCGCACGCGCATCACCTGACCCGCCACCCGAAGGAGTGAACCTCGGACGGGAGTTGAGGGGCAAGTTCCGCAGGTCTTCACAGCGGCCTTGCGCGGCACGCCGGTTGGACGACGGGGACGGCCGGTGGCAGTATTCGCCACCACGCCTTCCCGGAACAAATCATTCCAGCCCAAACCTGACGTCTGACCTGCGCGCCTGCGCCGGTCCCGGGATCATTGCCGACCTTTTGCAAGCCTTGTGAAGGGCTCGTGCAGACTGGCCGGATGCGCACCGAACTCGCCTCGGAGCCGGGAGACGTCGGCCGCCCCAACGAGGACTTCGCCAGTGTCGGACTACCGGCCTCGGGACAGGGTGGTTGCGTCGTCGTCCTCGACGGGGTCACGCCGCCGAAGGCCGGGACGGGCTGTCTGCATTCCGTCCCCTGGTTCACCGCACGCCTCGGCGGAGCACTGACCGAACTGACCGTTTCACTCCCGGATGTTCCCCTGGTCGACGCCTTGTCCCACGCCATCGCGCGTACCTCCGAGGCCCACGCCGCAACCTGTGACCTTTCTCACCCCCGGACGCCTCAGGCGACGGTGGTCGCAGCCCGGTGGAATCCGGACACGGTGGAGTATCTGGTGCTGTCGGACTCGGCCCTTCTCCTGGAGTCGCCGGACGGTGTGGTGACACCCGTCCTCGACGACCGGCTGGCCCTGCTCCCCCGCTCGGCGCTGGCGACGGACGCGCTGGTGGACACCACGCTGCGCAACAGGGAAGGCGGCTTCTTCACGGCGGCGGCCGACCCCTCGGTGGCGTCCCGTGCGGTGACCGGGGCCGTGCCCCGCGACCGGGTCCGTGCCCTGGCCGCGCTGACGGACGGCGCGACCCGCTGGGTGGAGCGGTTCGGGGAGGGCGACTGGACGGACTGCCTGCGCATCGTCCGCAAGGAAGGCCCGCAGGCCCTGGTGGACCGCGTCCGGACGCTGGAGCGGTCGGACGCCGTCGCGACGTTCCCCGGCCGCAGCAAGAGGCACGACGACGCGACGGTCGTGTACGTCGAGTTCTAGCCCAGGAGCCCGGTCAGGAGCCCGGCCCCGGCCTACTTCTCCATGCCGCGGTTGAGCTGGTGCAGCAGCCGGGCCAGTTCCGTGACCTCGCGGGAGTCCCAGTCGGCCAGGCGGCCGGCGTACCGGGCACGGCGGGCCTCCCGGACGCGGCGGACCCGGTCATGGCCCTCCTGGGTGAGGGCGACGAGCCAGGCGCGTCCGTCGGCGGGGTCGGGCTCGCGGGCCACCAGCCCGAGTTCCTCCAGGGCGCGCAGCTGGCGGGACATCGTCGCCTTGCCGACCCCGATGTAGGCGGCGAGCTCGGTGGCCCGCTGCTTGCCGCATTCGTCGAGCCGGACGAGCAGGCCGTACGCGGACGACTCCAGGTCGGGGTGGACCTCGCGGGCCATCTCGCCCTGGCTGGCCCGGGCACGGCGCAGCAACACGGTCAGCTCGCGCTCCAGTGCCAGGAACGCGGGCTGGTTCACACCGCTCGCGGCCACACCGGCGTCGCGGTGTCCGTCGTCGTTGCCGCCCTCGTGCACGTCAGCCCCTGCCTCGGTCGTCGCCCGGTCGTGAGAATTCCGGTACTGGGATTTTCCGCCACCTGCCCCCATCAGCGCAGTCCGGCAAGTATTCCGCAGGTCAGGGCGTCCGTGTCCACAGAGCCGTCACACGGTGAAGGCCCGGGCCTCCCTCGCGGGAACCCCGGGCCCTCCCTCATCCGATGACCTCCGTCACGCGGCCACCGGAACCTCAGGCGCCGCACCGTTCGTCGCGGGCGCGAGCGCCAGTTCCAGGACCTGGCGGACGTCGGTGACGGCGTGGACGTCGAGCGTGTCCAGCACCTCCGCCGGGACGTCGTCCAGGTCGGGCTCGTTGCGCTTGGGGATGATCACCGTGGTGACCCCCGCCCGGTGCGCGGCGAGCAGCTTCTGCTTCACACCGCCGATCGGCAGCACCCGCCCGGTCAGCGAGACCTCGCCGGTCATCGCCACGTCCGTGCGGACCAGCCGGCCGGACAGCAGGGACGCCAGGGCCGTGGTCATCGTGATGCCGGCGCTCGGGCCGTCCTTGGGGACCGCGCCCGCCGGGAAGTGGATGTGCACGCCCCGGTCCTTCAGGTCGGCCACCGGCAGTTCCAGCTCGGCGCCGTGGGAGCGCAGGAAGCTCAGCGCGATCTGCGCGGACTCCTTCATCACGTCGCCCAGCTGGCCGGTCAGGGTCAGCCCGGCCGCGCCCGTCTCCGGGTCGGCCAGGGACGCCTCGACGTAGAGCACGTCACCGCCCGCTCCGGTCACCGCGAGCCCCGTGGCCACGCCCGGCACGGACGTCCGCCGCTCGGCCGGGTCCTGGGCGGACTCGGGCACGTGGTGCGGCCGGCCGATCAGGTCGCGCAGGTCCTCGTCGCGGACGGTGAACGGCAGCTCGCGCTCGCCCAGTTCGTGCTGGGCGGCGATCTTGCGCAGCAGGCGCGCGACGGACCGCTCCAGGGTGCGCACGCCGGCCTCGCGGGTGTACTCGCCGGCGAGCTTGCGCAGGGCGCTCTCGTCGATGGTCACCTCGTCCGTGCCGAGTCCGGCCCGCTCCAGCTGGCGCGGGAGCAGGTGGTCGCGGGCGATGACGACCTTCTCGTCCTCGGTGTAGCCGTCGAGACGGACGATCTCCATGCGGTCGGCCAGGGCCTCCGGGATCGCCTCCAGGACGTTGGCGGTGGCGAGGAAGACCACGTCCGACAGGTCCAGTTCGACCTCCAGGTAGTGGTCCCGGAAGGTGTGGTTCTGCGCCGGGTCGAGCACTTCGAGCAGGGCGGCGGCCGGGTCGCCCCGGAAGTCCGAGCCGACCTTGTCGATCTCGTCGAGCAGCACGACCGGGTTCATCGACCCGGCCTCCTTGATGGCCCGCACGACACGGCCCGGCAGCGCGCCGACGTAGGTGCGCCGGTGGCCGCGGATCTCGGCCTCGTCGCGCACGCCGCCGAGGGCGACGCGGACGAACTTGCGGCCCATCGCGTGGGCGACGGACTCGCCGAGGCTGGTCTTGCCGACGCCGGGCGGTCCGACGAGCGCGAGCACGGCACCGCCGCGCCGCCCGCCGATGACGCCCAGACCCCGGTCGTTGCGCCGCTTGCGCACCGCCAGGTACTCGGTGATGCGCTCCTTGACGTCCTCCAGGCCGGAGTGTTCGGCGTCCAGCACCTCCTTGGCGCCCTGGATGTCGTAGGCGTCCTCGGTGCGCTCGTTCCACGGCATCTCAAGGACCGTGTCGAGCCAGGTGCGGATCCACGAGCCCTCGGGCGACTGGTCGGAGGAGCGCTCCAGCTTGTCGACCTCCTTCAGGGCGGCCTCGCGGACCTTCTCGGGCAGGTCGGCGGCCTCCACGCGGGCGCGGTAGTCGTCGGACTCCTCAGCGGGGTCCTTGCCCGCCTCGCCGTTCAGCTCGCGCAGCTCCTTGCGGACGGCTTCGAGCTGGCGCCGCAGCAGGAACTCGCGCTGCTGCTTGTCGACGCCCTCCTGGACGTCCTTGGCGATGGTCTCGGCCACGTCCTGCTCGGCGAGGTGGTCGCGCAGCTGCTGGGTGGCGAGCTTGAGCCGGGCCACCGGGTCGGTGGTCTCCAGCAGTGCGATCTTCTGGTCGGTGGTCAGGAACGGCGAGTAGCCGGAGTTGTCGGCCAGCGCCGAGACGTCGTCGATGGCCTGGACCCGGTCGACGACCTGCCAGGCACCGCGCTTGCGCAGCCACGCGGTGGCGAGGGCCTTGTACTCCTTGACCAGTTCGGCGACCTGCCCGGGAAGCGGCTCCGGGACGGTCTCGTCGACGCTGGTGCCCTCGACCCAGAGGGCCGCGCCGGGACCGGTCGTCCCCGCACCGATCCTCACCCGCCCCCGGCCGCGGATCAGCGCGCCCGGGTCACCGTCGGCCAGCCGGCCGACCTGCTCGACGGTGCCGAGCACACCGGTGTTCGCGTACGTCCCGTCGATGCGTGGCACCAGGAGTACCCGGGGCTTTCCGGGCGTTGACCGGGCAGCGGCCTGTGCGGCCTCCACCGCGGCACGGACCTCGGAATCGCTCAGGTCCAGCGGGACCACCATCCCGGGCAGCACGACCTCTCCGTCGAGCGGCAGCACGGGCAGGGTGAGCGGTGTGAACGCCGTGGACTCAGCAGCCATGATCTCCCCTTCGGCAGTCAAGTTGAGCTATGCCGACTCAATGCTCGGGAGGGCCCCGGATGTTCCCCACCGGCTGTTCGCTGTCAGCGATCACCGATGACGCCCGGGCGGGGAGGGCGCGTAAGGTCACCTGGGTAATAGATGATCTGGCGTTGCACTCATTACAGGGGATGGCGTGGACAGCACCGTGCAGGCGTGGGTGGACGGATGGGTCGTATCGCGCGGGGCGGCCCCGCCCCTCACCGAGCCGTGGGGCCGGACGATCGACATGGGGATGTACGGCCACGTCACACGGCATGTGTTCGGCGCGACGGGCGAGGACCTCGACGAGGCGACCGTCCGCAAGGTGGCCGACGCGGTGACCGGGCGGGGCGTGTGGCTGAAGGCGTTCCGCGACCCCTCGGTGGTCTCCGGCTGGCTGGACGGCGACTGGTGGATCGACCCCGAGCCCGGCTTCCTGATGACGGTCCCGCTGGCGGCGGCCGGCACTCCGGCCGTGCCCGACGGCTACCGGCTGCGCGAGTGGTCGCGCGGCGGAGTGACCCGTCTGATGGTGGCCGCGCCGGACGGGTCCCTGGCGGCCCGCGGCCAGATCGCCCCCACGGGCCGGACCGCCGTCGTCGACCAGATCGAGACGGCCCCCGGACACCGCCGCAAGGGCCTGGGCAGCCTCGTCATGTGGACCTTGCAGAACGCCGCCGTCCGGCAGGGGGCCCGGACCGGCGTCCTGGCCGGGACGCCCGCGGGGCGAGGGCTCTACGAGGCGCTGGGCTGGCAGGTGGTGGCCCCACTGACCAGCGCCAGGTACGAGCCGCAGGCCGCCGCCCGGACCTGAGGGGCCGCGCGGTCAGCCCCCGGCCCGGGCGAGGCGCGCGGCGTACCACCGCCGGACCACCGGCCAGGTCGCGATGCCGACGGCCAGGGCGATGAGGTGCCCCCAGTTCGTCATCGGGTCGGCGAAGGCGAGCAGGTCCTGGAGCAGCATCCAGCCGAAGCCGGCCAGCAGCGGCAGGCGCAGCCACAGCGGCAGCAGGCCGGCCAGGGCGCCGATGCCGGCGGCGACGCCGAAGCTGACGCCGTAGTCGAGGCGGTGCAGGGAGCTGTCGGGCAGATGCCCGGCCAGGACCGCGACGCCCACCGGGACCTCGGTCGCGAGGGTGGCCAGCACATGCCCCAGGAGGAAGACACCGGCCGCGCACAGGGCCCCTATCCGCCGTTCGAGCGCGGTCAGCGCCAGCACGAAGGCGATGGCGAACGGCGAGGTCACTCCGCCCGCCACCCACAGCGCGCTGCCGATCAGCACCAGCTCCGGCGTGCGCACCAGGTGTGCCACATCCGTGCTGGAGCCCTGGAGCAGGGCGTGCACCAGGGCCGGGTCCGCGTACGCGGTGATCAGCGAGGTGAGGCAGAGGACGACCGCGTAGCCGAAGGTGAACGGCGTCCCGGTGGGAGTGGGCAGCAGCCGCCAGGGTCGGAGCGTGCGCGACCGGGGTTCCGCCGCACGGACAGGCTCCCGCGCTCCCGAGGTCACCGTCTCGTGCGGGCTCCGCTGCCGCGGCACTCCGTCCAGCAGCCCCGTCACGTCGTGGCCGGGCCTGCCCGGCGACGCCGGCGCGGCCGTCTCATGAGGCGGTGCGGTGCGTTCCACTCCAGGCGCTCCCTTCCCTCGGACCCCAGCCTTCGCCGCCGAAGCCCGTGCTGTCTGTGATCCGCGCCACGCGAGAGCCGATTCACAGCAACCCGACAGCCCCGCCCCGCGTCCCCCTCGGGGCCGGTGAATCACGAGGCGTCACACCCCTCTCCCCTGCAAGGATGCCCCCATGGCTACCCCTTACGACATTCCCGAGGTGCTGGACCGTCGCGAGGGCCCGCACGGCGAGGTCGTGCTGCGGCGGCACGGTGACCGGCTGGAGATCATCGCCAACGGCTGTTTCCTGATGGACACCTCCGACGGCCGCTCGGAGCGGCGGCTGGTCGACGCGGCGCTCGAAGCCCTGACCGGGCGGGACCACCCCGACGTACTGATCGGCGGGCTCGGCGTGGGCTTCTCCCTCGCGCACGCCGCCGCGGAACCCCGCTGGGGCGGGATCACCGTGGTGGAACGCGAGCACGCGATCGTCGCCTGGCACCTCGACGGCCCGCTCTCCGCGATCTCGGCCCGGGCGCTGGCGGATCCCCGTACGAAAATCGTCGAAGCCGATCTCGTCGCACACGTCAATGAGACATCCGACACGTATGACGCCCTGTGCCTCGACATCGACAACGGCCCCGACTGGACCGTCACCGAGGGCAACGGACATCTCTACGGGAAAGCCGGACTGGCAAGCTGCGCAAGGGTGTTGAGGCCCGGCGGGGTCCTGGCCGTCTGGTCCGCCCAGCCGTCTCCGGAATTCGAAGAAACCTTGCGGAATGCCGGGTTCCAGCAGGTGCGTACCGAAGAGATCCCGGTTGCCCGGGGCGTTCCCGACGTCGTGCACCTCGCCATCAGCCCTGGATAGCAAAGGCGTACTGACTCCCCGTACGCTGCTCCCCTGACGCCGATCATTCAAGCGTCAATCGCAACCATGCGCAGGCATAGCCAGTCAGAAGGAATCACCCCACTGATTCCGGAAAGCACACCCCAGGGGCGGGCGATGGAGCAGACACAGACCTCCCACAACGGTTCGGCGACGGCTACTCCGGGCGCACAGCGCCGGGTCCTGGTGGTCGAGGACGACGCGACGATCGTGGACGCCATCGCGACCCGCCTGCGGGCCGAGGGATTCCTCGTGCAAACGGCGGGTGACGGTCCCGCCGCGGTCGACACGGCCGAGGCGTGGCAGCCCGACCTGCTGATCCTCGACATCATGCTGCCCGGCTTCGACGGCCTGGAGGTCTGCCGGCGCGTGCAGGCCGCCCGTCCGGTGCCGGTGATGATGCTCACCGCGCGTGACGACGAGACCGACATGCTGGTCGGGCTGGGCGTCGGCGCCGACGACTACATGACCAAGCCGTTCTCGATGCGGGAGCTGGCGGCGCGCGTGCACGTCCTGCTGCGCCGCGTGGAGCGGGCCGCCATCGCGGCGGCCACCCCCCGCTCCGGCATCCTGCGCCTGGGCGAGCTCGAGATCGACCACGCGCAGCGCCGGGTCCGGGTGCGCAGCGAGGACGTCCACCTCACCCCCACCGAGTTCGACCTGCTGGTCTGCCTGGCGAACACCCCGCGTGCGGTGCTCTCCCGTGAGCAGCTGCTCGCCGAGGTGTGGGACTGGGCGGACGCCTCCGGCACCCGCACGGTCGACAGCCACATCAAGGCGCTGCGGCGGAAGATCGGCGCCGAGCGGATCCGCACGGTGCACGGCGTCGGCTACGCCCTGGAGACCCCGACGCCATGAGCGGCGGGCCGGCCGGACGGAGAAACCCCGGGGAGCCGGATCCCTGGGGCGGGGTGAGCCCGTTCTCGATCAAGACCAAGCTGGGCGCGCTCGTCGTCATCTCGGTGCTGATCACGACAGGGCTGTCGGTGATCGCGGTGCACACGAAGACGGAGCTGCGCTTCATCACGGTGTTCTCGATGATCGCCACACTCCTCATCACGCAGTTCGTGGCCCATTCGCTCACCGCGCCCCTGGACGAGATGACGGCGGTGGCCCGCTCCATCTCGCAGGGCGACTACACCCGCCGCACGCGCGAGAACCGCCGTGACGAGCTGGGCGAGCTGGCCGTGACGATCAACGCCATGGCCGACGAGCTGGAGGCCCAGGACAGCCAGCGCAAGGAACTCGTGGCGAACGTCTCGCACGAGCTGCGCACGCCCATCGCGGGCCTGCGCGCGGTGCTGGAGAACATCGTCGACGGCGTCACGCAGGCCGACCCGGAGACCATGCGCACGGCGCTGAAGCAGACCGAGCGGCTCGGCCGGCTGGTGGAGACGCTGCTGGACCTGTCCCGCCTGGACAACGGCGTCGTACCGCTGAAACAGCGCCGGTTCGAGGTGTGGCCGTATCTGTCGGGCGTGCTGAAGGAGGCCAACATGGTCGCCTCCGTGCGCGCCGGCATCGCCACCGGCTCGGGCAGTCACACCCGCACCGACGTCCATCTGCACCTCGACGTCCACCCGCCGGAGCTGACCGCGCACGCCGACCCGGAGCGCATTCACCAGGTCGTCGCCAATCTCATCGACAACGCCGTCAAGCACAGCCCGCCGCACGGCAGGGTGACGGTCAAGGCGCGGCGCGGAGCCCTGCCGGAGTCGCTGGAGCTGGAGGTCCTGGACGAGGGACCCGGCATTCCCAAGTCCGAGTGGCACCGCGTCTTCGAGCGGTTCAACCGCGGCAGCGCCAAGCGGCCGCAGGGGCCGGGCAGCGACGGCGGCACGGGCCTCGGCCTTGCCATCGCGCGCTGGGCGGTGGACCTGCACGGAGGCCGGATCGGAGTGGCCGAATCCGAGCGGGGTTGCCGGATTCTTGTCACTCTTCCGGGACTGTCATCTCTGCCAAGTTGACGTAAAGTTCGAAGCGGAGTCACAAGATCCACGAGCGTCCGCGCTGACGGACACGTGTGATCAGGCACAGGCCCGCGCCATCGGCGCCCGGGGCCCCGCCCCGCCCTTCCCTCCTGAAGCGGAACCACGCTTGTTTCCCGCCATTTCAAGCCCCGAAACACGCTCAAAGATGTGACTTGCACGACGTTGAACGGGCCCGGCCTGACCTTCCCCCTCCAGGGGGCGTAGCCTTGATTCCCGCTGTCCATCATCTTGTGAAGCGGAAGAGGGCGGTTGCCGCCGTGTCGCCACAGTCCCCCAGTAACTCGAGCATCTCGACCGACACCGACCAAGCGGGGAAGAACCCTGCCGCGTCGTTCGGTGCCAACGAGTGGCTCGTCGACGAGATCTATCAGCAGTACCTCCAGGACCCGAATTCGGTAGACCGAGCCTGGTGGGACTTCTTCGCCGACTACAAGCCAGGGGCGGCCGCCGTCCCGGCTCCGGCGGGTACCGCGGCCGCGGGGGCCGCGGGGACCACCACCGCTCAGGCGGCCGCCCCGGCCGCTCCCGCCCCGGCGGCCGAGAAGCCCGCCGCCGCGCCGGCTCCCGCCCAGGCCGCGGCTCCGGCTCCCGCTCCGGCCCAGGCGAAGCCCGCCGCGCAGGCCCCGGCCCAGGCTGCCGCTCCGGCCCAGGCCGCCCCGGCCGCGAAGCCCGCCGCCGCCAAGCCCGCCGCCAAGCCGGCCGCCGCGAAGAAGGCCGAGCCCGCCGAGGCCCCCTCGGGCCCCGAGCAGGTCGTGCTGCGCGGCCCCGCCGCAGCGGTCGCGAAGAACATGAACGCCTCCCTGGAAGTGCCCACGGCCACGTCCGTGCGCGCGGTCCCGGTGAAGCTGCTCTTCGACAACCGCATCGTCATCAACAACCACCTGAAGCGCGCCCGGGGCGGGAAGATCTCCTTCACGCACCTGATCGGCTACGCCATGGTGCAGGCCATCAAGGCCATGCCGTCGATGAACTACTCCTACGCGGAGAAGGACGGCAAGCCGACCCTGGTCAAGCCGGAGCACATCAACTTCGGCCTCGCCATCGACCTGGTCAAGCCCAACGGCGACCGCCAGCTCGTGGTCGCGGGCATCAAGAAGGCCGAGACCCTGAACTTCTTCGAGTTCTGGCAGGCCTACGAGGACATCGTCCGCCGCGCCCGTGACGGCAAGCTGGGCATGGACGACTTCACCGGTGTCACGGTCTCCCTGACCAACCCCGGCGGCCTCGGCACCGTCCACTCCGTGCCGCGCCTGATGCCCGGCCAGTCGGTGATCATGGGCGTCGGCTCCATGGACTACCCGGCGGAGTTCCAGGGCACCTCCCAGGACACCCTGAACAAGCTCGGCATCTCGAAGGTCATGACGCTCACGTCGACCTACGACCACCGGGTGATCCAGGGTGCCGCCTCCGGCGAGTTCCTGCGGATCGTCGCGAACCTCCTCCTCGGTGAGAACGGCTTCTACGACGACGTCTTCGAGGCGCTGCGCATCCCCTACGAGCCGGTCCGCTGGCTCAAGGACATCGACGCCAGCCACGACGACGACGTCACCAAGGCCGCCCGCGTCTTCGAGCTGATCCACTCCTACCGGGTCCGCGGCCACGTCATGGCCGACACCGACCCGCTGGAGTACCAGCAGCGCAAGCACCCCGACCTGGACATCACCGAGCACGGGCTCACCCTGTGGGACCTGGAGCGCGAGTTCGCCGTCGGCGGCTTCTCCGGCAAGTCGATGATGAAGCTGCGCGACATCCTCGGTGTCCTGCGCGACTCGTACTGCCGCACCACCGGCATCGAGTTCATGCACATCCAGGACCCGAAGCAGCGCAAGTGGATCCAGGACCGCGTGGAGCGCCCGCACTCCAAGCCGGAGCGCGAGGAGCAGCTGCGCATCCTGCGCCGGCTGAACGCGGCCGAGGCCTTCGAGACGTTCCTGCAGACGAAGTACGTCGGCCAGAAGCGCTTCTCCCTGGAGGGCGGCGAGTCCGTCATCCCGCTGCTGGACGCGGTGCTGGACTCGGCCGCCGAGTCGCGCCTGGACGAGGTCGTCATCGGCATGGCCCACCGCGGCCGCCTGAACGTCCTGGCGAACATCGTCGGCAAGTCCTACGCCCAGATCTTCCGCGAGTTCGAGGGCAACCTCGACCCGAAGTCGATGCACGGCTCCGGCGACGTGAAGTACCACCTGGGCGCCGAGGGCACCTTCACCGGTCTCGACGGCGAGCAGATCAAGGTCTCCCTGGTCGCGAACCCCTCGCACCTGGAGGCGGTGGACCCGGTCCTGGAGGGCGTCTCGCGCGCCAAGCAGGACATCATCAACAAGGGCGGCACGGACTTCACGGTCCTGCCGGTGGCGATCCACGGCGACGCGGCCTTCGCGGGCCAGGGCGTGGTGGCCGAGACCCTGAACATGTCGCAGCTGCGCGGCTACCGCACCGGCGGCACGGTCCACATCGTCATCAACAACCAGGTCGGCTTCACGGCCGCCCCGGAGTCCTCGCGTTCCTCCATGTACGCGACGGACGTGGCCCGCATGATCGAGGCCCCGATCTTCCACGTGAACGGCGACGACCCGGAGGCCGTGGTCCGCGTCGCGCGGCTCGCCTTCGAGTTCCGCCAGGCGTTCAACAAGGACGTGGTGATCGACCTCATCTGCTACCGCCGCCGCGGTCACAACGAGTCGGACAACCCGGCCTTCACCCAGCCGCTGATGTACGACCTGATCGACAAGAAGCGCTCGGTGCGCAAGCTCTACACCGAGTCCCTCATCGGTCGCGGCGACATCACCCTGGAAGAGGCCGAGCAGGCGCTCCAGGACTACCAGGGCCAGCTGGAGAAGGTCTTCACGGAGGTCCGTGAGGCCACGTCCCAGCCGGGCACGGTCGAGTCCACCGACCCGCAGGCCGAGTTCCCGGTCGCCGTGAACACCGCGGTGACCACGGAGGTCGTCAAGCGGATCGCCGAGTCCCAGGTCAACATCCCCGACACCATCACCGTCCACCCGCGTCTGCTGCCGCAGCTCCAGCGCCGGGCGACGATGGTCGAGGACGGCACCATCGACTGGGGCATGGGCGAGACCCTCGCGATCGGTTCCCTCCTGCTGGAGGGCGTCCCGGTCCGCCTGGCGGGCCAGGACTCGCAGCGCGGTACGTTCGGCCAGCGCCACGCGGTCATCATCGACCGCACCACGGGCGAGGAGTACACGCCGCTGCAGTACCTCTCCGAGGACCAGGCGCGGCTCAACGTCTACAACTCCCTCCTCTCCGAGTACGCGGCGATGGGCTTCGAGTACGGCTACTCGCTGGCCCGCCCCGAGGCGCTCGTGATGTGGGAGGCGCAGTTCGGCGACTTCGTCAACGGCGCGCAGACGGTCGTGGACGAGTTCATCTCGTCGGCCGAGCAGAAGTGGGCCCAGACCTCCGGCGTCGTCCTGCTGCTGCCGCACGGTTACGAGGGCCAGGGCCCGGACCACTCGTCCGCCCGCCCGGAGCGCTTCCTCCAGATGTGCGCGCAGAACAACATGACGGTCGCGATGCCGACCTCGCCGTCGAACTACTTCCACCTCCTGCGGTGGCAGGTGCACAACCCGCACCACAAGCCGCTGGTGGTCTTCACGCCGAAGTCGATGCTGCGTCTGAAGGCCGCGGCGTCGAAGGCGGAGGAGTTCACGACCGGGCAGTTCCAGCCGGTCATCGGCGACGCGTCGGTGGACCCGGCCGCGGTCAAGAAGGTCGTCTTCTGCGCGGGCAAGGTCTACTACGACCTGGAGGCCGAGCGTCAGAAGCGCGGTGTGACGGACACGGCGATCATCCGCATCGAGCGCCTGTACCCGCTGCCGGGTTCGGAGCTCCAGGCGGAGATCAAGAAGTACCCGAACGCCGAGAAGTACCTGTGGGCCCAGGAGGAGCCGGCGAACCAGGGTGCCTGGCCGTTCATCGCGCTCAACCTGATCGACCACCTGGACCTGGCGGTCGGCGCGGACGTCCCGCACGGCGAGCGGCTGCGGCGCATCTCGCGCCCGCACGGCTCGTCCCCGGCGGTGGGTTCCGCGAAGCGGCACCAGGCCGAGCAGGAGCAGCTGGTGCGTGAGGTGTTCGAGGCGTAATCGCCCTCGCGCGTCCTGTGCGGCCGGGCCGCATCCCCACTCCGGGGGTGCGGCCCGGCCGTTTTCCCGCACCTATCCTTGAGGGCATGTACTTCACGGACCGTGGCATCGAGGAACTGGAGAAGCGGCGCGGCGAGGAGGAAGTCACCTTCGAGTGGCTCGCCGAGCAGCTGCGGACGTTCGTCGATCTCAACCCCGACTTCGAGGTGCCGGTGGAGCGGCTGGCGACGTGGCTGGCACGGTTGGACGACGAGGACGACGACTAGCAAGCACCGGCTGCCGCTCTCCTGGCGGCTCCCGGTCGTCGTCCCTCACTGCCGGTTCGCTGGTCGCCGGTCGCGTGAGGGCATCCGTCACGCCGGTTCGGCGTCATGCCGGGGTATGCGTCCGGGCGTCAGTCACGAGGGGCCGTGAGGGGTATCCGCCAGGGCATCAGTCACGAGGGTGCGATAGGGCGTACGTCAGGCCCAGCGCGCCGTGCGCCAGCAGCAGCGCTCCCGCCGTGCTCCAGCCGCCGCTGTGCCGTCGCAGGCCCCAGGCGATGAGCGGGAGGCCGGCCACCACCTGGGCGAAGGCGAGGGCACCGGCCCTCGGGCCGCCGGTCCAGGGCATCCAGGGACCGAGGCGGCTGTGGTCGACGGCGTCACGCCCCGCGACCGCCTCGCGCCGGCCCGGCCACTCGACGGGCACGCTGTCCGGCTGGAGGGCGGCGGCCTCCCCGAGCCGGTCGGCGGGTTCGCCGGGGGCGAGTCCGGCGGGCAGGCGGACGCCCTCGCGCGCGAGGACCGCGAGCAGACCGCGCAGACGGGTGCGGGCGTCGGTCCCGGAGTCCGGTTCGGTCAGCCGGTCCAGGGCCTGGACGTCCAGGACGGGGTCGAGCCCCATGCGGGCGGCGAAGGTGCGCATCGCCTCGTCCTCCCCCACCGGGACTCCACTCGCGAGCCATTCGAAGCCGACCGGCCGGCGGAAGCCGGAGGCGAACGCGAAACCCGCGTGCCCGGTGTCCCACCACAGGGCGAGGACCGGCCAGGGCGCGCCGACGGCGAGGGCCGCGGCCCAGCCGGTCACCACACGGTCGACGGGTTCGGCGCCCTCCCGCCAGGGCCGGCCCTCGGGCACCAGGACGCTCCACCCGTCGCCCGCGGACGTGAGCCGCATCGGCTCGCGCAGCAGATGCGCGACGGGGGCGACGGACCCGGGCGCCGCACGGCACAACAGCAGCGCCCCGGCTGCGGGACGGGTGTGGGCGGCGTCCGTCGACATGGTCACACGCTAGGGCGACTCACTCCTCTTTGTGCACTTATATCCGCCCATCCGTCCCGAGGACGGGTGCCTTGACTTTCCCGGACCGCGATATATCGTGAATACGAGAGGACGCGATATGGCGCGTCGAGTCGGGGAGGTCTGCACCATGTCCGAGTGGTCCGTCACAGAGCCGAGGAAGCTCACCTTCGACGAGCCTGTCAGCGATCTGCACGTACGCCTGGTCAACGGAACGGTGAACGTGGTGGGCACCGACGAAGGTTCCGCCCGCCTGGAGATCTCCGAGCTCGAGGGGCCACCCCTGGTGGTGACCCAGCAGGACGGCACCCTCACGGTGGCCTACGAGGACCTGCCCTGGAAGGGCTTCCTCAAGTGGCTGGACCGCAAGGGCTGGCGTCGCAGCGCGGTGGTCTCCCTGGCCGTCCCGGCAGGCACCCGGGTGGAGGTCGGTGTGGTGGGTGCGGCCGCCGTCGTCTCCGGGATCCAGGGCCCGACGGTGGTCAAGGGCGTCACCGGCGACACCACCCTCGTGGGCCTCTCCGGCCCGGTCCGCGCCGAAACGGTCTCCGGCAACCTGGAGGCCCAGGACGTGACGGGCGACCTGCGCTTCAATTCGGTCTCCGGTGACCTCACGGTGGTCCAGGGCTCCGGCCCGTCCGTGCGGGCGGAGTCGGTCAGCGGTTCGATGATCGTCGACCTCGACCCGAACGGCCCGACGGACGTCCGGCTGACCAGCGTCTCGGGCGAGATCGCCATCCGGCTGCCGTACCCGGCCGACGCGGACGTCGAGGCGAACACCGCGAGCGGCTCCGTTTCCAACGCCTTCGACGGGCTGCGCGTGCACGGCCAGTGGGGCGCCCACAAGATCACGGGCCGTCTCGGCGCGGGCACCGGCAAGCTCCGGGCCACCACCGTCTCCGGCTCGATCGCCCTGCTGCGCCGCCCGGCCCGGGAGGACGAGCCCGAGGAGCCGTGGGACACGCGCCCCGGCACCGGCGACGCGGCGGCGGCCCCGCCGCGCGGCCCCCGGGACGGCTCGGGAGACAATTCCGTCTCCGGCCCGGGCGACGGCCCAGCGTCCACCCCGGCCGACGGCACGACCGACAAGAAGGTGCTCTGACATGCCCCCCGTCTTCGCCCACGGCCGCCTCCGCCTCTACCTGCTGAAGCTGCTCGACGAGGCCCCGCGCCACGGCTACGAGGTGATCCGCCTCCTCGAGGAGCGCTTCCAGGGGCTGTACGCACCGTCGGCGGGCACGGTCTACCCTCGCCTGGCCAAGCTGGAGACCGAGGGCCTGGTCACCCACACCACCGAGGGCGGGCGCAAGGTCTACTCGATCACCGACGCGGGCCGCGCCGAACTGGCCGACCGCAGCGGCGAGCTGGCCGACCTGGAGCTGGAGATCCGGGAGTCCGTCGCCGAACTGGCCGCGGAGATCCGCGACGACGTCCGCGGCGCCGCCGGTGACCTGCGCCGCGAGATGCGCGCCGCGGCGAGCGAGGCCCGCCGCGACACCGGCACCAGGGCCGACGGCCCGTCGGGCGCCCCCTACGGCGACTTCTCGCAGCACGGCGACAAGGAGGCCTGGCGCATCGCCAAGGAGGAGATGCGCCGTGCCCGGCAGGAGTGGAAGGAGCAGGCCCGGCGCGCCAAGGACGAGAGCCGCCGCGCCCGCGAGGACGCCCAGCGCGCCCGCCGCCAGGCCAAGGAGGCCCAGGAGCAGGCGCGGGCCCAGGCCCAGGAACAGGTGCAGCGCATCACCCGCCGCGTCCAGGAGCAGGTGCAGGACCACTTCGCCCGCGGCGACTGGCCGACGGGTCTTCGCGAGGGCCTGAGCGAACTGGTCAAGGAAGTCGGCGAGTTCGGCAAGGACTACGGCAAGGACTTCGGCTTCGACTGGTCCGGCGCGGGCCGGCCGGCCGCCGATCCGGCGTCCTCACCGCCCACGGAAGACTTCCCTGCCGCCTACGAGCCCGCCTGGGCCCACGAGGACGCCACGGACTCCACCGGCGACCCGGCCCGCGACCTGGACCGTCTGCTCGACCGCTTCCGGGACGACATCCGTGACGCGGCCCGCGACCACGGCGTCACTCCGGACCAGCTTCGTGACGCCCGCCGTCATCTGTCGACGGCGGCGGCCCACATAGGAGCGCTCCTGCGCACGCAGAAGAAGTAGCCGCCCGGCCGCAGCCCTCAGCCGGCCTTGGCCTCGCCACCGCTGCCGTACAGCACCCGCACCAGGGACTCGAAGGTCACCCCGTGGTCGGCGAGGACCTCGGCCGGCACGCCGGGGCGCTGCGTGAGGGCCAGCAGGATGTGCTCGTCCCCGATGTGCCGGTCCCGCTGGGCCAGAGCGACCCGCAAGGAGCGCTCCAGCACGTCCTTGGCGCCCCGGCCGAAGGAGGTACGCCCCGACCACCACCGCTTGTCCTTCCGGTCGCCGGCCAGGGCGCCGACCCCGTGGGTCTCCTCCACCCGGGCGACGATCTCCTCCACGTCGATCCCCAGCCCGGCGAGCGCATCGGTCTCGGCCTGTGTCAGTCCGGCCCGACGCCTCGCCTCACGCAGTGCCTCCCGCACGGACTCCCGCCGCTCACCGAGTCCCAGCGCGGCGAGTGCGAAGGACCCACGGCTGCCCTCCCGGTCGAGCAGGGCCAGCAGCAGATGCTCCGGCTCCACGCACTGCCCGCCCCCACCGCCGCCCTCCACATGCTCGTACGCGCCCTTCACCACGTCCCGGGCGTCCTTCGTGAACCGCTCGAACATCAATGCCTCCCGTACTTCTTGTGCACGGCCTGCCTGCTCACACCGAGTTCGGTGGCGATCTCCTGCCAGGACCAGCCCTGGTTGCGCGCATTGCGCACCTGCACGGTCTCCAGCTGCTCCAGCAGCCGGCGCAGTGCGGCGACGGCCCGCAGGCCGACCCGTGGGTCACGGTCCCCCGCACGCTCGGCCAGATCGGTTGCTTCGGTCATGACGTCAACTTACGTTGACATCCGCCATGCGTCAACCGCAGTTGACAAACGAAGACGGCCGGTCCGCATCGGACCGGCCGTCTCCGCACCTGCGGAAGGACTCAGGGGTTGGTCAGCACGACCTTCCCGAACTGCTCGCCCGAGGCCAGCCGTTCGAAGCCCTCGCGCGCGCGGTCCATCGGCATGACCTCGTCGATGACGGGCCGCACGCCGGTGGCCGCGCAGAAGGACAGCAGGTCCTCCAGCTCGTCCTTCGTGCCCATCGTGGACCCGACGACCTTGAGCTCCAGGAAGAAGATCCGGGTCAGCTCGGCGTGGGAGGGCCGGTCGCCGCTGGTGGCGCCGGAGATGACCAGCGTGCCGCCGGGCCTCAGCGACTTCACGGAATGCGACCAGGTGGCGGCCCCGACGGTCTCGATCACGGCGTCGACCCGCTGCGGCAGCCGCGCCCCGGACTCCAGGGCCTCCACGGCCCCGAGCTCCACGGCCCGCTTGCGCTTGGCCTCGTCCCGGCTGGTGGCGAAGACCCGGAGCCCGGCGGCCTTGCCCAGCACGATGGCCGCCGTGGCGACACCGCCGCCGGCGCCCTGCACCAGCACGGAGTCACCGGGGCGGACACCCGCGTTGGTGAACAGCATCCGGTACGCGGTCAACCATGCCGTGGGCAGACAGGCGGCCTCAGCGAAGGAGAGTTCCCTGGGCTTGGGCAGGATGTTCCAGGTGGGCACGGCGACCTGCTCGGCGAAGGTGCCCTGGTAGCGCTCGGTGAGGATGGAACGGGGTTCCTTCGGGCCGACCCCGTGCCCGCTCTGTCCGATCACGGAGTGCAGGACGACCTCGTTGCCGTCCTCGTCGACGCCGGCGGCGTCACAGCCGAGGATCATCGGCAGCTTGTCCTCCGCGAGGCCCACGCCCCGCAGGGACCAGAGGTCGTGGTGGTTGAGGGAGGCGGCCTTGACCGTGACGGTACTCCAGCCGGGACGGGCCTCGGGAGCCGGACGCTCTCCCAGCTCCAGGCCGGACAGCGGCTGGTCGCGGTCGATTCGGGCGGCGTAGACAGCGAACATGACCATGACGATAGGTTCCGCGAGAACCCGAAGGAACCATCCGCCCCTGTGAGACACACCCTCTTGCCAGGTGGGCGGCAGTGTTGTCCGCGAGGACGGCCACCCCCGGCGCGGCCCCGACCAGCGACCCGCAATCCTTCGCCAGACGAAAGCGCGCACGCGCCCCGCCCGGCACCAGGCGCGAAGGCACCCCGCCCGCACCCCGCCCGGCGTCGAACGAGGGCGCTCACCCCCACCTGGCGTCGAACGACGACGCTCGCCCCCTGCGCCCCGCACGCCACCGCACACCACCCGAACAGCCCCACCCCGAAGCAAAGAAATGGCCCCGCCCGGTCCCGGGCGGGGCCACCTCACACCTGCGTCGGCGTCAGCGCCGGGCCACGCCCTCGGCCCGAGCCGCGGCCGCCACCGCGGCCGTGACCGCCGGGGCGACCCGCTCGTCGAACGGCGACGGGATGACGTAGTCGGCGGCGAGGTCGTCCCCGACCACAGCGGCCAGCGCTTCCGCGGCGGCCAGCTTCATCCCCTCGGTGATCCGGGAGGCCCGCACCTGAAGCGCGCCCGCGAAGATCCCGGGGAACGCCAGCACGTTGTTGATCTGGTTCGGGAAGTCCGACCGCCCGGTCGCGACGACCGCCGCGTACTTGTGCGCGACCTCGGGGTGCACCTCGGGGTTGGGGTTCGCCATGGCGAAGACGAACGCGCCCTTGGCCATCGTCGCCACCGCGGACTCCGCGACCGTCCCACCGGACACGCCGATGAACACATCGGCCCCGTCCAGCGCCGACTCCAGGGACCCGGTGATCCCGGCCTTGTTCGTGAAGGCGGCCAGCTCCTGCTTCACCGGCGTGAGGTCGTCCCGGTCCGCCGACACGACACCCTTGCGGTCGGCCACCGCGACGTCCCCGATCCCGGCCTCGACCAGCATCTTGGCGATGGCGACACCCGCCGCGCCGGCGCCGGAGATGACGGCCCGCAGCTCACCCAGCGCCCGCCCGCTCAGCCGCGCGGCGTTCCGCAGGGCGGCCAGCGTCACCACGGCCGTGCCGTGCTGGTCGTCATGGAAGACCGGGATGTCCAGCCGCTCCTGGAGCTTGCGCTCCACCTCGAAGCACCGGGGCGCCGAGATGTCCTCCAGGTTGACGCCGCCGAACGACGGCGCGAGCCGCACCACGGTCTCGACGATCTCGTCGACGTCCGTGCAGGCCAGGGCGATCGGAACCGCGTCCACGCCACCGAACTGCTTGAACAGGATCGCCTTGCCCTCCATCACCGGGAGGGAGGCCTCGGGCCCGATGTCACCGAGCCCCAGCACGGCCGTACCGTCCGTCACGACGGCCACGACCGACGACTTCCATGTGTAGTCGTGCACGAGCTCCGGCTGCTCCGCGATCGCGCTGCACACCTTCGCGACGCCGGGCGTGTACGCCAGGGACAGGTCGTCCTTGTCGCGGACCGGCACGGTGGCCTGCACAGCCATCTTGCCGCCGCGGTGCAACGCGAACGCCGGGTCGAAGGAGTCGAGGGGCTCCGCACCGCCCTCGTGATCCGTATCGCCGGTCTTGCTCTCGCTGCGAGGATTGACAATCTCCGCTGCCACTTCGTTTTACCCCTTAAATCTTCATTGTTTTGAGGGTGGCCACTCCTGGTGAGGGGTGGGCGGGACCGCGCACGGCCGTGGTCGTGCTCTGTACGTGATACGTACGGGCGCGTACGCGACGGGCGCGCCGCACACGCGCCCTGAGCCCCGGATGAGGGGTGTAAAAACCCTTCTTACCGGACGGACGGCGTCGACGACGAGTCCATAACGCGAAGGTCACATGACAGGGCACTGACGCTTCGTCCAAAATCGGGACAAGGCCTGGACAAACCGGCTACAACCACTCAACCACTGGCGAAGCTCGCGGGCCCCGTATCGAAATCCCGGGATTTACCGAAGTTCTTCCGGCCGGAAGGGTCGATTCCCATAGAAGGTCCGGCCGTGATGTACCGGAGTGGTGCGGTTCGGGGGTCGCCCGTTATCCGATTTTGACATGGCTGGCCCCCAGAATGGCGCAGTCCGAATGGCAAGATGCCGTAATCACACGAGGTCGCGACACTCGAAGAGGTGTGCTCTCGTCGACCCACGGCACTGCCGAACCCTTCGGCATGCCACGGCCGTGCCGAACCCATCGGCGACGGCCCGCCCCATCGGCAACTCCACCCATCCGCCGGAGGAACCCACCATGACCGCAAGCTCCACCCGTCGTACGACCGCCGCGCACTCCCGGCTAGCAGCGGTCGGTGCGATCGCGGTCGCAGGCGCGCTGATGCTCACCGGGTGCGGTGACCAGACCAAGGACACCGGCAAGGAGAGCGACACCGCCGCCTCCGCCCCGCTCGCCGACAAGCTGCCGCAGGCCATCCGCGACAAGGGCGTCATCAAGGTCGGCTCCGACATCGCCTATGCCCCGGTCGAGTTCAAGGACGGCTCGGGCAAGACGGTCGGTATCGACCCGGACCTCGCCGCCGCCATGGGCAAGCAGCTCGGGGTCGACTTCCAGTTCGAGAACGGCACGTTCGACACGCTGATCACGGGTCTGCGCTCCAAGCGGTACGACATCGCCATGTCCGCGATGACCGACACCAAGGACCGCCAGGAGGGCATCGACTCCGACACCGGCAAGAAGGTCGGCGAGGGCGTCGACTTCGTGGACTACTTCACCGCCGGTGTGTCGATCTACACCAAGAAGGGCGACGACCAGGGCATCAAGACCTGGTCCGACCTGTGCGGCAAGAAGATCGTGGTGCAGCGCGGCACGGTCTCCGAGGACCTCGCCAAGGCCGAGTCGAAGAAGTGCCCGTCCGGCAAGAAGATCGCCATCGAGCCCTTCGACAACGACCAGCAGGCCCAGACCCGTCTGCGCGCGGGCGGTGCCGACGCCGGCTCGTCCGACTTCCCGGTCGCCGCGTACGCGGTGAAGACCTCGGGCGGCGGCAAGGACTTCCAGCTGGTCGGCGAGCAGGTCGAGGCCGCTCCGTACGGCATCGCGGTCGCCAAGAACCAGACGCAGCTGCGGGACGCCCTCAAGGCCGCTCTCGACGCCGTCATCAAGAACGGCGAGTACGAGAAGATCATGAAGAAGTGGGGCGTCACGGACGGCACCATCGACGCGGCCACCATCAACGGCGGCAAGTGACCGCAGCGCAGCGGCACTGAAAGGCACTACCCGTGACTGTTGACATCGAGAAGACGGCCGGAGACACACCCCCGGCCGGACCGGAGGCCATCAAGGCCATCCCGGTCCGGCACTACGGCCGGTACGTCTCCGCCGTCGTCGCCCTCGCCCTGCTGGGCGGCATCGTCTACGCGTTCTCCCAGGGCAAGATCAACTGGGACGCGATCCCGGACTACTTCTTCGACGACCGCATCCTGGACGGCGTCGGCAAGACGCTCCTGCTGACCGTCCTATCCATGGCGATCGGCATCATCGGCGGTGTCCTGCTCGCCGTGATGCGCCTGTCGAAGAACCCGGTGACCTCGTCGATCGCGTGGTTCTACATCTGGTTCTTCCGCGGTACCCCGGTCCTGGTCCAGCTGATCGTCTGGTTCAACCTGGGACTGGTCTTCGAGTACATCAACCTCGGGCCGTTCTACAAGGACGAGTGGTCGGACTTCATGACCCCGTTCCTGACGGCGCTGCTGGGTCTCGGCCTGAACGAGGCGGCCTACATGGCGGAGATCTGCCGTGCCGGTCTGCTCTCGGTCGACGAGGGCCAGACCGAGGCGTCGCACGCGCTGGGCATGAGCCACACCAAGACGCTGCGCCGGATCGTCATCCCGCAGGCCATGCGCGTGATCGTGCCGCCGACGGGCAACGAGGTCATCAACATGCTGAAGACGACCTCGCTGGTCTCGGTCGTCCAGTATCCGGAGCTGCTGCGAGCCGCTCAGGACATCGGCCAGACCTCCGGGGCCCCCGCCGAGATGCTGTTCCTGGCCGCGGCCTGGTACCTGCTGCTGACCTCGGTCTTCAGCATCGGCCAGTACTACCTGGAGCGCTACTACGCGCGTGGTTCGAGCCGGTCGCTCCCGGCCACGCCGTTCCAGAAGATCAAGGCCAACGTGCTGTCCCTGTCCAACCGCTCGGCGTCGACGGGAGGCACCGCATGACCGCCATGGTCAAGGCCGAGGGCGTCCACAAGTCCTTCGGGCCCATCGAGGTCCTCAAGGGAATCGACCTGGAGGTGAAGTCCGGCGAGGTGTTCTGCCTCATCGGCCCCTCCGGCTCCGGCAAGTCGACCTTCCTGAGGTGCATCAACCACCTGGAGAAGATCAACGCCGGCCGTCTGTACGTCGACGGCGAGCTGGTCGGCTACCGCCAGAAGGGCGACAAGCTCTACGAGCTGAAGGACAGCGAGGTCGCCGTCAAGCGCCGCGACATCGGCATGGTCTTCCAGCGCTTCAACCTGTTCCCGCACATGACGGCCGTCGAGAACGTCATGGAAGCGCCGATCCAGGTCAAGGGCGTGAACAAGGGCCAGGCCCGGCAGCGCGCCCTGGAACTGCTGGACCGGGTGGGCCTGGCCGACAAGGCGGGCAGCTACCCCTCCCAGCTCTCCGGCGGCCAGCAGCAGCGGGTGGCCATCGCCCGGGCCCTGGCCATGGACCCCAAGCTGATGCTGTTCGACGAGCCGACCTCGGCGCTGGACCCGGAGCTGGTGGGTGACGTCCTGGACGTCATGCGCGACCTGGCCGAGTCCGGCATGACGATGATCGTCGTCACCCACGAGATGGGCTTCGCCCGCGAGGTGGGCGACAGCCTGGTGTTCATGGACGGCGGTGTGGTGGTCGAATCCGGACACCCGCGCGAGGTGCTGACGAACCCGCAGCACGAGCGGACGAAGTCGTTCCTGTCCAAGGTGCTCTGACGGTACACACGGCGAGGGGGCGGTACGGGATTCCCGTGCCGCCCCCTTCGCGCGGTCTACTTCATGGCGAGCAGCAGGGTGTCCGAGGGCGAGCACCACACCGGCCTGGCCTCGCCGAATCCCTTCTCGCGCAGCACGCGCGCGTGCCACCGCACCGACGGCATGTCACCGTCGGCGTGGGCGCCGTAGATCGCGTGGCGCCGGGCCGCCGGTCCGGCGAGGGCCGGGTCCTGGGCGGCGAGCTGCCACCACTCGGTCCAGCCGATGACGCCGGATTGTCTGGCCTGTTCCATGCGGACGTGGCGCTGCGCGCGCTCGGCGGCGTTGATCCGGGGCGTCGTCTCGTCGATCATGTGGTCCGCGTTCATGAACACCCCGCCGTCGCGGACGAGTCCGGCCAGGCGGCCGTAGAGCTCCGCGAGAGGTTCCCGGTGCAGCCAGTGCAGGGCCGTCGCGGTCAGGACGGCGTCGTAGGAGTCGTGCGGCAGCCGCGTCGGCCAGTCGGGGTCCTTGAGGTCGGCGGTGACCAGGGTGACCCGGTCGTCGCCGGCGAAGGTGCCCTCGGCGATGGCGAGGAGCGCCGGGTCGAGGTCGACGCCCGTGCTGGTGGCGTCCGGGAACCGGGCGAGCAGCCGGGCGGTGATGCTGCCGGTGCCGCAGGCGAGGTCCAGGACGCGCGGGGCGGTGCCCACGACGGCCTCCACCATGTCGAGCATGATCCGGAACCGCTCCTCGCGGTCGGGCATGTACCACTCCTGCTGCCGGTCCCAGCTCTCCTGCCAGGCCTGCCAGTCGGTGGCGGCGGTACGGGTGTCCGCGTCCGTCATCGAGCCCCTCCCTCGTAATACCCTGGATGCACCGTCAGCTGTTACCAGTACACGATCACGACCCTAGAGCCCCTCCGTAAGGACTACAAGTGGAACTGGCCTATTACTCGGACTACGCCGTGCGCCTCGTCAACACCGAGGAGCCGGCCCGGGGCAAGGACAACCTGACGTCGGTCGAGGCCGTCCGTGATCTGTTCGGCGGCCAGCAGTCGGCGGCCCGCCGCGCCACCGACGCGGACGTCACGCGCTTCCGCTCGGTCCGGGGCCGGCTGCGCGCGGTCTTCGAGGCGGCCGACTCCGGCGACGAGAGGCTCGCCGTCGACCTGCTGAACTCGCTGCTGCTGGAGTTCCCGG
The DNA here is from genome assembly GCF_056436585.1 of Streptomyces sp. NPDC043685. Classification (NCBI taxonomy): domain Bacteria; kingdom Bacillati; phylum Actinomycetota; class Actinomycetes; order Kitasatosporales; family Streptomycetaceae; genus Streptomyces; species Streptomyces sp. NPDC043685. The sequence goes on along the minus strand of NZ_JBWKCH010000001.1, from coordinate 852,398 downwards.
TGAGCCCGCAGATCTCCGGGCACGACGTCCGCGACGACGACGGCCGCCCCCTGTGGCACATGCACCTGGCGGACCACCCGTCGAACGCCACCGCCGGCTACGCGGCGATCGCGGCGATGGGGCTGGCGTTCCATCTGACCGAGTACGGCGTGGACCGTCTCGGCCTGTGCGAGGCCGCGCCCTGCCGCAACGCCTACCTCGACACCTCCACCAACCGCTCGCGGCGCTACTGCTCCGACCGCTGCGCCACCCGCGCCAACGTGGCGGCCTACCGCGCCCGCAAGCGCCTGGAGGCCACCCGGCCCGACGTGCCCGACAGCACGGGCCTGGCCGCCGACAGCGCCCAGCCCAGCAGCGCCCAGGGCGACCGCCGGTCCGGCCTGCGCGGCCGGTAGCGGAACCGGACCCTCCCCAGCACCAGTTCGTCGGGCACGACCCCGTAGTCGGTGCTGTCGCCACCGGCGTACGCGTTGTCCCCGAGCACCCACCAGCCGCCCTCGCGGCGCTGGGCGATCCGCTTGACGACCAGCAGGTCCTGCTGGAAGGGGTGGCGCAGCACGACCACGTCCCCGGGCCTGACCCGGGCCCCGTAATGCACCAGGAGCCGGTCCCCGTGGTACAGCGTGGGCACCATGGACGGCCCGGTGACCTCGGCCACCCCGAAGGGCGGGGCGGGCCTCCCCCGCTCGGACTCCTGCGACAGCTCCGGCATCACCCGGCACCTCCCCGGTTCTTCGTCCACCAGTCTCAGTCTCACCCCGGACTTTTGTCCTAAGCCCAAGGGGGCACCCGCCAAAAGCCGTCCCTCACGGAGTAATGTCCCCTGTGAGAAGACGATCACGAGGAAGGAATGCTCCATGCTTTCCCGCCTGTTTGCCCCCAAGGTCAAGGTCAGTGCGCACTGCGACCTTCCCTGCGGTGTGTACGACCCCGCCCAGGCCCGCATCGAGGCGGAGTCGGTGAAGGCCGTGCAGGAGAAGATGGCCGCCAACGACGACCCGCACTTCCAGGCGCGCGCCACCGTCATCAAGGAGCAGCGTGCCGAGCTCGCCAAGCACCACGTCTCGGTGCTGTGGAGCGACTACTTCAAGCCCCCGCACTTCGAGAAGTACCCGGAGCTGCACCAGCTGGTCAACGACACCCTGAAGGCCCTCTCGGCCGCCAAGGCGTCGACCGACCCGGCCACCGGCCAGAAGGCGCTGGACTACATCGCCCAGATCGACAAGATCTTCTGGGAGACCAAGAAGGCCTGACCGCCTTCGTGCGGTGAAGGGGCCCGGCCGAGAACCGGCCGGGCCCCTTCGCCGTGTGCCCATCTGTCGGTCAGGCGGCGGTGCCGACCTTCGACGGCTCGGCGCGGATGCCGGCCTCGCGTGCGTCGTTGACGTTCCGCGCGTGCACCGGGTTGCGCCGGGAGACAAGCACGATGCCCGCCGCGAGGGCCGCGCCGACCAGGGCGACGACGGCCGTTCCGGTGTCCCCGCCGGCCTGCACGACCGCCGCGGCCAGACCCCCGATCAGGGCGGCGGCGGGCAGGGTGACCGTCCAGGCGACCGCCATCCGGCCCGCGACGCCCCAGCGGACCTCCGCGAGCCTGCGGCCGAGCCCGGCGCCGAGGATGCTGCCCGTTGCCACCTGGGTGGTGGACAGGGCGAAGCCGAGGTGGGCGGAGGCCAGGATGACGGTCGTGGAAGCGGTCTCGGCCGCGAAGCCCTGCGGCGACTGGATCTCGGTGAGCCCCTTGCCCATGGTGCGGATGATCCGCCAGCCACCGAGGTAGGTGCCCAGCCCGATGGCGAGGCCGGCGGAGGCGACGACCCACAGCGGAGGCCCGGCGTCGTGCCGGAGCGCCCCGGCCGAGATCAGGGTGAGGGTGATGACGCCCATGGGCTTCTGCGCGTCGTTGGTGCCGTGGGCGAGGGAGACCAGCGAGGCGGAGGCGATCTGGCCGATGCGGAAGCCCTTGGTGACGGAGTCCTCGTGGGCGCGGTCGGTGAGCCGGTAGGCGAGGTGGGTGGCGATCAGCGCTGCGACACCGGCCACGACCGGGGAGGCCACGGCCGGCATCAGCACCTTCTCGACGACCTTGTCGGCGTTGACGCCGTGACTGCCCGCCCCGACCCACACGGCCCCGATCAGCCCGCCGAACAGGGCGTGCGAGGAGCTCGACGGCAGACCGACGAGCCAGGTCAGCAGATTCCACAGGATCGCGCCGACGAGTCCCGCGAAGATCATGCCCGGCGAGACGAGGGTGTCGTCCACGATGCCGTCCGAGACGGTCCGGGCGACCTCCGTGGACAGGAAGGCACCGACGACGTTGAGGACACCGCTGATCAGGACCGCCGTACGGGGAGCGAGCGCGCCGGTGGCGATGGACGTGGCCATCGCGTTCGCCGTGTCGTGGAATCCGTTGGTGAAGTCGAAGGCGAGTGCCGTGACGATGACGACTGCCACGAGGAACGTGATGTGGTCCATTCCTGAATGCAAACAAGCGCGGGCCGAGGGAGGGGGTCGGTGCGGCGGCGGCCGGTCCAGGTTCACGCGGGTGGCGGGGGCGCACGCCCTCTACGATCGCGCCCATGACGATCAGCTGGACGTACGCCTTCATCGACCGCCCGCGTGAGGCCTTCGGCGCCGCCTGCGACTTCTGGACGGCGGTCACGGACACCCGGCTGTCCGAACTGCGCGGAGACCACGACGAGTTCGTCACCCTGCTGCCCGACGGTGCCGACGCGTGCGTGAAGGTGCAGGCGGTCGGGCCGGATGCCGGCGGCGCGCACCTCGACTTCTGTGTGGACGACGTACCGGAGTTCGCCGCCTCGGCGGTGCGGCTCGGGGCGAGCGTGGTGGCCGACCTCGGTTCGCTCGTCGTGCTGCGCTCGCCCGCCGGGCAGTTGTTCTGCGCCGATCCGTGGCGCGGGCAGTCGTCACGCCCGGGCGTGGTGCGGGGCAGCCGGCTCGACCAGGTGTGCGTGGACGTCGCGGCCTCGGCCTTCGACGCCGAAGTCGCCTTCTGGGGCGCGCTGCTCGCCGACTGGGAGTCGCTGCCGGGCTCCCTCCCCGAGTTCCACGTGGTCAAGCCGCCGCCCGGCCTTCCCGTCCGTCTGCTCCTGCAACGCCTCGGCGAGGAACGCCCGGCCTCCGCCCACCTCGACCTCGCCTGCGCGGACATCGCGACGACCCAGGCCCGGCACGAGGAACTCGGAGCCGCCTTCGTGTCCGGCTTCTCCGGCTGGACCGTCATGCGCGACCCGGCGGGCGGCACGTACTGCCTGACGTCCCGGGACCCGGAGACGGGTTCGGTGCGCGGCTGACGGCCCATGCTGGGCTGAGGGCGGCCGGGGTGGGGCGGAAGGTCGGGCGTCTCGCCGGGCTCGGCGTTCTGCCAGACGTACGGGCCCCGCGGCTCCACCGAGTCCCGCATCCACAGCGTCAGCCCGCCCGCGACGGCCACGGCCAGCACCCACCCGATCACCACCAGGCGCCACACCCTGCCGCGCCGCTTCCCCGTTCCACCCATGCCGCACACTCTGGACCGGACACGGCCTAGTCGTTCAACCGGGCCGCCCTGGACCGCAGATAGCGCTGCTCGGGCAGGCTGAGGGTCCGGTCGGCCGCCGACTCGTAGGCGGCCCGCGCGGCTTCGGGCTCGCCCGCGCGCTCCAGGAGGTGCCCTCGTACGGCGTCCGGGCGGTGGTCTCGCAACTCGTCGGTCAGGGCGTCCACTTCGGACAGCCCCGCGTGCGGGCCGTGGACCATGGCGACGGCGACCGCGCGATTGAGGCGTTCGACCGGGCCGGGAACCAGCCCCACCAGGACGTCGTACAGGCCCAGGATCTCGGCCCAGTCCGTCGCCTCGGGAGTGGGCGCCTCGTCGTGGACGGCGGCGATCGCGGCCCGCAGCTGGTAGGGCCCGGGCCGGCCGCGCGACAGAGCCCGGGTGACCAGTGCGACGCCCTCCTCGATCGCGGCCCTGTCCCAGCGGGCCCGGTCCTGCTCGTCGAGGGGGACGAGCTCGCCGTCCGGTCCGGTGCGCGCATCGCGCCGGGCGTCGGTGAGCAGCATCAGCGCGAGCAGTCCGGTCACCTCGCCGTCGTCGGGCAGCAGCCGGTGGACCGTGCGGGTCAGCCACAGCGCCTCACCCGCGAGGTCACGGCGCTGGAGCGCGGCACCGGAGGTGGCCGTGTAGCCCTCGTTGAAGATCAGGTAGAGGGTCTGCAGGACGGACGGCAGCCGCTGCTCCCAGCGCTCCGGGCGGCCGAACCGCACGCCCCGCACCTTCTGCTTGGCCCGGTTGATGCGCTGCGCCATGGTCGCCTCCGGGACCAGATACGCCCGGGCGATCTCCGCCGTGGTGAGACCGCCGACGGCCCGCAGGGTGAGCGCGACCTGCGCCGGCGGTGCCAGGTCCGGATGGCAGCAGAGGAACAGCAGCGACAGGGCGTCGTCCTCGCGGGGCGCCCGCTCCTGCGGCGCCGGTGCCGTGAAGGCGTCGCGGGGCGTGAGCGCCGCCGCCCGCTCCTCGCGCTGCCGCCGGGCCTCGGCGCTGCGCAGGGCGTCGGTGAGCCGCCGGGAGGCGACCTTGATCAGCCAGCCACGCGGGTTGCCGGGCACGCCGGCCGAGGGCCACCGCACGGCTGCCGCGAGCAGCGCCTCCTGGACAGCGTCCTCGGCCGCGTCGAAGTGCCCGTACCGCCTGACCAGCGCGCCGAGGACCTGCGGCGCGTGCCGGCGCAGCAGGTCCTCGATCTCGGGTGTGGTCCTCACCAGCGTGTCCGTCGGTGCCGTCCCGTGCGTCAGATGTCCCCGGAGCCGTCCATGATCGGCCGGATCACGACCGGGTGGTCGGGGGCGCCGGCCGGCTGGGGGCAGCGGGCGACCCGCTCGGCGATCTCCGTGACCCGCTCCAGGCTCTCGCATTCCAGGACCCAGTAGCCGGCCAGCAGCTCCTTCGTCTCGCCGTACGGCCCGTCGGTGATCACTGCCTTGCCGTCGCCACCGAGGGTGACGTGCCGGGTCTGGGCCGGCTCGGCCAGGCCCTGGCCGTCGACGAACTCTCCCGTCTCGGCCAGGTCGTCGTTGATGGCGCCCATGTAGGCGAACATGGTCCGGATCTCCTCCTGGCTCCAGGCCGGGGAGGTCGCCGAGGCCTTGCCGCGCATGGCGTCGTAGTCCGCCTGAGTGCCCTGCACCATGACCAGGTACTTCATCGGTCCGCTCCTTCGGCTCTCACCACCCTGGCGGGTGGCTCTTCACCAGGGACGTCGGAGCCGGGCCGCGCATCTCGACACGGACTCAGGAGTTTTTCGCGACGGTCTCTTCGGGGGACGTGTCCCCCGGGGCCGTCTCGGGTGGTCTCGAGGCGGGTTCGGCGGGGGTGCCGGAGGCGTCCGTGTCGGCGCCCTCTACGTCGTAGGCCCCGCATTCGGGGTTGCGGCACGGGCCCGCCACCCAGCGCGGGACCCAGGTGCCCAGCGTCTTGTGACGCCGGACGACCGTTTCCACCGGCTGTCCACAGCTGGGACAGACGTGTTCTTGGCTGCCCATGTCCTCAGGGTAGGCCGGTCGGGAGCTCAGCGCTTCCCGCCGTGTTTGTCCTGCGACGAGAGGGACCTAGGGACATGAGGAACCTAGGCGGGCCGCTGCGGCCGGGGCTCGCGCCACATGGGCCACATCCGCGGGCCGTCCGGCAGGACGAGGACCGGGCCGGCGGGCTCGAAGCCGAGGCGCTCGTACAGCTTGCGGCTGCGGTCGCTGCTGGCCTCCAGGTAGGCGGGCAGACCCTCGCGGTCGCAGCGGTCGAGGACGTCCTCGATGAGCGCGGTGCCGAGCCCCTCCCCCTGGCGACCCGGGGCGACGCCGATCATCCACAGGTACTCGTGGGCCCGCCCCGCGGGATGGACGGCGGCCGTCAGCCGACCGATCATCTCGATGCGTTCGTTGTCCGGGTCGACGGCCTGGCGCACCTGGGCCGGGCCTTCGTCCTCCGCGTCACCGTCGTGGTCCTCGTCCGCGGGTATGGAGAGCCACAACGCGCAGGCCGAGCCGTCCTCGGTGACGTCGACACGGCCGGCCGCGAGCACGATGTCGGTGAAGGCGGCCATGAGACCGGGGTGCTTGGCTCGGCGGTCGCGCGCGTCGGGAAAGACCCAGCCGCTGACGGGGTCGTCCTGGAACGCCTGGTCCAGCAGCCGGACGATCAGCTCCCTGTCCTCCGCGCCCGCAGTCCGGATGGCCACACCCATGCCCCGCCCCTTCGTTCGCCCCGACGGGCGTGATCGTAGGGCGGCCGGGCCGCGCGGAGGGATACGCGCGGGATCTTGGCGGGATTCGATCGAACGGTTGCTCAAATCCGACCCACGCGACGTACGGGGAGGGGGCGGGCCCCGCACACCGTGGGGCAGTGCGGGACCCGCCGGCCGGAGGCCGGGGGCGTGCGGGGTCAGGAGCCGCACGCCCCCCGGCCTGCCGGGGCTCTGCCCTTCGGTCGCCCGAAGGTCGTCACAGGTACTGCACGTGCTGCCGTCGACCACCGGTCACCGAGAGCGGGCACGGGTCGTCAACCGGTGCGCCTGGTCACGAACTCGGCGAGTGCCAGCAGGCCGCCCGCCGCCTCCGGGTCCGGCACCGCGCGGGCCAGCTGCTGCATCGCCCGGGCCATCCGGTCGGCCGCCTGGCCCTGTGCCCAGTCCCGGCCGCCCGCCCGCTCCACGGTCAGGGCGAGGTGGCCGAGGTCTTCCTTCTCGGCGGGCCGGGCGTACAGCTCGGCGAGTTCGGCCGCCGCCGGTGTGCCGGAGGCGAAGGCCGCGACCACCGGCAAGGACTTCTTGCGGGCTGCGAGGTCGGCCCTGACGGGCTTGCCGGTGCGGTCCGGGTCGCCCCATATGCCGATGACGTCGTCGATGAGCTGGAAGGCGAGCCCGGCCTCCCGGCCGAACGCGTCCAGCGCCCCGACTTCCTCGTCCGAGGCGCCGGCGTACAGCCCGCCGATCGCGCAGGCACTCCCGATCAGGGCGCCCGTCTTGGCCTCCGCCATGGCGAGCACCTCGTCGAGCGTGACGTCGGCCGGGTCGCACCGCTCCATCGCCGTGTCCGCGTGCTGTCCCGCGCACAGTTCGACCACGCAGTCCGCGAGCCGGGCTGCGGCGGCCCGGGCCGCCGGATGCGGGTCCTGTGCCAGCAGCCGCAGGGCGAGCGCCTGAAGGGTGTCCCCTGCGAGGATGGCGTCGGCGTCGCCGAACACCGTCCACGCGGTGGGCCGGTGACGGCGAGTGGTGTCGCGGTCCATCACGTCGTCGTGCAGCAGCGTGAAGTTGTGCACCAGCTCCACCGCCGCGGCGGCCCGAGTCGCCCCCGCCCGCGCCTCGGGCCCGCCGAGGGCAGCCGCCGCGGCCAGCACGAGCGCGGGCCGGATCGCCTTGCCCGAGCTCCCGTCCCCCGGGGTGCCGTCGGTCTGCTCCCAGCCGAAGTGGTACTGCGCGATCCGGCGCATCGACGCGGGCAGCGAGCCGAGCGCGGCCCGCAGCACCGGGTCGACCTCCGCTCGGGCCCGCTCCAGCAGCATGAACGCCTCATGCCCTTCGGCCCGTCCCGGTCCGCCGTCCCGCGGTGTCCCGATGACCCCCGGTCCTCCCGCGGCCCCGGCGGCCCGCCGGGACTCGGCGTCGCGCTGCCGCCCGGGGGCGGGCAGCGTCGTCTCCCCCCTGGACTCCGTGAGGGACTCACCCATGGGACCGCCTCGGAGAATGAGCGGACGGTGGCGCTTCCGCTGCCGCTGGGCTCGCACTCCCGGGATGTACCCGCCTTGCCGGGCGGGAACACGGCCGGCGCACCGGGATCGTCACCGCCAGCGGCCGATCTCGACGTTCTCCAGGACGCCGAGCGCGTCCGGTACCAGCACCGCCGCCGAATAGTAGGCCGTGACCAGGTACTTGATGATGGCCTGTTCATTGATGCCCATGAAGCGCACCGACAGGCTCGGCTCGATCTCGTCCGGGATGCCGGAGGCGCGAAGGCCGATGACACCCTGGTCGGCCTCACCGGTACGCAGGGCGATGATCGACGTCGTACGGGCGTCCGACACCGGGATCTTGTTGCACGGGAAGATCGGCACGCCGCGCCAGGTGGGAATGCGGTTGCCCGCCATGTCGATGGTCTCGGGGACCAGCCCGCGCTTGTTGAGCTCACGGCCGAACGCGGAGATGGCGCGGGGGTGCGCCAGCAGCATCTTGGTGCCGCGGCGCCTGCTGAGCAGCTCGTCCAGGTCGTCCGGGCTGGGCACGCCGTCGTGCGGCTGGAGCCTTTGGTCGTACTCGCAGTTGTGCAGGAGCCCGAAGTCGCGGTTGTTGATGAGCTCGTGCTCCTGGCGCTCCTTCAGCGCCTCGACCGTCAGCCGGATCTGCTGCTCGGTCTGGTTCATGGGCTGGTTGTAGAGGTCGGCCACACGCGTGTGGATGCGCAGGACGGTCTGGGCGACGCTCAGTTCGTACTCGCGGGGCCGGGCGTCGTAGTCGACGAAGGTGTGCGGGATGTCCGGCTCGCCGGAGTGGCCCGAGGAGAGGTCGATCTCCTTCTCGCCGTACTTGTTGGAACGCTGCGAGGGGATCGCGCGGCGCTGCTGAAGGTGCTCGCGCAGGGTGTCCGAGCGCTCGGTGATCTGCGCGAAGTCCTGGCGGGACAGCACGAGCACGGTGCACGCGGTGAGCGCGCGGACCGTGTACTCCCAGATCGCGTCGTCGTCGAGCAGCGCGTCGTCGCCGAAGTAGGCGCCGTCGGCGAGGATGCCGAGGGACTCGTCGTCCCCGTACGGGCCCGCGCCGACCTTCTCCACCCGGCCGTGCGCCAGGAGGTAGACCTCGTCGGACGCGCTGCCGAACGAGGCGATCACCTCGCCCGCCGGGATCTCCCGCTGCTCGCAGCGGCGGGCGATCTCGAAGAGCACCTCCTCGTCCTCGTAGGACCGCAGCGCCGGCAGCTCACCGAGCTCGGCGGGGATGATCTCGACGCGGTCGCCGGTCTTCACGAACGTGAGCCGGCCGTCGCCCACGGCGTACGTCAGCCGCCGGTTCACCCGGTACGTACCACCCTGGATGTCGACCCACGGCAGCATCCGCAGCAGCCAGCGGGAGCTGATCTCCTGCATCTGTGGCACGGACTTGGTCGTGGTGGCCAGGTTCCGCGCGGCCGCCGTGCCGAGACTCTGCTGCGGCTTGGTCTGCTCCGTGCGGACCTCTTCGCCTACCGACATAGAGAACTGCCCTCCCGGTTGTGACCGACGCCCATATGCCTCGGGCATCGATGTGCACGGGCAAGCCTTCCTCACTCAGCGTCGCGGTGCTATTACCCGAAAGAGCGGGAATGGATCTTCGCTCGGCTGGGCAGAGGGGCCCCTTCCGGGGTTCGAAAGCGTCGTTCGGCGGCTTCGGCGCGGCTGGCGACAACCCGTCGGAACCTGTCGCCAATGCCTCTGGGGGGCCGGCGGGTCCGGGCCTAGCGTGATGAGCCGCTCCCCCGACTCCTCGCAGAAACGGCCCCGTCCATGCAGTACATCGCGCCGATCGGCGTCGGCGTCCTCTACGCCCTGTTGATGTCCCTGGTACGTGAACCGCACCGGCGGCGCCTGAACGCGCTCATGGTCGGCGGTGCCGGAGCCGCCTATCTCAGCGGCGGCGGTCTCGGCGGCTGGGAGTTCGCCTTCACGGCGCTCCTCACGTACATCGCCTTCCGCGGCCTGGAGTCCTGGACGTGGATCGGCGTCGGCTGGCTGCTGCACACGGCGTGGGACGTCGTCCACCACATCAAGGGCAACCCGATCATCCCGTTCGCCCACACCTCCTCGATGGGCTGCGCGATCTGTGACCCGGTCATCGCGGTGTGGTGCCTGCGGGGCGGGCCGTCGCTCATCGCGTGGGCGCGGAACCGGCGGTGGCCCGGGCAGCGGCAGTCCGGCGCGACGTCGGACGTCGACAGCGGCTCCGAGACGGCCGGCCCGGACCGGGCCGCCACGCCCGCCTCTGCCACGCCCGGGTGACAATGGCCCGATGACCAGCCCCGACTCTCCCGGCCTCGACGCGCTCCGGCCCCGGCTTCCCTCGCCGGTGCAGGAGATCGTCGACGGCCGTTTCGAGCGCCGGGGCGTGCGGCTGCTGCTGAAGCGGGACGATCTCATCCACCCCGAGCTGATCGGCAACAAGTGGCGCAAGCTGGCACCGAACCTCGCGGCCGCTGACGGCCGCGCCATCGCCACCTTCGGCGGCGCCTGGTCGAACCACCTGCGCGCCACCGCCGCGGCCGGCCGGCTGCTCGGGATCGCCACGGTCGGTGTCGTACGCGGCGACGAGCTCGCGGACCGGCCCCTCAACGCGTCACTGGCCCGCTGTGCGGCCGACGGCATGCGGCTGCACTTCGTCGACCGCTCGACGTACCGCCGCAAGTCCGAACCGCACACCCTGACCGCGATCCTGCGTGCGGCGGGCGCCGAGGACGCGTACGTCGTCCCGGAGGGCGGCAGCAACGCCGAAGCCGTACGCGGCTGCCAGGAGCTCGGCGCCGAGCTGCGCGGCCGGGCCGACGTCGTCGCCGTGGCCTGTGGGACGGGCGGCACTCTGGCAGGGCTGGCGGCGGGCCTCGCTCCTGAGCAGCGCGCGTTGGGCGTGCCGGTCCTCAAGGGCGGCTTTCTGGCCGCCGAGACCGAGACCCTGCAACGGCGGGCCTTCGGCGGCCGACGGGGCACCTGGAGCCTGGACGACCGCTTCCATTTCGGCGGCTACGCGCGCGTGCCCGCCGAGCTGGAGGCCTTCGCCGCGGACTTCGAGGACCGGCACGGCCTGCCGGTGGAGCGCCTGTACGTCGCCAAGCTGCTGTACGGGCTCGTCACCCTGGCCGGCGAAGGCGCCTTCGCGCGCGGGACGGCCGTCGCGGCGGTGGTCACCGGGCGGCCCTTCTCCTAGGCGCCTTCCGTGAGGTGCCCACCTGACCCCACGTTCCCGAGGCCTCGCCCCGCCGTCACGCCGCCTCCCGGAAGGCCGCGGCCTCCTCCAGGTCCAGCCTGCGCAGCAGGGTGCGCAGCATCTCGTCGTCGATGTAGCGGCCGTCGCGGAGTCGTACGAACACCTCGCGTTCGGCACTGATCATCTCCCTCGACAGCCGCCGGTAGGTGTCGTCGACGGACTCCCCGGTGACCGGGTTGGCCTGCCCGAGCCGTTCCCAGACGGCGTTGCGGCGGCGTTCCAGAACGATGCGCAGACGGTCGGCGAGCGGGGCGGGCAGGGCGTTGCGCTCGTCGGCGAGGAGTTCGTCCAGGCGCCGTTCGGCGGCCCGGGAGGCCTGGGCCTGGGCGTTGGCCTCGGCCAGCGTCTCCGACTGCGCGTCCCGCCCGGGGAACTTCAGCAGCCGGATCAGCGGGGGCAGGGTCAGGCCCTGCACGACCAGGGTCCCGATGACCGTGGTGAAGGTCAGGAAGAGGATGAGGTTGCGCTGCGGGAACGGTTCCTCGCCGTCGTGCAGGGTGAGCGGGATCGAGAAGGCGATGGCCAGCGAGACCACGCCCCGCATTCCGGCCCACGCGATGACGAACGGCCCCTTCCAGGTCGGGCTGTCCTCCCGCTCCCGCACCCGGGCCGACAGCAGCCGCGGCAGGAAGGTCGCCGGATACACCCAGACGAACCGGGCCGCGACGACGACCAGGAAGACGGCGACCGCGTACCAGGCGGCCTGGACACCCTCGAACTCCCCGAGGCCCTTGAGGACCACCGGCAGCTGGAGCCCGATCAGCGCGAACACCGCCGACTCCAGGACGAAGGCGACCATCTTCCAGACCGCCTCCTCCTGGAGTCGCGTGGCGAAGTCGACCTCCCACGCGCGGTGCCCCAGGTAGAGCGCCACGACCACGACGGCGAGCACCCCGGAGGCGTGCACCTGCTCGGCGACGGCGTACGCGACGAACGGGATCAGCAGGGACAGCGTGTTCTGGAGCAGCACTTCCTTCACGTGCGTGCGCAGCCAGTGGATCGGCGCCATCAGCAGCAGCCCCACCACGACTCCGCCGACCGCCGCGAGCAGGAACTCCCCGATGCCCTCGGCCCAGGTCGCGCCCTCGCCGACGGCGGCGGCCAGGGCCACCCGGTAGGCGGTGATCGCGGTCGCGTCGTTCAGCAGGGACTCGCCCTGGAGAATCGTGGTGATCCGCGAGGGCAGCCCGACCCGGCGGGCCACCGCCGTCGCCGCGACCGCGTCCGGGGGCGCCACCACAGCGCCGAAGACCAGGGCCGCGGTCAGCGGCAGGTCCGGCACGATCAGGTACAGGGCCCAGCCGACGGCGAACGTCGCGAACAGCACGTATCCGACGGACAGCATCGCGACCGGCCGCATCTGCGCCCGCAGGTCGAGGTAGGAGCTGTCGGTGGCGGCCGTGTGCAGCAGCGGGGGCAGGATGAGCGGCAGGACGATGTGGGGGTCGAGGGTGTACTCGGGCACTCCGGGGACGTAGCTGACCACGAGTCCCACGGCCACCAGCAGCAGCGGGGCCGGCACCGGGGTGCGCCGCGCGGCCGCGGCGATCGCCGCACTGCCCGCCACGAGCAGCAGCAGTGGCATCACATCCATCGTTCTCGCCCACCCTCGTTTTCGACGCGGTCTTCCGCCCGACCGTCGTAACCTGGCAATCATGAAACAGTGCACGCACGCCGACGCGCTGCCGCACCCCGAGCCCGGCCCGCTCAGCGAGACCTGTCCGGAGTGCCTGGCGGAGGGCCTGGACCCGGTGCAGCTTCGGCTGTGCCTCAGCTGCGGTCACGTCGGCTGCTGCGACTCCTCGCCGGGACGGCACGCGGCGGAGCATCATAAGGAGTCGGGCCATCCCGTCATGCGGACCCACGAGCCCGGGGAGACCTGGCGCTGGTGCTTCGTCGACCATGTCCTGGTGTGACGCCACGAGGCCCCGGCGCCGGACGGTTCGACCGCCTGACGTCTGGGTACGTCAACCCGGCGCGCGCTCTTCCCATTTGGGCCCGCCCAACCCCTAGACACGGAGCGTATCCACAGGTTTACTGTGAGTGACGACAAGGGGTTGGGGTCCCGGGGACAGGACCGTCGAGAGCGCGATAGCGTCACCGCTGAACCACGTATCGCGTTGTTCCGAGGGGCGACCCTCGGCCCTGAAACGCTTGTACCACCATGGAGGTGAGGGTGTCCCAGATCGCAGGCGAGCCCGCGACCCAGGACTTCGTCGAAGTCCGGCTGCCGGCCGCGGGTGCCTACCTGTCGGTGCTGCGTACGGCCACGGCCGGTCTCGCGGCCCGTTTGGACTTCACCCTCGACGAGATCGAGGATTTGCGCATCGCGGTGGACGAGGCCTGCGCGATCCTGCTGCAGCAGGCCGTGCCCGGCTCGGTGCTCAGCTGTGTCTTCCGCCTCGTCGACGACTCACTCGAGGTCACCGTCTCGGCACCGACCACGGATGGTCACGCCCCCTCGCGGGACACCTTCGCCTGGACCGTCCTGTCCGCTCTCGCGGGCAAGGTCTCCTCTGCCGTGGACAAGGACAAAACCGTTTCGATCAGCCTCTACAAACAGCGCGGCGCGGGACCCGGGCCGGCGTGAGGAGCGAGGACGGGCCGGTGCGGGACGAAGAGCGCAGCACACGAGAGCTGCCGGCCGAGGGCACGGGCACGAGTGGTCCGAGCGGTGCCCGGCGCATGGCGGACGGCATCGACGGCATTCCCGAGCAGGCCCGCCCCCACCCTGAGGACGACTCCGCGGGGGCCGTCCTCCCGGGCGGCGGGCGGGACCGGGACGGTGCCGTACGGAGCGCGCCTCCGGGCGGGGAGATCACCGCATCCCCGGCCCAGGGGGGTTCCCCCACTCACGCGCAGTCGAGTGTGGCGGAGGAGGCGAGGGCTCGGGGAAGGGCGACGGGCGGGACGATGAGCGAGCACGAGCGACACTCCGAGGACGAGGCGCCGCGCGCCCACCGCGCGCAAAGTGCCCACCACGGCTCCCCGGACCGCAGCGGGGCGCGCGAGATGTTCCTCAAGCTGCGCACCCTGAGCAGTGGCAGCCCGGAGTACGCGGAGCTGCGCAACCAGCTGGTCCGGATGCATCTGCCGCTCGTGGAGCATCTGGCGCGCCGCTTCCGCAACCGCGGCGAGCCGCTGGACGACCTCACCCAGGTCGCCACGATCGGCCTGATCAAGTCGGTGGACCGTTTCGACCCGGACCGCGGCGTGGAGTTCTCCACGTACGCCACCCCCACGGTCGTCGGTGAGATCAAGCGGCACTTCCGTGACAAGGGCTGGGCGGTGCGCGTCCCGCGCCGGCTGCAGGAGCTGCGCCTGGCGCTCACCACGGCCACCGCGGAGCTCTCCCAGCTGCACGGCCGCTCCCCCACCGTCCACGAGCTCGCCGAGAAGCTGGCGATCTCGGAGGAGGAGGTCCTGGAGGGCCTGGAGTCCGCCAACGCGTACTCCACGCTGTCCCTGGACGTCCCCGACACCGACGACGAGTCCCCGGCGGTCGCCGACACCCTCGGCGCCGAGGACGAGGCGCTGGAGGGCGTGGAGTACCGCGAGTCCCTCAAGCCGCTGCTGGAGGATCTCCCGCCGCGTGAGAAGCGGATCCTGCTGCTGCGCTTCTTCGGGAACATGACCCAGTCGCAGATCGCGCAGGAGGTCGGCATCTCGCAGATGCACGTCTCCCGGCTGCTGGCCCGCACCCTGGCCCAGCTGCGGGAGAAGCTCCTCGTCGAGGAGTGACGGCTACTTCTCCGGGTCGCCGGAGTTGCCGGGCCCGCGGATCCCGAGGGCCCGGGTCGTCTCCGGGTTCACCAGCAGCACGAGCGAGGCGACGGCAGCGACCGCGAGGGCGATCCCGCCCGGAATGGCCATGCTGTCGGCCTGCAGCAGGTTGTAGGCCACCGGCAGCGCCATGAGCTGGGTGATCACGGCAGGGCCGCGGCTCCAGCTGCGCAGGGCGAGCAGTCCGCGGGCCGCGAGCAGCGGCAGCAGGGCGAGCACGATCAGCGTGATCCCTCCGGTCACGGCCTGCTGCCGGTCGTCCGGGTGCCCCGTGAGGCCGAGGACCAGGATCCAGACGCCGCCGACGACCAGCGCGAGGCCCTCCAGTGCCGCCAGCAGCGCGGCGTACGTCAGACGCCGGGGGCGGGGGCCGGTGGTTTCCTCGGTGACGGGGATCTGCTCGCTGCTCACCCCTGAAGGGTAGCCCCCGGCGCGCACGCCCCCTGGGGGGCGCTTCACCCCCGCTCTCTTACCGGATCCCTACCTCGGTATGGGCCAGGTACCACCCAGTAGGTACGCTGCCAGTCATGCGTGCACTTCTCGTGGTCAATCCGGCGGCTACCACCACAAGTGCGCGCACACGCGACGTACTGATCCATGCGCTCGCCAGCGAGATGAAGCTGGAGGCGGTCACCACCGAGTACCGCGGCCATGCGCGCGACCTGGGGCGGCACGCGGCCGAGAGCGACGACATCGACCTGGTGGTGGCCCTCGGCGGCGACGGCACGGTCAACGAAGTGGTCAACGGCCTTCTGCACGCCGGCCCCGCCCCGGGGCATCTGCCCGGCCTCGCCGTGGTCCCCGGCGGCTCCACGAATGTCTTCGCCCGCGCCCTGGGCCTGCCCAACGACGCCGTGGAAGCCACCGGCGCCCTGCTGGACGCCCTGCGCGACGGCAGCGAACGGACCGTCGGCCTGGGTCTGACCTCGGGCACGCCGGGCACGGAGGACGAGGCGGTCCCCTCCCGCTGGTTCACCTTCAACGCGGGCCTCGGTTTCGACGCCGGTGTGGTGGGTCGTGTGGAGCAGCATCGCGAACGGGGCAGGAAATCCACACACGCTCTTTACGTGCGCCAGGTGGTGCGGCAACTGCTGGGTGAGCCGAACCGCCGGCACGGGACGATCACACTGGAGCGGGCCGGCGAGGACCCGGTCACCGATCTGGTGCTGTCCATAGTCTCGAACACCTCCCCGTGGACGTTTCTGGGTAATCGCCCGATCTATGCGGCGCCTAAAGCCTCGTTCGATACCGGCCTTGATCTCTTCGGTCTCAGCCGCCTCTCCACCGCGGCGGTTGCCCGGTATGGCACCCAGTTGCTCACTTCGTCCCCCGAGCGTGGACCCCATGGCAAGCACGCCACCTCTCTGCACGACTTGACGGAGTTCACCTTGCATTCGAAGGTCCCGCTCCCCCTCCAGATGGACGGTGACCACCTCGGGCTCCGGACAAGCGTGACGTTCACAGGCGTACGCCGTGCACTGCGTGTGATTGTGTGAGCAGAACTGGCTAAAGTCCTTTCACTCGAACGTTTAGGCCAGGGTCCACCCCATGGAAGTACGGCTGTGACCTAGTAGACACCGAAGAATCAAAAAAAACTTTCCAGAAGGGGTTGTATCCGCCGCTGAGGTTTGCGAGTCTCTACGTGGCGATCGAGACGGCCCGCAACACCGGCCTCCACTGATCACCAGAACCCCTCTTCAACTCACAGGACCTTCGCCGGGGAACCTGGCAGTCGGCCCTTCACTTGTTGAGGGATTCGTGAAAGCGTTCACATTCACAAGCAAGCCCTGCACGTAATACCAAGGAGAGGTAGCAGCCATGGACTGGCGTCACAACGCCGTTTGCCGCGAGGAAGACCCCGAGCTCTTCTTCCCCATCGGCAACACCGGTCCTGCGCTGCTGCAGATCGAGGAAGCCAAGGCCGTCTGCCGTCGCTGCCCGGTGATCGAGCAGTGTCTGCAGTGGGCGCTCGAGTCCGGTCAGGACTCCGGCGTCTGGGGTGGTCTCAGCGAGGACGAGCGCCGTGCCATGAAGCGCCGCGCCGCCCGCAACCGGGCCCGTCAGGCCTCCGCCTGACAACCCACCCCTGCTGACAGCCTGAGCTTGGCGGCGCGTACAGCGCGTACGCATCTCCCGCCCCCGAGCCGCAGCGCGCAGTTCCCCCGATGCGCTTAGTTAAGCAGCAACGAGCTTTAGCCCCGGGCCACTTGGTGGCCCGGGGCTCAATGCTTTCCCGGCCCCGTCACCAGGGCCCGGGCTTTGCGCTACTTCTGTGACCGCACCGGAATGTCCAGGATCACGCGGGTGCCGCGCTCCGGAGCCGGGACCATGTCGAAGGTGCCGCCCAACTCGCCCTCCACCAGGGTCCGCACGATCTGGAGACCGAGATTGCCGGCGGTGTGCGGATCGAAGCCCTCCGGCAGGCCGACCCCGTCGTCCTGGACCGTGACCAGAAGCCGGGCCTCCTTGGTCGTGCCGCCGCGGACCGCAGAGACCTCGACCGTGCCGGTGTCGCCCTCGCGGAATCCGTGCTCCAGCGCGTTCTGCAACACCTCGGTCAGCACCATCGACAGCGGTGTGGCGACCTCGGCGTCCAGGATGCCGAAGCGCCCGGTGCGCCGGCCGGCGACCTTGCCCGGCGAGATCTCCGCGACCATGGCCAGCACCCGGTCGGCGATGTCGTCGAACTCCACCCGCTCGTCCAGGTTCTGGGAGAGCGTCTCGTGCACGATCGCAATCGATCCGACGCGCCGCACCGCCTCTTCGAGGGCCTCGCGGCCTCGGTCGGACTCGATGCGCCGGGCCTGGAGACGGAGCAGCGCCGCCACCGTCTGGAGGTTGTTCTTGACGCGGTGGTGGATCTCCCGGATCGTCGCGTCCTTGGTGATCAACTCGCGCTCGCGGCGACGCAGTTCGGTGACGTCCCGGAGCAGGACGAGGGAACCGATGCGGGTGCCCTTCGGCTTGAGGGGGATCGCGCGGAACTGGATGACCCCGTCGCTGGCCTCGATCTCGAACTCGCGCGGGGCCCAGCCGCTGGCGACCTTGGCGAGCGCCTCGTCCACCGGGCCCCGGGTCGGGGCGAGTTCCGCGGTTGTCCTGCCCAGGTGCTGGCCGACGAGGTCGGAGGCGAGGCCGAGCCGGTGGTAGGCGGACAGGGCGTTCGGGGAGGCGTACTGGACGATGGCGTCGGCGTCGAGCCGGATCAGGCCGTCGCCCACACGGGGCGAGGCGTCCATGTCGAGTTGCTGATTGGCGAACGGGAAGGAACCGGCCGCGATCATCTGCGCGAGGTCGGAAGCGCTCTGCAGATAGGTGAGCTCCAGGCGGCTCGGGGTGCGCACGGTGAGGAGGTTGGTGTTGCGGGCGATGACACCGAGGACGCGGCCCTCCCGCCGCACGGGGATCGACTCGACCCGGACGGGCACCTCCTCCCGCCACTCGGGGTCGCCCTCGCGCACGATGCGGCCCTCGTCGAGGGCGGCGTCCAGCATCGGGCGGCGACCGCGCGGGACGAGGTGGCCCACCATGTCGTCCTGGTAGGACGTCGGGCCGGTGTTGGGGCGCATCTGGGCGACCGAGACGTACCGGGTGCCGTCGCTGGTGGGGACCCACAGCACCAGGTCGGCGAAGGAGAGGTCGGAGAGCAACTGCCACTCCGAGACCAGCAGGTGCAGCCACTCGAGATCGGTGTCGTCGAGGGCGGTGTGCTGGCGTACGAGTTCGTTCATGGAGGGCACGTGTGCGAGCGTACCCGGGGGTTCGTACGGCCCTGAAACACCCGCGGGCCGCGGCGCCTGGGAGGGACCCTCAACCCTCCCGGCACCGCAGCCCGGAGCAGCATCGGCCGTGGGGTGTGCGGTCCCGGTCGGCCGAAGGATGAGGAGCCGGGGCAGTCAGGGCAGAGAGCCTCGGTTCCTCGGTCCGCCTTCCTGTGCGGGGAAGACGGAGTCCGGTGCGCGTGGTTCACGCGCTCTCGTCACGCATTGTGGACTAGACCACTTGCGGGTGTCCATGCGTGGGAGGCTGTTCGTTGTTGTCGTTTCCGCGACACGTCGGACGCGCCGGCGTCCAGCAGGCAGCCTAACCCGTGTGGGTTCCTGTGCGGGGCCAGATGGACAGGGCAATTTCCGCGACGGCCTCCAGTTCCTCCCGGCTCGCCCCGTCGCGCGCCTGTTGTGACATGCCCTGGATCATCGCGCCGGTGTGCCGGGCCAGGGCGGCGGCGTCGGTGGCCGGCGGCAGTACGCCTGCGGCGACATCGGCCCTGATCCGGCTCTCGAACGCGGCGATGTTGGCGTTGCGGCGGTCCCGCAGCGACTGCTCCACCTCGGGGTTCGAGCAGTTCGCGGCGGCGTGGACGACGAGGCAGCCGTGCGGGTGGCCGGGTTCGGTGTAGGCGACGGCGGCCTCGCGCAGGATGCGTTCGACGGCGGCCCGGGCGGTGGGCTCCTCGGCCAGGGCACGGTCGGTGAAGGAGCCGTGCCGCGCGCCGTAGACGCTGACGACCTCCTCGAAGAGGGACCTCTTGTCGCCGAAGGCAGCGTAGAGACTGGGGGCGCCGATGTCCATGACGCGGGTGAGGTCGGAGACGGACGTGGCTTCGTAGCCGTGCTCCCAGAAGGCCAGGAGGGCCTTCTCCAGCGCGGACTCGCGATCGAAGGAGCGGGGGCGACCCCGGGGCTTGGCCTTGACCTTGACCTTTCCGTCACCGGCGGACCTCGCGCTCGCGGCGTCCGGCCCGTTCACGTCGGGCGCCTTCGCACTCGGCGTGTGGGACACCTTCGCGCCTGCGGCGTCGGCGCCCTTCGCGCTGTCGGCGGTTCCGTCGGATACCTCGTCCTTCACCATGGGGTGGATTTTATAGCGGGCGCTAGAGAAATGTCGGCGGACTGCTGTACGGTCATTTTTGTAGCGACCACTACGGAAATGAAGGGGGCGCCGGCATGGGCGTGCTCACAGGCAGGACGGCACTCGTCACCGGGGCGAGCAGGGGCATCGGGCGGGGTATCGCCGAGCGGCTGGGGCGTGACGGCGCGCGGGTCGCGGTGCACTACGGCCGGAACGAGACGGCGGCGAAGGAGACGGTCGCGGCGATCGAGAGCGCCGGCGGCTCGGCCTTCGCGGTGGGCGTGGAGCTGGGCGTACCGGGGGACGCCGAGGCCCTGTGGGCGGAGTTCGACCGGCACGCGGACGGGCTGGACATCCTGGTGAACAACGCGGCGATCGGGAACACGCGGCCGATCGGTCAGCTGGAGGAGCGTGAGTACGACGAGGTCTTCGCGGTGAACGTGAAGGCGCCGTTCTTCATCCTCAAGCACGGCATGACCCGCCTGCGGGACGGCGGCCGGGTCGTCAACATCTCGTCCGGACTGGCCCGGACCGCGGTGATGCCGGACAACATCGCGTACGCGATGACGAAGGGCGCGCTGGACGTCTTCTCGCGTGACATGTCCAAGGTGCTGGGGCCCCGGGGCATCACGGTGAACTCGGTGGCCCCCGGCATCATCGAAACGGACAACACGGCCGACCTGCTGCACGGCAGCCCCGACGGCTGGGCCAAGGCCGCCGCGATATCCGCACTGGGCGGGGTGGGCCGGCCCGCCGAGGTCGCCGACGTGGTCGCGTTCCTGGTCTCGGACGCGGGGCGCTGGACGACGGGGAGTTGGGTGGACGTGACGGGGGGTTCGCTCACCTGACCGCCCCTACGGCTGTGGCTCGGCAGGGCGGCCGCAACGGGCCAGCCGCCGACCCATCGGCCCCTCGGCACGTCGACCCATCGGCTCGTCGGCCCGTGGGCCCATCGGCTCGTCGGTCGGCCCATCGGCTCGTCGGTCGGCCCGTCGGTGACGCTCCGCGACTCCCCCGTTCTCAGCGGGTCTCCGTCACCTTCGCCAACGCCCGCGGAGCGTCCGGGTCCTGCCCCCGGGCGATCGTGACCTCGTAGGCCAGGAGCTGGAGGGGGATGATCTCCAGGACGGGCTGGACCTCCTCGGCCACGTCCTCCGTGGGCAGGACGAAGCCGGCCGACGCCTGCTCGACCTGGTCCCGGGGGCCGATGACGACGAGGTCGGCACCGCGGCCACGCAGCCGGTCCAGCACGGGCTGGAGCGCTTCGCCGCCCTTGCCGTCGGTGACCACGGCGATGACCGGGGAGACGTTGTCGACCATGGCGAGCGGTCCGTGCAGCAGGTCCGCGCCGGAGTAGGAGAGGGCGGGGATGTAGCTGGTCTCCATCAGCTTGAGGGCGGCCTCCTTGGCAGTGGGATAGCCGTAGCCGCGTGAGGTGATCACCATGCGCTCGGCGAAGCGGTAACGGGCGGCCAGGGAACGCACCTCGTCCTGCCGGGCGAGCAGTTGCTCGGCGAGCTCCGGCAACACCCGCGCGGGCGCGCCGTCGCCACCGCGCAGACCCTCGACGAAGAGATAGAGCGCCAGAAGGGAGGCGGTATACGTCTTGGTCGCGGGGAGAGCCTTCTCCGGTCCGGCCATGATGTCGATGTGGTACTCGGAGACGCCCGCGAGCGGGGAGTCCGGGTTGTTGGTGACGGCCAGGGTGATCGCGCCGGCCTCGCGTGCGGCCCGGGTCGAGGCGACCAGGTCCGGGGAGCCGCCGGACTGGCTGACGGTGACGACGAGGACGTCGGTGAGGTCGGGCCGGGCGCCGTAGGCCGTGGTGGTGGACATCGAGGTGAGTCCGCAGGGCAGGCCGAGCCGGATCTCAAGAAGGTACTTCGCGTACAGGGCGGCGTTGTCGGAGGTGCCGCGGGCCGTCAGCAGAACGAAGCGGGGCGCGCGGGCGGCGATCTGCCGGGCCACGTCCTGGATGACGGGGGCGCCTTCGGACAGGATCCGGCGCAGGACGGCGGGCTGTTCCGACATCTCCCGGGCCATGGTCCGGCCCGGGAGCTCGCTGAGGGGATCCGGTGTGGCGGCGGTCATGGCGGAGTTCCTTCCGGGGACGGAGCGGCTGCGGATCCCATTCCACTCCCCCGGGCCGGCGGGCGCCCGCCCGGGTCCTCGATTCACCGTCCTAACCCGTGCGTAGCGGCGCGGTTCACCCCCCTGCTGACCTGGCCGGCACGGCGGCGCCATCCGCCCGGAAGCGGCGGCGGTCACCCTGGGAGAGACGGCTCCGCTCTGTTAGATTGGTCTAAACCACCCGACCCTTTCCGGGTCCAGTCCCAGTTGAGCATTCCTTCCAGATCGGCAGGCCCAGCGTGGAAGTTGTCATCGTTCCGGACGCCAAGGCGGGCGGCGAGCTCATCGCGGAGGCCATGGCCCGGTTGCTGCGGCGCAAGCCCGGAGCCCTGCTCGGCGTGGCCACCGGCTCCACGCCGCTGCCCGTGTACGAGGCGCTGGCGGAGAAGGTGCGCTCCGGCGCTGTGGACGCGGGGCGGGCCCGGATCGCCCAGCTCGACGAGTACGTGGGACTGCCCGCCGATCACCCGGAGTCGTACCGCTCGGTGCTGCGGCGTGAGGTGCTGGAGCCGCTGGGGATCGGGATGGACCAGTTCATGGGCCCGGACGGCACGGCGGAGGACGTGCAGGGGGCGTGCGAGGCGTACGACCAGGCTCTGTCGGACGCCGGGGGTGTGGACCTTCAGCTGCTCGGGATCGGGACCGACGGGCACATAGGGTTCAACGAGCCGTGCTCGTCCCTGGCGTCGCGGACACGGATCAAGACGCTGACCGAGCAGACCCGGATCGACAACGCGCGCTTCTTCGACGGCGACATCGACCAGGTGCCGCATCACGTGATCACGCAGGGCATCGGCACCATCCTGGAGGCCCGGCACCTGGTGCTGCTCGCCACCGGCGAGGGCAAGGCGGACGCGGTCGCGGCGACGGTGGAGGGGCCGGTCGCGGCAGTGTGCCCGGCGTCCGCGCTCCAGCTCCACCCGCATGCGACCGTCGTCGTCGACGAGGCCGCCGCCTCGAAGCTGAAGCTGG
This sequence comes from Streptomyces sp. NPDC043685, assembly GCF_056436585.1. Taxonomy (NCBI): domain Bacteria; kingdom Bacillati; phylum Actinomycetota; class Actinomycetes; order Kitasatosporales; family Streptomycetaceae; genus Streptomyces; species Streptomyces sp. NPDC043685. The sequence goes on along the minus strand of NZ_JBWKCH010000001.1, from coordinate 829,653 downwards.
CGGACTACTTCCGGCACACCTACGTCAACAAGCCGGACTGGCAGGGAATCTAGGGCTTCCCGGCGGGGCCGCACACTGCGGTCGCCGTCGCTCGGGCCACACCATCGCCGTCCGGGCTGGACACCCATCGGCGCCCGAGCTGGACACCCCCGCCGCCCCGGTCGGACGCCACCACCTGCCGGGTCGCCCCCCCTCGACCCGGTCGACCCCATCGCCTGCCGGGTCGGACGCCCCGTCGCCCGGGTCTGACGCCCTCGCCCCCCCGGTGGCTCGAGCCCAATGAGTCCTCGCGGCCGGAAGCCCTGGTGCCCAACAGCGCCTCGCGGCCGAAAGCCCTGGCGGCCGAACGAAGCCTCGCGGCCGGAAGCCCTGTTGGCCGGATGCTCCAGCGGCCGAAGGCCCTTCGGCCTCAACGGCCGGTGGCCTCCGCCCCCATCACATCGTCGGCCGGTTCGTCCTGGGCGTGCCAGCCGGCCACCCACAGGGGTGTCAGCCAGTGGGTGGCGAGGACGGCGATGAGCAGGGGCGCGGCATAGGCCTTCGGGGCGTCGCCGGCGATCCCGCCCGTGATCAGCAGGGTGGCCGCCGCCGCGACCAGCAGCAGTGTGGTCACGCGGTGGGCCCGGGCCAGGACGCGGTTGCGTTCCGCAGACTGGCGTTCGTCCAGCGCGCGCTCGCGCAGTTCCAGCAGACCTCGGGTGGCACCGTTGATCACGCCGGTCGCGACCATCCAGGGCAGGAGCAGCACCGCCATCACGGCCGCGGCCCACAGCGGCTCGCCCTCGGCGAGGCAGAAGTGGGTCATCAGCCCGCCGAGGGCCAGGCTGAGGGTGACGTGGGTGACGACGACCAGGCGGCGACGTGCCGCCGTGGCGTACCAGGTCGCCGCGCGGCGGTCGTTCATCAGCCGGAGCATGCTCCGGTCGTAGCGGGTCAGGCGTGTCGTCGTCATGGCTGGTTCCTCCCGTAGACCTCGTCCATGAGCGGCCGGAACGGTTCGAGGGAGAACAGGGCCTCGACCGGCAGGCCGAAGAACTTGGAGATCTTCAGCGCCAGGTCGAGGCTCGGGTTGTACTGCCCCCGCTCGATGTAGCCGATGGTCTGGTAGTGGGCTCCCACTGCCTCGGCCAGGCTCTGGCGCGACACCTTACGTTCGGCGCGCACCACGGCCAACCTGTTGTGCACCTGCTCGCTCATGTATAAGAAGTACTACATGTGGAGGCAGTCCTACAACTACGAGTGAGAAGGGAGGTGGGGAAGGGAGAGGCGGGTCAGTGGTGGTGGCCGTGCCGGCCGAGGGTCTCCACGGGGGTCGCACCGGGGCGGGTCCACTGCGGTACGGGGCGGCTGGTCGGGCCCCAGGTGGGGTTGCCGTGGGCGTCCGAACGCCAGGACCAGCAGGAGTCGCGCCCCTCGGGCCACCCCGTGGGGTTGTCCTCCCACGCCTCGCCGCGGCCGTAGGGCGTCATGTCGAGGAGGCCGAGGGAGCCGTTGACGCGTTCGTTGCCGCGGCCTGTCGTGCGGTAGGTGAGGAAGGTCCGGTCGCCGTCGCGCAGGAAGCAGGTCAGGTAGCCCATGGCGCCGCCGACCGGTGCGGCCACGTCGCGCACGGAGTACCAGGGCTGGGTGTAGCCCATGAAGTCGATGTAGGCGGCCACTTCGTCCCAGGGGCCCGTGGTCAGGACGGCGAAGGAGACGCCGCGGGCGTTGAGGTAGACGGCGTCCTGGAGGTGCCAGGCAGTGGTGGTGCAGCCCTCGCACTGCCCCTGGTGCGGTGCGCCGTCGTACCACATGTGCTGGTAGACCACGAGCTCGTCGCGTCCCTGGAAGAGGTCGAGGAAGGGGACCGGCCCGTCGGGGCCGACGACCTCGACCCTCCCGTCGATCTCCACCATGGGCAGCCGGCGGCGGGCCGCGGCGATGGCGTCGCCTTCGCGGGTGTGGGCCTTCTCGCGGCTCAGCAGTTCGTCACGGGCGGCCTGCCAGGTGGCGAGGTCCACCACCGGCGGGCGGCCGGGCAAAGCGGGGGCGGAGTCGTCCGGCGTGGTCGTCATGCTGTCCTCCGTGGAGTCCGTGCCGGGCGGCGCCTCGCGGCACCGCGGCGGGGGTCACCGGAGAAGACCGACGGCCGGACCGGAACTCATCGGCGGAGAGCGCGTGTCCGGGCCGACTTACGCGAAGCGCCACCCAGTACAGCGGCGCGGCCACGTCCCACGCGAAGGCAACCCAACACAGCGGCCGGGTCACGCCCCGCCCAAAGCCCCACCCAACACAGCGGCCCGACCACGCCCCGCGCGAAGGCAACCCAACACAGCGGCCGGGTCACGCCCCACGCAAAGCGCCACCCAACACAGCGGCCCGGTCATGCCCCGCGCAAAGCCATCCGACACAGCGGCCCGACCACGCCCCGCGCCGCCGCCGAGCCACGGCCCCGCTCTCACCGCCCCTTGATCCCGGCGAGCACCTCGGCCGCCGCACGGCCGCAGACGCGGGCCGCGCCGTGGGTGGCGATGTGCAGGGCGCCGCGCGGGACGGCCTGGGGGACGCCCATCTCGATGACGACGGTGTCGGGGCGGGCCGCCAGCAGGACATCGAGGGCGGAGGCCATCCACGGATGGCGGTGTTCGTCGCGGACGACGGCGACGATGCGGCGGGGGCCGGCCGCTTGGAGGGCCGCCCGGCCCGCGCTCTGCCCGGCGTCGCGCCCGGGGCCGTCCCCGGCGGGGAAGCTGCCCGTCACCGTGCCCGGCAGGAGGTGGATGAGCTCGGCGGCGACGCCCCACGGGGTCTCGTCGCCCACGGCGATGTTGGCGACGGGGGTGAGGGCGGCGACGTAGGGGGGTTCGGTGAGGGGCTCGAAGGCGTCGGGGCTGCCGAGGCCCGGCGCGGCCGTCACGGTCAGGGCGCGGCGTGCGGCGTGCAGGCCGATCTCGGTGCCCTGGGAGCCCCGGGTGTCCTCGGGTCCGCGGCCCGCCGTGCCGGTCCAGCGGGCCAGTGCGCGCACCCGGCCGGCGGCCTCGGCGAGCCGTTCCTCCGGGAGTTCGCCGGCCCGCACGGCACTCACCAGGGCGTCGCGCAGACGCAGGACGGTCGCGTCGTCGGCTAGGCCGCCGCCCACGCAGATGGCGTCGGCGCCGGCCGCGACGGCGAGGACGCTGCCGCGTTCGATGCCGTAGGTGCCGGCGATGGCCCGCATCTCCATGCCGTCGGTGACGATGAGGCCCTCGTAGCCGAGTTCGCCGCGGAGCAGGCCGTTGAGAATGCGGCGGGAGAGGGTCGCCGGGTGCTCGGGGTCCAGGGCCGGGACGAGGATGTGGGCGCTCATGACGGCCCGGCTGCCGGCGGCGATGGCGGCGCGGAACGGGGTCAGTTCGCGCTCGGCCAGGACCTCGGCGGAGACGTCGATGCGCGGCAGCGCGTGGTGGGAGTCGACGGCGGTGTCGCCGTGGCCCGGGAAGTGCTTGGTGCAGGCGGCGACCCCGGCGGACTGCAGACCCGTCACATAGGCGGCGGTGTGCCGGGCGGCCAGGTCGGTGTCGGCGCCGAAGGAGCGGACACCGATGACCGGGTTGCGGGGGTCGGAGTTGACGTCGGCGGACGGGGCCCAGTTGAGGTTGACGCCGCAGGCGGCGAGGCGGCGGCCCAGTTCGTGGGCGACCTGCCGGGTCAGCTCCACGTCGTCGACCGCGCCGAGGGCGTGGTTGCCCGGGAAGGAGGAACCGGACCGCACCTCCAGGCGGGTCACGTCGCCGCCCTCCTCGTCGATCGCGACGAGGACGTCGTCGCGCTCGGCCCGCAGCTGGGCGGTCAGGGCGGCCAGTTGGCCGGGGGAGGCGATGTTGCGGCCGAAGAGCCCGACGGAGGCGAGCCCCTCACCGAGCCGGCGCAGCAGCCAGTCGGGGGCGGTGGTGCCGGTGAAGCCGGGCTGGAGAACGGTCAGGGCGTCGCGGGTGAGCGTGTCGGTGCCGCTGGCGAGTGTCGTCATCGGGTGAGGTCATCCCTTCACGGCGCCCGCGGTCAGGCCCGCGGCCATCTTGCGCTGGACGAGGAGGAAGAGGGCGACGATCGGCACGGCCATCATCGTGGCGCCGGCCATCATCGGGGCGTATTCGGTGCCGTGTTTGGTGGTGAAGTTGCCGAGCCAGACGGTCGCGGTCTGGTTCTTCTGGCTGAGCAGCATCAGGGCGTAGAGGTACTCGTTCCAGGCCTGGATGAACCCGTAGACGGAGGTGGCGACCATGCCGGGGGCCAGGAGCGGGAAGACGACCCGCACGAAGGCGCCGGTGCGGGAGCAGCCGTCGACCATGGCGGCCTCCTCCAGTTCCTTCGGGATGTTGACGATGAAGCCCCGCAGCGTCCACACCGTGAAGGGCAGGACGAAGGTCAGGTACGTGATGATGAGGCCGGTCAGCCGGTCGTACTGGCCCAGATCGTTGAGCAGCAGGAACACCGGGATGATCATGGCGACCAGCGGGACCATCTGGACCGCGAGGATGCCCACGATCACTATCTTGCGGCCGCGGAAGGCGAACCGGGAGATGGCGAGCGCGGCCAGCAGTCCGACGGCCATGCCGATGACGACCACGGCCAGCGACACCACCAGGCTGCGGCCCACCGGGCCCCAGAAGTCGGAGATGTTCAGCGCCCGGCTGAAGTTGTCGAGGGTGAGGCCGGTCGGCAGCAGGCTCGGGTCCGGGTCGATGGCGTCCTTGGCGGGTTTGAACGCCGTGTTGAGCATCCAGTAGAGCGGGAAGCCGACGATGACGAAGACCAGGAGGCCGAGGAGGTTCCAGCCCAGCCGTGACCTGCGCCGGCCGGCTCCGGCGAGCGTGCTCATTCGACCTCTCCGATCTTCAGCATCTGCCGCATGTAGACGGCGACCACACCGAGCAGCAGCAGGACGGTGATCAGCGCGATGGCCGAGCCCTGGGCGTAATCGTTGACCACGAACGCCCGGTCGTAGGAGTAGGTGTTGAGGACCTGGAACTCCGGCTCGGGGTGACCGTTGCGCATCACGAACACCTGAGGGAAGACGCCCATGTCCCAGATGACGGACAGGGTCGTGAGCATCACGATGATCGGTTTGAGGACGGGCAGGGTGACATAGCGGAAGACCCCCCAGGAGCCGGCGCCGTCCAGGCGGGCGGCCTCCTCCAGTTCCTTCGGCACCTGGGTGAGGCCCGCGCTGAGCGTGATGACCACGAACGGCACGGCTCCCCAGATCACCAGCAGCATGATCACGGCCAGGCCCTCGGGGCCGCTGGCGAACCAGTTGTGGCCGACCATCTCGACGCCGGGAAGCTTGCTGAGCAGTGCGTTGAGGACGCCGTAGTCGGAGTCGAAGAGCCACTTGAAGACCGTGGTGGCCACGATGACGGGCATGCCCCAACTGGCCACCAGCACGATGTTGATGAGCGTCTTCACCCAGCCGGACACCCGCTGGAGCAGCAGGGCGAGCGCCATGCCGATGACCATGGTGAAGACGACGGCGCCGGTCGCGAAGACGATCGTGCGCACGACGACGGCCCAGAACTCGCCGTCGCCCAGCACCTTGGCGAAGTTGTCGAAGCCGACCGTCTCGGCGGGCTGGAAGCCCCACAGCTGGGACTGCCCGAACTTCTGGAAGGACAGCGTGACCAGGCGGACCAGCGGATAGCCCATGACCAGGGCGAGGATCAGCAGGCAGGGCGCGAGCAGCAGCCAGGGGACGGAGGCGCCGCCCGACGTGCGCTGCCCGCGGGGCCGCCGGTCCTTCGCGGGCGGCGGTGGTGCCTGCCGCGGTGGCGGCACCTTGGTGGGGGTGGTGGTGTCTGCGGCACTCATCGCGCGCTCCTCGGCGGTCCCTCAGGTCTTGACGAGGGCGGGGTCCCACCGGGTGGGGCCCCGCCCGCCAGGTCACTTGGTGTTGATGACCTTGTCGATCGCGGCGTCCGCGTCCTTGGCGGCGGCCTCGACGGACTTCTTGCCGGTGCCGATGCTCTGCAGCATGGTCTGCAGGATCTGCGCCTTCTCGACCTGGCCCCAGCCCGGGGCCATGGGGACGAACCAGCTGGACTCGGCCGCGGTGGCGGGGACCGCCGTCTTCGGGTCGTTCTTGAGCGCCGCGAGGTCGGTCTTGTTGTTGGGCAGGTTGCCCTTGGCCATCAGGCCCTTCTGGCCGGAGGAGCCGGTGAGGGCGTTGATCCACTCGGCGGCCAGGGCCTGGGCGTCGGACTTCACCGGCACGGCGAGGTCGGAGCCGCCCAGGAAGACGGGCATGTTCTTGCCGGAGGGGCCGGGCATCACGAAGTTCTCGAGGTTGCCCTTGAGCTTGCCGCTCTTGTCGTTCTTCGGGTCCTCGGCGGTCGCGCCCTCCCAGGCGGCGGCGAAGATCATGGCGGACTTGCCCTGGCCGTAGACGATGTAGCGGTCGGACTCGTCCTTGGTCTTGTCGCCGTGCATGTACGAGTCGACGACGTTCTTGAACTCCTTGAGGCCCTTGAGCGACTCGGGCGAGGAGAGGGAGGCCTTCCACCGGCCGCCCGACTCCGTGGCGATGGCGCCGCCGGCGTCGTAGACGAAGGACATGGCGGCGTACCAGTCGCGGGTGGGCTGGTACCAGGCGCTGAACTTGTCACCCTGCTTCTTCTGGATCTTGTCCAGGGCGTCGGTCAGCTCCTTGTACGTCTTCGGCGCCGACTTCACCCCGACCGAGGCCGCCACGTCCTTGCGCCAGTTGGCCACGCGGCCGCCCGCGTAGTACGGGACGCCGTAGGTCTTGCCCTCGTAGGTGACGGAGGCCTTGAGGCCGTCGAGCCAGGCGTCGGAGTTGTCGAACGTGCCCTGGTCGAGGGGGGCGAAGGCGCCCTTGACCATGTAGCCGAGCATCTCGGTGTTGCCCATCTCGACCACGTCGGGGGCCTTGTCCGTGGCGAGGACGGCGTCGAGCTTGGCGTTCTTGTCGGGCCAGCCGTAGTACTCGTGGTTGATCTTGACGCCGGGGTGCTTCTTCTTCACCGCGGCGTCGGCGGCCTTCACCAGCTCCGGCCAGTTGTTCTGGGCGTCGACGGTGAGCCAGACGGTCAGTTCCTTGGCGTCCGCGCCCTTGTCGGAGCCGCCGTCACCCTCGCCCCCGCACGCCGCGATGGAGACCATCATGCCCGCGATACCGATCGCGGCTGTCAGCTTGCGCTTCACGCCACCCTCCTCAGGGATGCCACAAACCCCCCTGCTCCCCGCGGTGAGACGTGGGGCGCCAGGACCTGGACCAATGGTATAGACCAGTACGGGGAGCTTGGACCAGACCAGCAGGCCTGTCAAGGGTCGCGATACGGCCCTGACCAGCCGTTATGCGACCTACATATGCAGGAACCTTTAAGTAAGAAGCCAGCGAAAACCCAGGCGGGCACGGCATACTGCGGGTAGACCACAGGGAATGATGGACTAGACCAAAACAGGCGCCGACGGTATACAAGTGGGATCGTTCGGCGGACCGAGCCGGGAAGGCGGAGCATGAGCACCGACGTCAGCAGCGCGGAGAACGAGAACGGGGTGCCCGTCCGTACCGCGCGCGTGCCCAAGTACTACCGCCTGAAGAAGCACCTGCTCGACATGACGGAGACGCAGGCGCCCGGCACACCGGTCCCGCCCGAGCGCACACTGGCGGCGGAGTTCGACACCTCGCGCACCACCGTGCGCCAGGCGCTTCAGGAGCTGGTCGTCGAGGGCCGGCTGGAGCGCATCCAGGGCAAGGGCACCTTCGTCGCCAAGCCGAAGGTCTCGCAGGCGCTGCAACTGACCTCGTACACCGAGGACATGCGCGCCCAGGGTCTCGAACCCACCTCGCAGCTGCTGGACATCGGCTACATCACCGCCGACGACCGCCTGGCCGGGCTGCTCGACATCACGCCCGGCGGGCGCGTGCTGCGCATCGAGCGGCTGCGCATGGCCAACGGCGAGCCGATGGCCATCGAGACCACCCATCTGAGCGCGAAGCGCTTCCCGGCCCTGCGCCGCTCCCTGGTGAAGTACACGTCCCTGTACACCGCGCTCGCCGAGGTCTACGACGTCCGTCTCGCGGAGGCAGAGGAGACCATCGAGACGTCCCTGGCCACCCCGCGCGAGGCCGGCCTGCTCGGCACGGACGTCGGCCTGCCGATGCTGATGCTCTCCCGGCACTCGCTGGACCGGGACGGCCGGCCGGTGGAGTGGGTGCGGTCGGTGTACCGGGGCGACCGGTACAAGTTCGTGGCCCGGCTGAAGCGGCCGGCCGACTAGGTCGTGTCCGCGGCGCTTCCGTCGCTGCTGGGGCGTGGTTTCGGTTGGGTACCGCATTGCGGACGAGGGGTTCCGCTATGGCCACACCCTGACCTAGATTGCCTGCGCATTACAACAGGTGATCACCAAGGGGACGGAGCCGCCTGATGTCGCAAGCACCGCAAGTCAGCAGAGGGCCGGTGGTGACGCCCCTGCGCGTCGTCATCGCCGTCTGCCTCATCGCGCCCTTCGTGGCCATGCTGTGGGTCGGCTCGTACGCGAAGACCGACCCGGCCTTCATCGGGATCCCGTTCTTCTACTGGTACCAGATGGCGTGGGTGCTCATCTCCACCGTCCTGACGATGATCGCCTACAAGCTGTGGCAGCGTGACCAGCGCGCCCGCTCGGCCGCGAAGGGCGGTGCGTCGCGGTGAAGGACGGCGTGAACGGCGTCGCGCTCGGCGTCTTCATCTTCTTCTTCCTGGCCGTGACGGTCATGGGCTTCCTGGCCGCGCGCTGGCGCAAGGCCGAGAACGAGCACAGCCTGGACGAATGGGGCCTGGGCGGCCGCTCGTTCGGGACCTGGATCACCTGGTTCCTGCTCGGCGGCGACCTGTACACGGCGTACACCTTCGTCGCCGTGCCGGCGGCCATCTACGCGGCGGGCGCGGCCGGTTTCTTCGCGGTGCCGTACACCATCCTGGTGTACCCCCTGATCTTCACCTTCCTGCCCCGCCTGTGGTCGGTCTCCCACAAGCACGGGTACGTCACGACCTCCGACTTCGTGCGCGGCCGGTTCGGCTCGAAGGGCCTGTCGCTCGCGGTGGCCGTGACCGGCATCCTGGCGACGATGCCCTACATCGCGCTCCAACTGGTCGGCATCCAGGCCGTGCTGGACGTGATGGGCGTCGGCGGCGGCGAGAACACCAACTGGTTCATCAAGGACCTGCCGCTGCTGATCGCCTTCGGTGTGCTGGCGGCGTACACGTACTCGTCGGGTCTGCGGGCCCCCGCGCTCATCGCGTTCGTGAAGGACACGCTGATCTACATCGTCATCGCGGTGGCGATCATCTACATCCCGATCAAGCTGGGCGGCTTCGACGAGATCTTCGCCAAGGCCGGTGAGGCGTACGGCCAGACCAACCCGGCGACGGGTGCGCCGCGCGGTGCGCTGGTGCCCGCCGAGGCGGGACAGTGGACGTACGCCACGCTGGCGCTGGGCTCCGCCCTGGCCCTCTTCATGTACCCGCACTCCATCACGGCGACGCTGTCCTCGAAGAGCCGTGAGGTGATCCGCCGCAACACCACCATCCTGCCGCTGTACTCCCTGATGCTGGGTCTGCTCGCGCTGCTCGGGTTCATGGCGATCGCGGCCGGCATCAAGGTGCAGAACGGGCAGCTGGCGATCCCGCAGCTGTTCGAGACGATGTTCCCGGACTGGTTCGCGGGCGTGGCCTTCGCGGCGATCGGGATCGGTGCGCTGGTGCCCGCGGCCATCATGTCCATCGCGGCCGCGAACCTCTTCACCCGCAACATCTACAAGGACTTCATCAAGCCGGACGCCACACCGGCGCAGGAGACCAAGGTCTCCAAGCTGGTCTCCCTGCTGGTGAAGGTGGGCGCCCTGGCCTTCGTCCTCACCATGGACAAGACGGTCGCCATCAACTTCCAGCTGCTGGGCGGCATCTGGATCCTGCAGACCTTCCCGGCCCTGGTCGGCGGCCTGTTCACTCGCTGGTTCCACCGCTGGGCGCTGCTCGCGGGCTGGGCCGTCGGCATGGTCTACGGCACGTACGCCGCGTACGGCGTGGCCTCCCCGACCCAGAAGCACTTCGGCGGCTCGGCGAAGGAGATCCCCGGCATCGGGGAGATCGGCTACATCGGCCTCACGGCGTTCGTCCTGAACGTGGTGGTGACGGTGGTCCTGACCTTCGTCCTCAAGGCCCTGAAGGCCCCCGACGGCGTCGACGAGACCAAGCCGGAGGACTACACGGCCGACGCCGGCGACCCGGGCGTCAAGGTCGAACTGCCGCCCGCCACCGCGGGATCCGCCCACTGACGTCCCCGCCGACACCCCCGCGGGCCGCCGAAACGCATGGCGTCGGCGGCCCGCACCCGTACACACTCCTGCCATGGACTTCCGGATCGGCCCCGCACGCCCCGCCCACCACGCCGTCCTCGGCGAGATCACCGCCCGGGCGTACCTCGACGACGGCCTGCTCGACTTCGGCGAGAGCGACGCCTATCTCGCCGAGCTGCGTGACGTCGCCGGGCGCGCCGCCACCGCCGAGGTCCTGGTCGCCACGGCCGACGACGAAGTCCTCGGTGGCGTCACCTTCGTCCCCTCCGGCGGTCCGATGGCCGACATCGCCCGGCCCGGCGAGGCCGAGCTGCGGATGCTCGCGGTGGCTCGCGCGGCCCGGGGGCGTGGCATCGGCGAGGCCCTCGTCCGCGCCTGCGTCGACCGGGCCCGCGCCACCCCGGGCTGCCGCGGCATCGTGCTCTCGACCCAGCGCACCATGCGCTCCGCCCACCGCCTCTACGAACGGGTGGGTTTCGTCCGCACCCCGGAGCGCGACTGGAATCCCCTCCCGGAGCTGGACGACATCACGCTGCTCACCTACGTGCTGACCCTCTGAGAGCGACTGCGACACAACATCTGGGGGTGCCTTCGGCGCCCGGCACAAGATGTATGCTCATGCTCGCTGTCGCCGCAGGGGAATCCGGTGCGAATCCGGAACTGTCCCGCAACGGTGTACCCATGCCCTTTCACAGGTGTATGGGTGTCAGTCCGAGGACCTGCCGACAGCGCACCCGGCCACCCGGCCGGTGTGCCTGACGTCCGGGCCTCGTGGAATGGGCCGGTGGACGCGACGCCGCGTGCGCTCGTGTGCTCCCCCCTGCCCTCGACGAGGCCCCGTGCCGAGCGAGGGAGAGCCCCACGTGACCATCGCGCCAGCCGAACCGGCCTCAGCCGCCGAAGAAGAGCAGGACGCTCCCGGTGCCGCGTTGCTGCGGACCCTGACCGAGCTGACCGCCGACCTCCCCGACACCGATCCCGGCCGGGTCGCCGCCGCCGCGCTGCGCGGCCGGTCCTCGCGTGCGGCCTCCGCCGAGATGATCGCGGAGTTGCGGGAGCTGGCGACGGAGGCCGCGGCCGGTCTGATCTCCGAGGACCCCGCCTACTCCCGGCTGGCCGCCCGGCTGCTGACCATCGGCATCCGCGAGGAGGCCGCCTCCCAGGGCGTCACGTCGTTCACCGAGTCCGTCGCGGTGGGCCACCGCGAGGGGCTCATCGCCGACCGCACCGCCGCGTTCGTACGGCTGCACGCGGCCCGGCTCGACGCGTTGATCGACACCGGCGCCGACGACCGCTTCGGCTACTTCGGCCTGCGCACCCTGCACAGCCGCTACCTGCTGCGGCACCCGATCACCCGCAAGGTGATCGAGACGCCCCAGCACTTCATGCTGCGCGTGGCCGCCGGTCTGGCCGAGGACGACACCAGCCGCTCGGTGGACGAGGTCGCGGCGCTCTACCGGCTGATGAGCCGCCTCGACTACCTCCCCTCCTCCCCCACCCTCTTCAACTCGGGCACCCGGCACCCGCAGATGTCGTCCTGCTACCTCCTCGACTCCCCCAAGGACGAGCTGGACTCCCTCTACGACCGCTACCACCAGGTGGCCCGGCTCTCGAAGCACGCCGGCGGCATCGGACTGGCGTACTCCCGCATCCGCGCCCGGGGTTCGCTGATCCGGGGCACCAACGGGCACTCCAACGGCATCGTCCCGTTCCTGAAGACCCTCGACGCCTCGGTCGCCGCGGTGAACCAGGGCGGCCGGCGCAAGGGCGCGGCCGCGGTCTACCTGGAGACCTGGCACGCCGACATCGAGGAGTTCCTGGAGCTGCGCGACAACACCGGTGAGGACGCCCGCCGCACGCACAACCTGAACCTCGCGCACTGGGTGCCGGACGAGTTCATGCGGCGGGTGAACGCCGACGGGCAGTGGTCGCTGTTCTCCCCCTCGGACGTGCCCGAGCTGGTCGACCTGTGGGGCGAGGAGTTCGACACCGCCTACCGGGCGGCCGAGGCGAAGGGGCTGGCGAGGAAGACCCTGCCCGCCCGTGAACTGTACGGCCGCATGATGCGCACCCTCGCGCAGACCGGCAACGGCTGGATGACCTTCAAGGACGCCGCCAACCGCACCGCCAACCAGACGGCCGAGCCGGGTCACGTCGTGCACTCCTCCAACCTCTGCACGGAGATCCTGGAGGTCACCGACGACGGGGAGACGGCGGTCTGCAACCTGGGCTCGGTCAACCTCGGCGCGTTCGTGACCGGGGGCGGCATCGACTGGGAGCGGCTGGACGAGACCGTCCGTACGGCCGTCACCTTCCTCGACCGGGTCGTCGACATCAACTTCTACCCGACGGAGCAGGCGGGCCGTTCCAACGCCCGCTGGCGCCCGGTCGGCCTCGGCGCGATGGGCCTGCAGGACGTCTTCTTCAAGCTGCGCCTGCCCTTCGACTCGCCCGAGGCCAAGGCGCTGTCCACCCGCATCGCCGAGCGCGTCATGCTCGCCGCGTACGAGGCCTCCGCCGACCTGGCCGAGCGCAACGGCCCGCTGCCGGCCTGGGAGAAGACCCGTACGGCCCGGGGTGTGCTGCACCCCGACCACTACGACGTGGAGTCGACCTGGCCCGAGCGCTGGGCGGCCCTGCGGGAGCGCATCGCCACGACCGGCCTGCGCAACTCGCTGCTCCTCGCGATCGCCCCCACGGCCACCATCGCCTCGATCGCGGGCGTATACGAGTGCATCGAGCCGCAGGTGTCCAACCTGTTCAAGCGCGAGACGCTGTCGGGCGAGTTCCTCCAGGTCAACTCCTACCTGGTGGACGAGCTCAAGCGGCTGGGTGTGTGGGACGCCCGTACCCGGGAGGCCCTGCGCGAGGCCAACGGCTCGGTGCAGGACTTCGCCTGGATCCCCGAGGACGTCCGCGCCCTCTACCGCACGGCCTGGGAGATCCCGCAGCGCGGTCTGATCGACATGGCGGCGGCCAGGACCCCGTTCCTGGACCAGTCCCAGTCCCTGAACCTGTTCCTGGAGACGCCGACGATCGGCAAGCTCTCCTCGATGTACGCCTACGCCTGGAAGTCCGGGCTGAAGACCACGTACTACCTGCGCTCGCGCCCGGCGACCCGTATCGCCCGCGCCGCCCGAGCCGCCGTCCCCGTGCAGGCCACCCCGGACCCCGAAGCGGTCGCCTGCTCCCTGGAAAACCCCGAGTCCTGCGAGGCCTGCCAGTAATGAGCACCCAGAACCTTCTCGACCCCGGCTTCGAGCTCACCCTGCGCCCCATGCGCTACCCGGACTTCTACGAGCGCTACCGGGACGCCATCAAGAACACCTGGACCGTGGAGGAGGTCGACCTCCACTCCGACGTCGCCGACCTCGCCAAGCTCTCCCCCGCGGAGCAGCACCTGATCGGCCGGCTGGTCGCCTTCTTCGCGACGGGTGACTCGATCGTCGCGAACAACCTGGTGCTGACGCTGTACAAGCACATCAACTCCCCCGAGGCGCGGCTGTATCTGAGCCGTCAGCTCTTCGAGGAGGCCGTGCACGTCCAGTTCTATCTGACGCTGCTCGACACCTACCTGCCCGACCCGGAGGACCGCGCGGCGGCCTTCGCGGCGGTGGAGAACATCCCGTCCATCCGCGAGAAGGCGGAGTTCTGCTTCAGGTGGATGGACTCGGTGGAGAAGCTGGACCGGCTGGAGACCCAGGCCGATCGCCGCCGGTTCCTGCTCAACCTGATCTGCTTCGCCGCGTGCATCGAGGGCCTGTTCTTCTACGGCGCCTTCGCCTACGTCTACTGGTTCCGCAGCCGGGGCCTGCTGCACGGCCTCGCGACCGGCACCAACTGGGTGTTCCGCGACGAGACGATGCACATGTCCTTCGCGTTCGACGTGGTCGACACCGTCCGCAAGGAGGAGCCGGAGCTCTTCGACGACCAGCTCCAGGAGCAGGTCGTCGGCATGCTGCGGGAGGCCGTCGAGGCCGAGCTGCAGTTCGCGCGCGACCTGTGCGGGGACGGCCTCCCGGGCATGAACACCGAGTCGATGCGCCAGTACCTGGAGTGTGTCGCAGACCAGCGGCTCACCCGCCTCGGCTTCGCTCCGGTCTACGGCTCGGAGAACCCCTTCTCCTTCATGGAGCTCCAGGGTGTTCAGGAGTTGACCAACTTCTTCGAGCGGCGGCCCTCGGCGTACCAGGTGGCGGTGGAGGGCACCGTCGACCTCGACGAGGACTTCTGAGCCGGCACCTCTCCGCGGGCCTCCTGGGCCTCCCTGATCTGACGGTCGATGCGCCTCTCGCGCACCAGGCCGATCACGGACGGGAGGACCAGGAGGACCAGGATCCCGAGGGTGGCGGTCATTCCGATCAGTGCTTCGATCTGGTTCGTGTTCATGGACACCACTGTCGCGCTGATTGCTCCTTACCGTCAGTGGCAGTACTGCCGTAGACCCTCGAATTACTGCCACCGGCGAGGCACACTGGACGCATGCTGCAGAACGTGGCCGTCGCCCTCCTCGACGGCGTGAATCCCTTCGAGCTCGGTGTGGTGTGCGAAGTCTTCGGCACCGACCGCAGCGACGAGGGCCTGCCGGTGTACGACTTCGCCGTCGCCTCGGCCGAGGGCCCGGTGCTGCGGATGAACTCGGGCTTCTCGCTCCAGGTGGAGCACGGCCTGGAGCGGCTGGAGACGGCCGACCTGATCGCCGTGCCGGCCGGGCACAGCTACGCGTCCCGGGATTTTCCGCCGGAACTGCTGGACGCCCTGCGCCGCGCGGTCGGCCGCGGGGCGCGCGTACTGAGCGTCTGCTCCGGCGTCTTCGTGCTGGCCGCGGCCGGGCTGCTGGACGACCGCCGGTGTGCCACGCACTGGAAGCACGCGAAGGACCTCGCCCGGCAGTACCCGCGCGTGGTCGTCGAGCCGGACGTGCTCTACGTCGACGAGGACCCGGTGATCACCTCCGCCGGCACGGCCGCCGGCATCGACGCCTGCCTCCACCTGGTGCGCAAGGAGCAGGGCAGCGAGGTCGCCAACAAGATCGCCCGGCGGATGGTGGTGCCGCCCCACCGCGACGGCGGCCAGGCCCAGTTCATCGAGCGCCCGCTCCCCCAGCCCGAGGGCGACACCATCGGCGAGGTGCTGGCGTGGATGGAGCGCCATCTCGACGAGGAGGTCACCGTCGAGCAGCTCGCCACCCACGCCCACATGTCCCCGCGCACGTTCGCCCGCCGCTTCCAGCAGGAGACGGGGACGACTCCCTACCGCTGGATCCTGCGCCAGCGGGTGCTGCTGGCCCAGCGGCTGCTGGAGGCGACGGACGAGACCATGGACGCGATCGCCGGCCGCACGGGGTTCGGCAACGCGGCCACCCTGCGCCACCACTTCGTGCGGGCGGTCGGGACCACCCCGAACGCCTACCGGCGGACCTTCAGGGGTCCCGAGGCGGCCTGAGGCCTGGGGCTCTCACCTCGCCACCGGCCGCACCCGCAGGTCGTGGGGCCGGAGCGTGATCCCCACCCGGGTGTCGTCCCGCGACCCCGCCACCTGCTCGAAGCGGTACTTGGTCGCCAGCGCCGCCGTGATCAGCGTCAGCTGGGCCATCGAGAAGTGGTCGCTCGGGCACTTGCGGTTGCCCACGCTGAAGGGGCTCATGGCGTGCTTCGGGATCTCCTTGACCCGGTCCGGAAGCCAGCGGTCGGGGTCGAACTCCAGATTTCGCTCGTACGACTTCGGATCGCGCTGGATCGCGTACGGGCTGTAGATGATGTCCGCCCCGGACGGAATACGGTATGCACCGAGTTCCGTGTCCCGCACGGCCCGGCGCGTCAGAATCCAGACGGCCGGGCTCAAACGCATGGACTCGACGACGACATTGTTGGTGTGCCTGAGTCCTCGGACGTCTGCGAATGCCACCGGCCTACCACCGGTGACGGCCTGCACTTCGTCCCGCACCCGGTCGGCGTGTTCGGGGTGCTCCGCGAGCATATGCAACAGCCACATGATCGTGGAGGCGATGGTTTCGCTGCCGGGGGTGAGGATGGCGACGACCTGATCGTGGATCTCCTGTTCCCCGATCGGGTCGCCATTCTCGTCCTTCGCCTCCAGCAATGCCGTCAGCAAATCGTCCGGCTTTTGACCGGATGCGCGGCGCTCGGCGACGATCTCGTCGACCAGGAGGTGCAAATCGGCCAATGCCCGGTTGAATTCGCGGTTGGCCGGGAGAGGCAGGTGGTAGAGCGGCCCGAGCGGGACCACCATGCGCCGGTACATCCCGCGGAAGACGGTGGCGAGGGCGACGCACAGCCGCTCCGCCCGCTCGTCCATGAAGTCCCCGCGCAGCAGACAGCGGGCCGCGATGCGCACGGCCACCCGGAAGGACTCGGAGGTGCAGTCGATCGTCTCGCCGGGCTTCCAGCGCTCGGTGAGGGCGTGGGCCTCCTCCTCCATGATCGGGCCGTAGGCGGGAATGGCGTCGAGCCGGAACGCTGGCTGGATGGTGCGCCGCTGGCGCCGGTGCCGGGGGCCGTTCGCCGTGGCCACGCCCTCCTTGCCGAGCAGGCCCTCCAGGGACTCCCACAGCGGCCCGGCGATGATGAAGTCGTTGCTCAGCGCCAGGGCGCCGGTCAGGTCCGGGGTGGTGACCGCGTACACCGTCTTCGGCCCGATCTTCAGCCGGACGACCTCACCGTGGTCGCGCAGCCGGGACATGAACGCCAGCGGGTCGCGCGCCAGCCTCCAGCCGTGCCCGAGCAGGGGCACACCACCGCCCGCCCGGGGCGGCTCGCGCAGCTCCACGGCCGGCGGGATCCCGGGCTTCACTGACTCGACGGTCATTTCTCACCTGCCGCTTCGTTGTTGACGTACGGGGGCGTGGACCGGTCGTCCCAGCTGTCGACCATGTACCGGCCGGACTCATGGTGGAACCAGTAGACGGAACTGAACCAGTTCCGCATATTGCCGAGGCAGGCCCGCACGGCGGCGCTCAGTTCCTTTCCGCGCACGGAGCCGTCGGCGAGTTCGTCGGCGAACCGTAAGGCGTCCAGTTCGACGTCGATGAAATCGGTGATGCATTTCTCGACACGGTTTCTGACTTCCGCGACCGCCTGTTCCAGCGTCAGCCCCTCATGGGTGATGAGGCTGATTCCTAGATTGTGCACCTCGTCGCCGGCTATCTCCTTAGGCAATGAGCAGAGATCGTTGTACCACGCGGCGAATTCCTGGCTGAGCAGTGCCGCCCGCCGATAGGCCGGGTGGTGCCGCACCGCATCCGGCAGTTCACAGCCGGCGGTCGGCTCCAGCAGGTCCGTCCATATCCAGTGCGCGAAGGTGAGCCGGCGCAATCGGAGGTATTCCTCCACCGTCGGCACGATTCCCCGCGTGCGGTTGTGGAACTCCTGGTCGTACGCGTCGATCACCGCGTGGAAGTGCCGGGCGAACCGGAGGTTCCACGTCTGGGGCAGGAAGCCGTACAGCCGCAGCACACTGTCCGCGAACCCGGCGACCAGTGCGTCCTCGTGGTGCAGATGCTCCCCGGGCGAGTCCAGCGCCGAGTGCAGCCGGTCCCGCAGCAGCGCCCAGGCGGCGGGACGGCCGTGCACGATGTCCCGGTCGTGCCGGTCGTCCCAGACGAAGAACCATGCGCTGTAGTCGGCGATCGCCTGCATGACCTCGTCGGGGGCTCCGATGTAGTACCCCGCCATGAGGTCGGTGTAGCAAAGGCCGTCGGCATATTCCTCCACCTTGTCCGCGGGCATGAGCCGCTTTTCGAGCAGCCAGGCCCTGGTCTTCTCCTGGCACTTCGGCCAATACGGGTGGAGTCGCCGTGGAAACGCCGCCTCGATCACCGGGAGAGAGAGCGACGGTGGAACTGCGATCGTGGCCGGTGTCGGTGTGGTGCCGTGTGACAAAGCATGCACGAACTAACCCCTCTCAGCCGCCAGTTGGCGCGGGCGCCCCTCCCTTCGTGCCGGGCGTGCGCCGTTGCATACCCCGCTCAAACCATTCAGCACTACAACTGACCGTTCTGGGAACGTATTTGCTTCATTCACTACCCCACACTGCCGGGTATCTCCCGTTGTGTGACTGGCAGCGGATCACCAGGAGAGCAGAAGCGATCGAACGTGCGACGGACAGGCGAACGGCACAGACGAACGGCGCCTGTTCAGGGTGGGGAACCCGAACAGACGCCGTGCGCCAGGTGAGCCTGAGGTTTCAGTCGTTGGCCACCACGGGGTAGCGGGGCTCGTTCTCGGCCATCTGCCGCAGCGCGTCCTTGCGCTCGCGCTTGGAGAGCCGGTCGATGTACAGGTAGCCGTAGAGGTGATCCGTCTCGTGCTGCAAACACCGAGCGAAGTATCCGGTGCCGCGCACCTTGATCGGGTTGCCCTTCTCGTCCTGCCCGGTCACCTCGGCGTAGTCGGGCCGGGCGAGCGGCGCGTACGCGGTGGGCACCGACAGACAGCCCTCGTTGCTGTCGTCCAGGCGGCGCTTCTCGGCGGGCAGCTCGACGAGCTTGGGATTGCAGACGACACCGGTGTGCCGGACACCCTCGTCGTCGGGGCAGTCGTAGACGAAGACCTTCGCGTCGACGCCGATCTGGTTGGCGGCCAGGCCCACGCCCTCGGCGGTGCGCTGGCTGGCGAACATGTCCGCGACGAGCTGCTGGAACTCGTCGCCGAAGTCGGTGACGTCCTTGCACTCCTTGTGCAGCACCGGGTTCCCGACCACCGTGATGGGCCGCGAGGTCCCCCGCTCACGCCAGGCCGCCTCGCGCTCCTCGCAGTCCTCCGTGTCGATCACGTACCCCTCGTCATCGACGGGGAGCACGCCCGCGTGCTGCTGATCGGTGTCCTGCTGAGCCATGACGTTACGTACGCCTTCCTGAACCTAACCGGGCTGAGATGCTGATACAGGGTACGGGGCAGGTGCCCCTTCAGGGGCGCGGGGAACTGCGCGACAAGCCCCCACGCCGCCGCAGCGGCACGACGGCCTCAGCACACTTCTTCCAAATCCCGCCAATCCCGGGAATCCGGACTGTCGGCCACCCACCCGTCCAGCAACCCCCGAACCAGCGAAGCCGGCGCGGCCAACCCGCACTCCCGCTCCGGCACCCACAACTGCCCGTCCGTCCGATGCCCCAGCGGCCCGGGATGCCCCGGCTCACTGTGGTCGTGCGGATCGAGATGCTCCCCGTCGCCCTCGTCGGACGGCATCCGGGACTCCGAGCACATCCGGCACAGCAACCGCACCGAGGACGACCAGTCCTCCGCGGCGAACCCCGCGTCCCCGGCGAGCTGCTCCAGCGCGTCCCGGTCCTCCTCGGTCGCCGCCTCCAGCAGCACCACCCACGTCGGCACCGGCGAGGGCGCCCACAGCTCGATCTCGTCGAACACCGGGTAGGTGTGCCCGGCGGCCGTGGTCCGCTCGCCGTGCGGCACGCCGTCGTGCAGCACGACCTCGCCCCAGCGCCGCCCCGAGGAGGGCAGCGGGATGGACAGCACCTCGATCCGCGCGGGATCCAGCCGCCGTCCCCACACGACCTCGGCCTCGCCCTCCGGGGACAGCCGCACGGCCGCGCTGCCGAGGTCCATGCCGAGGGGCTCACCGGAGTCGTTGGCCGCCCCCGGCACCCGCAGCCCGTAGGCCTGCCAGGCCCGCCGGGCCAGCGGCCAGTCCTGGAGCGCGGTCGCGGCGATGCCGACGTTCCACCAGTCGGGCGCGCCCGCGTCCCGGTCCAGCAGGGCCACGGCCCTCAGTCCGGCCGCCCGCGCCTGCTCCCAGTCGTGCCGGAACTTGTGCAGCAGCGCGAGGTTGAACCAGGACTCGGAAAGCCAGGGCTCCAGATCGGCGGCACGTGTCAGCAGCGCGCCCGCGTCCTCGTACCGGCCGTCGCCGATGAGGGTGAATGCCCGGTCTGTGGCCTGCCGCCAGGAGGCGGAGGGCCGGTGCCGTCCCTTGCCGAAGATCCTCACGATTCCCGCCTGCCAGTTCCGTGCGGTGGGCTGGCCGTAGCTGTGTTTCGAGCCCCCGGACACCTTCTCCTTCGCATCCAACCACGTACGGCCTCGAGGGCGCTCATTACCCATGGGTTACCCAGCCACGGGCAGCGTCAGACTGCTCCTTGCCAGTACCCGGGCCAGTGATTCCACCACCTCCGGGGCGTACGTCCCGGCGGTGGCGAGCCGGAGTTCCTCCAGCGCCGTCAGCGGCCCGCCGGGCCCTCCTTCCCTGGACTTCTCCTCGTACGCGTTCACGGCCCGGACGATTCGCGCGGCGAGGGGCTGCTCGGGGTCGGGGTCGGCCTGCCGCTCCACGACCACGGCCACCGCCTCGTCGACTCCCGTCTGCCGGACGACGGCTCCGCCGAGCAGCGCGATCCGCCGCTGCTCGGCGGCGGGCAGCGCGGCGGTGGCGCCCGCGGGCACCGGGTCGACAAGGCTCAGCTGCCCGATGTCGTGCATGAGCGCGGCGTACTCCAGCACGGCCAGCTCGGGCTCGGTCAGCCCCAGGTCACGCCCCACCGCCTGGCTGAGCGCGGCGACGCGCCGGGCGTGCCCGGCCGGGGTGTAGCCGGCGACCTCGGTGGCCCGGGCCAGGGAGGCGATGGTCTGCCGGTAGGTGGCGCGGACGGCGGCGTACCTGCGGAACGACAGCTGGGCGAGCAGCAGCGGCACCGAGAAGACGGGCAGCGCCCACAGCCCCACGACGGCGACCGCCAGCGCCATCACCGCGCCCGTGGCGATGACGGCGGACCCGATGCCGCACACTGCCCGCAGCTCGTCCCGCAGCACCGGCCCGAAGGGCCAGCCGGTGCGGGTGCGGGCCAGGGCTGCGGCGAGGACCGCGTCGCACAGCGCGGTCAGCGACAGCAGCGCGAGCAGCAGCAGCGCGTAGGCGGGTCCGCCCCAGTCGTCGAACATCCCCCGGTTGTAGGGGGGCTGGAAACACACGGCGACGAACCCGACGGTGAGCACCCGGCGTGCCAGGTGGTCGAGGGTGGGCCCCTGCCCGCGCGCGATGTGCGGCACGCTGCCGAGCAGCGAGGCGGCCAGCACCACGGCGACGACCTGGGCGGGACCGTGGTGCGTGGCCTGCCCGCCGGCCTCCCCCAGCAGCCCGTACGACAGGGCCGCGGCGGCGCCGAGCGGTGCCGGTTCCCGGACCTGTGCGCCGTTGTGGCGGCTGAGCTCACCGACGGTGACGAGGACGCCGAAGGCGAGGGCGACCCCGCGCTCCTCCAGCCCGTCGTGGAGGGTGACGGCGAGGGAGCCGGCGGCGAGCAGGGCGGCACAGGCGTGGACGAGGGTGAGGAGCGGTGGCGGCCGGTACGCCCTCATCGGTGCGCTCCCGGCCGGCTGGACAGGGGCGCGCCGGGCGGGGGCACCCGGGGCGGGCGCCGTTCCTCGTCGTCGGCGGTCACCGCGGGGTGCCATCCCGTGCGCCCGACGGCTTCGACGAGGGCCGTCACCATCACCGGGTCGAACTGGCTGCCCGCGCACCGCTCCAGCTCCGCCAGGGCCATGGGAACGGGCCGGGCCCTGCTGTAGCTGCGGGTGGAGGTCATGGCGTCGAAGGCGTCCGCGACCGCGACGACCCGGGCGGACTCCGGGATCTGACGGCCCACCAGGCCGTACGGGTAGCCGCTGCCGTCCAGCCGCTCGTGGTGGTGCAGCACGGCGGCGCGGGCCTCGCCGAGGAAGCCGATGCCGCGCACCATCTCGTGCCCGTACTCCGGGTGCAGCTCGATGACCCGCCGCTCCTCGGGCGTCAGCGGCCCGTCCTTCCTGAGCAGCCGGGTGGGCACGCCCAGCTTGCCCACGTCGTGCAGGATCCCGGCGAAGCGGAGCACCTCGACGCGCTCGTCGGCCATGCCCAGCTCGCGCGCGATCATCATGGAGGCCTGGCCGACGCGCTCGCTGTGCCCGCGGGTGTACCCGTCCTTGATGTCGACGGCCTGGACCAGCGCCCGGATGGTCGCCTGGTGTGCGGCGCGCTCCCGGTGGTACTGCGCGAACGCCCACCACGAGACGCACATGGGCAGCAGCACGAGCAGCGCGGCCACGGGACCGTAGGGGCTGCGCCACAGGACGGCCATCATCAGCCCGGCGAGGCCGTGCACGGCGATCGGCGCGAGGGAGCGCGCCACCAGGCCACGCCAGGCCCGCCGTGCCGGCACCCGCTCCGCCGTGGCCAGGATCCCGCCGTCCAGCAGCGCCAGCACCAGGCAGAACACCAGCACGGCCGCCCCTGCGGGCCCGAGGGCGTACGGGACGTCGCCCGCCGCGACCGCGTCCCGCCCGCCGAGCAGCCGGTGCGTCTCGGCGGCGGCTCCCACCCCGAGGACGAGCTGGGCGGCCCGCCACACGCGCCGGGGCGCCACGGGCCGCCGCCCGACCTGCGAGAGCAGCGCACCGGGTACGACCACCAGCGCCGCGGCGGGCGCGGGCAGCAGGAAGGCCCCGGCGAGCAGCACGGGATAGAAGGTCCCGGCCGGATGGGAGATGCCCACGAACCGGGACCGGGCGACGCGCTCGCATCCGGCGTACAGCGCGGCGAGCAGCGCGACCGCCCACCAGGAGGTGCGCACGCCCGGCAGCGGCAGCAGGCAGAGCAGCGCGGCCGTGGTGACACAGGCGATGTAGACACGTGCCCGTGCCGGTACCGCTTCCATGAGCCCCCTCCCCCGGCCATGTCCGTCAGGCTCGGAGCCTAGGGCGGAGGCAGGGGGGTGCACGGGCGTATCACGCGCTGATTAGCACGGTCGAGTGACACGTTCGAGGGCGACTACCCGCTCAGAACGGGGTAGTTGAAAAGCGCAGGAGTGTCAGGACTCCTGGGACGTGGCGGGCGAGGCCGTGACGTCCTGCTCGGGGACGGCCTGGCCGGAGCGGATCAGCTCGATCCGCCCCATGACCTTGTCCCGCAGGTCGCCCGGCACGTCGTCGTGCCCGCAGCAACGCTTGACCAGCTTCTTGACGGCCTGCTCGAGCCCGTACTTCTCGAGGCAGGGCGAGCACTCCTCGAAGTGGTGCTCGAACTTCACGCAGTCCGAGTCCGGCATCTCACGGTCGAGGAACTCGTAGAGATGATCGAGGATTTCGCTGCAATCCGTCTCGTGCGGCTCTCCGCAGCTCATGACCCCGAGCCTTTCGCTTCGTTCGACTCTCCGGCGCCGGCCGGGACCATCCCGCGGTCACGGGCGTAGTCCTCCAGCATGCCGCGCAGCTGACGGCGGCCCCGGTGCAGCCGGGACATGACCGTACCGATGGGTGTCCCCATGATGTCGGCGATCTCCTTGTAGGCAAAGCCCTCGACATCCGCCAGATAGACGGCGATGCGGAACTCCTCGGGGATCGCCTGGAGTGCTTCCTTCACGTCCGAGTCGGGCAGGTGGTCGAGCGCCTGCGACTCCGCGGAGCGCAAGCCCGTCGACATGTGCGACTCGGCACGGGCGAGCTGCCAGTCCTCGATCTCCTCGGCCGCGGAACGCTGGGGTTCGCGCTGCTTCTTGCGGTACGAGTTGATGAAGGTGTTGGTGAGGATCCGGTACAGCCACGCCTTGAGGTTGGTGCCCTCGCGGAACTGGTGGAAGGACGCGTACGCCTTGGCGTACATCTCCTGCACCAGGTCCTCTGCGTCGGCCGGGTTGCGCGTCATGCGCAGCGCGGCCGAGTACATCTGGTCGAGGAACTCGAGCGCGTCCCGCTCGAAGCGCGCACTGCGCTCCGTGGCCGTCTCCGCACCCGTGCCGCCCTGGCCCTCGGGCTGCTCCGCCTGGCCGTTTTCGGTCCCTGCGTCGGTCCCAGTGACCGGACCCACCTCCTCGAATGCTCTCGTGAGACCGAGACCGGTCTCACCCGAATCGGAGGATAGACGACGATCCGGCCCGCCCGCCGCCCGAACAGGGGCGGTCTTCGCCGCGTGCAGCACCGTCCAGTCCAGGTCGGCGCGGCTGCTGCGGGTCGAATCAGATTCTGCCGGGCGCAGCCCGTCCACGGGGTGGTGGCGGGTGACGGGCGGGCAGATGGTCGAACCCATGCGGCGGACTCCCTCTCCTACGACGTCGGTGCTGGTCTCCAGCACGTACGTCCCGCACAACAGCGACCACCGCCACGGCATTCCCGAAGCTTTACCCGAGTGACCCGGTCCACTTGACGACCGCGTCCGTGATGAGCGCCACGGCCTCATTCTGCGAGAGGTCCGCACGTTTCGGCACGGCGAAACCGTGATCTCCGTACGGGACCTCCACGAACTCGTACGGTCCGCCGGGAAACTCCTCCGGCCTCCCGAACGGGTCGTTGCCGCCCTGCACCACGAGGGTGGGCACCCCGGAGCCCAGCAGCTCCTCCGCGCGGGATTTCTCCGGCTTGCCCGGCGGGTGGAGCGGGAAGCTGAGCGCGAGCACCGCGCGGGCGCCCAGCTCGGTGGCGGTACGACAGGCGACCCGGGCTCCCGCGCTGCGCCCGCCGGAGATCACCGGCAGTCCCGGGGCGGCCAGCGCGGGCCAGACGCCGCGCCAGCCGGTGTCCAGGGTCCGGGGCGCGGGCGCCAGCTTCTTCCCGGCCACGCGCCAGGGCTGTTCCACCCGGGCCACGGTCACCCCGTGCGCGGGCAGGACCTCGGCCAGGGCTTTCAGGTCACGGGCCTCGATACCGCCGCCGGCGCCGTGGCCGACGGCGAGGACCAGGCGGGCCCGGTCGGCGGGGTGCCAGGTGATGCGGGCGGTTCCGGCCTCGGTCTCGACGGTCTCGGTGGCCTCACCGGCTGCGTTCGCGTTCGTCACGTCAGAAGAGTGTGCCCTCTTCGGGTCCTTCCAGCTCCTTCAGCAGCTCCGGCCCGTTGTTGCGGACGTTGCTGACGGCCGTGGTGACCGGGTAGGCGCGCATCAGGCCGGCGGGCGGTGGGGCGAGCAGCTCGCGCAGCTCGCCGGCGTCCGTGCGGGACGGGTCGAGCCAGGCGTCCCAGCGGTCGGGCGTCAGCATCAGCGGCATCCGGGGGTGGATGTCCGCCAGCGCCCGGGGCCCCTCGGCCGGCGCCACCCCGAGCGGGCTGGTCTCGGCCTCCGTGGTGATGACCGAGCACGTCACCCACCAGGCCTGCGGGTGGTCGTCCGGCAGCGTCTTGTCGCGCCAGAACTCGTACAGCCCGGCCATGGCGAAGACCGACCCGTCCGCCGGGGTCACGAAGTACGGCTGCTTGCGGGGGCGCTTCTTCCTGCCCTCGACCTCCAGCTCGCGCTCCTGGGTGCCGGTGACCCACTCGTAGTAGCCGTCGGCGGGCAGGATGCAGCGCCGGGAGGTGAAGGCCCGGCGGTAGGAGGGCTTCTCGTGGACGGTCTCCGCGCGGGCGTTGATCATCCGGGCGCCGCCCTCCGGGGTCTTGGACCAGGACGGGACGAGCCCCCACTTCAGGGTGCGCAGCTGGCGAACCGGCCGCGGGTCGTCCGCGTCTTTCAGGGGGCGGTCCAGGACGGCGTGGACCTCTTTGGTGGGCGCCACGTTGTAGTCCGGCGCGAGGGTCTCCTCGGGCTCCCACTTCTCGACCTCGAAGATTCCCGCGAGATCCTCTGGCCTACGACTCGCTGCATACCGTCCGCACATACGTGCCACACTGCCAGATTCCATCCGACCGCAGGGAGCCAACGCCGCACATGGACAGCACCGCAACCGCCTCGCTCGCCTCCCTCTGGGACGAGGTGTCCGGCACGCAGCCCGATCCCGACCTGTGGGTGGTGCTCGCGACGCTGGGCGCCGCCCTCGCCGTGGTGGTCCCGCACGGCCTGTGGCGCATCTCCCGCAACGCCATCACGATCGCCCACGAGGGCGGCCACGGGCTCGTGGCCCTGCTGACCGGCCGCACCCTGACCGGCATACGTCTGCACTCGGACACCAGCGGCCTGACCGTCAGCCGCGGCAAACCGCACGGCATCGGCATGATCCTCACTGCGGCCGCCGGCTACACCGCCCCGCCGCTGCTGGGCCTGGGCGGTGCGGCCCTGCTCGGCGCCGGCCGCATCACGCTCCTGCTGTGGCTGGCGACGGCCCTGCTGCTCGCCATGCTGGTGATGATCCGCAACGCCTACGGGGCCCTGACCATGCTCGTCACCGGTGGCCTGTTCGTGACGGTGTCCTGGCTTGCCGGGCCTCAGGTGCAGGCGGCGTTCGCGTACGCGGTGGTGTGGTTCCTGCTGCTCGGCGGGGTCCGTCCGGCCTTCGAGCTCCAGGCGAAGCGGGCGCGGGGCGGGGCGGGCGACTCGGACGCGGACCAGTTGTCGCGGCTGACGCACGTACCGGCGGCGCTGTGGTTCTTCCTCTTCCACGCCGTCTCGCTGTGCTCGCTGCTCGGCGGAGGACGCTGGCTCCTGGGTCTGTGACAACCGGCCGGGGAGGGCCTGGGGCCGCCCCGGCGCACGGCTCGTCCCGTGGGCGCCACCGGTCCCACGGCGCCGTACTCGGGGCTCGGGCTGCTTATAAAGTAAAGGCATGGCCCCGAACACCGCAGACACCGCCCTCTGGCCCGCCCCGCACGCGAGCGGAGCCGTCGACGCGACGGTCCACGTGCCCGGGTCCAAGTCCGTCACCAACCGCGCCCTGGTCCTCGCCGCCCTCGCCTCCGAGCCCGGCTGGCTGCGCCGCCCCCTGCGCTCGCGCGACACCCTGCTGATGGCCGGCGCGCTGCGCGCGATGGGCATCGAGATCGAGGAGGGCGTGGGCCCCGACGGCACCGGTGAGGCCTGGCGGGTGCTCCCCACCGGCCTGCGCGGCCCGGCCCAGGTCGACGTCGGCAACGCCGGCACGGTGATGCGGTTCCTGCCCCCGGTCGCCGCCCTCGCGGACGGCCCCGTCCGCTTCGACGGCGACCCCCGTTCCTACGAGCGTCCGCTGAACGGCGTCATCGACGCGCTGCGTCAGCTCGGCGCCCGGATCGACGACGACGGCCGCGGGGCGCTGCCGATGACCGTGCACGGCAGCGGCGCCCTGGACGGCGGCACGGTCGCCATCGACGCCTCCTCGTCGTCGCAGTTCGTGAGCGCGCTGCTGCTGTCCGGCCCGCGCTTCAACCAGGGCGTCGAGGTCCGCCACACCGGCGCCACGCTGCCCTCGATGCCGCACATCCGCATGACCGTCGACATGCTGCGCGCGGTCGGCGCCCAGGTGGACACGCCCGAGTCGGGCGGTGAGCCGAACGTCTGGCGGGTCTCGCCGGGTGCCCTGCTCGGCCGGGACCTGGTCGTCGAGCCGGACCTGTCGAACGCCCAGCCGTTCCTGGCGGCGGCGCTGGTGACCGGCGGCAAGGTCGTCGTCCCGGACTGGCCCTCGCGCACCACGCAGCCCGGTGACCGGCTGCGCGAGATCTTCACCGAGATGGGCGGCTCCTGCGAACTGACCGAGTACGGGCTGGTCTTCACCGGTTCCGGCTCGATCCACGGCATCGACGTCGACCTGGGCGAGGTCGGCGAGCTGACGCCGGGCATCGCCGCGGTCGCGGCCCTGGCGGACTCCCCCTCGACCCTGCGCGGGGTGGCCCACCTCAGGCTGCACGAGACGGACCGGCTGGCCGCACTCACGAAGGAGATCAACGAACTCGGCGGCGACGTCACGGAGACCGCCGACGGCCTGCACATCCGCCCGCGCCGCCTGCACGGCGGGATCTTCCACACCTATGACGACCACCGCATGGCCACGGCCGGCGCGATCATCGGGCTGGCGGTGGAGGGCGTGCAGATCGAGAACGTGGCGACGACGGCCAAGACCCTGCCCGATTTCCCCGATCTGTGGACCGGGATGCTCGGGGCGTAGGACGCAGGGATCACGTCATGCGCCGCTACGGCAAGCACACCGACGAGGACGACATCCGCACCCGTCCCGGCCGCCGCAACACCCGGCCCCGGACGAACCTGCGTCCCAAACACGACGACGCCGCCGAAGGCCTCGTCCTCACCGTCGACCGGGGCCGTCTGACCTGCCTCGTCGAGGACCGCGTGGTCATGGCGATGAAGGCCCGCGAGCTGGGCCGCAAGGCAGCGGTGGTCGGCGACCGGGTGGCCCTGGTGGGCGACATGTCGGGCAAGAAGGACACGCTCGCGAGGATCGTGCGCATCGAGGAGCGGACCTCGGTCCTGCGCCGCACGGCGGACGACGACGACCCGTACGAGCGCGTGATCGTCGCCAACGCCGACCAGCTGGCGATCGTCACCGCCCTGGCCGACCCGGAGCCCCGCCCCCGGCTGATCGACCGCTGCCTGGTCGCCGCCTTCGCCGGCGGCCTGGAACCGCTGCTGGTCCTGACCAAGTCGGACCTCGCCCCGCCCGACAAAATCCTGGAGCTGTACGGTCACCTCGACCTCCCGCACGTGGTCACCAGCCGCGAGGAACTGCAGAACGGCAGCGCCGTCGCCCGGGTGCGCGAGCAGCTCGACGGCAAGATCACCGCGTTCATCGGCCACTCCGGTGTCGGCAAGACGACCCTCGTCAACGCACTCGTCCCGGAGGAACGGCGCCGTACGACGGGACACGTGAACGCGGTGACGGGCCGGGGCCGGCACACCACCACCTCGGCGCTGGCGCTGCCGCTGTCGGGCGGTGACGGCTGGGTGATCGACACCCCGGGCCTGCGGTCCTTCGGACTGCACCACGTGGATCCGTCCCAGGTGATCCACGCCTTCCCCGATCTGGAGCCGGGCACCGAGGGCTGCCCGCGCGCGTGCAGCCACGACGAGCAGGACTGCGCGCTGGACGCCTGGGTGGCCGCGGGGCACGCGGATCCCGCGCGCCTGTACTCGTTGCGGCGGCTGCTGGCCACGCGGGAGCGGACGGAAGGCGACTGACCTCCGCGTTGTTTGTCCTGGGGCGCGGGCGGTAAGTGCATAATCGCACCCAAGCCGGATGCGGGCCCGGCCCGAGCCCGGCGGGCGCGATGGACGCGACGCGTCGACGAAGCGGTCACTGAACGTGGGATACGGGAGGACGACTCATGGCGTGGCTGCTGGTCATCGTGGCCGGGTTGCTCGAGACCGGCTTCGCGGTGTGTCTGAAGCTCTCGCACGGCTTCACCCGGCTCTGGCCGACGGTCGCCTTCTGCGTCTTCGCGCTCGGCAGCTTCGGCCTGCTGACCCTCGCGCTGCGCAAACTCGACGTGGGTCCCGCGTACGCGGTGTGGACCGGCATCGGGGCGGCGGGGACGGCGATCTACGGCATGGTGTTCCTGGGTGACCTGGTGTCGACGCTGAAGCTCGTGTCGATCACCCTCGTCATCATCGGCGTGATCGGGCTGCAGTTGTCGGGGTCGGCCCACTGACGCCCTGTCAGTCCGCCTGCCGTTGCAGGGCGCTGCGGACCAGGTCGGCGACGCCGCCCTCGCCGGGCGGCGCGGCCACGCAGGACAGGGCCAGCCGGACGGCGAGTTCACAGGAGCGGGCCAGGTCGGCGGTGTCCGGCCTGGGCGTGCCAGCGCCCGCCAGGACGGTGACGGCCCGGTCGCGCACGAGGGCGACGAAGTCGCCGGGTGAGGGCAGCGGCCCGTCGGCGCGGCGCTGGGCCGGTACCGCCGAGGTCGACGGCGCGGACGCCAGGGCCGGGGCGGGCAGCCGCTCGCTCCAGCAGCCGGTGAGCATGGCGCGCACGAGGATGTTCTCCCGGGCCGCGGAGGCGGTCCACTCCGCGGTGGCCGTGAGCCGGTCGCGGGGATCGCTGTAACCGGCGAGAGCACGGTCCACCCCGGCGAGATATCCGTCGGCCTCGCGTCTGACGAGCGCCCGGGCGAGACCGTCCTTGCTGCCGAACTCGTTGTACAGCGTCTGCCGGGACACTCCGGCCGCCGCGGCCACGTCCACCATCCGTACGGCGGACCACGGCCGGCGCGCCAGTGCCGTGAAGGCGGCGTCCAGAAGAGATTCCCGCGCTGCAGGCATCATCGCCTCCCCTTGGGGCGAGCGGCTCTGGGCCCAGGTTTGACGCGCCCGGACCCACTGTCAAGGGTTCGCGAATGCGCGTGGGGGCGCGTTTCGGCCTTGTCGCGCGGGGTGTTGGCCCACGCGACCCGTCACCTCCGGTCCCGGCATTCGGGGGTGCTCCTTCGGGAAGGCCGCGCCCGTTCAGAGGCTGCGGGCGGTGATGTCGCCGTGGCCGGTGGTGGCGTGGAGGGTGAGGGCGGCCGTGGCTCCGTCGGCGTTCTTGAGGGAGTTGTGGATGCGGCCGTGGCCGGTGCCGGCGTCCAGTGAGGCGGAGACGCCGTGGGCGGCGCCGACTTCGATGTCGCCGTGTTCGGTGCGCAGGGTGACGGCTCCGCGGACGGCCTGGGCGATGCGGAGGTGGCCCTTCTGGGTGCTGACGCGGGCCGGTCCGCCCAGGCGGCCGACGGTGATGTCACCGTCGAGCAGGCTCAGGTCGGCGCTGCCGGTCTCGTCGAGCTTGACCGTGCCCTGTGCGGCCTCGAAGGTGACGTCGCCGAGGCGTCCGACACCGCGTAGTTCGGCGGTGGCCGCCTTGGCCTCGACGCGGGAGCCGGCCGGCAGCTGCACGGTGACCTCGACGGAGCCGGAGGGGCCGAGGATGCGGTTCCTGGCCGCCGGGGCCTCGATGCGCAGGACGCCGTCGGTGCAGGTGACCTCGATCTGCTCGGCGGCCTTGGTGTCACGGCCCTTGGCGGCATCGGCGGGAAGGACCTCGACGGTGGTGTCGGTGCGGTCGGCGGCGATGAACCGCAGGTGCCCGGCGGGGATGTCGACGACGGCGGTGAGGGGGGCGGCGGTGTCGAAGGTCTGCATCGGGTGCTCCTCGTTCGTGGGTCTGTTGTTTCCGATGAAGGAAAAGCTACGTTGCATTCACAGCTCCAGCAACATGCGCGTTGCGCTCAACGGACATAACCCCTGGTGAAAGCAGAGAAATCAGAGCAATGAGCCTGCCGGGTAACGCAACAACCCACCTCCCCTCGTTGCAATGAATGTGCATGAACGCTATGGTGCGATCACTGCCGCACAACGAAGGAGACCCGATGCCGGGAGGCAGACTCACCCAGCAGGAACGCCAGCAGATCGCACTGGGTCTGGCCGACGGCCTCGCCTACGCGGAGATCGCCCGGCGCCTCGACCGCCCCACCTCGACGGTCACCCGCGAGGTCATGCGCAACGGGGGCCCCACCGCCTACCGCGCCGACCTGGCCCACCGCGCCACCGAACGCCGCGCCCATCGCCGCAGGCAGGCCGCACCCCGGGACCCGAAGGCGCCCTCGCCGGCCGACGGGCGGGACGCCGAGGCCGTCCGCGAGTTCGAGGAGACGTTCACCACCGTCCTCATGGGCTCGGGCATGCCCAAGATGATGTCCCGGGTGATGGCATGTCTCTGCATGACCGACTCCGGCAGCCTCACCGCCTCCGAACTCGCCCAGCGCCTCCAGGTCAGCCCCGCCTCCGTCTCCAAGGCGATCGCGTTTCTCGACAGCCAGGGCCTGGTCCGCAGGGAGGCGGGCGAAGGCCGCCGCGAGCGCTATGTCGTCGACGACGACGTCTGGTACCAGTCGATGATGGCCAGCGCCCGGTCCATCGCCCAGGTCGTCGACATCGCACGGCAGGGCGTGGGCGTCCTCGGCCCGGGCACGCTCGCGGCCGCCCGCATGGAGAACGTCGCCCGTTTCCTCGACTTCGTCTCCGAGAGCACCGCCCGCGCGGCGGAACAGGCACGCGCGATCCTCCACACCCGGCCCGAAACCACTTCCGACTCCCCCACAAACCCCGTGTAGCCCCACCCCCACCTCGGCAGATAGGTTCGTTGCATGCCCGACTACCTCGACGACCTGCGTCTCGCCCACGTCCTCGCCGACGCCGCCGACGCCGCGACGACGGACCGGTTCAAGGCCCTCGACCTCAAGGTCGAGACCAAACCGGACATGACCCCGGTGAGCGAGGCGGACAAGGCCGCGGAGGAGCTCATCCGCGGCCAGCTCCAGCGCGCCCGCCCCCGGGACGCGATCCTCGGCGAGGAGTACGGAGTGGAGGGCACCGGTCCCCGGCGCTGGGTGATCGACCCGATCGACGGCACCAAGAACTACGTACGGGGCGTTCCCGTCTGGGCCACGCTCATCTCGCTCATGGAGGCCGGCGAGGGTGGCTTCCAGCCCGTCGTCGGCGTCGTCTCCGCCCCCGCCCTCGGCCGCCGCTGGTGGGCCGCGAAGGGCCACGGCGCGTTCTCCGGCCGCAGCCTCAGCAAGGCCACGCGGCTCCAGGTCTCCCGCGTCTCCAAGCTCTCCGACGCCTCCTTCGCGTACTCCTCGCTCAGCGGCTGGGAGGAGCAGGGCCGGCTGGACGGCTTCCTGGACCTGACCCGCGAGGTGTGGCGCACGCGCGCGTACGGCGACTTCTGGCCCTACATGATGGTCGCGGAAGGCGCCGTCGACATGTGCGCCGAGCCGGAGCTGTCCCTGTGGGACATGGCGGCCACGGCCATCGTCGTCACCGAGGCCGGCGGCACCTTCACGGGCCTCGACGCCCGCCCGGGCCCCCACAGCGGCAACGCGGCCGCGTCGAACGGGCTGTTGCACGACGAGTTGCTGGGGTATCTCAACCAGCGCTACTGAGCCCCCCGTTGTTACCGAGCGCCCCCTTGTTGACCCTCCCTTTGCCTGCCACTCTGAGAGTCCCCCCACTTGTGAATTTGTGAAATTCCGAACGAACGGCGGGGGAGACTCCCAGGAGGTGGCTCCATCCATGCTCGTCCGTGACGCCATGAGCACTGTCGTCCTCACCATCGGCCCGACCCACACCCTGCGCCAGGCCGCCGCGTTGATGTCCGCGCGCAAGGTCGGGGCGGCCGTGGTCCACGACCCCGACGCCGGCATCGGCATTCTCACCGAGCGCGACATCCTCAACTCCGTGGGCCTCGGCCAGGACCCGGACACCGAACGCGCCCACGCCCACACCACCAACAACGTCGTGTTCGCCGCTCCCGCCTGGACGCTGGAGGAGGCGGCGGCCGCCATGGCGCACGGAGGCTTCCGGCACCTCATCGTGCTGGAGGACGGCGAGCCCACCGGCATCGTCTCGGTCCGCGACATCATCCGCTGCTGGGCACCGGCCCGTCAGCGCGTTCCGGCGTGACACACGGACGGGCCGGGCCCCCGAGGGGACCCGGCCCGTCCGCTACCGCAAGCGGTCCAGCGCTGGAGTTCAGCCGCGCAGGGCCTGGACCGCGACCTCCAGCCGCTTGCCGTAGTCTCCGTCGGCCCGACGGAAGTTGTCGATCGCCCGCTCGACGATGTCGTCGCGCGAGACCTTGGCGATGAAGCCCGCCAGGTTGGCGATCAGGCGCTCCTTCTCGCCCTCGCTCATCAGCCGGTAGAGAGTGCCCGCCTGCACGAAGTCGTCGTCCTCGGCGTGCACGGGCGCCTCGTGGTTGCCGGTGGTGCCGCCCACGGCGACGGCCGACCACAGCGGGCGGTCCGTCTGGAACGGCCCACCGAAGCTGTTCGGCTCGTAGTTCTTCGCGCCCCCGTGGCGGCCGTCGTAGAGGTGGCCGTCCCGGGAGTGGGTGCGCGCCACGGTGGCGTGCGGGCGGTTCACCGGCAGGTGGTCGGCGTTGATGCCGACGCGGTAGCGGTGCGCGTCGCCGTAGGCGAAGAGGCGGCCCTGGAGCATCTTGTCCGGGGAGGGGCCGATGCCCGGCACGAAGTGGGCCGGGCTGAAGACCGACTGCTCGACCTCGGCGAAGATGTTCTCCGGGTTCCGGTTGAGCTCCAGCTTGCCGATCTCGACGACCGGGTGGTCCGCGTGCGGCCAGACCTTGGTCAGGTCGAACGGGTTGAAGCGGTACGTCGCCGCCTCGGCCACCGGCATGATCTGCACGCCGACCGTCCAGGTCGGGTACTCGCCCCGCTCGATGGCCTGGCGCAGGTCACGCTGGTGGGAGTCGGGGTCCTCACCGGCGAGCCGGGCGGCCGCCTCGGCGGTCAGGTTCTTGATGCCCTGGTCCGTCTTGAAGTGGTACTTCACCCAGAAGGCCTCACCGGCCGCGTTGCTCCACTGGAAGGTGTGCGAGCCGAAGCCGTCCATGTGGCGGTACGAGGCGGGGATGCCCCGGTCGCCGAACAGCCAGGTCACCTGGTGCGTGGACTCCGGTGACAGGCTCCAGAAGTCCCAGACGTTGTCCGCCTCGGTCGAGCCGGTGTACGGGTCGCGCTTCTGGGTGTGGATGAAGTCCGGGAACTTGATGGCGTCCTTGATGAAGAACACCGGGGTGTTGTTGCCGACGAGGTCGTAGTTGCCCTCCTCGGTGTAGAACTTCAGCGCGAAGCCGCGTGGGTCGCGCACCGCGTCCGCCGCGCCCAGGTTGCCGGCCACCGTCGAGAAGCGCAGGAAGACCTCGGTCTGCTTGCCGACCTCGGAGAGGAAGGCCGCGCGGGTGTACGGCGTGACATCGGCGGTCACCGTGAAGGTGCCGTAGGCGCCCGCGCCCCGGGCGTGCACGACCCGCTCCGGGATGCGTTCCCGGTTGAAGTGGGCCAGCTTCTCCAGCAGGAGCTGATCCTGGACGAGCACGGGGCCGCCGACGCCCGCGGTCTCGCTGTTCTGGTTGTCGGCGACCGGAGCTCCGGCCTCCGTCGTAAGCGGCCCCTGCGTCACGTGCGCCTCCTGCACCGTTCCTGACCACACCTGCACCATGGCCAAAGTCATCCCAGATCCTACAATAGACATTGTCTAAAGCAAGCAGGACTCTAATCTCACACCTGTTCGCGACCTGGTCCCCTTGGCTGTTAGGCTGGTAGCCATGAGTGACCTTCTGGAACGCCTGCGCGGACGCGGATGGCGGATGACCGCGCAGCGGCGCGTCGTGGCCGAGGTCCTCGACGGCGAACACGTCCATCTGACGGCCGACGAGGTCCATGCCCGGGCCGTCGCCAAGCTCCCCGAGATCTCCCGGGCGACCGTCTACAACACGCTGGGTGAGCTCGTGACCCTCGGCGAGGTGCTGGAGGTCTCCACGGATCAGCGCGCCAAGCGGTACGACCCGAACGCCCATCAGCCGCACCACCACCTGGTCTGTGCCCAGTGCGGTGCGATCCGGGACGTCCACCCGGTCGGCAACCCGCTGGCGGACCTTCCCGACACCGAGCGCTTCGGGTTCACGGTCTCGGACGTCGAGGTGACGTACCGCGGCGTCTGCCCGAACTGCGCGGCCGCCTAGCCTTCTCCGCATGAGCCCCGGCACCGATGAGTGCCGGGGCTTTGCGCTACCTGTGCGCCCATGCGCGTGCGCCGAGGCGCCAGGCCGAAAAACACCTAGGGCCGGAACCCTTTCGGATTCCGGCCCTAGGCCTTCAGTAGCGGGGACAGGATTTGAACCTGCGACCTCTGGGTTATGAGCCCAGCGAGCTACCGAGCTGCTCCACCCCGCGTCGTTGAATGCAACGTTACGTCAATGACGAGGGCAGATGCAAATCGCTTAACGGGGACGGTTCACCGAGCGACTGGCAACGGCTGCCCCACCCGGCCACGCCCACCGCGGACGGACCGAGCCGCGGCGCCTCCCGGCACCACCGCGCGGCAGGCGTCCCCGCCACCCACCGGGGGCGGGGACGCAGGGCCCGGGCCGCCCTCACGCGGACAGCTCCTGCCGCAGCGCGTCCCGCAGCCGCTCCGCCCGCTCGGTGACCGACGCCGGGCCCAGGGACACGGCCCGGTCGGCCCACCGCTGCCCCTCGGCCAGCTCACCCCGACGCGCGTAGACCAGGGCGAGCCGCAGCGCCGCCCGCCCGTGCCCCGCGTCAGCGGCCCGGGTCCACCAGACCGCCGCCTCGGGCTCGCTCCCCTCCCGGGCCAGCAACAGCCCGAGGTTGAACGCCCCGTTGCGTGATCCGGCCTCGGCCGCCTCGCGGTACCAGCGAGCCGCCTCGACGACATCGCCCCGGGCCGCCGCCAGCATGCCGACCCGCACCTGCGCCCGCCGGTGCCCCTGGGACGCCGCCCGCTCGTACCACTCCTCGCACTCGCTGCGCCGGTGCACGGGCTCCCCGAGCTCGTGCGCGGGCTCCGGCGGCCGGCGCGCGTCGAGCACCGTCGCCAGCCGGTACGCGGCCTCGGCGCTCCCGCCCCCGGCCGCACACCGCAGGTGCCGCTCGGCCTCCTGCTCGTCGCCCTCGCGCAGCCTCGCCATGCCGACCTGGAGCGCCGCCTCGGTGTGCCCGGCCGCGGCGGCCCGCTCGTACCACCCCAGAGCGGCCTGCTCCTCGCCCCGCCCGGCATGCAGGATGCCGAGGTTGAAGGCCGCGTCCACACTCCCGGCCTCCGCGGCCTTGGAGAACCACGGCTCCGCACCCGTCTCGTCGCCGGCCCGCAGCAGCAGGATCGCCAACGCGTTCGCGGCCTCCCGGTGCCCCGCGTAGGCCGCGCGCCGGTACCACTGCTCGGCCTGCGGGGTCCGCCCCTGCTCGGCGCAGAGCAGGCCGAGGTTGTACGCGCCGTTGACGTCACCGGCGTCCATCGCGGCCCGGTACCACCGCTCGGCGGTCTGGGTCTCGCCCCGCTCGGCGTGCAGCGCGCCCAGCGCGTTCGCCGCGTTGCCGTCGCCGTCCTGGGCGGCCCGCAGCCACCACACGGCGGCGTTCTCGGTGTCGCCGGCGTCGCGCAGCAGGAAGCCGAGGGCGCAGGCGGCCCGCGCCTCGCCGTCCTTGGCGGAGGTCAGGTACCAGCGCCCGGCCTCCTTGAGCTCGCCGCGCCGCTCCAGGATCGTCCCGAGGTGCAGCGCGGCCCGCCGGTGGCCGCGCGCGGCCGCCTGGCGGTACCACTGCTCGGCCTCCTCGGCGCCCTGGACACCGTTGTCACCGTCGGCCTCCCGTGCGGCCCTGCGGTCCAAGGCCCGGGCCAGCCGGTACGCGGCCTCCCGGTGCCCGCGTTCGGCCGCGACGCGCATCCACTGCTCGGCCCCGGCGTCCCCGCGGTGCTCCAGCAGATCGGCGAGCGCGTACGCGGCCAGGGTGTGGCCCTGTTCGGCGGACTGGCGCAGCCAGTACTCGGCGGCGGGTTCGTCGCCCCGCTCGCGGTGGTGCCGGCCGAGGGCGTGCGCGGCGGCCGTGGATCCGGCGACGGCGGCGATCCGCCACCACCCGGCGGCCTCGTCGGCGTACCCCCGCTGGTGCAGGAGGACTCCCAGATTGTTCGCGGCCGCCCGGTCGCCCGCTGCTGTGGCGGCACGCAGATGAGGCTCGGCACCGTCGAGATCACCACGGCGCAGCAGCATGGCCCCGAGGACACTCATCGCCTCGACGTCGCCGGCCTCCGCGGCGAGTCTCTGCCGCAGCTCCTCGGCCGCCTCGTCGGCGATCTCCCCGGTCTCGTCCGGGGTCTCGGTGTCCTCCCGGCTGGAAGGCTGCACAAAACGCCCTGTCTCGAACAGAGTTGCCTTGTCCCCCATAACGTCCATCGTCGCACCACCTGCAACCTGGGTACACCTCGTATACCGCAGCCAGTGAGGTCACTTCAGCGTTTTGTCGACATGCCCACAGAGAGACAAGTCAAACACACATGGACCAACTCGCCCCGGCGGCGCGACCACAAGCCACGTCAGCACATGCGTTCACGCACATCACGAAGGCCCGGATTCCTGTGTGGAATCCGGGCCTTCGGTGTCACGCTGTCGCTCGAACATCGCGACTTCAGTAGCGGGGACAGGATTTGAACCTGCGACCTCTGGGTTATGAGCCCAGCGAGCTACCGAGCTGCTCCACCCCGCGCCGTTGTGTTCACAACCGTACCACGGCGCGGGATGGGCATTTCACCAGGCCAGGGCCCTAGCTGCTCGGCTTCGGGCTCGGGCTGCCGCTCGGCTTGCCGCTGGGCTTGCTCTCGCCGCCCCCGGCGCCGCCCTTCCGGCTCGCCTCGTCCTGCGCGTCCTCGGCCCGCCGCAGGGCGTCCTCGAGGTCCTTCTGCGCCTTGCCGTACGCCTCCCAGTCGTTCTTCTTCAGGGCCTCCTGGCCCGCGTCGAACGCCTTCTGGGCGTCCTCCAGGGCCTGTTGGACCGTCGGATTGTCGGACGTCGGCGGTGGCTTGGTCGTGTCGCCCTCGCCCTCGTCCGGCGGCTCGGTGGACGCGTCCGCTCCGAAGACCTTGTTGAGGGCCCCGTCGAGGGTGTTCTCGAAGGCGGTCTGGCCTCCGTAGGTGACCAGCACCTTGCGCAGCAGCGGATACTTCAGTCCGCCACCGCGTACGTAGACCGGCTCCACGTACAGCAGTCCGCCGTCGAGCGGGACCGTCAGCAGATTGCCGTACTCGACCTCGGAGTCGCCGCCTCTCAGGAGCCTGATGGACTCGGCGATGTCCTCTTGCGAGTTGAACTGGCTCTGGACCTGCTTGGGTCCGTTGACCGTGGTGTTGGTCGGCAGCTTCAGAATTCTGATCTTGCCGTAGTCGGACGTGCCCGCCTCGGCGTCGACCGCCATGAACGCGCTGAGGTTGTCCCGGCCTGTTGGGGTGAAAGTCGTCGTCAGCGAGAACGACTGCGCCTTCTGGTCGGGCATCTTCATGCTCAGGTAGTACGGCGGCACCGCGCTGCCCGACCGGTTCGTCGGGTCGTCCGGCACCTGCCACACCTCGCTGCCGCTGAGGAACGTCGTGGCGTCCTTCACGTGGTAGCGCGTGAGCAGCTCCCGCTGCACCTTGAACAGGTCCTGGGGGTAGCGCAGATGGTCCATCAGCGACTTGGAGATGTCGCTCTTGGGCTCCACCGTGCCCGGGAAGGCCTTCATCCAGGTCTTCAGGACGGGGTCCTTCGTGTCCCACTGGAAGAGCTTGACCTCGCCGGTGTACGCGTCGACGGTCGCCTTCACCGAGTTGCGGATGTAGTTGACCTGGTTCTGCTGGGCCACCACCGCGCGGTTGTCGTTGGTGGCGGTCAGCGAGTCGGCCGTGGTGTCACCGAGGGTCGTGCGCGAGGAGTACGGGTAGCCGTTCGTCGTCGTGTACGCGTCGACGATCCACTGGATCCGGCCGTCCACGACCGCCGGGTAGGCGTCTCCGTCGATGGTCAGCCAGGGGGCGACCGCCTCGACGCGCTCCTTGGGCGTGCGGTTGTACAGGATCCGCGAGCCCTCGCCGATGGCGCCGGAGTAGAGAATCTGCGGCTCGCCGAACGCCACCGCGTACGCGGCCCGGTTGACCGGGTTGGAGAGGTTGACCCCGCTGTCGCCCTTGTAGCTGGTGGTCTTCTCGCCGTTGTCGTCGGAGTAGTCGATCTCCTTCTGGGGACCGCCGACGATCGAGTACGTGGTGGTCTTCTCGCCGTAGTAGACCCGCTGCTCGTACGTGCCGAGGTCACCCTCGGAGGGCAGGTCGGACTCCGTGAAGTTCGGCCGGCCCTGGGCGTCGGCACTGGTGCCCTTGGCGGCGACCACTCCATACCCGTGGGTGTAACGGAAGTGGTTGTTGATCCAGTTTTTCTTCGGGATGCCGGCGAGGTTGATCTCACGCAGGCCGATGACGGTGTCCTGGTCCTTGCCGTCCTTGGCGTAGCGGTCGACGTCCAGGTTCTCCGGGAACGCGTAGTAGTTCCTGATCTGCTGGAGCTGCTGGAACGTCGGCGAGACGATGTTGGGGTCCATGATCCGGATGCTCGCCGTGGACCCGACGTCGTCGCGCAGCTTGGTCTTGTCCTCGGTGTTGCCGGTGCCCGAGTAGTCGGTGACCTTGGTGCCGTCGATGCCGTACGCCTGGCGCGTGGCCTCGAGGTTCTTCTCGACGTACGGCGCTTCCTTGGCCTGCTCGTTCGGCTGGACCTGGAACTTCTGCACGATCGCCGGATACAGGCCGCCGATGAGAATGGCCGAGAGCACCATCAGTCCGAAGCCGATGACGGGCAGCTGCCAGGTGCGCCGCCAGATGGTGGCGAAGAACAGCAGCGCGCAGATGACGGCGATGCAGAACAGGATCGTCTTGGCCGGCAGGTAGGCGTTGGCGTCGACGTACCGCAGGCCCGTCCAGTTGTCGGTCGCCCTGAAGTCGCTGGACTTCACCGCGAGTCCGTACCGGTCGAGCCAGTACGCGACGGCCTTCAGGGCCACGAAGACACCGATGAGCACCGACAGGTGCCCGGTGGCCGCGGCCGTGGCGCGGGCGCCGGGGCTGGTGACGCGCAGACCGCCGTACAGGTAGTGGGTGAGCGCGGCGGCGATCACGGACAGGATCGCGGCGGCGAAGCCGAAGCCGAGCAGGAACCGGTACCAGGGCAGGTCGAAGGCGTAGAAGGAGACGTCCAGCTTGAACTGCGGGTCCTTCTGGCCGAAGGGCACGCCGTTGACCCACATGAGCCAGGTGCGCCACTGGCCGGAGGCGGAGGCTCCGGCGATCAGGCCCACCAGGGCGGTGATCCCGGCCAGCAGCCACTTCTTGTAGGGCGCGATGCCCATCCGGTACCGGTCGAGGTTCTGCTGCTCCATCGACATGGCGCTCAGCGGCGGCCGCAGCCGGTGCGCCAGCCAGATGTTGAAGCCGACGGCGAGGGCCATGAGCAGGCCGAAGACGAAGAAGAGCCCGATCTTGGTCCACAGGGTGGTGGTGAAGACCGAGGAGTAGTTCACCGACCGGTACCAGAGCCAGTCCGTCCAAAAGCCCGCGAACATGGTGAACGCCATGCCGAGAACGGCCAGGACGCCCAGTGTCATGAGCAGGGTCCGGACACGCCGGGACGGGCGGCCCACTCTCATCCGCGGCCCTGTCGGGCCTCCGCCGCGGTCCGGCATCTGGAAAGCCAAGGTGCGCACCTCGAAGTTCGCTGTTGATTCGTCACGCCCGCGTCTTCACGGACCGTGCGTGGCCCCCGTGATCGTGGGCCCCCACCTATGCAACTTACTCACCGTTTACTCGGTTCCCGATTCCGGCCGGGAACGAGGCAGGATTGTGACCATGTCCAACACTCCCATGGCTGCGAACCCGCTCACCCGGGCCGTTCTCGAGATCGACGAGTACGCCTCCGGCCTCGGCTGGGACCAGCCGGCCCGCCTTTTCGCCCTCGTCGACACCGCCCGGCTACGGGCCGAACAGCCCTCGCTCGCGGACCGGCTCGGTCTGGGGGAGGAATCGGAGAACTCCGGCCTCACCCCGATCGAGCAGGACGAGGTCCCCACGGGCAAACCGCTCGACGAGTTCCTCGCCACCATCGCCTGGCCCGACGCGGTGGCCGGCTGCGCCCTCGCCGTGGAGCGCCTGATGCTGCCGCCGTCGGCGGAGGCGCAGGTGCCGAGCGGACTGAGCGAGGCCGCGCTCACGAAGTGGGTGGCGGACCACCCGGACCGCCAGGAGGTCCGTATGACGGTCGCGGTGCTGCGCGACGGCAGCCGCGAGTCGGCCCTGCGCCTGCGCGAGAAGGACTCCCCCACCGAGGTCCTGACCGGCTCGGACCTGGTCCCGGGGCTGGCGGAGGCGCTGGCGGCGACGTTCGAGGAGTAACCCCTCGGGAGCCCAGGGGGTCCGGCTCGCCGGGCCCCACCCGTCCCGGGCTACTTACCGCACTTAGGCAGGTCCGCGGTGTCGCCGCTGCGGATGTCCTTGAGCGCCCCGAGGGCGTCCCGGATGGTGCCCACCTTGACGAGGGTGAGGCCGTCGGGGGTGTCCTTGGCGGCGGCCGCGCAGTTGTCGGCGGGGGTCAGGAAGTACTGCGCTCCCTTGGCCCGCGCGCCGACGGTCTTCATCTCGATGCCGCCGATCGGGCCGACCTTGCCCGCGTCGTCGATCGTGCCGGTGCCGGCCACGAACTTTCCGCCGGTCAGGCTGCCCGGGGTGAGCTTGTCGTAGATGCCGAGGGCGAACATCAGACCGGCGCTCGGCCCGCCGACATCGGCCAGCTTGATGTCGATGGTGAACGGGAACGTGTGGTCGGTCCCCGCCTGGATCCCCACGATGGCGCGCTTCTCGCCGTCGTCGTCGGACGCCGTCGTGGTCATGGTGATGTTCTGCGTCTTCGTCGGCGTCCGCTTCTCCTTCTCCGCGGCGGCCTGCTCCTTGGCCGGCACGATCGTGAAGCGGACCTCCTGGCCCGGCTTGTGCCGGGTGACGAGCTTGGCGACGTCGGCCGGTTCCTTCACCGTCGTGCCGTCGACGGCCTTGATCACGTCCCCCGCGTGCAGTTTGCCCTCGGCCGGGGAGCCCTTGACGACCGTGGAGACGATCACCCAGGACTTCACCGGGACGTCCAGCTCCTTCAGGGCGGCGACCTTGGCGCTCTCCTGGGACTGGCTGAACTCCTCGGCGTTCTCCTGGGTGGACTGCTCCTCGGTCTTGCCGTCCGGGTAGAGCGTCTCGTGCGGCACGACCTTGTTGTCGTGCGCGAGCCAGCCGTAGACGGCTTCCACCAGGTTCATCCGGTAGTCGGCGCTCGTGACCCGGACCGTGGTCATGTTCAGGTGGCCACTGGTGGCGTAGGTCTTCTTCCCCGCGATCTGCAGCACCTGCTCACCGTCGTGATCGCCCAGCGTGTTCACCGTCGGCCCCGGGGACATCTCCGCGTAGGGCACGGGGATGAACACTCCCGCGCACAGGAGCGCGATCAGCATCAGGGTGGAGGCGAGCATCGTCGCGGTGCGGCGTGGCATGACTCGACATTACGGGACGGTCCTGTCAGCGCACCGTCAGGGCCGCCCGTCCGGGGCGGCCCTGCGCTTCCAGCACCTGTGACCTGCTGTTCTTCGGTCGTCAGCCACCCGTGCGGGGCTTCTCCATGGCCTCTCGGAAGCGGGCGTAGCCGATGAGCTCCGGCCCGTCGTTACGGGCCTTGCGGGTCCGGTTCGCCCAACTCCCCCAGAGCCCCGCGCCGATGGCAGCCACAAGCGGAATCAGCAACCAGGCGAGCGCCGCCATGCCGACCTCCAACCCCTTTGAGCGTCCGCAACTGACTGATCAGCAGATTAACCATCCGCAGTGACAACGCTCACGCCAGGGGTGCGGTTACGCAACCGGAAGGCGGCTCACGGGATCAGCAGGCGCCGACCCACTCCTCGGTGCCGTCGGAGAACTTCTGGTGCTTCCAGATGGGCACCTCGTGCTTGAGGTCGTCGATCAGCTTCCGGCAGGCCTCGAAGGCCTCTCCGCGATGCGGGCAGGAGACGGCGACGACCACGGCGAGATCCCCGATGCCCAGGTCCCCCACGCGGTGCACGGCCGCCAGGGCCCGCACCGGGAACTCGGCGGCCACCTTCTCGGCGATCCGCCGCATCTCCGCCTCGGCACTGGGGTGGCAGGAATACCCCAGCTCGTCGACGTCGGCGCCCCCGTCGTGGTCGCGCACGGTTCCCACGAAGAGCGCGGTGCCCCCCGCCGAGTCGTCCCCGACCGCCCGGAACACCTCGTCCAGCGAGAGGGCCGTGTCCCGGATCGCGATCA
This sequence comes from Streptomyces sp. NPDC043685, assembly GCF_056436585.1. Classification (NCBI taxonomy): domain Bacteria; kingdom Bacillati; phylum Actinomycetota; class Actinomycetes; order Kitasatosporales; family Streptomycetaceae; genus Streptomyces; species Streptomyces sp. NPDC043685. Next base: position 785,992 of record NZ_JBWKCH010000001.1, on the reverse strand, counting down.
GCTTGATGGGGTCCTGCGCCGCCTGCTCACCGGGATGATCGCTCGTGGTTGCCATGCCTCCATCGTGCCGCACACGGCCGACAGCGCGGAATAGAGCTATCGCCCGGCACGCGCGCGTGCGCGTTTGGAGCCTCCTACAGGGGCCCCGGTCCGGTGTTCGTGTTCCCGCGAGGATCCCCGGTCCGGTGTTCCCGCAGGGACGACCCTCAGATGCGCCGCCGGGCCTTGCGCGCCCGTCGTACGACCGCCGCCGCGCCCAGCAGCGCCACCGTCGCACCCGCGGCGCCCGCGGCCGTGGCGTCCTTGCGGCCCAGCCGCCGCCCGGCGACCGTGTGCCGGCCGGAGACCTCCTCCAGGAGTTCCGCCAGCACCTCCTCGTTGGTGTACCGCGGCCGCCACCCGGCGTCGTGCAACCGGCTGCCGCTCACCACCCAGGGGTACATCGTGTACGCCAGGTCCCCGGCCGGGGACGGCGTGAGCCCGATCCGGTGCAGTCGCGCCGCCGCACCGAGCGCGACCGCCGACGGCAGCTCCATCCGGCGGATGCCGCTGAGCTCCTCGACCTCTTCCTGCTCCAGCCAGCCGTCACACCCGACGGTCAGCTCCCCGTCGACCTTCTCCAGGACGGCGTACTCCAGCGCGCTGCACAGGTCCTCGACGTGGCAGAACTGCCACGCGGGCCGAGACCCGGCGACGACGAGGAGCCGCGGAGACTCGAAGTACCTGGTCAGCGCGGTGTCCGTGCCGCCGCCCACCAGGACGGCCGGCCGGACCACGGTGACGTTCAGTCCCGGGTGCGCCCGGGGTGCGCGCCGTGCCAGCCGTTCGATCTCCAGCAGGTCGCCTACACCCGTCGCCTCGGCCGTGGCCCGCAGCTCGGCGTCCTCGGACAGCGGCAGCTCGTTGTCGGGCAGCGCCCCGTAGACCATCGCCGAGGTGCACAGCACGACCCGGTGCACTCCGGCGGCCGCGGCCGCCGTCAGGACGGTCTGCGTCCCCCGTACGTTGTAGGCCGTTCGGGCGGCGGCGTCGGTCTCCAGATCGAGATCGAGCGCCAGGTGCACCACGACGTCGGCCCCGCGCAGCTTGTCCGCGATGGCCGGGTCCCGGACGTCCAGGATGTGCCACTGCGCCGCCGCGCACTCGCCGCGCCGCTCGTCGATGGCCACGACCTGCTTGATCTCGTCGGATGCGGCAAGCTGCTCCGTGAGCAGCGCGCCGACGCCGTACGCGGCGCCGGTGACCGCGACGACGGGTCCGCGTGCCGACGGGCTCGCGGAACTGGTTGACTGGTTTCGCGCTGCGCGAACCTGCGGATCTGGGGAACTCACCGGGCGTCTCCAGCGGTTGTCTTCAGTACGAGCGCGTCCGACGCGTGCGTACCAGGTGGCATCCATCCTGCCGCAGGCCGTCAGTCGGCGAAGCACCGAGGCCCGATCCGCCCCAGGTGTCTACGCTGGGTGGTGTTGTCGGGCAGCCGTGCCGCCGGAAAGAACCGGCGGCCCTACCAGCCGAGGAATCCCGTGAGTGACACCCCATTCGGATTCGGCCTTCCGCCGGAGGAGCCGGACGACGGCGACGAGGGCAAGAAGAAGGACCAGCAGAGCGGTGGTGGTCAGGGACCGGCCAACCCGTTCGGTTTCGGCGGCCTGCCCGGAGCCGGAGGCTTCGGCGGAGGCCCTGGCGGCCCCGGCGGCCCCGGTGCGGACAATCCGTTCGCAGCCATGTTCGGGTCGCTGAACCCCACCGACCTGGGCGCCGCGTTCCAGCAGCTGGGCCAGATGCTCTCCTACGAGGGCGGCCCGGTGAACTGGGACATGGCCAAGCAGATCGCCCGCCAGACGGTCTCCCAGGGCAGCCCTGACGGCACCAAGGACGCCAGCGTCGGGCCCGCCGACCGCAGGGCCGTCGAGGAAGCCGTCCGCCTGGCCGACCTGTGGCTCGACGACGCCACCTCGCTGCCGTCGGGCGCCGCCTCGGCGGTGGCCTGGAGCCGCGCGGAGTGGGTCGAGGCCACACTGCCCGCCTGGAAGGAGCTCGTCGACCCGGTCGCCGAGCGCGTAGGCACCGCCATGGGCGACGTCCTGCCGGAGGAGATGCAGGCCATGGCCGGCCCGCTGATCGGCATGATGCGCTCGATGGGCGGCGCCATGTTCGGCACGCAGATCGGCCAGGCCGTCGGAGTGCTCGCCGGTGAGGTCGTCGGTTCGTCCGACATCGGCCTTCCGCTGGGCCCTGCCGGCAAGGCCGCCCTGCTGCCGGTGAACATCGAGACGTTCGGCAAGGACCTCAGCGTCCCCCAGGAGGAGGTGCGGCTGTACCTCGCCCTGCGCGAGGCCGCCCACCAGCGCCTCTTCACCCACGTGCCGTGGCTGCGCTCGCACCTGTTCGGCGCGGTCGACGGCTACGCCCGCGGGATCAAGGTCGACACGGCCAAGCTGGAGGACGTGGTCGGCCAGTTCGACCCGCAGAACCCGGAGCAGCTCCAGGAAGCCCTCCAGCAGGGCATGTTCCAGCCGGAGGACACGCCCGAGCAGAAGGCGGCCCTGGCCCGTCTGGAGACGGCTCTGGCGCTTGTCGAGGGCTGGGTGGACGCGGTGGTCCACGCCGCCGCCAAGCCCCGTCTCGGGGCCGCCGACGCCCTGCGTGAGACGCTGCGCCGCCGCCGCGCCTCGGGCGGCCCGGCCGAGCAGACGTTCGCCACGCTGATCGGTCTGGAGCTGCGTCCGCGCCGGCTGCGGGACGCCTCCCGTCTGTGGGCCTCGCTCACGGACGCGCGCGGGGTCGACGGCCGGGACGCCCTGTGGCACCACCCGGACATGCTGCCGACGGCGACCGACCTGGACGACCCGGACGGCTTCGTGCACCGCGAGCAGATCGACTTCTCCGAGCTGGACAAGATGCTCGGCGAGGCGGCGGACAAGCCCGACCTGAAGAAGCAGGACGAGGGCGAGGCGGCGGACAAGCCCGACCTCAAGAAGAAGGACGAGGGCGGGGACGACGGCAAGGACGACGACGCCGGGTGAGCCTCTACGACGACACGGTCCTCGTGCTGAAGGGGTACGAGGACCAGGCAGAGCTGCGCCAGGCCTACCTGGACCACCTGGACGAGCACCCGGACGGCCTGTGGAAGGCCTGCCACGCGGGGCACATCACGGCGAGCGCCCTGGTGATCGACCCCGACGGCGGCCGGGTGCTGCTCACCCTGCACAAGAAGCTCCGGATGTGGCTCCAGATGGGCGGCCACTGCGAGCCCGGCGACGCCTCCTTGGCGGACGCGGCCCTGCGTGAGGCGACGGAGGAGTCCGGCGTCTCGGGGCTCTCCTTGCTGCCCGGCGGCCCGGTGCGCCTGGACCGGCACCCGATCCCCGCGCCGTGCAACTGGCACTTCGACGTCCAGTACGCGGTCATGGCACCACCGGACGCCGCGCACGCGATCAGCGACGAGTCGCTCGACGTGCGCTGGTTCGGCTATGACGAGGTGGCCGAGGTGGCGGACGAGTCGGTCGTGCAGCTGCTGACGGCGACGCGCGCGAGGCTAGGGGCCTGAACATCGGTAAGGGGCGACCGCTGTAGCGGCCGCCCCTTACCTTCTTGCTGACAGTGGGCAGCGCCCCCTCAGGGGCGCGGGGAACTGCGCGATCGAGCACAGCCGGCCCGCGGGCTGGGACGAGACCGAAACAGCCCCCGACCTGAATCGGCCGAACCCCGCGGAACGCTCAGCTCCAGACGTTGCCCTGGTTCTGCCCCCGCGCTCCCTGCTGGCCCATGCCGTACTGCGCGGCGAGGCCCGAGCCGATCTGGGCGTTCTGCGGCGGCAGCAGTTCACTCGGCTGGACGAGCGCGAACCCGGTGCCCATGAAGCTCAGCTCCCAGCCCTCACCGGTGCTGCCGCGCCGCCGCCACACCCCGGAGGAGTGCGTCTGCGCCTGCATCTGCACCCTCAGGCCGGTCGACCAGGCCACGATCGCGTCCGCGTCGCAGTTGACGTACTTGTCGGGCGTCACCTGCATCAGCAGCGGCATACCGGAGGTCATCAGGGCGACCTTGCCCCGGCCCGAGATGTTGAGCTGGTACTTCCCGGAGCCGGAGATGCCGTAGAGGCTGTCCACGGCGATGACCTCGTGGTGCAGGGAGGAGTCCATCGCCAGCACATAGCTGCTGTCGACGGTGAGGCCGTCCTGGTCCACCTCCAGGACGTGCACGTGCTGCTTGAGGTTGGCGAGGTAGACCGTGCCCTGCCCGTGGCAGCGCATCAGGTCGAGGCCCTCACCGGTCTGCGCACGCGCGCGTGACTGCTGGTTGCTCTGGAACTCGGCGTCGAACTCGACGAGGCCCTGGTAGGCGACCATGGTGCCCTTGCGGGCCAGGATGTCGTCGTGGCCCTCCAGAGCGACGCGCAGCATCTGCTTGTTCTGCAGGCTCCAGCGTTCCTGGGTCTGCTGCTCGTTGTAGGCGAAAATCGGGCTCTGCATGACGTTCTGGCTCCCCCTCAGCCCCGGAACCGGAGGCGGTCGGTGCTGTCCTCGCTGGGCTGGACGACGACGATGCCCTGACCGGAGAAGGCCATCTGGTAGGCCTCACCGCTGCCGCGGCCGATCAGCGACTGCGCCCGGAAGCTGCGCTTGCCCTTCACCTTGAGGTTCGGGGACCAGGCGACGAGCGCGTCGGGGTCGACGTAGGTCTCGTCCTCGCCGCCTCCGCAGTCCACGACGATGGGCTTGCCCCGGGACGTCAGCGCGACCCAGCCCTGGCCGGAGATCTTGGTGTTCCACAGGCCCTGCCCGGCGAACTTCGCCAGGCCCTTGACCCGCTCCACGCCCCACGTCAGGTGGGCGTCGAAGGCGAGCAGGTTGGTGGCGTTGACGGAGATGCCGTCGCCGTTGAGGTTGATGACGACGACGTTCGCCCCGTAGTCGGCCAGGTAGAGCAGACCGTCGCCGGAGCACTTCATCAGGGGCGCGCCCTCGCCGGTGAGCCAGTCCTTGGCGATCTGGCGCACGGCCGGCGGGTTGGGCTCGTACTGCACGAACCCTTCGTAGGCGACCATCGATCCCACGCGCGCGAGGAGGTCGTTGCCGGTCTGCATGGCGACCTTCAGCATGTGATTGCCGTGGTTCTCCATGCGGGCGGTGACGGGTGCGGGGGCGTGGCCCGCGAGTTGCTGTGTCATGACGGGCTCCCTCAGACCTCGTACGGCTGGACGACGATGAAGTTCCCGGGCGCTCCCCGGAACTGGAGGTTGACGCTCTCCCCCGTGTCGCCGGGGTAGGCGTTGCGGCGCATGCGCACCTGGCTGGAGACGACGACCTGGGCGGCGGCCGACCAGGCGACGACGGCGTTGCAGTCGGCGAACGTGGTCGGCGTGACGGGCAGCACCACGGGGGTGCCGTGCGTCTTCACGACGATGGTGCCGGTGCCCTTGAACTGCATGGTGAACAGCGCGCCGCCGGGGATGCCGTGGCCCTCGATGCGGCGGACCTCGTACGTGAGGCTCTCGTCGAAGGCGAGGACGTTCTCGGCGGAGACGCAGACGGCGTCGCCCTGGAGCTCCAGCGGGTGCAGCATGGTCGAGTTCTCGGCGAGGAACACCTGTCCCTGGCCCGTGCACCGCATCAGCTGCATCTCCTGGCCGGTCGCGTTGCCCACGATCCGGCCGGCGAACCCGGCGCCCTTGTAGCTGAAGTCGACCTTGCCCTGGTAGAGCACCATGCTGCCCTGCCGGGCCAGCACGGGCTGCCCGCCGACGCCGAGGTCGACGCGTACGAGCTTCTTGTTCTGCTGCGTCCAGCGCTGCCCGGTGGGCGTCTCCTTGAACTGCTGGAGCGCGGCGGACACACCGGGCCCCTGGGCGGCGCCGCCCTGGGGAGCGCCCTGCGGAGCGCCGTAGGGGGCCTGGCCGTAGGGCGGCTGCTGGCCGTAGCCCGGGGGCGGGGTGTGCTGGCCGTAACCGGGCGGCGGGGCGGGGGCCTGGGGTGCCTGCGGCACATGGGGGGCTTGGGGCTGGCCGTAGCCGGGGGGCGGCGGGGCCGTCTGCCCGGGGACCTGGCCGTACGGCGGCGGCTGCTGGCCCGGCTGGCCGTACGGCGCGGGCGCCGGGACCGGGGGCGGCACCGGGGAGCCGCCGGGCGGGGTGTGCAACGGCGCGACGATGGTCGGGGCGGCGTGCACCGGGGGCGGGGTGGAGCCGGGCGGGGGCACGAAGCCCTGCGCGGGCTGCGGGGCGGGGGCCGGAGGAGCCGCCGGCGCGGGGGCCGGTTCCGGGGTGGCGGGGGCGCCGAACGCGGGCGGCGCGAACCCCGGGGCGGCGCCGGGCTGCGGCTGCTGCGGGGCGGGTGCGGGCGTCTCCTCCTCGGCCACCTCGCCGCCGAAGTTCTTCAGCAGCGCGTCCAGGCCTCCGTCGAAGCCCTGCCCCACGGCGGCGAACCGCCACACGTCCTTGAGGTAGAAGTCGCCCAGCATCACGGCCCGCTCGGTGGAGAACTCCGAGCCGTTGAAGGAGTAGCGCGCCACCTCCTCGCCGCCCGCGACGATGCGGATGTAGCCGGAGGCGATCTGCGACATCTGTCCGGCGCCGTCGATCGTCGCCGTGAAGGAGAGCTTCTGGATCTGCGGCGGGATCCGGTCGAGCGTCACCCGGAAGGACTCCGTGTCGCCCGCCTGGGCGCCCAGGAGCTGGATGGACTCCTCGGGGGACTTCGGCTGGTTGAAGAAGATGAAGTACCGGTCGTCGGAGAGCCGTTCGTCGGCGTCGAGGCCGAAGCAGCTGATGTCGAAGCTCAGCCCGGGGCCGGTGATCTGTACGCCTACGTACAGATCCGTGCCCGCGGTGAGGTCACTGATCCTGGCCTTGTGGCCGCGTTGGAATTCCCTGGCCATGCGTAACGACCGTCCCCCATCCAGAACGTGAGTGCGTCGCGCCAGGCTAACGGCAAACTCGGACACCGGACGAGGTCGGTACAGAGCCGGTACAGAACGCTCGCTCGGCCGTATCGGCTGTTCGCTCGCGGAAAGCGGTCGGTCACCCGGTGGGACTGTCTCCCCGCGCGCCGGGCACATGGGGCAACCTCTCGGCGGCGACGACCCCTTCGAGGTAACCGCGGGCCCGTTCCGTGCGCGGATAGGCCTCCAGGAGTTCCCAGAAGCGTGGTCCGTGACCGGGTACGAGTAGATGGGCGAGTTCGTGGACGAGGACGTAGTCGACGACGTACTCGGGCATGCCCTGGAGCCGGTGCGACAGACGGATGCTGCCCTCGGCGGGGGTGCAGGAGCCCCAGCGGGTGTTCTGGTTGGTCACCCAGCGCACCGACACGGGCCGGGCCCGTCCACCGAAGTACTGCTCCGACAGGCGCCGGGCCCGCTCGGCCAGCTCGGCGTCGCCGAGGGCCCGCTTGCTCTCCTGGGCGGCCAGCTTGTCGAGCATGACAGTCACCCAGCGCTGCTCCTCCGCCTCGGACATCCGGGCGGGGATGAGCACCACGGTGCGATCGCCTTCGCGGTACGCGGAGACCGTCCGTCGCCGGCGGGTGCTCCTGCGGACCTCGATCGCGCGCGCCCCCGAGCCGCTCGGCGGCTGGCTCGTCGTGCTGCGCGGTGGCTTTCCGGCGCGGTGCAGTGGGTCGGCGGGCACGCCCCGACGTTACCCGCTGGACCCGGGGAAGTCCCGGCTCCGGGACGGTTCGGTCCCACCGCTCCCACCGACCGCCGGATTTGTACGACGAATCCCCGCGCCTGTGGACAACTTTCGGCAGCCGTCGGCGGGGTTGGGCATGCTGGATCCCGTCGGCGAAGCGACGGCTCAGTCGGCCCCGGGACCAGGGGCTGTCTGCGCTCGGGTTCGGCCTGTCCAGGGGCCGTGCCTACGACCGGCCTCGGCATGATCTGCCCGGGTCGCGACTCGCCTGGCCGGCATACGGGGACGATCCGAGAAAAACGGGGGCTGTCATGCATCCGATGGTGAAGCCGGCGCTCAGGCGCGGCTGGCGCGACCTCAAGACCGTGCAGTTCGGGATGACACCGGCGCACGCGATGACGCTCGGCCCGATGGACCAGGCGACGGGCAGCTTCCTCGACCTCCTGAACGGCACGCGAGGGCTGGAGCTGCTGCGTGAGGAGGAACGCCGCATGGACCTGCCCGACGGTCATGTCGACGGGCTGGTGCGCGGGCTCGAGCGAGCCGGACTCCTGGACGACGCCCGGGGCGGCGGCCCGGGCGCCGACGCCCTGCGCAAGAAGAAGGAGGTCCTCGACCGGCTGCGCCCGGACCTGGCCTCCCTCTCCCTGACCACCTCGGCCCCGGGCGACGCGATCGGTCGGCTGGCCGCCCGGCGATCACAGCGTGTGCAGGTGCGCGGCGCCGGCCGGGTGGGCGCCGTGCTGGCCTCGCTCCTGGCGGGAGCCGGCGTGGGAGAGGTGGATGTGCTCGACGGTGGCCGCGTGGAGCCGTGGGACGTGGCACCGGGCGGACACCCGGCGGAAGCCGTCGGCGACCGCAGGGACGAATCGGCCCGCCGAGCCGCGCGCCGGGCGGCCCCGGACCGGCCACCACGCCGCACGGCGGCCCAGACATCCCCAGAGTCGGGCGAGCCAGGATTCTCGCTGGTCGTCCTCGCACCGCGCGACGACGTCGCCGTGCACGCGCCCGACCCGGCCACCGCCGAGCCCCTGATGGCCTCCGGAACACCCCACTTGTACGCCGGTGTGGTGGAAGGCACCGGCGTGGTCGGCCCGCTCGTCCTGCCCGGGGAGACGAGCTGCGCGGGATGTCTGCACGAAGGCCGGGTCCAGCGGGACCCGGTCTGGCCGCGGCTGGTCGCCCAGTGGCGCTCCGGCAGGCAGCGGCAGGTACGGCCCTGCGACCTCGCGCTGGCCACGACCGTGGCCGGGCTGGCGGCGGCCCACGCACTCGCCTTCCTGGACGGCCGGGTCCCCTCCAGCGCCGGGGCGCGCTGGGAGGTCTCCGTCCCTGCTCTGCACTGGCATGCGCGGCCGATCTGGGCCCATCCGGCATGCCCGTGCGCGGCGGCGAAGAAGAGAAATGGGGAGCACCTCTCGGAGGATGGGGGGTCACACGAGACAATGGCGGTGCGACGGCCGTCGGAGCAGTGCCGTGAGGCAGGGGCGGAACGGCCGGCTGGGACTTGGAGGGCGCATGTCTGATCTTCCCCGGAAGGCGGTTACCCGGACCGCCAAGCTCGCCGCGCTCCCGCTCGGCATCGCCGGGCGGGCGACCTGGGGATTCGGCAAGCGAATCGTCGGTGAATCCGCCGAGCTCGTCGGCCGCGAACTCCAACAGCGCACAGCCGACCAGCTGTTCAAGGTGCTCGGCGAGCTCAAGGGCGGCGCGATGAAGTTCGGGCAGGCCCTGTCCGTCTTCGAGTCCGCGCTGCCCGAGGAGGTGGCCGGCCCCTACCGGGCCGCGCTGACCAAGCTCCAGGAGGCGGCGCCGCCGATGCCGACCCGCACCGTGCACGCGGTGCTCGCGGAGCGGCTGGGAGAGGGCTGGCGCGAGATGTTCCTGGAGTTCGAGGAGAAGCCCGCCGCGGCGGCCTCGATCGGTCAGGTCCACCGAGGGGTATGGCACGACGGCCGCGAGGTGGCGGTCAAGGTGCAGTACCCGGGCGCCGGTGAGGCCCTGCTGTCGGACCTGAACCAGCTGAGCCGTTTCTCTCGCCTGCTCGGTCCGCTGATTCCCGGCATGGACATCAAGCCGCTCATCACGGAGCTGAAGGACCGTGTCTCGGAGGAACTCGACTACGGCCTGGAGGCTCAGGCCCAGCGGGCCCACGCGGAGGAGTTCACGGACGACCCGGACGTGGTCGTGCCGCAGGTGGTGCACCAGTCCGACCAGGTCCTGGTCACCGAGTGGATGGACGGCATCCCGCTGTCGGAGGTCATCTCGGACGGCACCCAGGAGCAGCGCGACCGTGCCGGCCAGCTCCTGGCCCGCTTCCTGTTCTCCGGCCCCGCCCGCACGGGCCTGCTGCACGCCGACCCCCACCCGGGCAACTTCCGGCTTCTGCCCGGCGGACCCGAGGGTGAGGACGACTGGCGGCTCGGCGTCCTGGACTTCGGCACGGTCGACCGGCTTCCGGGCGGCCTGCCCGCCACCATCGGCGAGTCCCTGCGGATGACCCTCGACGGGGAGGCCGAGGCGGTCTACGAGCTGCTGTGCGCCGAGGGATTCGTCAAGGAGACCATAGAGCTGGACCCGGACGCCGTCATGGACTACCTGCTGCCCATCATCGAGCCGGCCCAGGTCGAGGAGTTCACCTTCACCCGGGGCTGGATGCGCAGCCAGGCGGCCCGGGTCGCCGACCCCCGCTCCCCCGCTTACCAGCTCGGAAAGCAGCTCAACCTGCCCCCGTCCTATCTGCTGATCCACCGGGTGACGTTGAGCACAATCGGTGTGCTGTGTCAGCTGGGGGCCACGGTGCGGCTGCGCGAAGAGCTGGAGGAGTGGCTGCCGGGGTTCGTCCCGGAGGACCCGGCGGACGACGAGGAAGCAGTGGCGGAAGGGTGAGCTCCCGCCTGCGGCCTCACCACCAGTCCGACTCCAGGCGCCCCTCGATGGACCTGAGGTGTTCCCGGGAGCAGGCCTCGCAGTAGAGACGGCGGGCCCCGCCCTCAACGGAGTAGGTCCAGGTCAGGGGCGGATCTTCGGTCGGGACATCGGCCGTCGTACCGCAACGGGCGCAGACGAAGCGCCGCGGCTCGGCGGCGGATCCGTCGTCGCCGCCTCCTGGAGGACTCGTCATCCACCGACGATATCCCCGCACCGGGCGGCTCGCCGGGCACAGCGCCGTGGGCTTCGCCGGTGCGCCGCCCCCGCCGGGAGGGCGCAAAGCCCTCACTGGGAAGCCGCCATGCCCTTGCCGGCAAGGCGCGCAACACCTCGGCCACGTGGGCGCGGCGGCCCCGGCACGCGCCTCCGCGCGCCGTCCCCTCCCTACAACGCCCGGCGGGGGCCGGCCCGTTGGCACGGTCCGGCCCCCGCGTGAGGCAGGCGGCCTCCCGGTCGGGAGGCGCCCGCTTCAGGTGCGGTGGATCACTGCATGACAGCCAGGGCGAGCGCCCGGCGGGCGCGCAGTGAGGCGCGCTCCGCCCTGCGCTGCATCCGGCGGGCGGCCACCAGGCGCACGGCCTGTCGGTCTCGCTCCGCCTCCTGCAGTCGGTCGCGCATATGCGCACGAGCCATGGCTTCTGGAATGAGTTGCATCTCTCGGGTCCTGTTCTGACGCGAGTCCTTCGCGCCGCTGATGGTGAAGTCTTGGGTAGCGGAGCCGGCGGGCTCGTAAGTGGACGGCTTCATCGGGGCCTGCTTCTGGGGGTCGTGCGTGAGGGGACGGTCGATTGTTCCTGCGGTGTTCATGCGGTGACCGGGTTCTTGCGCGGGCGGCCACGCGGCCGCTTCCGGGCGACGACGACACCCTGGACGAACAGCTCGCCACCCCAGACCCCCCAGGGCTCACGCCGCTCCTTGGCACCGGCGAGGCAGGCCTCGACCAGCGGGCAGGTACGGCAGAGGGACTTGGCGTACTCGACGTCCGCGGGCGACTCGGCGAAGAAGACCTCCGGGTCGTAGGAACGGCACGGGACGGGTACGCCGAGGTTCTCGATGGCGTCGTCGAGCGCGGTGAGCGCGGTGAGCGGGGTCAAGGCGGGGTCCTCCGTGGAGCCGGGCTTGGGGATCGTGTCGGAAGGCGGTACGGACGGGGCGTGCGCTTCGAGTTGCACGGGTCGTCTTCCTCGTCTGGTCGTTCCGGCCTGTTGGCCGGGGGTGGTGGTACCGGGTTCTTTTCTTGTCCCGAGGCTCCTTCGGTCCGTCATCCCTGTTCAGGGACAAACAGAAGGGCCGCGGATCCCGGATGGGGTTCCGCGGCCCTGAAGGCGCCGGCCTGATCGACGATCAGGCTGGATCACTCCAGGGTTCTGGCCCACGGAAGGCCCACATCTGGTGGTGCTGCGTCGTCTGCTTCCGGAATCCGGCACCGGTCGCCGTAAAGGCATAGGCCTGCGCCTGTGCCGTTACTGCCGCTTCCAGTGCCTTGGTCGGTCGCTCATTGCGCTCACGAACGGGAAGACCCGCGGGAGCGACGGAGGTGGACGCCGGACGGACGGCACGAATGCCGGACAGACCGGTGCCCAGGTTCGAAACGCCGAGCATGCACGCGGAGACGGCCGAGCGATCGGTCATTTTCACGATGCTGACGGAGCTGGTGTTGATGCTGATCACTGGACTCGCCTCCTCTCGGCGTCTCGGGGGACTGGACGAACCAGTCCTACGGATATGCAAGTACATCACGGGATCAGGGCCTCGGAGAAGGCCGCTGCTCTCGTGCCTAAGAACCTATGGGGATTGCTGGGGCATGCGCAAACTATTTTTTCGACGAGTTCGTGTCAGTCGTCATCTGTGGTCTGCGCGCCCGACTGGCCTGCGCAGATGGCCAGTACGTCGGCCCCGTAGCGAGTGAGCTTGCGCATGCCGACGCCCGGGATGCGGGCGAGCTCGCGCTCGTCGTCGGGAGCGGTCTCGGCGATCGCCATCAGGGTCCTGTCCGTGAACACGCAGAACGCGGGCTGGCCACTGTTGCGGGCCTGGTCGGCACGCCATTCGCGCAGTCGCTCGTACAGGCCCTCGTTCATGTCGGAGGGGCAGTCGTCGCACCGCATCAGCTTCATTTCGCCCGGGTCGGTGAGCGTGCGGCCGCAGACCCGGCAGCGGGCGGGGACACGCTGGGTCCGTCTCGGGGCGGACCCCCTGGTTCCGGGGATTCCGCGCTCGATTCCGCCCGCTTTGCCGACGGCGGTCCGGCCCACGGCGGCCGTCGAACCGGGGCGCAGCCCGTCGAGGAAGCGGCTGGGACGGCGGGTGGGGCGGCCGCCCGGTGAGCGGGAGAGCGCCCAGGAGACATGGAGGTGTTCTCGCGCGCGGGTGACCCCGACATAGAGGAGACGGCGCTCCTCCTCGATCTGCTCGTCGCTCTTGGCGTAGGTGATCGGCATCATGCCCTCGGCGACGCCGACCAGGAAGACGACGTCCCATTCCAGGCCCTTGGCCGAGTGCAGGGAGGCGAGGGTGACGCCCTGCACGGTGGGGGCGTGCTGGGCGTTGGCCCGTTCGTCGAGTTCGGCGACGAGGTCGGCCAGGGTGGCGCCCGGCTTGGCGGCGGCGAAGTCCTGGGCGAGGTTCACGAGGGCGGCCAGGGATTCCCAGCGCTCCCGGACGGCGCCGGAGCCCGCCGGTGGCCGGGGCGTCCAGCCCTCGCCCGACAGCACGGCGCGCACCTGGGAGGGCAGGTCGACGACGTCGTCGAGGAGGGCGTCGTTGCCGCCGAAGCGGGCCGCGCCGCGCAGTGCGATGCCCGCCTTGCGCACCTCGGGCCGGTCGAAGAACCGCTCGGCGCCGCGCAGCTGGTAGGGCACTCCGGCGTCGGCCAGGGCCTGCTCGTAGGTCTCGGACTGCGCGTTCGTGCGGAAGAGGATGGCGATCTCGGAGGCCGGGACCCCGGAGTCGACGAGCTCGCGGATCCGGCGGGCCGCGCCCTCCGCCTCGGCGGGCTCGTCGGTGTACTCGGCGTAGACCGGCTCGGGACCGGGCGCGCGCTGGGAGACGAGCTCGAGGCGGTGGTCGGCGGCCCGGCCCCGGGCCTGGGCGAGCAGTCCGTTGGCGAGGTGGACGACCTGGGGGGTGGAGCGGTAGTCGCGGACCAGTTTGACGACGGTGGCACCGGGGTGGCGGGTGCGGAAGTCGAGCAGGTGGTCCGGGGTCGCGCCGGTGAACGAGTAGATCGTCTGGCTGGCGTCCCCGACCACGCACAGGCTGTCCCGCTCGCCCAGCCACAGTTCGAGCAGGCGCTGCTGGAGGGGGCTGACGTCCTGGTACTCGTCGACCACGAAGTGCTGGTACTGGGCGCGGATCTGCTCGGCGATGTCGTGCCGGTCCTGGAGGACGGCCACGGTCAGCAGCAGCACGTCCTCGAAGTCGATGACGGACCGCTCGCGCTTGACGTCCTCGTAGGCGGCGTAGAGCTGGGCGATCTCGGCCGGGTCGCGGGGGGACACGCGGCCGGCCTTGGCGGCGGCGGGTGCGTAGTCGGCGGGGACGGTCTGGGTGACCTTGGACCATTCGATCTCCGCGGTGACGTCACGCAGCTCGCCGCGGTCGAGCCGGATGCGGCAGGCGGCCGCCGCGTCGGCGACGAGCTGGATCTTGCGGTCGACGAGCCGGGGCATGGAGCCACCGATCGCTTTCGGCCAGAAGTACTGGAGCTGACGCAGGGCGGCGGAGTGGAACGTACGCGCCTGGACGCCGGCGGCACCGAGCTGCCGCAGCCGGCCCCGCATCTCCCCCGCTGCGCGGTTGGTGAAGGTGACGGCGAGGACGCTGGAGGGGTGCAGGATGCCGGCGCGCACTCCGTAGGCGATGCGGTGGGTGATCGCCCGCGTCTTGCCCGTGCCCGCGCCCGCCAGGACGCACACCGGACCGTGCAGGGCCGTGGCCACCTCGCGCTGCTCGGGGTCGAGCCCCTCGAGCACCGCGTCGGCGGAGTCCGGTACCTGCGGGAACAGGGTGGAGTGCGTTGCTGCTGTCACACAGCCATGCTGCCAGGTCGCGAGTGACGGCCGCGCCGGTTGTCCACAGGCACGCACCGATAGTCGTATCAATGCGGCAGGCGTCATGTCCGGCCGCACCCGGGGCACGGGAATGGTGGACCTTTCACATACGTTCCCTCACTGCGACCACCCGCCCCGAGCCAACGAAGGAGCACGAGACACATGCTGGGCACTGTGACGATGTACAGCACCACGTGGTGCGGCTACTGCCGCCGGCTGAAGAGCCAGATGGACCGCGAGGGCATCGCGTACACCGAGATCAACATCGAGCAGGACCCGGAGTCCGCCGCGTTCGTGGAGAAGGCGAATGGCGGAAACCAGACGGTGCCCACCGTCCTGTTCCCGGACGGCTCGACGCTCACGAATCCCTCGCTTGCGCAGGTGAAGCAGAAGATCGGCGCCTAGTCGCCGTGTGGCGGTGCGGGGAAGGCGGCTTCTGAGGCGACTCAGGGGCCGCCTTCTCGTGGACGGTCCCACAGGACGACGTAGCGCCACAGCAGCGTGCGGCGAACGTCGCAGCCGGGCAGGAGGCGGCGCAGCGCCCGCCGGATCTGCGACCAGGACATGTGCACGTCTTCCATCGGCATGCCGGCCGGACCGCGCTTGCCGCCGTGGCGGCGGGCGTGCAGCAGGCTCGCGGGTACGCCGCAGGCGCTGATGAGCCAGTCCAGCACCGTCCGGTTGGCGGCCATGCCGACGATCACCAGACGGCCGCCGGGCGCGGTGAGCCGCGCGAGACGGGTGACGGCCTGCTCGAGCGGAGCGTGGTGGACCACGGCCACCGCGCTCACAAAGTCGTACGCGCCCTCGGCCAGGGTCGCGTCCAGGAGGTAGTCCGCCTCCCGGTACCGCACATTGGCGGGTATGTGCGCGTACTCGCGGGCGAGCCTGATCATCTCCGGGGACCGGTCCACCCCCGTGACGGAGGCCGCCCGGGCCGCGAGCTTGCGGGTGAGCAGGCCGTCGCCGCAGCCCACGTCCAAGGCCGCGCCGCAGCCGCCCGGCACAGCGGCGAGGACGGCCGGGTGGTGATGGACGTTGTGATTCCAGTAGGGGTCGGTCGAGTGCGGACCAGCCATGCCGGCGGCTCCTGTCAGGCGGCGCTCCGGGTCGGGAGCGGCTTGCCGTACCAGAGTTCGATCAGGCGGGCGGCGATCGAGATGCCGTAGGGCGGGAGCACCTCTCCGGACTCGAAGGCGGCGCCCAGCTCGTCGCGGGAGAACCAACGGGCCTCGTGGATCTCGTCCCCGTCGACTTCGATCTCGGTCGAGGTGGCGCGGGCCATGAAGCCCAGCATGAGGCTGGAGGGGAAGGGCCACGGCTGGCTGGCGACGTACTCGACCTGGCCGACGCTGATCCCGACCTCCTCGTGGACCTCGCGGCGCACCGAGTCCTCGATGGATTCGCCGGGCTCGACGAAACCGGCGAGCGTGGAGAAGCGGCCCTCGGGCCAGTGCACCTGGCGGCCGAGCAGGATCCGGTCGTCCTCGTCGCTCACGGCCATGATCACGGCCGGGTCGGTGCGCGGGTAGTGCTCCGCGCCACAGGCCGGGCAGCGGCGGATGTGCCCGGCGGCGGCGATGACGGTGCGCTCGCCGCAGCGCGAGCAGAAGCGGTGGGTGCGCTGCCAGTTCTCCAGGCCCACGGCGTGCACCATCAGACCCACGTCGCGGGCCGACAGCAGCGCGCCCGCCTCGCGCAGACCCGCCGGGCGCGCGGACTGGTCCATGCGCCCGGGCAGGGAGTCCTTCTGGAGGGCGAAGTAGCTGACGCCGTCCTCGTCGATGCCGAGGAAGTAGCGGTGCGCCTCGGTCAGGGGTGCCTCGAAGGAGGGGGTCATGACGAGTTCGGTGCGCCCGTCCGCCGTCTCGTCGATGAGGACCTGTCCGCCGGAGACCACGAAGCAGCGGGTGGTGGGGTGACTCCACGCCGCCGCGAGCCAGGCTTCGTCGAGCCGGTGGTGGGCGGCCCGGTCGATGCCGCTCGGGGCGGTGAGCGAGATGGGGCGGTCGGCGTTGTGGTCGGTCCAGGTGGTCACGGGTGCTTCCAACTCCCCGGTGGGACGGTCGGGTTCGGCAGGCGGTTCGGCGGGACGTACGGCGGGAGGGGACCGGGGCCTCGGGCTCGGGCGGTGCGGGGCGGCGCTTCCAGTGTGCCCCCGCGCGCGTGCCCGGTCCGGACGGCTCGGGTCACTCAGGGCGCATGGCGCCAGTTCTCGGCGAGGTCACCCCACAGGTACGCGGTGGTCTCGACGCCTTTGAGGAGCAGGTCGAGTTCGACCTTCTCGTTCGGGGCGTGCCAGCCGTCCGAGGGGACGGAGATGCCCAGGAACAGCACCGGGGCGTCGAGGACGTCCTGGAGGTCCGCCGCCGGGCCCGAGCCGCCCTCGCGCGTGAAGCGGACCGGCTTCTCGAAGGCGCGGCCCATGGCGCGGGTGACCGACCGGAGGGCCGGGTGGTCCAGCGGCGTCAGGCACGGGCGCGTGGCCCCGCTGAACGTGATGTCGCAGCGGATCCCGGGCGGCACCTGCTGCGCGGCCCAGGCACGGACGGCCTTCTCCACATGGCCGGGGTCCTGCCCCGCCACCAGGCGGAAGGACAGCTTCACCAGGGCGGAGGAGGGGATGATCGTCTTGCTTCCGGGGCCCTGGTAGCCGCCGCCGATGCCGTTGACCTCCGCGGTGGGGCGGGCCCAGATCCGCTCCAGGGTGGTGTAGCCGGCCTCTCCCCCGGTGGCGTGCGACTTGGCGGTGCGCAGCCACTGCTGCTCGTCGAAGGGCAGTTCGGCGAGGAGTTCGCGCTCGCGGTCGGTGAGTTCGAGCACGCCGTCGTAGAAGCCGGGGATCGCCACGCGCGCGTGCTCGTCGTGCAGGGCGGCGACCAGGCGGGCGACGGCCGTCGCCGGGTTGGGCACCGCGCCGCCGAAGGACCCGGAGTGGATGTCCTGGTCGGGGCCGTACAGGCGTATCTCGCACTCGGCGAGGCCGCGCATGCCGGTGCAGACCGTGGGGGTGTCCTCGGACCACATGCCGGTGTCGGAGACGATCACGGCGTCGGCGGCGAGCCGCGCGGCGTGCTGTTCGACCAGGGCGCGGAAGTGCGGCGAGCCGGACTCCTCCTCCCCCTCGATCAGCAGCTTGAGGTGCACGGCCGGGGTGGTGCGCCCGGTGGCGGCGAGGTGGGCGCGGACTCCGAGGGTGTGGAAGAAGACCTGGCCCTTGTCGTCGGCCGCCCCGCGCGCGTAGAGGCGGTCGCCGCGCACGACCGGCTCGAAGGGCTCACTGTCCCAGCCGTCCTCCCGGGCGGCGGGCTGCACGTCATGGTGGCCGTAGACCAGCACCGTGGGCGCCTGCGGGTCGTCGCAGGGCCACTCGGCGAAGACGGCGGGCGCGCCCGGGGTCGGCCAGACCTCGGCCGTCGGGAAGCCGGTCTCCGTCAGCTTGGCGGCGAGCCAGTCGGCGCTGCGTCGTACGTCGGGCGCGTGGTCCGGCTGGGCGGACACCGACGGGATGCGCAGCCACTCGGCGAGGTCGTCGAGGAAGGCGGCGCGGTGCTGCTGGATGTACGTACGGACGACGCTGTCCGGGGTCTGGCTCATGGTCACGAGCCTATCGGCCCGCACCGATGTCCTCCGAGTGCGGTTGCTCACCGAGCTCTCCTCCCGCCGGCTCGTCCAGGAGCAGTCGCTCCAGGGCGGCCCGGCCGGGGAGATCGCGCGGTCGTGCGACCTCGCCGGTGCGCACGTACAGGAATGTGGCCGTGACCGACTCCGGGGAGACGCCCTGCTGCTCGGCCCAGGCGAGGCGGTAGACGGCGAGCTGGAGCGGGTCGGCGGTGCGGGAGCGGCTGGTCTTCCAGTCGACGATCTCGTACGTCGCGTGCTTCCCCTCGCCCTGCTTGTAGACGGCGTCGATGCGGCCCCGGACGATCCGGCCCGCGATCGCGAGCTGGAAGGGGGCCTCCACCCGGTAGGGCGTGCGGCGCGCGTACTCGGTGCGTTCGAAGGCCTCCTTGAGCGCTTCCAGGTCCCGCTCGTCGGCGATCTCGGCGTCACTGCCGGGCAGTTCCCCGGGCTCCAGCATGGGCAGCGTGAGCGCCTCGTAGCGGGACTCGACCCAGGCGTGGAAGCGGGTGCCGCGCCGGGCCGCGGGCTGGGGCGGTCGGGGCATGGGGCGGGCCAGTTCCTGGGCGAAGCCGTCCGGGTCGGCGGCCAGGCGCAGCAGCTGCGTCGCCGAGAGCGACATTGGCAGGGGGACGTCGGTGACGCTGTCCCGGGCGCGCAGCAGCTCGCCGGTGAGGGCGTCGAGATCACGGTCCCAGGAGGCGATGGTGCGGACCTCCTCCGGGGTGAGCCGCGAGTGGTCGCGGCCTCCGCGGCCGGGGGGCTCGGGTGCACCGGGGTGCGCGCGGGCCGGCGGGGGCTCCGCCGGGGCCGCCTGATGGGGGACGGTGGGGTGGCTCTCCTTCCGGGCGTCCGCTCCCGCAGGGGCTTGTCGGCAGGCGTCGTCGACGGGGTTTTCCACGACGGCCTCCGCCACGACCGGGTCCTCGCCGGAGGGGTCCTCGCCGAACCGGCCCTCGTCGAACCGGTCCGTGTCGAGCCGGTCCGTGTCGAACGGGTCCGCGTCGAAGGGGTCCGTCTCAAACGGGTCCGGTTCGTCGTACAGAGGCCCTTCATAAGGAGGCTCGTCGTCCTCGGGTGGCGGCGGCCACTCCGGGTCGTCGTCGCGGCCATCGGGGTCGTGCACGGCCGCGGGGTGTCCGTGCTCCTGGGAGGCGAGGTCCTCCAGGTGGGCCAGGACGGTCTCGGCGGCCGCGCGGCGCCGGGCGAGGGCCGTCGCGTCCAGGGGCAGGGGCCACACCTGGTCGGCCGTCGCCTGGTGCAGGGCCGGGTTCTCCTCGTCCTCGGCGGGTTCGTCCGCCCAGGCCTCGATCTCGCCGTACCCGGCCTGGCAGTGCTCGTAGAGGGCCTGGAGGAACGCGGACGGTCCCCGGCGCTTCTTCTGGGACGGCCCCCACCAGTGCCCGGAGCCCAGGAGGAGGGAACGGGGGCGGGTGAAGGTGACGTAGCCGAGGCGGAGTTCCTCGGTGTGCTGGTGGTCCTTCATGGCCTCGTGGAAGGTCTTCAGCCCCCTGGCGTCCCAGGACGTCACGTCCGGCAGGGTGTCGGCGTCGCCGCGCAGCACGTGCGGCAGGACCTTGCCCTGGGAGGTCCACTTCTCGCGCCCCTTGCTGCTCGGGAAGGTGCCGGTGACCAGCCCGGGGACGACCACGACGTCCCACTCCAGGCCCTTGGACTTGTGGGCCGTGAGCACCTTGACGGTGTTCTCGCCGCCGGGCAGGGCGTTGTCGAGCCCCTTCTCGTACTGGGCGGCGGTGCGCAGGAAGGCGAGGAAGGCCAGCAGGGACGCCTCGTTGTCGCCGGCGGCGAAGGACGAGGCCACGTCCAGGAAGTTGGACAGGGTCTCGCGGCGGCGGGCGGCCAGGGCGTGCGGGGACGCCGACAGCTCCACCTCCAGGCCGGTGACGGCGAGGACACGGTGCAGGACGTCCATCAGCGGGTCCGACAGGGAGCGGCGCAGCTCGCGCAGTTCGGTGGCCAGCCGGGCGAAGCGCACGCGCGCGTCTGGCGAGAACGGCAGGCCGTCGTCGTCCCCGCGGCCGTCCAGCGGTGTTTCGAGGAACGTGTCGAGGGCGTCCGCGAGGGAGATCACCTCGGACGGGTCGACCCCCTCGACGGCCTCGGCGAGGCGGCGGTCTTGGTCGTCGTCGTCCGCCACGCGCGCATGGGCCACGAGGAGCCGGGCGCGCCGCCCCAGCAGGGCGAGGTCGCGCGGGCCGATGCGCCAGCGCGGGCCGGTCAGCAGGCGTACGAGGGAGGCGTTGGCGCCGGGGTCCTGGAGGACCTCGCAGACGGCGACGAGGTCGGCGATCTCCGGCAGGTGCAGCAGCCCCGACAGGCCGACGACTTCGACGGGGACGTCCCGGGCGACCAGGGCGCCCTGGATCTCGGCGAAGTCGGTCGCCGTGCGGCACAGGACGGCGATCTCGCCGGGTGCCGTCCCGGTCCGGACGAGGTGGGCGATCGAGTCGGCGGCCCAGCCGATCTCCTCGGCGTGGGTGCGCAGCAGGGCGCAGCGGACCATGCCGTCGCGTTCGGCGCCGGGGGCCGGGCGGAGCGCCTCCACGCCCGCGTGGAGGGCGCGCAGGGGCTCCGCGAGGCCGTTGGCGAGGTCGAGGAGGCGGCCGCCGCTGCGGCGGTTCTCGCTGAGGGCCTGGCGGGTGGCGGGGCGGCCGTCGGCGTGGGCGAAGTGCTCGGGGAAGTCGTCGAGGTTGGCGACCGAGGCGCCTCGCCAGCCGTAGATCGCCTGGCAGGGGTCGCCGACCGCGGTGACGGGGTGGCCGGTGCCCTCGCCGAACAGACCTGCCAGGAGGACGCGTTGGGCGACCGACGTGTCCTGGTACTCGTCGAGCAGGACGACCCGGAACTCGTCGCGCAGGGCGCCGCCCACCTCGGGGATACCGGCGAGGCGGGCCGACAGGGCGATCTGGTCGCCGAAGTCGAGCAGGTCCCGCTCGCGCTTGGCGGTCCGGTAGCGGGTGACCAGCTCGGCGAGTTCACGCCGGGCCGCGGCCGCTTCGGGGACCTTGCGCAGATCGGCGTTGCTGAGCTTGCCGCCCCGCAGGGTCAGCAGCAGCTCGGCGTCGTACGCGCGCAGGGCCTCCGGGCGTACGAGGTGCTCGGCGAGCTCGGAGTCGAGGGCGAGGAGGTCGCCCACCAGGTCCGGGAAGGAGCGGGTCAGGGCCGGGTAGGGCCCGGGGGCCTCGCGCAGGACACGCGCGGCGAGCTGGAAACGGGTGGCGTCGGCGAGCAGCCGGGAGGTGGGCTCGAGACCGATGCGCAGGCCGTGGTCGGTCAGCAGGCGGCCCGCGAAGGCGTGGTACGTGGAGATCACCGGCTCGCCGGGCGGGTTGTCCGGGTCGATGACGTCCGGGTCCGTGACGCCGGCCTTGACCAGGGCCTTGCGGACGCGCTCGGCGAGTTCGGCGGCGGCCTTGTTGGTGAAGGTGAGGCCAAGCACCTGCTCGGGGGCGACCTGGCCGGTGCCGACCAGCCACACCACGCGCGCCGCCATCACCGTCGTCTTGCCCGAGCCGGCTCCGGCCACGATCACCTGCGGGGCGGGCGGCGCGGTGATGCAGGCCGTCTGCTCCGGGGTGAAGGGGATACCGAGGAGCTCCTTGAGCTGCTCGGGATCGGTGATACGGGCGGGCACATCGAAAGGCTAGCGGCGCCCACTGACAGCGGTGACCGAAATCGACCTCAGGGGCGGAAGGAGCGCAGGTCAGCACGTGTGGTGCGTTACCTCACTCGACGACGTGACGCCCCTCTTGCCGCGCGCTGCACGAGGCCCGGAAGGCGCAGTGCGTGCAGTGCTGGCCGGCGGTCGGGGTGAACCGTTCGTCGAGGACCTTGCCCGCGGCGGTGGCCAGCAGGTCGCCGACCCACTCCCCCTCCAGCGGCTCCTGGGCCTGCACCTTGGGCAGGGTCTCGCCGCCGTCGCGCTTGGCCGCTCCCTGCCGGAGGTGGACGAGTTCGGCGCCGCCCGGCTCGGGGCGTACGCCGTCGAAGGCGTCGTCGACGGCACCCTCGCGGACGGCCAGCTGGTAGACGGCGAGCTGCGGGTGCCGCTCCACCTCGTGGGAACTGGGCGCCTGCTTGCCGGTCTTGAAGTCGACCACATAGGCGCGGCCTTCACCATCCGCCTCGACCCGGTCCATCTGGCCGCGGATGCGCACCTGGTAGTCGCCCGCTTCGAGGGTGACGTCGAAGTCGTGCTCGCTGGCCACCGGGGTACGCCCGGTGCGGTTCATGACGTGCCACTGGAGGAACCGTTCGAGCGCCACGCGCGCGTTGTCCTTCTCCTGGGCCGACTTCCACGGCGCGTCGAAGGCGAGGGCGTTCCACACGGAGTCGAGGCGTTCCATGAGGACGCCGAGGTCGGCCGGGGTGCGCCCGGAGGCGACCTCGTCGGCGAGGACGTGCACCACGTTGCCGAAGCCCTGGGCGGCCGTCGCGGGCGCGTCGGCCTTCACCTCGCGGCCGAGGAACCACTGAAGGGCACAGGTGTTGGCCAGTTGGTCGAGGGCGCTGCCGGAGAGCACCACGGGCTGATCGCGGTCGCGCAGCGGCACCTTGGACTCGGTCGGCTCGAACATGCCCCACCAGCGGTAGGGGTGCGCGGA
Organism: Streptomyces sp. NPDC043685; assembly: GCF_056436585.1. Lineage (NCBI taxonomy): Bacteria > Bacillati > Actinomycetota > Actinomycetes > Kitasatosporales > Streptomycetaceae > Streptomyces > Streptomyces sp. NPDC043685. The sequence goes on along the minus strand of NZ_JBWKCH010000001.1, from coordinate 763,130 downwards.
CGGCACCAGGGGGCGGCCGTCCTCGTCGGCGAGGGCGGCGAGCCGGGCCAGGCGGTGCGCGGCGGCCTCCCGCAGGGCGTCGGAGACGCGCGGATCGACCGTGGTGGCGCGCAGTTCGGCGACGAGTGCGGCGACGGACAGCGGGCGGCGGGGGCGTCCCGTGACGTCCTTGGGCTCGACGCCTAGTTCGGTCAGGAAGCGGGAGGGCTGGTCGCCGTCGTCCGCGGGGGCCTTCACCGCGGTGACGACGAGGCGTTCACGCGCGCGCGTGGCGGCCACGTAGAACAGGCGTCGTTCCTCGGCGAGCAGCGCGCCGGGGGTGAGGGGTTCGGCGAGTCCGTCGCGGCCGATGCGGTCGGCCTCCAGGAGGGAACCACGGCGGCGCAGGTCCGGCCACAGGCCCTCCTGGACGCCCGCGACGACCACCAGGCGCCACTCCAGGCCCTTGGAGCGGTGCGCGGTCATCAGGCGGACGGCGTCGGGGCGTACGGCACGCCGGGTGAGGGTGTCGGCGGCGATGTCCTCGGCGTCGATCTCCTCCAGGAAGTTGAGGGCGCCCCGGCCGCCGATGCGCTCCTCGGCGCGGGCGGCGGTGGCGAACAGGGCGCAGACGGCGTCCAGGTCGCGGTCCGCGTTGCGCCCGGCGGCGCCGCCCCGGCGGGCGGCCCGCTCCAGCCGGCCGGGCCAGGGTGTGCCCTCCCACAGGTCCCACAGCGCCTCTTCGGCGGTGCCGCCGCCGGCCAGGCGCTCGCGGGCCTTGCGCAGCAGCGCGCCGAGGCGCTGGGCCCCACGCGCGTACGTGGGGTCGTGCACGGTCAGGCGTTCCGGTTCGGCGAGCGCCCGTGCGAGCAGCACGTCCGAGGGCGGCGGCAAGGGGTTGCCCGCTGCGCGTTCCTCGTCGCGCAGGGCGCGGCCGAGGCGGCGCAGGTCGGCGGCGTCCATGCCGGCCAGGGGGGAGGTGAGGAGGGTGAGGGCGGTTTCGGTGTCGAGCCAGGAGGTGTCCTGGCGTGGGGCGGGGGCGTCCTCGGGCGGATCATCCGGCTCGGGCTCCTGGGCCTCGGGGGTTCCGGCCTCCGCCGCGGCCACCGCCCGCAGTGCCGTCAGCAGCGGTGCGACCGCCGGTTCGTGCCGCAGCGGCACGTCGTCTCCGTCGACGTCCACGGGGACGCCCGCCGACGTGAGGGCGCGGCGGAACGCGGGGATGGTGCGCGAGCCGGCGCGCACCAGCACGGCCATGTCGCGCCACGGGACGCCGTCCTCGAGGTGAGCCCTGCGGAGGATGTCGGCGATGTTGTCCAGCTCCGTCCCGGACGTCGGGTACGTGTACACCTCGACGTGGCCGCCGTCGCGCACGGGGGCGAGTTCGCGGTGGGCGCGCACCTTCTCGGCGGGCAGGCGGGTCAGCGGCATGCGCTGGGTGAGCAGCCGGGTGGCGGCCAGCAGGCCGGCGCCGGAGCGGCGGGACGTGCGCAGCACCGAGACGGGGGCCGGGCGGCCGTCCGTGCGCGGGAAGGCGTGCGGGAAGTCCAGGATGCCGTTCACGTCGGCGCCGCGGAACGCGTAGATCGACTGGTCGGGGTCGCCGAAGGCCACGAGGGTGCGGCCGCCGCCTGCCAGAGCCTCCAGCAGCCGCACCTGGGCGGGGTCCGTGTCCTGGTACTCGTCGACGTAGACGGCGTCGTACCGGGCGGCGAGCCATGCGGCGACGTCGGGGCGGCGGGCGAGGAGCACCGCGCGGTGGACGAGCTCCGCGTAGTCGATCACGCCCTGGAGGTCGAGCACGTCGAGGTACTCGGCGAGGAAGGCGGCCGCGGCACGCCAGTCGGGGCGCCCCGTGCGGCGGGCGAAGGCGTCCAGGGCGTCGGGGCCCAGGCCCAGCTCGCGGCTGCGGGCGAGGACCGCGCGGACCTCGTCGGCGAAACCGCGGGTGGTCAGGCAGGCGCGCAGTTCGTCCGGCCAGCGCACGTGGGCGAGCCCCAGCCGTTCCAGCTCGGTCTGGCCCGCGAGCAGCTCGCGCACGGAGACGTCCTGCTCGGGGCCGGACAGCAGCCGCAGCGGCTCCACGAACAGGTCGCTGTCCTGGTGGGCTCGGACCAGGGCGTAGCAGAACGAGTGGAAGGTGGTCGCCCGGGGCGCGCGGGCCGCCCCGGTGCGCAGGGCCATGCGGTCGCGCAGTTCGACGGCCGCGCGGCGGCTGAACGTGAGCACCAGGACGCGCTCGGGATCCGCGCCCCGGGCGACGCGCCGGGCCACGGACTCCACGAGCGTGGTGGTCTTGCCGGTGCCCGGACCTGCCAGGACGAGCAGCGGGCCGCCCGGGTGGTCAACCACGGAGCGCTGTGAGGCGTCCAGACGAGGGGGGTCCACCCGGGCAGGAGGGGTACGTACCAGTCGGTAAGCGCCACGGCTCCCCCGCCGTACCCGGGGGTGCGACAGGCCGCTGGTGAAGGAAGAGGAGCTCACGTGGTTCGCCGGTTCTGGTGGAAGTGCTGGTTGGCGGGCCCCCGCGTGTGTCGGGCGGTGGCCGCGAGGTGACGGGGGCACGCGCAGCCGACGCTACGCCGGGCGATGAGGCGGAAGCAGGGCTTCCCCTTTTTCCCGCCGGTCACTGCCGGCACGCCTGGCACCCATGCCCCTCGCCTCACGAACGTACGTCATCCCCCCGGTGTGCCCCGATTCCCCCGTACGGATCACGGGTCACACGAGAGGCCGTCCGATGGCGGAAGCTGTCAGGTGTGACCCTCCGCGCGATCGCCGCCGTCCCACCGCGCCCGTCTCATGTCGATGCGCGGCAGGTGGCCCTCGGCGGCGCGGCTCGCCTCCTTCAGGGGCGTGCCCTCCGCCCGGTAGTGGCCGAGCGCCCGCTGCTCGTGCCCGGGCAGCAGGACGCCGTCCGCGCGGACGACCCGCCACCACGGAGCGGCTCCCCCGTAGAGCGCCATCACGCGGCCGACCTGCCGCGGGCCGCCCTGCTCCAGCCACTCGGCGACGTCCCCGTAGGTCATGACACGGCCCGGCGGGATCAGTTCGGCGACGTCGAGGACCCGCTCGGCGTACTCGGGCAGCGCTTGCGCGGGCCCGTCCTCGTACCGGCCCCCCTCAGGGCTCTGCTCACTCATCCGTCCCATCCTGCCGCACCCCACCGACAACGGGCCTGGGGCGTTCCCGGGCGTTCTCCCCGCCCGGCGGGAGCGCGTCGGGCAGACTGTCCGCCCCCGCATGTGCACCCTGAATGCCCCGTGTGCCGGTGCGGCATGCCACCATCGTGCGGGCGGTGATCGGTGATACGAGACCAAGAAGAGACGATGAAGCAGCAGGGTGCGCACCCGGAGGGGACGGACGCCACCTCTGACGCTTCGTCGCGCCCGGCCGCTCCGGACGACGGCCCCAAGGGGGCCGCGAAGAAGCCCCGCACGGCCGGCGAGGAGCCCGACTTCGCGCACATCGACGAGGTGGAGGGCGACGAACCGCTGCTCCCCGCGCGCGTGCACCGCCCGTCAGACCTGATGCGCCTGCTGGTGGGCGTGCTCGCCGTCGCGATCCTGATCGGGATCGCCGCGTTCGCGCACGGCACCACCTCGGGCCTCGAACAGGACATCAACAAGGGCACCGGACAGGCCCCGGACCTGCTCATCAAGATCGCGGGACTGGCCTCCAGCATCGCGATCCTGCTGGTGCCGGTCGCCTTCGCCATCGAGCGGCTGATCAAGCGGGACGGGCTGCGGATCGCCGACGGCGTCCTGGCGGCGGTCCTCGCACACGGTGTGACCCTCGCCACCGACCTGTGGGTCGCCCGGGCCGCGCCCGACTCGATCCAGGAGGCGCTCACCCAGCCCTCCCCCGGCGACATCCACGCGCTGACCGACCCCGTGCACGGCTATCTGGCCCCGGTCATCGCCTACATGACGGCCGTCGGCATGTCGCGCAGACCCAGGTGGCGCGCGGTGCTGTGGGTCGTGCTGCTCCTCGACGCCTTCTCGATGCTCGTCACCGGCTACACGACTCCGTTCTCGATCATCCTGACGGTGCTGATCGGCTGGACCGTGGCCTACGGCACCCTCTACGCGGTCGGCTCGCCCAACGTCCGGCCCACCGGGCAGACGCTGATGGCCGGTCTGCGGACCGTGGGATTCCGCCCGGTCAGCGCGTCCCGCGAGGACACCTCGGACAACCCGGACGCCGGAGACCGGGGCCGGCGCTACTTCGTCACTCTCGAGGACGGTCCGCCCCTGGACGTGACCGTGGTCGACCGGGAGCAGCAGGCGCAGGGGTTCTTCTACCGCGCCTGGCGCAACCTCACCCTGCGCGGCTTCGCCACCCGCAGCAGCCTCCAGTCGCTGCGGCAGGCCCTGGAGCAGGAGGCGCTGCTGGCGTACGCGGCCATCGCGGCCGGTGCCAACGCCCCCAAGCTGATCGCCACCTCCGAGCTCGGCCCGGACGCGGTGATGCTCGTCTACGAGCACAGCGGCGGGCGCACCCTCGACTCGCTGCCGGACGAGGAGATCACCGACGACCTGCTGCGGGACACCTGGCACCAGGTGAAGGCCCTGCAGTCGCGGCGCATCGCGCACCGCAGGCTGGTGGGAGACGCGATCCTGGTGGATCGTTCCGGCACGGTGATCCTCACCGACCTGCGCGTCGGCGAGATCGCGGCCGGCGATCTGCTGCTGCGCATGGACACCTCCCAGCTGCTGGTGACCCTCGGCCTGCGGGTGGGCGCCGAGCGTGCGGTGGCCTCGGCGGTGGGCGTGCTCGGCCCCGACGCGGTCGCGGACTGCCTGCCGATGCTCCAGCCCATCGCGCTCAGCCGTTCCACGCGCGCGACGCTGCGCAGACTGGCCCGGGAGCGGGCGCAGCGCGAGCGGGACGCGGTGCTGGAGGCGTCCCGGCAGGCCAAGCAGGCCCGGCTGGAGGAGGACGCGGACGAGTCCGCGTCCGTGCTGGAGAAGCCCGACAAGAAGGCCGTGCGGGCGGAGCAGCGGGCCGAGAAGCGGGCGATCGACGAGGCCCTGGAAGAGGCGCGCGAGGAGGACCTGCTCACGCAGATCCGGCACGCGGTGCTGCGGATCAGGCCGCAGGCACCCGTCGAGCCGGCCCGGCTGGAGCGGGTGCGTCCGCGCACCCTGATCAGTTTCATCGCGGGTGCGATCGGCGCGTACTTCCTGCTGACGCAGCTCACGCACATCGAGTTCGGGCCGCTCATCGCGCACGCCGAGTGGGGCTGGGTCGCCGCGGCTGTGCTGTTCTCGATGTGCAGCTACGTCGCCGCGGCGATGGCCCTGCTGGGATTCGTGCCCGAGCGGGTGCCGTTCGTGCGGACCGTGGCGGCCCAGGTCGCCGGGTCGTTCGTGAAGATCGTCGCCCCGGCGGCGGTGGGCGGTGTGGCGCTCAACACGCGCTTCCTGCAGCGCGCGGGAGTGCGGCCGGGGCTCGCGGTGGCGAGTGTCGGCGCGTCGCAGCTGTTCGGGCTCGGCTGTCACATCCTGATGCTGCTGTCGTTCGGCTACCTGACCGGCACCGAGAAGACGCCCTCGCTGTCGCCTTCCCGGACGGTCATCGCCGGTCTGCTGACGGTGGCGGTGCTGGTGCTGGTGGTCACGTCGGTGCCGTTCCTGCGGAAGTTCGTCGTCACGCGCGTGCGGTCGCTGTTCGCTGGTGTCGTACCGCGCATGCTCGACGTGCTCCAGCGGCCGCAGAAGCTGGTCACGGGCATCGGCGGCATGCTGCTGCTGACCGCCTGCTTCGTGATGTGCCTGGACGCGTCGATCCGCGCGTTCGGTGACGAGTCGACCTCGATCAGCATCGCCAGCGTCGCCGTCGTCTTCCTCGCGGGCAACGCCCTCGGGTCCGCGGCGCCGACCCCGGGTGGTGTGGGCGCGGTCGAGGCGACCCTGACGGTCGGTCTGATCGCCGTCGGGCTGCCCAAGGAGGTCGCGGCACCGGCGGTCCTGCTGTTCCGCCTGCTGACCCTGTGGCTGCCCGTGCTGCCTGGCTGGCTGGCCTTCACCCACCTCACCCGCAAACAGGCCCTCTGACGCGACCGGGGCGAAAGCGCCCCGTCGGCCCCGCCGGTCACTACTCCCTCATACGGCACGCGTCCCGCGCGCCCCGCCCGGGGCCGCCGCAGGATGGAACCATGCCAACCCGCCTCCGGCTGCGCGCCGCCGCCCTGACCGCCTCCGCCGTGCTGCTCTCCAGCGTGCTGGCGGGCTGCGGCGACGACGCCCAGGACGTGGACGTGACCCGGCAGGAACTGAGCTGGAAGGCCTGCCCGGCCCCGGACGAGGCCCAGGGCGGTGGCCCGGCGCCCACTCCCCTGCCGGACGACGGTGAGTGGCAGTGCGCGACGATGAAGGCCCCGCTCGACTGGAGCGACCCCAAGGGCGACACCATCGGCCTCGAACTGATCAGGGTCCAGAGCACCGGCGCCGGGAACGAACGCATCGGCTCGCTCGTCTTCAACTTCGGCGGCCCCGGCGGCTCGGGCGTCGCCACGCTGCCCGCCTTCGCCAAGGACTACGAGAAACTGCGCACGCGCTACGACCTGGTCAGCTTCGACCCGCGCGGCGTCGGCCGCAGCGACCCCGTGATCTGCGAGAACGACCAGCAGCTCGACGCCTACTTCCAGCAGGACGGCACCCCCGACGACGCCGCCGAGCGCACCCAGCTCCTGGACAGCACCAAGGAGTTCAACGACGCCTGCGAGCAGGAGTCGAAGAAGATCCTCCCGCACGTGCGCACCACCGACGCGGCCCGCGACCTGGACCTGATGCGCCATGTCCTCGGCGATGACAAGCTGCACTACTTCGGCATCTCCTACGGCACCGAACTGGGCGGCGTCTACGCCCACCTCTTCCCCCGGCGGGTCGGCCGTGCCGTGTTCGACGCCGTCGTCGATCCCACCCGTGACCCCGAAGAGAGCACGCTCGGGCAGACCAAGGGCTTCCAGCTCGCGCTCGACAACTTCGCCGAGGACTGTGTGTCGAAGACCGAGGAGTGCCCGATCGGGGACAGCGCGCAGGACGTGAAGAACCGTATCGCCACGCTGCTGAAGGACCTCGACGGCAATCCGATCCAGGGGATCTTCCCCCGCCGGCTGACCCAGACCGCGGCGACCAGCGGCATCTTGCAGGCCCTGTACTCGAAGGACTTCTGGGAGTTCCTCACCGAGGGTCTGGAAGAGGCGTACGACGGTGACGGCAGCACGCTGATGCTGCTCTCGGACTCGATGAACGGTCGCAGCGAGAACGGCGAGTACGACAACTCGACCGCCGCCTTCACCGCCATCAGCTGCGCCGACGCCAAACCGCGTTACGACGCCGCCTACGTCGAGCGTCGGCTGCCGGAGTTCCGGGCCGCGTCACCGCTGTTCGGCGACTCCCTGGCCTGGGGCATGATCGGCTGCACCGACTGGGCCGTGGCGGGCGCGGCCGACCATCCGGACGTGAGCGCTCCGGGTTCGGCGCCCATCCTGGTCGTCGGCAACACCGGTGACCCGGCCACGCCGTACGAGGGCGCGAAGGCGATGGTGAACGCGCTGGGCAAGGGCGTCGGTGTCGAGCTCACGTACCGGGGTCAGGGGCATGGCGCCTACGACAGCAAGAACCCGTGCGTGCAGGGTGCGGTGAACGGTTATCTGCTGGACGGGAAGGTGCCGCCGACGGGAACCGTCTGCACCTGACACCCCAACACTCGCAACAAACATGCAGGTCAGAGGGTTATCCACAGGCCGAAACGGCCGGAGTGGGGATCTGCCTACCATGGCCTGACGCCATCCGCGGCACCGAGCGGACGGCCTGCGAGGGGGGATGGGCAATGACGCGCTACGTTCGGTGGACCGCTCTGGCGGTCGCCTCGGCCCTGCTGGCCGCCGGTTGCGGCGGCGGTTCGTCCGACGACGACAAGAGCGGCCTGGCGTGGAGCCGCTGCAAGGCCACCGCCGACGCTCCCGCGCCCAGCAGCGAATGGCAGTGCGCGACGCTGAAGGTGCCGCTGGACTGGTCGAAGCCGGACGGCGAGACGATCGGTCTGGCACTGATCCGCGCCAGGGCCCGCGGCGAGGACCGCGCCGGATCGCTGCTGTTCAACTTCGGCGGCCCGGGTGCCTCGGGCGTGTCCATGATGCCGTCGTACGCCCCGACCGTCTCCTCACTCCGTGAGCGGTACGACCTGGTGAGCTGGGACCCGCGCGGTGTGGGCGCCAGCGAAGGGGTGCGCTGCCGCGGCGACAAGGAGATCCAGGCCGCCGAATCGGTGGACGCCACACCGGACACCCCGGCCGAGGAGAAGGCGTACTTCGCGGACGCCGCCGCCTTCGCCAAGGGCTGCCAGAAGGACGCCGGGAAGCTGATGGCGCACGTGTCGACCGCCGACTCCGCCCGCGACATGGACCGCATCCGGAAAGCCCTCGGCGACGCCAGGACGAACTACTTCGGCATCTCCTACGGCACCGAACTGGGCGGCACCTACGCCCACCTCTTCCCCAGGAACGTGGGGCGCATGACGCTGGACGCGGTCGTCGACCCCACCGCCGACACCGTGGGCCACGCCCGGAACCAGGCCCAGGGCTTCCAACGCGCGCTGAACGGCTACCTCGCATCCACCGGCCAGGACCCCCGGGCGGGTTCACGGAAGATCGCGGCCCTGCTGCGACGGATCGACGCGCGCCCCCTGCCCACGGGCACACCCGGGCGGAAGCTGACGCAGAGCCTCGCGATCACCGGCATCATCCTGCCGCTGTACAGCAAGGACAGCTGGCCGGCCCTCACGGGCGCCCTCGAGGCGGCCGAGAAGGGCGACGGCTCGGAGCTGCTGGTCCTCGCCGACCGCTACAACGAACGCGACCCCTCGGGGCGCTACGGCACCACCACCCACTCCCAGCGGGTCATATCGTGCCTGGACGACCGGCAGCGGCCCACCCCGGACGAGACGAAAAAGCTGCTGCCCCGGTTCGAGAAGATCTCTCCGGTCTTCGGCACGTCCCTCGGCTGGGACACGGCCGGCTGGTGCCACGGCTGGCCGGTGGCCGGGCAGCACGACACCCCGGAGGTGAGCGCCCCCGGCGCGGCCCCGATCCTGGTCGTCGGCAACACGGGCGACCCGGCGACCCCCTACGAGGGGGCCCGCAGGATGGCCGGCGAGCTGGGCAAGGGTGTCGGAGTGCTGCTCACCTGGCGCGGCGAGGGGCATGGCGCCTACGGCAGTGGGAGCGACTGCGTCGACTCCACGGTGAACGCGTATCTGCTGGACGGCTCGGTGCCGAAGGACGGCAAGGTCTGCTCATGACGACGGCGGGGGTTCCGGGCGCCCGTGGTGCGCGAAACCCCCGCCGTTCGGAGAGGCGAGCCGGATGCGGCTCAGTAGACCGGCTTGGACGGCTCGATCTGGTTGACCCAGCCGATCACGCCACCGCCGACGTGGACCGCGTCCGAGAAGCCCGCGGACTTGAGGACCGCGAGGACTTCCGCACTGCGGACACCCGTCTTGCAGTGCAGGACGATCTTCTTGTCCTGCGGGAGGCTCTCCAGGGCGGTGCCCATGAGGAACTCGTTCTTCGGGATCAGGCGGGCGCCCGGGATGGAGACGATCTCGTACTCGTTCGGCTCGCGGACGTCGATGATGTCGATGCTCTCGCCGTCGTCGATCCACTCCTTGAGCTGCTTGGGAGTGATCGTCGAGTCGGCGGCCGCCGCCTGGGCCTCCTCGGAGACGACGCCGCAGAAGGCCTCGTAGTCGATGAGTTCGGTGACGGTCGGGTTCTCGCCGCAGACCGCGCAGTTCGGGTCCTTGCGGACCTTGACCTGGCGGTACTGCATCTCCAGGGCGTCGTAGATCATCAGCCGGCCCACCAGCGGCTCACCGATGCCGGCGAGGAGCTTGATGGCCTCGTTGACCTGGATGGAGCCGATGGAGGCGCACAGCACGCCCAGGACACCGCCCTCGGCGCAGGAGGGGACCATGCCGGGGGGCGGGGGCTCCGGGTACAGGCAGCGGTAGCAGGGACCGTGCTCGGACCAGAAGACGGACGCCTGGCCGTCGAAGCGGTAGATCGAACCCCATACGTACGGCTTGTTCAGCAGCACGCAGGCGTCGTTGACGAGGTAGCGGGTCGCGAAGTTGTCCGTGCCGTCGACGATCAGGTCGTACTGGCTGAAGATGTCCATCACGTTGTCGGCCTCGAGCCGCTCCTCGTGAAGGATCACGTTCACGTACGGGTTGATGCCCTGGACGCTGTCGCGGGCGGACTCGGCCTTCGAGCGGCCGATGTCGGCCTGGCTGTGGATGATCTGGCGCTGCAGGTTCGACTCGTCGACCTCGTCGAACTCCACGATGCCGAGGGTGCCGACGCCCGCGGCGGCCAGGTACATCAGCGCCGGCGAGCCCAGGCCGCCGGCGCCCACACACAGCACCTTGGCGTTCTTCAGCCGCTTCTGCCCGTCCATCCCCACGTCGGGGATGATCAGGTGGCGGGAGTACCTGCGGACCTCGTCTACGGTGAGCTCGGAAGCCGGCTCGACCAGGGGTGGCAGCGACACGGGGACTCCGTTGGTCGGTCAATCACTACGGTTGTTCTCCCCGTAACAGTGCCATGCCCTTTTTCATTCCGAGACACCTGTTCCGACACGCGAGACGAATTCGTCCCAGTAGCCGGGCATGGCTTCCCAGGGGTCGGTGTGGCCGCCCCGGTCCGTGTGGTCGGTGATCCAGACCGTCCCGGCGCCCTGCCGGCGGGCGATGCGCAACGCCTCGGCCAGGTGGGGGTGGGGCACGCCGTGGACGAAGTGGCAGAAGCGCCCGGGCTCATGGCCGGTGGTCCACTCGGCCACCTGCGACCAGCGGTAGTCGCTCCAGGGGCCGGAGAAGGTGACGAGCTGGTCGGCGAGCTCGACGTAGCCGGGGTGCGGGTGGATGCCGTGCCCCAGGACGATGTGGGCAGCGTCACGGATCACCCGCAGCGCGGCGATCGTGCGGCGCACCTCGGGCAGCCCGGCGTGGTCCGCCGGGCAGCGCTCCAGGAGGAACCCGTCGACCTGGTACCAGTCCACGAACCGGTGGGCGTCGGAGATGAGCTCGCCGAAGTTCCGGGTGCCGTACCGGGTGTCGAGATGGCCGAGGACGCGCACGCCCGCGTTGCGCAGACGCCCGGCCGCTTCCAGGCAGTGCGGGTCGGGGCGGGTTCCGGGGCCGTCGGCCACGTTCAGGACCACCCAGTGCAGTGGGGTGCCGGGGCGGGTCAGTTCGCCCCACTCGGTGGGAGCGAGGAGGGGATGCGCGTAACCGGGGACTCCGACGCCGGGGCGGAGTTCCGTGTCCGAGGTGCGCCGCCGGGTGCTGGTCAGATGCGGCATGCCGCCTCCATCCAGATGTCGGCGAGGGACTCCTCCAGTCCGATGCGCGGGCGCCAGCCGAGCCGGTCGCGCGCGGTGCGCACATCGGCCTGCTGCCAGCTGCCGCAGCCGTCCGGGTACGGGAATGCGACGGGCGGTGCGTGGTCCGGGTCGGGGCGAGGATGGCCGATGGCCGGGCGCAGGGCGCCGGGCGGGCCGTCGAGTTCGTGGAGGGCACCGCCGTATCCGGCTACGCGGGCGAGGACAGCGGCGGCGTCGCGCAGACGCACGGCGCGGCCGGAGCCGATGTTGATCACGCCCTGCGCGGCGGACAGCGAGGCGGCGTGGACGGCGCGGGCCACATCGCGGACATCGACGAAGTCGCGCTGTGCGCCGAGGCCGCCGAGCTTCAGTTCGCCGTCGCCTGACTGCATGGCCCGGCGCATGGCCTCGGCGAGACGGCCCAGCGGGGAGCCGGCGGGGGTGCCGGGTCCGGCCGGGGAGAAGACGCGCAGGACGACGGCGTCCAGGCCGGAGCCGAGGACGAGTTCGGTGGCGGCGAGTTTGCTGACGCCGTACGGGCCGCCGGGCCGGGGCACGGCGTCCTCGGCCGTGGACGAGCCGGGCTGGCTCGGGCCGTATTCGGCGCTGCACCCGATCTGCACCAGGCGGGCACCGCAGCCGCTGCGGCGCAGGGCCTCGCAGACGGTGGCCACGGCGACGGTGTTGTGGCGGGTCAGCTCGCGGGCCCCGCCGCGGGTGGCGCCGGCGCAGTTGACGACGACGCCCGGGTGCACCGCGTCGAGGAAGCGGGTGAGGGCGCCGGGGCTGCCGGAGGCGAGGTCGAAGCGGACGTCGGCGTCGTCACCGCGACCGAGGGCGGTGAGTTGAACGGCCGGGTCGGCGAGCAGGCGGTCGGCGACGAAGCGGCCGATGTAGCCGTTGGCTCCGATCAGCAGGACTCTCATCGCGCGGCTCCCCTGTTCGCCGGGGTTCCTGGGTGGGTGATCATGCGGTTCTCCTCGATGCGGGAAGGAAGGGGGATGGGGTGGGGCGGGTGCTGCTGCCTGTGCGGTTCCTGCCTGCGACGGTGGCGCCGGTCCCTGTGGCGGTGGGGCCGTTGCCCGCAGTGGTCACCGCGCGGGCTCCGGCGGTGCGTGGGCCGAGGCCCGGGTCAGCTTGCGGGTGGTGTGGACCAAGAGGGCCAGGGCCGCCGCTCCGCAGGCGAGGGTGGGGACGCTGCCGGCACCCCAGGTGGTGACGAGGGTGTCGGCGGGGGTGGCCAGGAGGCCGAGACCGGGGAGGCGGGAGGCGAAGACGGAGGCGAGGGCGGCCGCCTCAGCCGTGGCCGCCGCGGTGAGGACGACCGCCGGGGCGTAGGTGAAGCCGTACGCGGTGAGGAGCCGGGCGAGGAAGAGGAGGGCGCCCAGGGTGAGGACCTCCGCGTAGGCCGCGGGCTCGTCGAGGTATGTCGCGCAGAGGGTGAGCAGGATCGCCAAGGCCCCCAGGAACAGGGTGATCACGCCGAGCAGGAGGGGCCGGACGGCAGCGGCGAAGTCCTCGAGGCCACGGCTGGCCGCGAGTCGGCGGCGAGCCCGCGTGCTGAAGAAGTGCGCCGTCCAGGCGGCGGGCGCGCAGGCCAGGGCGAGGGCCAGGACCGGGGCGAGGGTGAGGGGCCAGGGGCCGTCGGTCGTGCCGTCGGGCAGCACGTCGGGGCCTCCGGAGAGGGCGCTGGGAAGCAGACCGTTGCCGAGGAGGGAGTAGGTGACGAGCCACAGGGTCCAGGGCGCGGTTCGGCCGTCGGTCGCGCCGGGACGCGGTCCGGGCCGGTCCGCGTCGGTCCTGCTCAGGGGCCCTCGGCGCAGGGCCGCGCGAAGGGCCAGGACCACGGCGAGGACACCGGCAGCGGCCGCGAACAGGCGCGTCCGGCCGTGGGTGAGGTGCATGGCGGTCACGGCGGCGGCGCACAGCGCCCCGGGCAGGAGCGTCAGGAGGGCCCAGTCGGCGCGCACCCGGGGTGCGGCGGGCGGCGCGGGCGGGGGTGTGTCTCCGTCGGGCGAGACGCGGGCGTACATCTCCTCCGCGAGGGAGAAGACGTCCCGGTGGCGGAAGCGGGCGGCGGTCCGGTCGGTGATGCCGTGTGCCTCCAGGCCGGCGGCGATCTCCAGGGGGTCCACCGCACGTTCGCAGAGTTCCCGGTGACGGTGCATCAGCGCTTTCACGGGGTCGGCGGCTCCCCGACGCGGGGTGGACGCCGTGCGGCCGGCGGCCGACTCACGCCGAACGGACGCCGCATCGGGGCCGGGGGCCGCCTCACGCCGCTCTAACGGCACTTCACGGTCGGTGGCCGACTCGCGCTGCACAGCCGCCGCACCGGAGCCGGTCGCCGACTCACGCCGTACAAGGTGCTCTTCGCGGCCGGCGGCCGACTCGCGCTGCACAGCCGCCGCACCGGAGCCGGTCGCCGACTCACGCCGTACAAGGTGCTCTTCGCGGCCGGCGGCCGACTCACGCCGAACGGACGCGGCCTCGTGGTCGACGGCCGACCCACGCCGAACGGACGCGGCCTCGTGGTCGACGGCCGACTCACGCCGAACGGACGCCGCCTCGCGACCAGTCGCCGTCTCACGCCGCCCAAGCGGCACTCCACGGTCGGTAGCCGACTCACGCCGCTCAAGCGGCGGCACTTCGCAGTCGACGCCCGACTCGCACTGCACCGGGGTCTTGCCCCCGGTAGCGGCCCCCTGCTCCCCCGGCGGCGTGTCTTCCCCCCGCTCTCCCCGCTCCACGTCGGTGCCGGGACCGGTTGAGTCCCTGGGCGCCGAAGCCCGCTCCTGCTCCCGCTCCCGCTCCGGGTGGGCCTCCCGCCCCCCGGGGCCCGTCGGGGTCCCCGTTCCCGGACGGTCCAGTTCGCCCAAGTCGTTCATCGCGCTGCCTCCGGGGCGTGGACGGACGTGGTGGCGCGCACGGGGTTGCCCCCCGGCCAGCCGGATGCGCCGCGGGCGAGGCGGGGTGACGCGGCGCTCCAGCGGACCGGCACGTGCGCCTCGGCGGGAACCGCGAACGGCAGCGGATCTCCGGCCCCGTCGAGGACCCGGCGGACGGGCGCACGCGAGACGATCTCCAGGTAGATGCCGTGAAATGCCTCGATGTTCTGCTCGACCGTGAACAGTTCGAGGGCACGGGCGCGAGCGGCGGCACCCAGTCGCGCACGGCGCTCGGGGTCGCGCAACAGCGCCACGCACGCCTCGGCGAGCGCCCGTGGATTGCGCGGCGGCACGACGAGCCCCGTGCCGCCGATGACCTCCACGACCGCGCCGACGTCCGTCGACACCGTCGCGCGCCCGCAGAGCATGGCCTCCACGAGGCTGAGGGGGAAGCCCTCGACGACGCTGGAGAGGACGGTCACGGCGCCCGAGGCGTAGGCGTCGGCGGTGGCCGGGAGTTCGGGGCCGCCGACCTCCTCGAAGGAGACGGGGTTGTCGCCGGCGGTGTGCGGGCCCTCGGCCTCGTCGGGGAAGAGCTGGGCGGCCAGGGTGCGGCAGTGGCCGAGGTAGGCCGCGCCTTCGGGGCCGGCCGGGGCGCCGACGACGCGCAGGCGGGTCTTGGGTTCCCGCTTGCGGATCTCCGCGAAGGCGTGCAGCAGGGAGACCAGGTCCTTGGCGGGCTCGACGCGGCCGACCCAGACGAGTGTGGCCGGGTCGGCGCCGTCCGGGGACTCGCCCACCTCGGCGAAGGGCCGGGCGTTCATGCCGGGGTAGACCGTGCGGAGCTTGTCGCGGTCGGCGCCGCAGCGCTCCTGCCAGCGGCGGGCGTGGGTGTTGCCGGCGGTGACGACCTCGGCACGCCCGTAAGCCTCGGCGGCGAGCCGGCCGTGGAAGGCCGCCAGCAGGGACCGCACGGCGGGCGGGGCGTCGGGGGCGGTGAGGTAGTGGGTGCGCAGGCGCACGCCGTACTCGGTGACCATCAGGGGCACGCCGGTGAAGTGCCGGGCCAGCAGCCCGGACAGGGCGGCGGTGCCGCCGGACGCGGCGTGGCAGAGGTCGACCGCACCGAGCCCGACGTCCTCGTACCAGTCGAGGGAGAGCGGGCGCAGGGTGCGTTCCAGGTGCGCGGCGACGGCGAGTAGATCGGGTACGCGGGCCTCGCGCGCGGAGCGGTGCGCGCCGGGCGCACGACAGGCGCGCTCCAGGGTGCGTACGGCGGCCTCCGAGCGGAGGGCCCCCACCAGCCCGCCCTCGTCGCGGGCGAGTTCGGCGAGCCCGTACAGAGCGTTGGCGAAACGGTCCGCCTCAGAGGCCGGCACACTCCCGGGCTGCCCCGTGGAGGAGGCGCTCCCGGACGCCCCGCAGAGCACGGCGGCCAGTTCCCCGAAGCACTCGGTGAAGCGCCGGCGCGCGCGACGCCCGAGCACCACCTCGTCGTCCTCGGCCGTCCACAGCGGCGCGGTGCGGACCCGGCGGACGTTCGGCGGCAGGGGGATCCAGCCCTCGTCCTCCTGGTGCCGGCTGCGGCTGAGCGCGTAGACGTCGAACTCGTGCTGGGCGAGTCCGTGGACCAGCCGGTCGCACCAGAGCCTGGCGTCACCGCTCACATACGGATAGCCACCCTCCGTAAGCAGTCCGATGCGCACGAGTGCACCCCCGATCTCCCGTATGGGGAGCCGCCGTTGCCCGGCGGCTCGCAGCGGGACGAACGTATGCGGACAAGGCGGTGGTGCGACGGACGGTTGTCCATCGCACCACCAAAAGGGGTGAACGGTCGTAACTTTCCCGTGCGGGTCGCGTTCTGTCCCGCTAGGAGATCAAGCGGACACGGATCGTCATGCCGCGGCCAACTCCCGTCGCCGTGCCCGGCGGCGCGCGGCGGCCTCGGGTTCGAGCGCCGGTACGGCGGCCAGCAGTTGCCGGGTGTACGGATCGCGCGGCGACACGTACACCTCCTCGACGGGTCCTTCCTCGACGATCCGGCCCCGTCGCATCACCGCGACCCGGTCGCTGACCTGGCGGACCACGGACAGGTCGTGCGCGACGAAGACCAGCGCGAGCCCGAGTTCGCGCTGCAACTCCGCGAGCAGGGCGACGACATGGGCCTGGGTGGTGACGTCGAGGGCTGAGACCGGCTCGTCGCAGACGATGACGCGCGGGCCGGCCGCGAGGGCCCGGGCGATGCCGATCCGCTGGCGCTGCCCGCCGCTGAACTCGTGGGGATAGCGGTCGTAGTGCGCCGCTTCGAGCCCCACGCGCTCCAGCAGTTCTCCCACGCGCTCCCGGATGCGCCCCTCCTGCCGTTCGCCCCGGGCCCGCAGCGGGTCGGCGACGGCCTCGCCCACGCTGCGGCGGGGGTTGAGGGAGGAGACGGGGTCCTGGAAGACCATCTGCACGGCCGGGTCCACCCCGGTGTGCGCGCGGCCGTCGAAGGTCAGCGATCCCGCCGTCGGCTCCAGCAGTCCGACGAGCATGCGCCCGAGGGTCGTCTTGCCGCTGCCGCTCTCGCCGACGATCCCGAGGGTCTCGCCGCGTCGCAGGGTCAGCGACACGTCGTCCACGGCCGTGACCGCCCGCTTCCCGCGTCCGAACGCGCGCCGGAGGCCGGTCGCCTCAAGGACGACCTCCCCGGGCGCGATCGGGGCCTTCCGCGGCGCGTCCAGCCGGGGAACCGCGGCCAGCAGCTCCCGGGTGTACGGCTCCGCGGGCGCGCCCAGCACGCCGGCGACCGGGCCGTGTTCGACCGCCCGGCCGTGCCGCATCACCAGCACCTCGTCGGCGCTCTCGGCGGCGACGCCCACGTCGTGCGTGACGAGCAGCAGGCCCATGCCGGTCTCCTCGCGCAGGGTGTGCAGGAGGTCGAGGACCTGGGCCTGGACGGTCACGTCGAGGGCGGTCGTCGGCTCGTCGGCGATCAGCAGCCGGGGCTCGCACGCGAGCGCCATGGCGATCAGGGCGCGCTGGCGCATGCCGCCGCTGAACTCGTGAGGCCGGGACCGCGCCCGTCGGGCCGCGTCCGGGATGCCCACCCGGTCCAGCACCTCGACGGCACGCGCGCGTGCCGCCCGCCGGGAGGCGCGGGTGTGCACGCGGTACACCTCGGCGATCTGGTCGCCGATCGCGTAGTACGGGTCGAGCGAGGACAGCGGATCCTGGAACACCATGGCGGCCGACCCGCCGCGCAGGCGGCGCAGCTCCTCGTCGGAGGCCCGCTGCACATCGGTGCCGGCCACCTCGACCGAGCCCTCGACCCGCGCGCCCGTGCCGCGGTGCAGGCCGAGCAGGGCGGACGCCACGGTCGACTTGCCGGAGCCGGACTCGCCGACCAGGGCCAGGGCGGCGCCCTCCTCCAGGCGGAAGGAGAGACCGTCGACGGCGCGCAGCGCGCCGAAGTCCACGCGCAGGCCGGTCACGTCGACCAGGCTCATGTCAGCACCACCCGTCGGTCGGCCACCGCGTACAGGACGTCCGCGACGGCGTTGGCGAGGACCACGAAGAATCCGATGACCAGGACCATGCCGACCACGACCGGCAGGTCGACGACCTTGACGGCGTGGACGAGTTCCTGTCCGATGCCGGGCAGGCCGAACAGCGTCTCGGTGAGCACCGCGCCGCCGATCGCCGAGCCGACGTTGTTGGCGTTGAGCGCGATGACCGGCGCGAACGCCCCGCGCAGCGCGTGCCGTCCGACGATCGACCGTTCGCCGACGCCGTACGCGCGGAAGGTGCGGATGTGGTCCTCGGCCAGCGTCTCCAGCATCGACGCGCGGGTCAGCCGGGCGAACGCGGCGGCTTCGATGAGGGCGAGCGACAGCCAGGGCAGCAGCAGGTTCCACGCCCACTGCTCGGGGTCGTCGCCGAGCGCCACGTACTGCGGGAAGGGCAGCAGGCTCAGTTCGCCGCAGACGACGATCATCAGGACCAGGCCGATGACGAAGACCGGAGTGGCCGTGCCGGCGAGCGTGAGGCCGGTCAGCACCCGCTCGGTCAACCGGCCGCGCCGCCAGGCGGAGAGCACCCCGGTGCCGACGCCGAGGATCAGCCACAGCACCATCGCGCCGGTCACCAGGGACAGACTGACCGGGAGCTTCGCCCAGATCAGCCGCGTGACCTGCTGGTCGCTCTGGTACGACAGGCCCAGGCAGGGCGCGGAGCAGTGCTGCACGGACGTACCGGTCGAGTAGTCCTGGCCGGCGAGGAGACCTTGGAGGAAGTGCCCGTACCGCACGAACAGGGGGTCGTCCAGGTTCAGTTGCCGGGCCACCTGGTGCACCTGTTCCGGTGAGCAGCGCGGGCCGCAGGTGATCTGGGCGACGTTGCCGGGGGTGGCGTAGAAGACCACGTAGACGATCACCGAGATGGCGAGCAGGGTGATCACGGCACCGACGGAGCGGCGCAGGAGGAATCCGGGGAGGCCGTTCATGCCGTGCCTCCCCCGGTGGTCCTCGTCTCCCGCTTGCGTCCCGTTCCGACGCGCAGCCGGGAGGCGGCGCGGGGGTCGAGGGCGGTGCGGACGCCGTCACCGAGGACGGTGAGGGCGAGCACCGTGACGAACAGCGCGCCCGCGGGCAGCAGCAGGTACTGCGGGGCGGCCTGGTACCAGACGTCGGCGGCGGTGAGCATCTGTCCCCAGGAGGGGGTCGGCGGTTTCACGCCCACGCCGAGGAAGGACAGCGCGGCCTCGACGGTGATGTTCGTCGGGACGAGCAGCGCGGCGTAGGTGATGACGGGCGCGGCGATCCCGGGCAGGAGTTCACGGCGGGCGATGCTCCAGGTGCCCCAGCCGCTGAGCCGGGCCGCGGCGACGTGGTCGAGTTCCTTGAGGGTCAGGGTCCGGGCCCGCACGATCCGGGCGATGTTGCCCCAGCCGATCAGGCCGATCACGAGGGCGACGAGCACGGGCCGCGGGAAGCTCGCCGGCACGACCGCGAGCAGCGCCAACGACATGATCATGAGCGGCATGGCGACGATGATGTCCGTGAACCGGCTCAGCAGTTGATCGACCCAGCGCTTCCCGAGCGCGGCCGCGACCCCCAGGGTGATCCCGACAGCGACCTGCACGACGGTCGCGGCCAGGGCGACGCCCAGCGACACGCGCGCGCCGTACACCAGCCGCGCGAACAGGTCGCGGCCGGTCTGCGGTTCGACGCCGAGCCAGTGGTCGGCGCTCGCCCCGCCGAGGGACCCGACGGGCACGCCGCCGCGCGCGGAGTCCACCAGGGAGGGGTGGTAGGTGGTCGGGTCCTGGCCCTCGACGGCGGTGAGCAGCGGCGCGGCGAGCGCGACCAGGACGAGCAGCGCGACGACCACGGCCGCGACCAGGGCGGCGCGCTGCGTGCGCAGGCGCCGCCAGAACTGACGGGCCCCCGAGGCGGCCGGGACGGCAGGTTCCGTCACGGCCGCCTCGGCGGCGAGAAGTGCCTCACTCACGGCGTCACTTCACCGCGACCTGCGAGATGTCCAGCACCCCGGTCCAGTCGCTGATGACGATGTTCTTGACGTCCTCGCCGTAGAGGCGCTTGTAGACGGGGTGGAACAGCGGGACGGTCAGGGCCTTCTCGCCGATCTTCTTGTCCAGCGCACCCCACCGCTTGGCGGCCTGGTCGAGATCGGTCAACTTGTTGATCGCGTCGATCTCCGCATTGACGGCCTTGTCGTTCAGCAGGCCCGTGTTGAAGTTCGCGCCGTCCTTGACGATCTGCCGGCCGTCGAAGATGGGTGCGAGGAACGGCCCTCCGGACGGCCAGTCGGCACCCCAGTGGGCGAGGAAGAAGCCGGGCTCGGTCTTCACGTCGTGGATCTTGTCCGCGTAGTCGTTCTCCTCCAGGCCCTGGAGCTTGACCGTGATGCCGGCCTTCTTGAGGGCGTCCTGGAGGGCGGTGGCGATCTCGGGGCTGGTCTCGAAGTCCTTGGCGTTGGAGTGCGTCAGCGTGACGGTCAGCCCGTTCGGGTGCCCGGCCTCCTTCAGCAGCTGCCTGGCCTTGGCCGGGTCACCGGCCTTGCCCGCCGGGAAGAGGTCGTAGGGCGTGTAGCCGAAGGACTTCTGGTCCGGCAGGAAGGTGGTGGCGGGCTCGGCCAGCGCGGATCCGCCTGCGGCGTTCACCACGGACGACCGGTCGACGGCGTAGGCGATCGCCTGCCGCACCTTGGGGTTGTCGAAGGGCTTGATCGACGGGTTGAAGGCGATGTAGTTGGTGTAGCCGAAGTGGCCGGTGCCGACGCGCGAGGCGAGGTCCTTGTCCCCGCTGACCTTGGCCAGCTCGGCCGGACCGAGGTTGGTGTCCGTGGTGACGGCGGCGGCGTCCGCACCCTGGGACGCGGACAGCCGCTGGTTGATCACGGACGAGTCGAGTCCGGACCGTACGTCGATCTTGTCCGGGTAGGCCTTGCGCTCGGCGTCGGTCGCGGCGGACCAGTGCGGGTTGCGCTCCAGGACCAGCCGCTCGCCGTCGTTGTCGTTGCGCACGACCTTGTACGGCCCGGAGGACACCGGATGCTCCTCGTACTTCGTGCCGGTGTCCTTGCTCTTCGGGACGGGCGCGAACTGCGTCTGCGTGGCGAGGTAGGGGAACTCGCCCTCGGGCTTGTTCAGACGGAAGACGATGGTCCGCTCGTCCGGCGTCTCGATCGCGTCGAGGCCCTTCTTGTCCTTGTACGGGCCCTGGTAGTCGGCGGCGCCGACCAGCCAGTCGCGCAGGTAGGGGGCGCCTCCCGACAGCTCGGGGGCGAAGGAGCGCTCGATGCCGTACTTGATGTCGGCCGAGGTGATCGGCGTGCCGTCCTCGTACGTCAGGCCCTTCTTCAGGGTGTACGTCCACACGGTCGCGTCCTTGTTGGGACGCCCCGTGTCGGTGGCCAGGTCGGGGACGACCTTCGCGCCGGCGGCGCCGTTCTCACGGTTGCGGGTGGTGAGGGTGCGGAAGACCAGGGACGGGACGTTGCCGCCGCCGGAGGTGTACAGGCGGGCCGGGTCGAAGTCCTGCTGCGGGTTGGCGTTGAGGACCGTGAGGGTGCCGCCCTTGTGAGGCGTCGAGTCGCCGCCGGCGCCCTTGGCATCGTTGTCCTTCGGCCCGCAGGCGGCGGCGCCCGCTGCCAGGACCAGGCTGACGGATGCCGCTGCCACGCGGCGCGCTGTGACGGACGGTTGGCGCATCGGAATGACGACCTCTCGGAAGGCGCCCGGATCACGGATCATGATCTTTTGGATCGCTGATCTCGGATCGCGAGACGAAGTGACGAAGGGTGAGACGGAAGAAGGCAGACGTCTGCCCGGCGCCGGGTCGTCGAGGAAGCCGTGACACCGTCACGGGGAGGTTCGCCGACGCGCGCCTGAGGCGGGCGTCAGCAACAGTGAATGTCGGCCACGCAGAGCGGGGTCACGCCGATGAGCGCCAGCTCGATGGCGGCGCGAACGGAGGCGTGACGGGGCGACATGCCCAGAAATATGAACGAACTTTCCGAGCATGTCAACGCGAGCCCCGCCACATCGCCTGTGGCGCCTGTCAACTCCCGGGGTACGGCCAGGGGTTGGCGCGGCAGTGGACGCCGTCGTGGTCGAGGAACTTGGTCTGCTGCTGCATGACCGGCGCGAGGTCGCCGTCCTTGTCGCAGGTGACGTGGCCGTAGCCGAGGCGGTGGCCGACCTCGTGGTTGATCAGCATCTGCCGGTAGGCGTGGATCTTGCCGTCCCCGTAGGTCTCCGAGCCCTGGGCCCACCGGTATGCGTTGATCATCACGCGCTCGGTCGCCGCCGAGTCGCAGGAGACGTTGTCCTGGGTGGTGTCCAGACCCGACTTGGCGCACCAGTCGGCGGTGGTGCCCGGGCTGGCGAGAGTGATCACGAAGTCGGGCTTGCCGGAGTAGACGCGCTCGAAGGTCCGCGCTCCGTTGTGGGCCCAGCTGCGCCGGTCGTTGAGCGTCTTCTGCACGGCCTCGGCGAACAGGGCGCCGTCGAGCCCGAGCCCCTGCTCCACGTCCACGCGGTAGGTGAACTTCTGCCCGGCGCCCGGCGCCTTGGCGATGCCGGGAACGGCGTCGAACCTCCCCGATCCCTTGAGCTCGGCACCGAGCGGGTACGTCCGGCCCATCTTCTCGTCGTAGGTCAGCGGCGCGGCCTCGGGGGCGGGTGCCCGGCCGTCGGCCCGGGACGCGGCGTCCCGGACGTCGCGGGCCTGGTCGGTGGCGGACCGCGCCTGCACCCCGGCACCGGCGTGGTCGTCGGTGACCTGTCCGGCGACGATGACGGCCAGCACGGTGGTGACGGCCGCGGCCGCGATGCCGGTGAAGGTACGGCCCTTGCCGCCCCTGCCCGGTGCGGGCGCACGGGTGGGTCCCGCGTCGTCGTGGCCGGACCCGGAGTCGGCCGGGGTGCCGACGCTCCAGTCCGTGACGGAGGCGTAGGCATCCGCGGCATGCGCGGAGGCGGGCGTACGGGGCGCGAAGACGTCGTCCTCCTCTTCCACGAAGGCGTCGAGATAGTCCTGCCGCGGCCCGGGCACGGAGGCCCGGCGCTGCCGCGGTATGGGAGCACCGACACCGGCGGCTCCCCTGCCGTTCCCCCTCAACTCACCCCAGCCGCCCCCGGCTTCCCGCTGCTCGGGATGACCGCCCCGGGCCTGCGAGCCCCCGCCGGCACGCCGGGACTTCCCACGCGGGGACGTGCCGTCCGGCGACCGCGGAACGCCCCGAACCGGAGTCCCTTCGGACCTCCGGGAGACACCGTGCGCAGGCGTGCCGTCCGCCGACCGCGACATCCCCTGCGCGGACGCCCCGTCAGGAAGACGCGGCGTCCCATGCGCCGGCGCGCCGTCCGCGAACCTCGGCATCCCGTGCGCCGGCGTGCCGTCAGGAAGACGTCGCGCCGCCTGGGGTGGCGTGCCGTCAGGAGCACCTCGTACCGCCTGGGGTGGCGTGCCGTCAGGAATCCGTGGGACTCCCCTGGCGGGTGTGCCGTCCGGCAGCCAGCCGTCCGGGAGGCGTGGCATGCCGTGCGGCGGTGTGCCGTCGGCCGGGCGGGGTCCTGGAACTCTGCGGGGGCCCGGGGGCGGCCAAGTCCCCCGCGTGGGGCCCGCGGGCGGCGCCGGACGGCCGCCACGGCCCGTGTCCGTCGCCTGCTCCTGACCTTGGCCCTGACCCTGCGCGGACCTGGTCCTGCCGTTTCGTGCTGCGGTTGTGTCCGCTGTGTCCGCGCTGTCGCCCTTGACGACCGGCCCGCGGCGGCTGTGGCGTCCCACGTCGCGCCTCAGCCCCCCATGCTTCCGTCGGTACCCGCTCCGTCGAGGGCGTCGCCCCCGGCGTCCGCCCGGCCGGCCCGCCTGGCCCGCTGCGTGCCCGACTCCCCTGCCTCTGCGAGGAGTTCGCGAAACGCCTTGGCCACCGTCTCCGGGTACTCCATCATCGCCACATGTCCCGCGTCCGGCAACGTCATGAGCCGCGCGTCACGGAAGGCCCGGGCCGCTTTCTGGGCCATGCGGAAGCCGACGAGCTGGTCACGGCCGCCGTAGACGAGGAGGGTCGGCGCGAGAACTCGTTCGGCCTGGCGCCACAGACCCTGCTGGCCGCCCAGCGTGTAGGCGTTGACGATCCCGCGCGCGGAGCGCGCCATCGCGTCCCAGAAGTACGGCAGCCGCAGCCGCCGCTCCATCTCCTGCACCGCGTTGCTGAATCCTTCCGGCGTCACCCGCCCCGGATCCCCGTAACAGAGCGCCATCACGCCACGCACCCGCTGCTCCGCCGTCCACTGCCGGGTGAGCCGGGTGAAGAGCAGGGCGACTCCGGGCACCGCCAGCAGCCCCGTGGGCACGGCGGTGCGCTGCACTCGGATCTCGGGCAGGGCGGGCGACACAAGCGTGAGCGTACGGACCAGATCGGGCCGGACCGCGGCGACACGGGTGGCGATTGCGCCACCGAGCGAGTTCCCGAACAGGTGCACGGGACCGCGCCCGGAGGCCTCGAGGTAGCGGATGACCGCGCGCGCGTGCCCCGTGACGGAGTAGTCGCCGTCGTCCGGCGGCGGGGAATCCCCGAAGCCGGGCAGGTCGAGGGCCTCGCTGTCGACGCACTCGTCCAGCAGGGACATCAGCGCCGACCAGTTCTGCGAGGAGCCGCCGAGCCCGTGCACGTACAGCGCCGGGGGGAGCCCCTCGCACGCGGGCGGCCTCGACCGGACCGTCAAGGTGACGCCGGGCAGCTCGACCGACCGCAGCCTTTCGCCCTCCGCGACCCGGACGGTCCCCACCTTCGGCAGCACATTGGCAGGCGGCACGAAGGGCAGCTCGGTCGAAGACATGCGGCAATGTTACGAGACGATCACGTAGTGGCTCATGCGTTCGCCTGTGTTCGCCGTCACAGGAATCGGCCGTTGGGAGGGCTCGGGAGGAGGCACCCGGGTGCGCGGGGGTAGCAGTCAACGGAATGAGCACTGTGTCACGTCCCGGACGCGGATCGCATAGCGTCCGGACCGGGTGTCTCCTAGGCTCATAGGGAGGGCACCCGCGTGTGGCCCCTGCATTCCCAGGGACGTTCGTAGGAAGGGAGCCCAGCATGGCCGTAGACCCCACCGACCCGGAGACGTTCGAGGCCGATGACGCGCAGGAGGCGCGGGAGTTCGACGTCGAGGCCCCCGAGGTCGACGCGGCGGAGCAGCAGGCGGATCTCGCGCCGGACCGCGACGACCCGCTGACCTCCGTGGACCCGGACCGCGCCAACGAGGCCGACCTGGTGGAGCAGACCCGGATCGTCTCGCTCGACGAAGACGACTACCGGTGACCTTCGCCGCCGACCGGCGACGAGGAACCCCCGAGAACAGGAAAGGGGCAGCATTTTGCCCGCTCTGACCCTGTTTGAAACCTTGGCAACCGCTTTCGGATCCGTCCGGTCCGTGAAATTCTGCGTTCTCACCGCGCACACCACGGTTACCGAAAAGTACGATGGCGACGCGGCCAGATCCGCATGTGGACGACTATGGGAGGCGGCGTGACAGCCATCGAGCAGACAGAGGCGGTTCGCCCGCGGGGCACACGCCTGCCGCGCCGTGCCCGACGCAACCAGCTCCTGGGTGCCGCCCAGGAGGTCTTCGTGGCCCAGGGCTACCACGCCGCCGCGATGGACGACATCGCGGAGCGAGCCGGTGTCAGCAAGCCGGTGCTCTACCAGCACTTCCCGGGCAAGCTCGACCTCTATCTCGCGCTGCTGGACCAGCACTGCGAGTCGCTCATCCAGTCCGTCCGCAACGCGCTCGCGTCGACGACCGACAACAAGCAGCGCGTCCGGGCCACGATGGACGCCTACTTCGCCTACGTGGAGGACGACGGCGGAGCCTTCCGCCTGGTCTTCGAGTCGGACCTGACCAACGAGCCCGCCGTGCGCGAGCGCGTCGACAAGGTCACGAACGAGTGCGCGGAGGCGATCTGCGACGTCATCGCCGAGGACACCGGCCTGTCGCGCGCGGAGTCGATGCTGCTCGCCTCGGGCCTGGGCGGCCTGGCCCAGGTGGTGGCGCGGTCCTGGCTGCACAGCGACCGCAGCGTGCCGCGCGACCAGGCCGTGCAGCTGCTCACCTCGCTGGCATGGCGCGGCATCGCGGGCTTCCCGCTGCACGGCATGGACCAGCCACAGCACTGACGGCACTTTGTTCCCGCCCGTTGTTCGCTCGTGGCGTTCCCGGGCGGAGCATGTACGTCCCCTCACCGGGCTAATGTGTGCTGCGTACGGCGCGGAAGGTCGCGCACATCACTGACCGTCGGAGGGACATAGCCGTGGAGGTCAAGATCGGCGTGCAGCACGCGCCCCGCGAGATCGTTCTGGAGAGCGGTCAGACCGCCGAGGAGGTCGAGCGCGTGGTCGCCGAGGCGCTGGCCGGAAAGTCGCAGCTGCTCAGCCTCGTGGACGAGCACGGCCGCAAGCTCCTCGTCCCGGCCGACCGTCTCGCGTACGTCGAGATCGGTGAGCCGGCCCCGCGCAAGGTGGGCTTCGGAGCGCTGTAGGCGCATACGCGCGAAGGGGCGGGACGGCCAGTGGCCGTCCCGCCCCTTCGCGTTGATGTCCCTGTTCGCGTCGGTGTCCCCGTTCGCGTCGGTGTGCCCGTTCGCGTCGGTGTCCGCGTTTGCGCTCGTCTCCCCCTTTACGCCCGTCTCCCCGTTTGCGTCGGCCGTCCTCGGACACTCCTCCCCCGTAACGCTCGGCTTCCCCTTGCGGCGCACCGGTTCCTTCACGGATGGACCACAAGTCGCCCACAGGGGTGGATTGGAATCCGCAGGTCAGGGGTAAGACGGGCTACGACCGATTTGGGCAGGCCGGCCATGTGGGAGGGACCCCGACATGCTCCTGGAAGCGCTGAGTTCCGCGATCCTCGGCCTGGCTCTGGCGTGGGCGGCCACGCACCGCTGGGCGCACCGGCTCCCGGCCCGCTCCATGGTGCTGTCCACCGGTGTCGCGGGGGCTCTGTTCGGGGCCTTCGTCATGCACAGCGCGCTGGACGCCGGGCACGTGCTGCTCGTCCTGCTCGGCGCGGTCATCGTCTCGGTGGCCTCGCTGTCGCTGCTGCTGCGCCCCGCGGGAAGACTGCGCCGCCGGTCGGCGACCGCCTGAGGCGTCGCCGGTGGTGGCGGCGCCGATGACGACGGGCGCCGGCCGTACGGCGCCGGGCTAGGCGGCCAGTCCCAGCGCGGCCATCCGCTTGGTGTGGGCCTCGGTGATCCGGGAGAACATCTTGCCGACCTCGGCCAGGTCGAAGCCGTCCGCGACCCCGCCCACCAGCATGGTCGACAGCGCGTCCCGGTCGGCGACCACCCGCTGGGACTGCGACAGGGCCTCGCCCATCAGCCGCCGCGCCCAGAGCGCGAGCCGTCCGCCCACGCGGGGGTCGGCGTCGATGGCGGCGCGCACCTTCTCCACGGCGAAGCCGCCGTGCCCCGTGTCGTCGAGGACGGCCAGCACCAGGGCGCGGGAGTCGGAATCCAGCCGGGCGGCGACCTCGCGGTAGAAGTCGCTGGCGATGGAGTCGCCGACGTAGGCCTTCACCAGGCCCTCCAGCCAGTCCGAGGGGGCCGTCTGCTTGTGGAAACCGTCGTACGCGGCGACGAACGGCTCCATCGCCCGCGTCGGCTCCTCCCCGATCTCGGCCAGCCGGTCGCGCAGCCTCTCGAAGTGGTGGAACTCCGCCGACGCCATCTTGGCCAGCTCCGCCTTGTCCGCCAGCGTCGGCGCCAGCTTGGCGTCCTCCGCGAGCCGCTCGAACGCCGCGAGCTCCCCGTACGCGAGCGCGCCGAGCAGGTCCACGACCGCGGCGCGGTACTGCGGGTCGGCCGAGGCCGTCGCCCAGTCCTGGGCGGCGACGGAGGTGGGGGCGGCGGCGGTGTCCGAGGCGTTCTCAGGCTTGTCAGAGCTCGTCATGAAGCGCACAATAGCCCGCCTGCCGGGAGGCGTAAGGCCCTGGCCGATCACTGTGACGACGACTACGTGACCAAATCGGCCATCGCATGTGCGCGATTCCGGGGTATGGTGGTAATGCGCCTGCTGGTACGTCGTCGTACCTCGACAGGCCGCACGTATGAGGATGCCCGGTCGGTGGCCCGATCGGCTCCGACCCGACAGCCTTCCCCGGCCGTCCGCCACAGTGCGTACGAGACCCGGAGAGGGACACCCTCAGCGGCACGAGCGCTAGAGCGTCGGCGCGGTCCCGTGCTCTACGGCCCGCCCGTAGGCAGCCGACGTCCCCCGGCACGGTTGACACGACCCCCGCGCTCGCCTCGCGCCGCCCACACAGAAGAGGCAGCACCCTGACTACGTTCCGAGAGCTCGGAATCCTTCCCGAGACCGCCGAGGCCCTGGAGGCCGTCGGCATCGTCGCCCCCTTCCCCATCCAGGAGATGACGCTCCCCGTCGCCCTGTCGGGCAAGGACGTCATCGGCCAGGCCAAGACCGGCACCGGCAAGACGCTGGGCTTCGGCCTCCCGCTCCTCGAGCGCGTCACCGTCCCCGCCGACGTCGAGGCCGGACGCGCCGAGCCCGAGGACCTCACCGACGCCCCGCAGGCACTGATCGTCGTCCCCACGCGCGAGCTGTGCACGCAGGTCACCAACGACCTGCTGACCGCCGGCAAGGCACGCAACGTGCGCGTCCTGGCCATCTACGGCGGCCGGGCCTACGAGCCCCAGGTCGAGGCCCTGAAGAAGGGCGTCGACGTGGTCGTCGGCACCCCGGGCCGGCTCCTGGACCTCGCCGGGCAGAAGAAGCTGAACCTGAAGCACGTCAAGTGCCTGGTGCTCGACGAGGCCGACGAGATGCTCGACCTGGGCTTCCTGCCCGACGTCGAGAAGATCATCAACATGCTGCCGGTGCGGCGCCAGACCATGCTGTTCTCGGCCACCATGCCGGGCGCGGTCATCGGTCTCGCCCGCCGCTACATGTCGCAGCCCACGCACATCAGCGCCACCTCCCCGGACGACGCCGGCGCGACGGTCGCGAACACGAAGCAGTTCATCTACCGCGCGCACAACATGGACAAGCCCGAGATGGTGGCGCGCATCCTCCAGGCCGAGGGCCGGGGGCTGGTCATGGTGTTCTGCCGCACCAAGCGCACCGCGGCCGACCTGGCCGACCAGCTCAAGCAGCGCGGTTTCGCCTCCGGCGCGGTCCACGGCGACCTCGGCCAGGGCGCCCGCGAGCAGGCGCTGCGCGCCTTCCGCAACGGCAAGGTGGACGTGCTCGTCTGCACCGACGTCGCCGCCCGCGGCATCGACGTCGAGGGCGTCACGCACGTCATCAACTACCAGTCGCCGGAAGAGGAGAAGACGTACCTGCACCGCATCGGCCGCACCGGCCGCGCGGGGGCGAAGGGTACGGCGATCACGCTCGTCGACTGGGACGACATCCCGCGCTGGCAGCTGATCAACAAGGCGCTGGACCTGGGCTTCAACGACCCGCCGGAGACGTACTCCACTTCTCCGCACCTGTACACGGACCTCGGCATCCCCGAGGGCACCAAGGGTGTCCTGCCGCGCTCGGAGCGTACGCGCGCCGGGCTGGACGCGGAGGAGCTGGAGGACCTCGGCGAGCCGGGCGGCCGCGGGCCGCGCGGGCGCGGCGGCCGAGGTGGCCGCGGCGACCGCGAGGAATCCCGCTCGGCCGACCGCGAGCGGTCGCCGCGTACGCCGCGTCGCCGCCGCCGTACCCGTGGCGGTACCGCGCTGGACGGGGCGCCGGAGTCGGTCGGCGGCACCACCCAGGAGACCACGGCCACGGCCACCGAGGGCGCCGCCGAGGCGGACGCCGTCACGACTCCCCGCACTCCGCGTCGCCGCCGCCGCACCCGCGGCGGTGCCCAGTCCGAGCCGGCTTCCGTCACGGCGGTCGAGGCCCCCACGTCCGCGCAGGCGGCAAGCGCCGTCGCGACGGCCGAGGGCACGGCCTCGACGGCTCCCGGATCGGCGCCCGAGGCTGCGGCCGAGGCGCCTGAGGCGGCTGCCAAGCCGCGTCGACGCCGCACGCGCCGCTCGGAGCCGACGGTGGTCGAGACCGAGGCCGCGGTGACGCCGTCGGCCCCGGAGGCGACGGTCGTCGCCGACGCCCCGGCCACCGTGGACGCCGCACTGCCCGAGGCCTCGGCCACGCCGCGCCGCCGCACCCGCAAGGCCACGGCCTCCGCGGCCGAGTCGGCGGTCGACACGGCCGAGGGGAGCACCGAGTCCGCTCCGGAGCCGTCGGAGACGAAGCCGCGCCGGGCCCGCAAGACGGCCGCGCAGGCCGAGTCGGCCGTCGACACGGCGGAGGCCACCGAGGCCGCGCCGCGCCGCCGCACCCGCAAGACCGCCGTGGCGGCGCAGGACGGCGTCGAGGCGGCGGAGGCGAAGCCCCGGCGTACGCGCAAGGCGACCGCGGCCGAGTCGGCCGTCGACACGGCCGAGGCCACCGAGGCCGCGCCGCGCCGGCGCACCCGCAAGACCGCCGAGCCCGCGGTCACGGCCGAGGCACCCGCTGCCGCCGAGACCAAGCCGCGCCGCACCCGCAAGGCCGCGGTCGCAGCCGAGGAAGCGGTCGACACGGCCGAGGGCACGGAGGCCAAGCCGCGCCGCACCCGCAAGGCCGCCGAGGCCGCGCCCGCCGTCGCCGAGATCCCGGCCCAGTCGGTTCAGGAGCCGGAGACCGCCGAGGCCAAGCCGCGGCGTACCCGCAAGGCGGCGGCCGCCAAGGCCGAGGCGAGCGTCGACACGGCCGAGGGCACCGAGGCGAAGCCGCGCCGGACGCGCAAGGCGGCTGCCGCCGCTCCGGACGCGGAGGCCGTCGAGGCCAAGCCGCGCCGGACGCGGAAGACCGCCGCGGCGGCCGAGGCGAGCGTCGACACGGCCGAGGGCACTGAGGCCAAGCCGCGCCGTCGCGCCCGTAAGGCCGCCGAGCCCACCGAGATCCCCGCCCAGGCGGATCAGGAGCCGGAGACCGCCGCCACCAAGCCGCGCCGGACGCGCAAGGCGACCACGGCCGCCGCCGCGACCGCGGAGGACGCGGCCGAGGCGAAGCCCCGGGCCCGTCGCCCGCGCAAGGCCACGGCCGCCGCGGAGTCCTCGGAGGGCTGACACACCCCTCCCGGACGGCCCGGTCCCCTCACTCGGGGGGCCGGGCCGTTCGGCGTTCACCGGGGCACCGGGCCGGTGTCCCAGCCGTTACCCTCACCCCGTGACCAGCCACCCCGTCTTCCCTCCGCCCGCGGGCGCCCGTGCCCGCCGCCTGCGCACCTCACGGGGCGAGTTCGCCGCCGTCGACTCGCCGGCGGCGACCGGGCAGGAGGCGGGTGTGGTCCTGATGCTGCCCGGGTTCACCGGGAGCAAGGAGGACTTCAGGCTGCTGCACGAGCCGCTCGCCCAGCGCGGATACCGGCTCGTCGCCGTGGACGGGCGGGGACAGCACGAGTCCGGCGGCCCCTTGGACGACGAAACCCCCTACGCCCAGCGGGAACTGGCGCGGGACGTGCTCGCACAGGCCGAGGCGCTGGGCGGGCCCGTGCACCTCGTGGGGCACTCCCTGGGCGGGCAGATCGCCCGTGCGGCCGTGCTGCTCGACCACTCGCCCTTCCTCTCCCTCACCCTCGTCTCGTCCGGCCCGGCGGAGATCTCCGTCTCCCAGCAGCAGCGCGTGAAGCTGCTGCGCGACGCGCTCGCCGTGCTGTCGATGGAGGAGGTGTGGGGGGCCATCCGGGCCATGGGCCCGCCGGAGGAGGTGGGCGGACCCGCCCGCGGCCTCGGGACCGAGGAGCAGTTGCGCCGCCGCTGGCTGGGCCACAGCCCTGCCCAACTGCTCGCCACCGGACGCCAGTTGTGCACCGAGCCGGACCGCGTCGCCGAACTGGCGGCGGTGCCCCTGCCGTTCCACGTGCTGTCGGGCGCGCACGACGACACCTGGCCGGTGGCGATCCTCGACGACATGGCGCGGCGGCTGAACGCGCACCGCACGGTCATCACGGGGGCGGAGCACTCCCCCAACGCCGACCGGCCCGTTCCGACGGCCCACGCCCTCGCGGACTTCTGGGACGGCCTGCGACGGGCCTAGGGCCTGTCGTTTGGATCATGCCGACCCGAGCGGGGCGCCGACAGGCGCAGTCACTCTCGGCCGACCTGATCCAGACGACAGGCCCTAGCCATCCGGCCGACGTGCACTGGAGCCGGGCCCTAGTACTGCGTCCTCAGGTGCTCCCAGAAGCCGTCGCGCAGGGCTCGCCGCAGGTCCGCCTGACCGCGCAGCGAGTACTGAAGGAGCCCCTCCGCCTCCACGAGCAGGTCCTGGTCCACCGAACCGGGCAGGTACGGGTGTCCGGGCAGCAGTTCCACCAGGGTGTCCCGGCCGCGTGCCGCCAGCCACTTCGCGGCGATCTGGGCGCCCACGAACCGCACGTCCTCACGGCCGGGCCGGGCCGCTCCCGGCTCATGGGCGGCGGCGGTGCGGCGGGAGACGTACGGCTTGAAGAAGTCGAGGTCGAAGGTGCGCTGGCTGTCGACCTCCCAGAGCAGGGGCTCCGCCTGGTTGCGGCCCTCGGGCGCCTCGATGCCCCAGAGGTGGACCCGGGCGCCGTACCCCTGGGCCGCCTCCACCGCCGACACCAGGTCCTCGTCGCCGCCGAGCAGGGCGGCGTCGCTGATGGCGCGGTGCCGGGCGAGCGACTCCAGGTCGGAGCGGATGAGGGAGTCGACGCCCTTCTGCTGGTTGTTGGCATTGAGGTTGCCCAGGCGCACCTTGACGTCCGGCAGTTCCGCGATGGTCTGCTGCTCGGCCGTGTGGATGCGGCGCCGGGCGCCGTCGTACCAGTAGACCCGCAGCAGCCGGCTGTCCGCGAAGATCGTGCGGGCCTTGTCGATGAGCGCGTCGATCAGGCCTTCGGCGTCCAGGTCGAAGGCGCGGCGGTCCTCCGTACCGGCGACGAGGCGTCCCGCGGCCGCGTACAGATACCCCGCGTCCACGAAGATCGCGTGGGTCGAGGGCGTCTTCGCCACCTCGGCGAGCATGCGCTGGAGCAGCTCGTTCGTGCGGTCGATGCGGGCGTGGAGAGCCGCTGGGTCGTCGTTCATCACCTCCATTGTCCGGGCGGTCACACTGCGAACACAACCGGTCCCGGTCGGTCCCGTAACCACACTCTTACGTCTCGGTAATTAGCCGTTCGAAAAATTTCCTTAGCGTAGGGAATGTTTGACGCACGCATCGCTGTTGACTCATAAGGAACACCGGGCACGGACCCGGTGGACCGGACAACGCAGCACCACCAAGTAGTTCTCCTCAGGAGGATGACCAGACGAAGGGAGAAGCCCATGCGCTTCGAAATCATGCGGCTGGACGACGTGGACGGCACACCGGTGGACACGACCGTCGTGGACGCCGCCTCCGTCAACCGCATCGTTCAGCAGGCGGCCGCCATCGGGCAGCGCCTCTGGATCCGCCCGGCCGAGACCACGGCCTCATAACGCGCGCAGCTCTCCCGTACGCGGAGCCCCCGCCCGGCATCGGCCGTGCGGGGGCTCCGCTGTTGCGGACCTCACCGGCCGGGGGCGTACTGGCTGGGGGGCGCGCGAACCAGGACGGGACGGTGGAGCATGTCGGTGACGGACCAGTCGCACAGGGCGCTGCACGAGCGGGCCGCCGCCGAGGCCGCCCGGCGCTACGAGGACTCCACCGCCGAACGCGAGCGGGTCGAGGGCCGGCTGGCGGCCGGTGTGCGGTTCCCCGACTCCCCGGACGCGCTCGCGGTGCGCGCCGACCGGATCATGGACCGGGGCGGTCTGTCGCCCTCGGCGGTGGTGGCGGACATCCACCGCGAGGCCATGGCCCTGCCCGACGCCAACGAGCGGATCATCGACCTGTCCAACGAGCTCCAGGCCTGGAGCTTCCTGCCGCGCGGTGTCAGGGCCGGGGCCACGGTCGCCCGGATCACCCGGCGGCGCGACGGCCGTGAGCTGCCGCACGGCACCGGCTTCCTGGTCTCGCCGCGGCTGCTGATGACCAACCACCACGTCCTTCCGGACGAGAGCTTCGCCCGCACCTGCTTCGTGGAGTTCAACGCCCAGGTCACGGCCGACAACCAGCCCGACACCGTCGTCCGCATGGAGCTCGACCCCGGTACCTTCTTCGCGGCGGACGGACGGCTCGACTTCGCGCTCGTGGCGGTGGCGCCCGCCCCGGACGGCCCGCCACCGGGTGAGGTCTTCGGCTGGAACCGGCTGAGCGTGCAGATCGGCAAGCTGGTGCTCGGCGAGAAGGTGAACATCATCGGCCACCCTCAGGGGCGGCTGAAGGAGATCGCGCTGCGCGACAACGCGGTGCTGGTCCGGCTCGACGACTTCGTGCACTACACGACCGACACGGAACCGGGGAACTCCGGCTCCCCGGTCTTCAACGACCAGTGGGAGGTCGTGGCGCTGCACCACAGCGGCGTGCCGAAGCGGGACGACCAGGGCCGTGTGCTGCGCAAGGACGGCCGGCCCTGGCAGGAGGGCGACGGTGACACCGTCGAGTGGGTCGCCAACGAGGGCGTCCGCATCAGCTCGATCCTCAAGCACCTGGCCGGGCTGGACCTCACCCCGGAGCGGCGTGCGCTGCTGGCGGAGATGGGCCCGGACAGCGGTCTTGACCAGGCCTTGGCGGGCGCGCCGGCCTCTCTCACGGCACCCGGCCTCGTGTCCCCCGGCCTCGCGTCCCCCGGCCTCGGGGCGCAGCCCGACACGGCCATGCCCGGCCTCCGGGCGCAGCCCGGCGGGACGACGGCGCCGGTGCCGGGCGGGGGCGGTGTCACGAGCCTGCCGGTCCCCGCGGTCGGGGTCACCGAGACCGGGACCGGGGGCGAGGGGCCCAAGGTCGGGCTCCGGGCCCGCGCCACCGCCTTCGGCGGCCGGCAGCACCTGGTCTTCCTGCACGGCCGGGACCAGCAGGAGAAGGACCCCGCCGAATTGCGCCTTACCTGGACGGCCGGCCTGAACCGCGGGCTCACCCTCGCGTCCCTGCCCCCGCTCGACCCGGAGGACGCCTGGTTCCCGTTCTACGGCGTGCGCCTGCACGACCTCGTGAGCGGCAGGGAGAGCAGCGCGGCCGAGTCCATCGGCCTGGACCGGGTGAGCGCCGCAGCAGCCGCCGAGGTGTTCGCCGCGCAGTCGCCGACGGGCTCCTACGAACGGCTGCTCCACGAGGCCGCCACCCGGGCCGGCATGCCGCAGAACGGGCCGGCGACCACGGAGGGCTTCGGTGCGGGCCTGGTCGACGCGTTGCACCGCCCCCTGAGCTGGCTCGCCGCCAAGTCCGACGTGGACGAGTGGACGATCGCGACGTTCCTGCGGGACGTCGACCTGTACCTCGGTGACGGCGCGGTGCGGCAGGCGGTGCTGGACAGCGTCATGGAGACGATGCCCACCAGCGGTGAGCTGGTGCTGGTCACGCACAGTCTGGGCACGGTCGTGGGCATGGACCTCCTGACCCGCCTCCCCGACACCCTGGACCCGGTCCTGCTGGTCACCGCGGGCAGCCCGCTCGGGCTGGACGGCGTCAACGAACGGCTGCTCGTCCGGGGCCCGCACCGGCCGCCCCGGGTGCGGGACTGGGTCAACGCCTGGTGCCCCACCGACGCGGTGGCCATCGGCTGCCCCCTGGAGGACGAACGGTGGGGGAAGCTCTCCCAGCCGGCCGTCCGCAACGGCCGGGAGCGGGCGCACAAGATGGACGAGTACCTCGGCCACCCGGCGGTGGCCCGGGAGATCCGCGGCGTCCTGACCCACCAGGCATGAGGCGGGCCGTCAGCACCTCTGGACCCGCGCGGGCCGTCGGCACCTCGCGGGCCGTCGGCACCTCTGGACCCGCATGGGCCGTCGGCACCTCTGGACCCGCGCGGGCCGTCAGCTGCCCTGGATCACCTGGGTGACACCGTTGATGATCTGCTGCACGGCGATCGCGGAGAGCATCATGCCCGCGAGCCGGGTCACCAGGACGACACCGCCGTCCTTGATGATCCGGATGATCACCAGCGAATAGCGCATCACCAGCCACAGCACCACATGGATGGCGAGGATCGCCGCCCACACCGACACCTGCGTGGCGACGCTGTGGGCCTTCTGCACGGCGAGGATGACCGACACGATCGCCCCGGGTCCGGCCAGCAGCGGCATGCCCAGCGGCACGAGGGCGACGTTCACGTCCTTGGTCTGCTTGGGCTCGTCGGTCTTGCCGGTGAGCAGGTCCAGCGCGATCAGCAGGAGCAGCAGTCCGCCCGCGATCATCAGCGCGGGCACGGACACGTGCAGATAGTCCAGGATCTGGTGCCCGAGGAGCCCGAACACGGTGATGACCCCACCGGCCACGCAGACGGCCTGGAAGGCCATCCTCTTCTGCACCTTTCCGGGCCGGCCGGCGGTGAGCGCGAGGAAGATCGGGGTGATCCCGGGGGGATCCATGATGACGAAGAGGGTCAGGAACAGGGAGCCGAAGACGGCGAGGTCGAACATGAGTGAGCCTTGCGCAGGGGGCTACGGCCGTGGCCGGTCCGTTCCGCGGGAACGGGCGGGCACGGCGCGCAGCGCCGAGTGAGAGAGAAGGAAGAAGTGAGGAACGGGCCTACGGCAGGAGGACCTCAGAGGGCTCCGCCGGCGCCCGGCACGGGAAACGCCCCGAAGGCCCGCCGGGTGATCTCCCCGTAGACCTCGGGGTCCGTCGTGTACTCCCCGAGCACGCACGTCTTGCGGCTGCCGTGGTAGTCCGACGACCCGGTGACGAGGAGTCCGAGCTCCTTCGCCAGCCCCCGCAGCCGCGCCCTGGTGTCGGCGTCGTGGTCCATGTGGTCGACCTCGAGGCCGTCCAGCCCGGCGGCGGCCATCTCGGCGATGGCGGCCTCCGGCACCGTGCGCCCCCGCTTGCTGGCCGCGGGGTGCGCGAACACCGCGACTCCGCCCGCGCCCTTGATCAGCCGGATGGCCTCGAAGGGGTCGGTCTCGTGCTTCTCCACGAAGACCCGGCCGCCGTCGGCCAGCCAGTCCTGGGTGAAGGCGTCGTTCACGGTCGGCACGACACCGAGCTCGACGAGCGCGCTCGCCACGTGCGGGCGCCCGACGGACCCCTCACCGGCGATCCGCGCCACCTGCTCCCACGTCACCGGCACGCCCAGCTCCTGAAGCTTGGCGATCATCCCCTGGGCGCGCGGCACCCGGTCGTCCCGGACCAGCTCGCGCTCGGCGAGCAGAGCCGGCTCCTCGGCGTCGAAGAGGTACGCCAGCATGTGCATGCTGATCCCGTCGAGCCGGCAGGAGAGCTCGGCCCCGGTGACCAGCGTGACCCCTTCGGGCAGCGCCGCGATGGCCTCGGCATGCCCGCGGGTGGTGTCGTGGTCGGTCAGCGCGACGACGTCCAGCCCGGCCACAGCGGCCTTGCGCACCAGCTCGGACGGTGTGTCCGTGCCGTCGGAAGCGGTGGAGTGGGTGTGCAGATCGATGCGCACGACACGAACTCCAGACAGGGACGGCACGAACAGGGCTGCTCCAGGATAACCGGCTTTTCGACCCCGGATGTCACACCCGAACCCGCCAGGCGCCCCCTACACTCCCGGCGCTCCCCGCTCCCCGGCCCGTCCCCTCAGGGCCCGAGCAACCGCGGGGACAGGGCGCCGCAGGGGACCAGCTCGACCTCCGCACCGGCATCGCGCAGATCCGTCAGCACCAGTTCGTCGTACATCAGCAGCCCGGACTGCTCGGGCCACACCACGGCCCACAGCCACATGCCCAGCGCCTCACCGGCGAAGACGGCCCGGTCCTCCGGCGCCCCGGCCACGTGCCACAACGGCGTGGGACGGCCGGCGGCCAGCACCTTCGCCTGGGGCGGTTTCTCGACGTCCATGTGGGGGCCGGGGTCGGGGCCGTCCATGCCCGCGTACCGCGCGCCGAGTCCGACCCCCAGTTCCTCGGCCACCAGGATCAGCTCGCCCATGCCGCCGAGCGGCCCGGGCCCTGCGCAGGCGACGGCGGTCGCGCGGCCACCGGTGCGGTCGTCACCCGCGCAGGCCACGCCCGTGAACAGCCACCCGACCGGCAGCGGCCACGGCATCCACAGCGGGACCCGGGTGCGGTGCACCACCACGTCGAGGGCGTCGACGCTGGGCGGTATCACGGGCTGCACCGGGTGAACGGTGCCGTGCACATCGCACTGCCACGAGTCGGAGAAGAGGCCGGGAGCCCTGACCCGGCCACCGCACTTCGGGCAACTGGGTTCGCCCCTCATAGGGCCCCACGGTCCTACCCCTGCCGCGCCGCGTCAAGGACGATCACCCATCCGGACGGAACCCTTCACCACCGGCATTAGATGCAACTTGCATTAATTAGCTTGGCTAACTTAGTATGTGTATATACCAACTACATCGGTCTCGGGGGAATGGGAGCAAGCAATGGACCCCTTCGACGCCGGAGCGGGCGGCCTCCTGAAGCAGCCCACGTCCGTGTGGGCGACCGCCGGGGCGTCGGTCGTCGCCTTCATGGGCATCGGGCTCGTCGACCCGATCCTGCCGTCCATCGCCCAGGGTCTCGACGCCACGGCGAGCCAGGTCTCCCTGCTCTTCACGTCGTACTTCCTCATCACCGCCGTCGCGATGCTGGTGACCGGCTGGGTCTCCAGCCGGATCGGCGGCCGCAGGACCCTGCTGCTCGGCCTCGCGTTCGTCGTGGTGTTCGCCGGACTCGCGGGCACCTCCGGATCCGTCGGCGAACTGGTCGGCTTCCGGGCCGGGTGGGGCCTGGGCAACGCGCTGTTCGTCTCGACGGCCCTCGCGGTCATCGTCGGCGCGGCGGCCGGCGGCAGCGCCGCGGCGATCCTGCTGTACGAGTCGGCCCTCGGCCTCGGCATGGCCTGCGGCCCGCTGCTGGGCGCCCTGCTCGGCGACGCCAGCTGGCGCTACCCCTTCTTCGGCACGGCGTTCCTCATGGCCGTCGGCTTCCTGTGCATCACGGTGTTCCTGAAGGAGCAGCCCAAGCCCGCCCGCAAGACCTCGCTGCTCGACCCCCTCAAGGCCCTGGGCCACGGCGGTCTCGCCTCCGCGGCGGTCTCGGCGTTCTTCTACAACTACACGTTCTTCACCGTGCTGGCCTTCACGCCGTTCGTGCTGAACATGAGCCCGTACCGGTCGGGTGCGGTGTTCTTCGCCTGGGGGGTGCTGCTCGCCGTCTTCTCGGTGATCGTCGCGCCCCGGCTCCAGCAGCGGTTCGGTTCGCTGAAGGTGCTCGGCGGTTCGCTGGTGCTGCTCGCGGCCGACGTACTGGTGCTCGGCTACGGCTCGCACACCACGGCCGTCGTCTGCACGATCCTGTCCGGCGCCTTCATCGGCGTGAACAACACCGTCTACACGGAGCTGGCCCTCGGCGTCTCGGACGCACCCCGGCCGGTGGCGAGCGCGGGTTACAACTTCGTCCGCTGGTTCGCGGCGGCGGCCGCTCCGTTCTTCGCGCCGAAGATCGAGGAGTGGACCGACGTCCACGTCCCGTTCGTGGTGGCGGCGCTCACCGCGGTCCTCGGCGCGGCCGTGGTCGTCGTGCGGCGCAAGGCGCTCACGCACGAGGCAGCGGAACTCGAGCCGAGGCACGCCGGCGAGGACAGCGTCACCGTGTTCGCCAACTGACGCTTCGCGGACCGGCGTTGGTGAGCTTCCTCACTCCAGCGGGACGGACTTCCGGGACGGATCCCGGAGGTCCGTCCCTGAGTTCAGCCACTTCTCCTGAAGCGCCTGCGCGCCGTGCACCCGCTTCCAGGCGGCCTCGTTCGGCGTCATCGGCAGCAGCGGCAGGAACCGCACGGGGTCGAGGGGCTCGTCGAGCTCCAGGTCCTCCACCAGACCGCCCGGCTCCGCGACCAGGACCGAGGTGAACGGAGCGCCCGGCCACAGCGGCTCACCCACGTCGAGGGACGCGCCGGGGGCCACGACCAGGCCCTCCACCTGCGGAGACGCCGCGAGCACGGCGAGCGGCCGGAACGCCTTGTCGGTGTCGGCCCGCCCGGAACGGACGGAGAGGACCAGCTCGGCGCGCGGCCCCTTGACGGGGTCGGCGACCACCGCCGTGGGGTCCGTCATGGGGTGCGCGGACATGCCCAGCGTGGCGTAGCGGACGATGCCGCCCTCCTGGAAGCGGAGCACCTCGATGCGGTCCGTGCCCAGGAAGGTGACCGCCGCGCGCGCGTCCGGTTCGCCCAGCGCGGTGCGCAACCGGGCCTCGACCAGAGGAAGAACATCTGCCATGCGGCGAGCATAGAACTCGCCAGTAGCGGGCAAAGCAGCACCTTGACAGTTGTGTCGGCTGCTACTCTTGCCCGGTGGTTCGGGGCAGCACGCAGAAGCGTCGCGATCAAGCCCCGACGCCGAAGGAACTCCCTTACGAGGGACCGGCCGGAGGAGGTGGGGCTGCAATGGATCGAAGTCGACCGTGCAGTAGCACCACGCTCTTCGCGCCGCCGATGTAGCTGCTTCTGTACCTGGCTGCCACCTCTCGCACTCGCTTCACCGCGGAAGAGCGCTTCGTTTCGCTTTGCCTGATCTGCCTCAGTAGCTGAATCAGTAACGAAACCGGCCACCGCGACGGTGCGGTGCTCCCCGCTTTGTGGACGTGCCAAACATCCGTAGTTCCTACGTCCTCATTCCGGGTGGTTCCAACCGTCGCCGGCGCCGTTCGTTGCACGCCCGCGAAGGAGCCCGCCATGTCGATGATCCGCGACCTGCGCGCAGCCGTCCGTCCGTCCCGTGTGTCGCTGCGCAAGGAGGGCGGCGCCTACGACGCCACCCGCAGTCCCGCCGCGTCCTCCGCCGTCGTCGACTGCGCCGTCTACCGCGACGGCCGCCGCATCGAGACCGAGAACGCGCTGACCCCGCACGAGGCGGTGCGCCTGGTGCGCCGCGACGGGGGCTTCGTGTGGATCGGCCTGCACGAGCCGACGGAGGCCGAATTCTCCGGCATCGCCAGTGAGTTCGGGCTGCACCCGCTGGCCGTGGAGGACGCCGTCCAGGCCCACCAGCGGCCCAAGCTGGAGCGCTACGACGACTCCCTGTTCACGGTCTTCAAGACCATCCACTACGTCGAGCACGACCAGCTCGACGCCAACAGCGAGGTCGTGGAGTCCGGCGAGGTCATGTGCTTCACCGGACGGGACTTCTTCATCACCGTCCGGCACGGCGGGCAGGGCTCCCTGCGGGCCCTCAGGCACCGCCTCCAGGACGACCCCGAGCTGCTCGCCAAAGGCCCCTCGGCCGTGCTGCACGCCATCGCGGACCACGTGGTCGACGGGTACATCGCCGTCGCCGACGCGGTGCAGGACGACATCGACGAGGTCGAGACCGAGGTCTTCTCCCCGGGCCGCAAGGGCTCGCCGCGCGGTTCGGACGCCGGGCGGATCTACCAACTCAAGCGCGAGGTGCTGGAGTTCAAGCGGGCCGTGTCGCCGCTGCTGCGACCCATGCAGCTGCTGAGCGAGCGGCCGATGCGGCTGATCGACCCCGACATCCAGAAGTACTTCCGGGACGTCGCCGACCACCTCGCCCGTGTCCAGGAGCAGGTCCTCGGCTTCGACGAACTGCTCAACTCCATCCTCCAGGCCAACCTCGCGCAGGCGTCCGTCGCCCAGAACGAGGACATGCGGAAGATCACCTCCTGGGCCGCGATCATCGCCGTGCCGACGATGGTGTGCGGTGTGTACGGCATGAACTTCGACTACATGCCCGAGCTGCACTGGCGCTACGGCTACCCGGTGATCCTTGGCTTCACGGTGGTCGTCTGTCTCGGCATCCACCGCGCCCTGAAGCGGAACGGATGGCTGTGAGCGGCCTGGTTAGGCTGGGGCCCATGACAAGCGAGCTGCTCGACCAGGCCCTCGTCGAGGAGGCCACGAAGAAGTCCGGCCTCGTCTGGGTCCAGGGTCCCGACGGCCCGGCGCGCGCACTGTGGCACGTGTGGCACGACGGCGCCGCGTGCCTGGTCGGCGACGGGCCCGGCGAGCAGCCGCTGACGGGGCTGGCCGACGGCGCCGAGGCGACGGTGACGGTCCGCAGCAAGGACAAGGGCGGCCGGCTGGTCACCTGGACGGCCCGCGTCACCCGGCTCGCACCGGGCTCCGAGGCGTGGGACGCGGCGGTCGCCGAGCTCAAGGGCAAGCGGCTGAACGCACCCGACGGCGAGGCCATGCCCGAGCGCTGGGCCCGCGAATGCCGGGTGCTGCGCCTGGAGCCGACCGGTGCGACGGCGCCGCTGCCCGACGGCTCCCTGTCCGAGCCGCCCCTGCCGTCCCCGGCGATCACCCGTCGGCCGATCCCGGCGGGGCTGCCCCGCCTGCTGCTGAAGCGGCGCAAACGGGCCTGAGGGCCTACGACGCCGGCAGCTGTTTGCCGTAGTCCACCGTCTCGTTCCGCTCCGGCTTCCGCAGGGAGAAGTCCTCGCCCCAGGCGGAGAGCGTGAGGGTGCCCGCTCCGCCGGCCCGCTCCAGGCGCAGCGGATACGGCTTGCCCTCCAGGGAGACCTCCAGGGTGCCGCCGGAGCCCTTGTCGCCGGTGACGCGGATGGTGCGGACGCCCGCCTCCTCGTCGTGGCCGTCCGTGGCGAGCGTCCCGTGCAGGGTCAGCAGACCGTCGAGGAGGAGAGCCTTGTCCGTGAACCCGCTGAACTTCTTGTACGAGGGGTCGCCCTGCGGCACCTTCACGTACTTGCCGCCGAGCTTGGAGGCCGCCGCCGCGTCCCCCTCGCCGTCCTCGCCCTGGCCGCTGCCATGAGCCCAGAACGCGGCGTCCGCCTTGACGTAGAGCTGCTCGCCGATGCGCAGCAGCTTGAAGGTCGCGCCCTCGGTGGTGACCGAGCCGTCGCCGCCGTCGTCCTTCAGCCGCATGTCGAGGGCGTACGTGCGCCCGCCGCTGACGACGTTGCCGTGCACCCGGACCGCCCCGGCGGACTCGGCGGCCGACCGGGTCTTGCCCTGGATCTTGGCTGCGGGAAGTCTGCCGACGCCGTTGGTGCCCTCGTTCGGATCCTCCGCACAGCCGGTGAGCACCGTTCCCGTCACGAGCAGCGCGCACGTCGCGCTGGCGAGTGCGGCACTGCGGCCGCGGCTGCGGCTCTGGCGAATCGGAGTCACAGGTGGGGCTGCCTCTCTGACGAAAGACCTGAACGGCGTACCGCAGGGTACCGGGGTCGTGCGGGCGGATCGGAGCCAGTCCGTCCGGACCGCCCGCCGACGCGACCGCGATCAGGACGGGCTAGCCTGAAGCCCACCCGAGCGGGCAATTCGGAAGACACAGGCACAAAGACAGCCACCCAGACAGCCACCACGAACCACCCCGCACGTAAAGGAGCCGCGGCCATGGCAGCGGGCGTCCCCCGGATCTTCGTATCGCACCTCCAAGGTGTCGCCGTATTCGACCCGGCCGGTGACCAGGTGGGGCGGGTGCGCGATCTGGTCGTCATGCTCCGGGTGGGGCAGCGGCCGCCGAGGCTGCTCGGCCTCGTCGTCGAACTCGCCACCCGCCGCCGTATCTTCCTGCCGATGACCCGGGTCACCGCCATCCAGTCGGGCCAGATCATCACCACCGGCGTGCTCAACGTCCGCCGCTTCGAGCAGCGGCCCACCGAACGGCTGGTCTTCGGGGAGCTGCTGGACCGGCGCGTGACGCTCGGCGAGACCGGCGAGGAGGTCACCGTCCTCGACCTGTCGGTGCATCAGCTGCCGGCCCGCCGGGAGTGGGAGATCGACCGGGTCTTCGTCCGCAAGGGCAGGAAGGGCAGTGCCTTCCGGCGGGCCAAGGGCGAGGCGCTGACCGTCGAGTGGACCGCCGTCACCGGCTTCTCCCTGGAGGAGCAGGGGCAGGGCGCCGAGAACCTGCTCGCCACGTTCGAGCAGCTGCGCCCCGCCGACCTCGCCAACGTCCTGCACCACCTCTCCCCCAAGCGCCGCGCCGAGGTCGCCGCCGCCCTCGACGACGACCGGCTCGCCGACGTCCTGGAGGAGCTCCCGGAGGACGACCAGATCGAGATCCTCGGCAAGCTGAAGGAGGAGCGCGCCGCCGACGTCCTGGAGGCCATGGACCCCGACGACGCGGCCGACCTGCTGGGCGAGCTGCCGACGGACGAGCAGGAGCGGCTGCTGAGCCTGATGCAGCCCGGCGACGCTGCCGACA
Source organism: Streptomyces sp. NPDC043685 (assembly GCF_056436585.1). Classification (NCBI taxonomy): domain Bacteria; kingdom Bacillati; phylum Actinomycetota; class Actinomycetes; order Kitasatosporales; family Streptomycetaceae; genus Streptomyces; species Streptomyces sp. NPDC043685. The sequence goes on along the minus strand of NZ_JBWKCH010000001.1, from coordinate 719,175 downwards.
TGCGCCGCCTGATGTCCTACGAGGACCGCACGGCGGGCGGTCTGATGACCACCGAGCCGATCGTGCTGCGCCCGGACGCCACCGTCGCCGACGCCCTGGCCCGCGTCCGCAACCGCGACCTCTCCCCCGCGCTGGCCGCCCAGGTCTACGTCTGCCGGCCGCCGGACGAGACACCGACCGGCAAGTACCTGGGCACGGTCCACTTCCAGCGTCTGCTGCGCGAGCCACCGCCGTCCCTGGTCAGCTCGATCGTGGACAACGATCTCCAGCCGCTCGACCCGGAGGCCGAGCTGCCGGCCATCGCCGGGTTCTTCGCCACGTACGACATGGTCGCGGCGCCCGTCGTCGACGAGGCCGGATCGCTGCTGGGCGCGGTCACCGTGGACGACGTACTCGACCACATGCTCCCGGAGGACTGGCGGGAGCAGGAGTTCCACCTGGACGAGGAGGTGGCGACCGATGGTCCCTGAGCGCGAGAGCCCGCGCGAACGCACCCCGGCGGGCGCCACGGCCGCCTCCCGGCCGCGCACCCGGCTCGACCAGCCGCTGCCGCGCCGGCGCCGGTTCCTGCCCGAGTACGACCCGGAGGCCTTCGGGCGGCTGTCGGAGCGCATCGCGCGCTTCCTCGGCACCGGGCGGTTCATCGTCTGGATGACGGTCGTCATCATCCTGTGGGTGGTGTGGAACATCTTCGCGCCCCGCGACCTGCGCTTCGACGAGTACCCGTTCATCTTCCTGACCCTGATGCTGTCGCTCCAGGCCTCCTACGCAGCCCCGCTGATCCTGCTCGCGCAGAACCGGCAGGACGACCGGGACCGGGTCAACCTGGAGCAGGACCGCAAGCAGAACGAGCGGTCGATCGCCGACACCGAGTACCTGACCCGCGAGATCGCCGCCCTGCGCATCGGCCTGGGCGAGGTCGCCACCCGCGACTGGATCCGCTCGGAGCTGCAGGACATGGTCAAGGAGATGGAGGAACGGCAGAACGGCCACCGTCACGACCCCGTCGTATTCCCGGCGGAACGGTCACGGGGACGTGACGCAGACGACCGCTGAGACACTTTCCTACGCACCGGTACGGCGCCGTACCATCGTCCTTATGGCTACGGAAGACGCGGTGCGCGAGGCACTGGCGACGGTGAACGACCCCGAGATCCACAAGCCCATCACCGAACTCGGGATGGTCAAGTCGGTGGAGATCGGCGCGGACGGGGCGGTCGCGGTCACCGTGTACCTCACGGTCTCGGGCTGCCCGATGCGGGACACGATCACGCAGCGCGTGACGGACGCGGTCTCCGCGGTCGAGGGCGTCACGCGCGTCGACGTCACGCTCGACGTGATGAGCGACGAGCAGCGCCGCGAGCTGGCGTCAGCCCTGCGCGGCGGCCAGACCGAGCGCGAGGTGCCCTTCGCCAAGCCGGGCAGCCTGACCCGCGTCTACGCGGTCGCCTCCGGCAAGGGCGGCGTCGGCAAGTCCTCGGTGACGGTCAACCTGGCCGCAGCGATGGCGGCCGACGGCCTGAAGGTCGGTGTCGTCGACGCCGACATCTACGGCCACTCCGTGCCGCGCATGCTGGGCGCCGACGGCCGTCCCACCCAGGTCGAGAACATGATCATGCCGCCGTCGGCGAACGGCGTGAAGGTCATCTCCATCGGCATGTTCATCTCGGGCAACGCCCCGGTCGTCTGGCGCGGCCCGATGCTCCACCGCGCCCTCCAGCAGTTCCTGGCCGACGTGTACTGGGGCGACCTGGACGTGCTGCTCCTGGACCTGCCGCCCGGCACCGGCGACATCGCGATCTCCGTGGCCCAGCTGATCCCGAACGCCGAGATCCTCGTCGTGACGACCCCGCAGCAGGCCGCCGCCGAGGTCGCCGAGCGGGCCGGCTCCATCGCCGTGCAGACCCACCAGAAGATCGTCGGTGTCGTCGAGAACATGGCGGGCCTGCCCTGCCCGCACTGCGACGAGATGGTCGACGTCTTCGGCACGGGCGGCGGCCAGACGGTCGCCGACGGCCTGACCCGCACGACCGGCACGAACGTCCCGGTCCTCGGCAGCATCCCGATCGACGTCCGCCTGCGCGAGGGGGGCGACGACGGCAAGCCGGTCGTCCTGTCGGACCCGGACTCCCCGGCGGGCTCGGCCCTGCGTGCTATCGCCGGCAAGCTGGGCGGCCGCCAGCGCGGCCTGTCGGGCCTGTCCCTGGGGATCACCCCGAGGAACAAGTTCTGATCTGACGGCCGGCGGGACAGCGCCCCTCCCAGGGGCGCGGGGCACTGCGCGAGCAACCACGAACGGTCCGCGGCCGCCCGCCGGCCGCACTCCTCATGGCGAAGGGGCGCCGCAGACGACCGGCGCCCCCGGGCTCACGCGTACGCGGCGATGTCCTTCACCACGGCGAAGCCGAGCCCGTACGCACTCATGCCCCTGCCGTACGCCCCGACATGGACCCCGGTCGAGGTGGACCCGGCAAGCACCCAGCCGAACTCCGACTCCCGGTAGTGGAACGCCGTCGGCACCCCGTCCACGGGAAGCGACAGCATCGACCAGTCGGCGCCGTCCAGGTCGTCCGCCAGCACCCAGGCCGTCTCGGTCTGCTGCTCCAGCCAGTCGTCCCGCAGCGCGTGGTCCATCTGCCCGGGCCAGGTGAACGACAGCAGCCCCACCCCGGCGAGCCACGCCGCGGAGGACACGGACGTGGCCTCCAGCAGGCCCGTTCCGTCCGCCGTGCGCCGTGAGGGATGGCCCGCCACGGTCACCACGACCGCGAACTTCTCCTTGGCCTCCTGGTCGCCGCCCGCGGCAAGCTCGTTGCGCAGCGTGGGCTCGTCACCGTGCCCGACCGACCCGTGTTCCACGGCCCCGTCGGCCGTCGTCCCGACCTGCATCAGCCAGCGCGGTCCCGTGAAGGCCTCGTCGAGGCCGTACCACGGGAAGGGCGCACGCAGGTAGCCGTCGACCGTACGCCGGGCGGAGGGGAGCTGTTGCCCGCCTTCCGCGGCCGGCGTCTGCGCGACTGCCCGACTCGTCGTCTCCATGTGCCCGGACGCCTCCTCGCTCTAGTCGGACCGGAACGGCCCGCCCCCCTTCGGGCGTACTCGTCACGGTCCGCACAACAACTCGGCAGCATAGCCACACCGCTGCGAGCAGCAGGGAAACCGCCCGGCGCGTGGGCCGCACGGGCGCCCCGATCGGGCCGTACACAGCCCGACCGGAGTATGAAACGCGTCACGTGCCCGGGGGCGTGCGCCCCTGGCTCGTCGCTCAGGTGGCGTCCGCGTCGAAGGGCGGCCGGTCGTCCGGGGCGGGCGTCTCCGGCTTCTTCGTCATGTCGATGCGGCCACCGGAGGAGCTTGCGGAGGACGCCGAGGAGGTGTCGGAGTCACGGCTGTGGACGGCGTCGGTGACCTCGGCCATCTCCTTCTTCAGGTCGAAGCCGTTGCGGATCTCCTTGAGCCCCAGGTCCTCGTTGTCCAGCTGCTTGCGGATGAAGGTCTTGGGGTTGAGGTCCTCGAACTCGAAGTCCTTGAACTCCGGGCCGAGTTCCTCCCGGATGTCGTTCTTGGCGCTCTCCGAGAACTCACGGATCTTCCGGATCGTGCGCGTCACGTCCTGGATGACCTTGGGGAGCTTGTCCGGACCGAAGACGAGCACGGCGAGGACGATGAGCGTCACCAGCTCGAGTGGTCCTATGTCATTGAACACCTGAAGCTCCTAGCGATGTCCTCGGTCCTCGGCCCTCGTGGTCGGTGCGGGTCTTGCCGTGGTCCGGGCCGGATCCACGGTACCCGGCGATCCTGTCCGACCGGTACCGTCCCGGGTCCTCCGTGTGCGGGAGGTGGGAGCGCTTTCCCGTTTGTTTGCCTTGTCGGTCCCTTATGCGGCCTGATGAGACGACTTCGCGGGTCCCGGGGCTCACCTCAGCCACCGGACGATCCGAGGACGAGGGAGACCTTCCGTTCCTTGCCGCCGCGCTCCACCGTCAGCTCCAGACGGTCGCCGGGGCGGTGCGCCCGGGTCTTGACGATCAGTTCCTCACCGGAATGCACCCGTTGACCGCCGACCTCCGTGATGACGTCGCCCGCCTTGATCCCGGCCTTGGCGCCCGGGCCGCCCGGGGTGACCGGAGATCCCCCCTCGCTGCCCTCGGAGGCGACGCGGGCGCCGTCGCCCGAGTAGTCCATGTCGAGGGTGATGCCGATGACCGGATGGGTGGCCTTCCCGGTGTTGATCAGCTCCTCGGCGACGCGCTTGCCCTGGTTGATCGGTATGGCGAAGCCGAGGCCTATCGAGCCGGACCGGCCGCTGTCCTCGGTGGAGCCGGTGCCCGCCGAGCGGATGGCCGAGTTGATGCCGATGACCCGGGCCCGGGCGTCGAGCAGGGGCCCGCCGGAGTTGCCGGGGTTGATGGGTGCGTCGGTCTGCAGCGCGTCCACGTACGACACGTCGCTGCCGTCGCCCTTCTCGCCACCGGCCGTGATGGGCCGCTGCTTGGCGCTGATGATGCCGGAGGTGACGGTGCCGGCCAGGTCGAAGGGGGCGCCGATGGCCACGACCGGGTCACCGACCTGCACGTTGTCCGAGTTGCCGAGGGGCAGTGGGGTGAGTCCGCTGACGCCCTTCACCTTCACGACGGCGAGGTCGTAGCCGCTGTCCCGGCCGACGACCTCGGCCTGGGCGCTCTCCCCGCCGTTGAAGGTGACGGTGATCTCGCCGCCCGATCCGGCGGGCTGCACGACGTGGTTGTTGGTGAGGATGTGCCCGCGGGCGTCGAGCACGAAGCCGGTGCCCGTCCCCTGCTCGCCGGCGCCGCTGACATGGAGGGTGACCACGCTGGGCAGGGCCCGCCCGGCGATCCCGGCCACACTGTCCGCGTCCCGCGTGGTGGGCTCTTTCCCGGCCTGCGGCAGCGTGATGGTCCCGACGCCGCCGTTCCGCTCCAGATACGTCCCCACGCCACCGCCGATGCCCCCGGACACGAGCGCGAGCAGCACGGCCCCGAGCACCAGGGACTTCCTGCCCCGCTTGCGCCGCTGCTCCGTGCTGAGGACGGCGGCGCCGTTCTGCTGGAAGGGGCCGTGCCCTCCGGCGACCCCGGGGGCCGCCCAGGGGTCGTAACGCTGCCAGGGGTCACCGGCCGGGGCCGGTGCGGGCGCGGCGGCGTCGGTGTGGGCGGGGCCTGCGGAGGCTGGGGGGAGGGCGGAGGCGGCCGGGGTGGGGCTGCCGGAGTCCGACGCAGGCGGTGTGCCGTGCGGGGGTGTGGCGTGCCCCGGCGTGCCTTGCGCCGGTGTTCCGTGCGGCGGTGGGACGGCGGGGGTGCCCGGCACGGTCGGCGGGGCCGGTGCCGGTACGCCCTGGGCCGGGGTCGCCGCCGGGTGCTGGACGGGCGGCGCGGGTGCCCAGGGACCGGGTTCGCCGTAGGGCGGGGTGCTGTAGGGGTCGGGGTCGTGCAGCGGCCTGGGAGCGCCCTCGACGGGCACGGCGTGCGCGCCGGGAACGTCCTGCCCGGCTGTGGCGCCCGCGGCCGATACGGCAGGGGCTACGGGAACGTCCTGCCCGGCCGGAGCACCCTCGGCCGGTACGGCAGGGGCGTCGGGGACGTCCTGCCCGGCTCGTGCGCCCTCGACCGGCACGGCGTGCGCGGCGGGGCCGACCGGGGTGTCCTGGTCGGTTCGGGCGGCGGGGACCGGGGCGGAGGCTTCGGCGGCTGCCTCGGGGCGCCGCAGCTCGTAGTCGCCCCCGTCCTCGTCAGGTCGGGCCAGGGGCCGGGCCAGCTCGAAGTCTCCGTCGCTGCCGGGCTCGTCCGCCGGGGCCGGGACCCGGGCCGACTCGTGCGGCCCGTTCACGGCCCGGTCGTCCGCGGCCACGCCGTCCGTGCCCTCCGGCTCTCCCGTGAGGTCCTGCGGCCGTGGACGGCTCCACCACTTCGCTTTCGTGGGCTTCCCCTCGTTCATGCTCTCCCCACAGCCGCGGCACGGCTCGTCGCGGTGGCCGCGTTTCGTCGAATCGGCGCCCGGCCACACCTCGGCCGCGGGCGACAACCCCCGGATTCAATCAGGTTCGCGGGGGGCTGCGCAGAGCCGGTCAGTGAGCCGTACGCGAGGAAGCGGGGGAAGAGGGGGACGAGGTCGGATCCGCGAGGGGCACGGTCCACAGCGGCGACGTGATCTCGGGGACCGAGGACAGCGAGGTCAGGGCGGCCGGCGTGGCCGCTTCGAGCGGACGTATCAGGGGGGACATGACGGCGGCACCGGCCATCACCGGGGCGGTCAGCGCGTGCAGCGCGTGCTGCCGGGCGGCGGTCGGCACCCCGGGCAGCAGCGGCGCGGACACCTCGGTCGGGGCGACCGGGGTGTGCCCGAGCACGCTCTGGCCGTGCGCCTGCCCGAGCAGCGGCGCCGTCCGGCGGCGCTGGGACTCGGGCGACGTGGCGGCGCCGGTGCCCTGGGTGCGCATCGGTGTCACGTTGCTCCCCGTGCCCTGGCCGCCGCGGGCCTCCACGTCGACGGGGGTGCCGGTGGTGACCCCGCCCAGGGCGATCGCGGCGAGGGAGACGGCACCGGCGGCCACGAAGGCGAACCGCAGCCGCGAGGAGGACCGATCGGTGTCGGGCCGGCCGACGTCGTGGATGCCGAAGCCCTTCCCGCCGGGCAGGCCACGGTGGCCGGACGGCAGTCCGCCGCGGTCGGCGGGCAGGCCGCGGCCGACCGAGGGGGAGGTCAGCGCGGGCAGGTGCGGCCGGGACGGGGCGTACCCGAAGTCGAACCGCTCGCCGCGCTTCATTCCGAAGGCCCCGGACGATCCGAACCGCCCGGACAGTCCCCCGGGCAGCCCTCCCCCGCCCGGCGGTGTGACATCACCGTCCGGGCCGCAGCCCGCGGGTAGTCCCTGCAGGCGGGCCAGGAAGCTCTCGGAGGGGGGCGGTGGGGCCGCCTCCGCGAAGACGTTCTTCAGCCGGCGCTGGGCGTCCACCTCCGCCTTGCACTTCGGGCAGGTGGCCACGTGCGCCAGGACGCGCTCGCGCGCGTCATGACCGAGCTCTCCGTCCACCAGGGCGGAGAGTCGGTCTCCCAGATGCTGCTCTGCGAGGTGATCCTCGGAAGCTTCAGGCCGTGATCCGCTCACGCGCTCGCGCCCCCTCCTCCCAGTGCGGGAACACGGGGCACGAAGGAGCGGCGCTCGGCACGCGCTTCCGGCGAGCGGTGCGCGAGGGCCTTGCGCAGCTGGGAGCGGCCGCGGTGGATGCGCGAGCGGACCGTGCCGAGCTTGACGCCGAGGGTCGCGGCGATCTCCTCGTACGACAGTCCTTCGATGTCGCACAGGACGACCGCGGCGCGGAACTCCGGGGCGAGGGTGTCCAGGGCCTGCTGGACGTCGGCGTCGAAATGCGCGTCGTTGAAGATCTGCTGCGGGGTGGGCTCTTTGCTGGGCAGCCGCTCGGCCGCGTCCTCGCCGAGCGCGTCGAAGCGGATGCGCTGCTTGCGGCGGACCATGTCCAGGAAGAGGTTCGTGGTGATGCGGTGCAGCCAGCCCTCGAAGGTGCCCGGCGTGTAGGTCGACAGGGAGCGGAAGACACGGACGAAGACCTCCTGCGTGAGGTCCTCCGCGTCGTGCTGGTTGCCGGTCAGACGGTAGGCGAGCCGGTAGACCCGGCCGCTGTGCGTGCTGACGATCTCCTCCCACGTGGGCGGAGTCCACGCCTGCCCGTCCGCGTCGGTGGTGAAGGTCGCGGTCTGGGCGTGGTCAGCGGCGTGACTGTGGTCAGCAGCGGTGTCGTTCACAGATGTCGGCCTGCCCGCCGATCCGAGGAAGCGCCGGAGCACTCCTGCGCGATCCACAGGCGCAGCCGCACCTCCCCTGTCAGCTCTGGTGGTGTCCAGTGGAGCCCCTACCATAGCCACCTCGCCCGTTAGGACCGGATAAGCGGTTTTACGAGAAATTGATCTGGGCTGATACGCCTCGTACTGCTGCGTCGGCACTTGCTCGGTGTCCTGATCCACCGCCCGCCCCCCGTCCTGACCCGCGTCACTTGCCCTTCTCTTCAAACGACCGGTCCCATCTGCGGGTTCCCGTGCCCAACGGATACAGTCACGCCCAGGCATTCACGGGGACAGGAGAGGGTCATTACCGGCAACCGGCAGACGAGCTGGGCGTTCGCCGACGCCTATGTCGCCGAGGACGAAGCGCTGCACTGGGCCCGGGACCGGGCCCGTGAGGCAGGGCTGCGCTCGGTGACGCCCGGCACGGGCGCCGCGCTGCGGTTGCTGGCCGCGTCCGTCGACGCCAAGGCCGTCGCGGAGATCGGGACCGGGTGCGGTGTCTCCGGGATCCATCTGCTGCACGGCATGCGGCCCGACGGTGTCCTGACGACCGTGGACCCGGAGCCGGAACACCAGCAGTTCGCCCGCCAGGCCTTCCGCGCCTGCGGCTTCGCCAGCAACCGGGCCCGGTTCATCCCGGGCCGCGCCCTGGACGTGCTGCCCCGCCTCGCGGACGCCGGATACGACCTCGTCTTCTGCGACGGCGATCGCCTCGAGGTGATGGACTACCTCGCTGAATCGTTGCGTCTGCTGCGCACCGGCGGGCTGGTCGTCTTCGAGGGCGCCTTCGCGAACGGCCGGACGGTGGACTCCGGCCCGCAGCCCACGGAGGTGCTGCGGCTGCGCGAGCTGCTGCGCGCGGTGCGCGAGAGCCAGGAGCTGGTGCCGTCCCTGCTGCCGGTGGGCGACGGGCTGCTGTGCGCGGTGAAGCGGTAGCCGGGTCGCACGTTAGCGTGGCGCGGAGCTGGGCAGGCGAGTGTCACCGGTGAGAAAACAGCTGCCCCGGCATCACGGATGATGCCGGGGCAGCTGAAAGGCTATGGTCGCTTGCGCGTCAGCCGACGACCTTCTTGAGGGCGTCGCCGAGCGCGTCGGCCTCGTCAGGGGTCAGCTCGACGACGAGTCGACCGCCGCCTTCGAGCGGAACGCGCATGACGATGCCCCGCCCCTCCTTGGTCACCTCGAGCGGGCCATCACCCGTTCGCGGCTTCATGGCCGCCATGCTCGTTCCCCTTCCTGAAACCCAGCTCATCGTCAAAGCCGACGGCCCTGAAGAAGGGCACACGTGCGCGGTCCATGTGGCAGGACACGCGTCACCGGCATCGAACACATTGCTTCCAGGCCATTATCCCGCATCGCAGGACCCGATGACCAACATCAGTCGGCATCGCTTGGGCAACGCACGCGAGCAAAACCACTCAATTCGGCGATGAGACTGCGATACTCCGCCACCACGCACACATCCGCCGAACCGATCCGGGCGAGAATTCTTTGACGCAGGTCACACGTCCGGTCCGGTGCGCCGCCGGCGATCTCCGTCATGCTGTCCTGCAGACGCGGGGCGTACCGGCCGGTACGTCCCGATCCGCGACTCGGAGGGGATACGCCATGACCGACACCGTGCTCTACGAGGTGAGCGACGGACTGGCGACGATCACGCTGAACCGCCCGGAGGCGATGAACGCGCTGAACGTGCGGACCAAGGTCGCTCTGCGGGAGGCGGTCCGGTCCGCGGCGGACGACGGTGCCGTACGGGCGGTGCTGCTGACCGCGGCCGGCGAGCGGGCGTTCTGCGTCGGGCAGGACCTCAAGGAGCACATCGGGCTGCTGGCCGCTGACCGGGAGACCGGATCGGGGCAGACCATGGGCACGGTGCGGGAGCACTACAACCCGATCGTGCGGGCGCTGGCCGGGGCGGCCAAGCCGGTGGTCGCCGCCGTGAACGGGGTCGCGGCCGGGGCGGGCTTCGGTTTCGCGCTCGCCGCCGACTACCGGATCGTCGCGGACACGGCGGCCTTCAACACCTCCTTCGCCGGGGTCGCGCTGGCGGCGGACTCGGGGGTCTCCTGGACCCTGCCGAGGGTCGTCGGACCCGGGCGCGCCACTGACCTGCTGCTCTTCCCGCGCAGCATCACCGCGCAGGAGGCGTACGAGCTGGGCATCGCCAACCGGCTGGTACCCGCGGGCGAGCTGCGGGCGGAGGCCGAGAAGGTGGCGCGGGCGCTGGCCGAGGGGCCGACGGTGGCGCTGGCGGCGCTGAAGGAGTCGGTGGCGTACGGACTGACGCACTCGCTGGAGGAGACGCTGGAGAAGGAGGACGAGCTGCAGGCGCGGGCCGGGTCCTCCGAGGATCACGCGATCGCGGTGCAGGCCTTCGTCAACAAGGAGAAGCCGAAGTACCTGGGCCGGTGAGGCCGGGGCGTCGCGCGCCGTGGGGCCGCGGGTCCCCTGTGTTTGATCTTGTGGTCCTCCGCGCCCTTACCGGGCGCTTCTGGCCACGCACGATTCCAGGTGGTCGTCCACCAGGCCGCACGCCTGCATCAGCGCGTACGCCGTCGTCGGGCCGACGAACCGCAGGCCTCGCTTCTTCAGCGCCTTGGCCAGGGCCGTCGACTCGGGGGTGACGGGCGGGACGTCGGAGAGCGTCTTCGGGGCCGGGCGGGCGGCCGGGTCGGGCGCGTGGGACCAGATCAGCTCGTCCAGTTCGCCCGGGGCCCACTCGGTCAGCGCACGCGCGTTGGCGAGGGTCGCGTCGATCTTGGCACGGTTGCGGATGATGCCGGCGTCGGCCAGCAGACGCTCGCGGTCCTCGTCGGTGAACGCGGCCACCGAGGCGATCTTGAAGTCGGCGAAGGCGGCGCGGAAGCCGGGGCGGCGGCGCAGGATGGTGATCCAGGACAGGCCGGACTGGAAGGCCTCGAGGCTGAGCCGTTCGAAGAGCGCGTCGTCGCCGTGGACCGGGCGGCCCCACTCCTCGTCGTGGTAGGCCACGTACTCGGGGGCGGACAGGGCCCAGGGGCAGCGCGGCGCGCCGTCCGGACCGGCCAGGGCGGCGCCGTCGCTCACGGCCGGTCCTCCGGCCGGGGGGCGGGCTTGTCCATGGGCACGCGGTTCTCCGCGGGCGGGTGCGCCGGCCCGTGGGCGGAGGCCGTGCGGGCACCGGCCAGGGCGGACTCCAGGTCGGCGATGCGGGCGTCGCGTTCGGCGAGCTCGGCGCCCAGGCGGCTCAGGGCGTCGTCCACGTCGGCCATGCGGTAGCCGCGGGCGGCGAGCGGGAACCGCAGGTTCTCCACGTCGGCTCGGCCGACCGGGCGGTCCGGGGGCAGGGGGTCGCGCAGCCGCTCGGGGGCGGCCTCGGGCAGCGGGCCGCTGTCGCCGCCGCCCACCACGGCGAGCGTCACCGCGCCGACCACGACGGCGAGCGCGACGACCAGGAACAGGAACATAACCATCGCGGGGCCCCCACGGTCGGCTGGATCGGACTCGTCGGAGGTCCTCCGAGTCGGATGCTGTCAGGCTCCGATCGTGCCATGCGAGGGGGACCGTTAGGGTCGCAGGCGGCGGAAGACGGGACGTCCTACGAAAGGTCACAGGGGATGCTCAGGCTGGGCAAGCGGGAATTCGGGACGCACGAGCCGGTGATCATGGCGATCGTGAACCGCACCCCGGACTCCTTCTACGACCAGGGCGCCACCTTCCGCGACGAGCCGGCGCTCGCGCGCGTGGAGCGGGCCGTGGCCGAGGGCGCCGCGATCATCGACATCGGCGGGGTCAAGGCCGGGCCGGGCGAGGAGGTCACCGCCGAGGAGGAGGCCCGGCGGACGGTCGGGTTCGTCGCGGAGGTGCGGCGGCGCTTCCCGGACGTGATCATCAGCGTGGACACCTGGCGGGCCGAGGTCGGCGAGGCCGTGTGCGAGGCCGGGGCGGATCTGCTGAACGACGCGTGGGGCGGTGTCGATCCGGGTCTGGCGGAGGTCGCCGCGCGCTACCGGGTGGGTCTGGTGTGCACGCACGCCGGCGGGGCGGAGCCGCGGACGCGGCCGCACCGGATCACGTACGACGACGTCATGGCGGACATCCTGGACGTGACGGTCGGGCTGGCCGAGCGGGCGCTGGCGCTGGGTGTGCCACGCGAGTCGATCATGATCGATCCGGGGCACGACTTCGGCAAGAACACGCGGCACAGCCTGGAGGCGACGCGGCGGCTGGACGAGATGGTCGCCACGGGGTGGCCGGTGCTGGTGTCGCTGTCCAACAAGGACTTCGTCGGGGAGACGCTGGACCGGCCCGTCAAGGAGCGGGTCGTGGGCACGCTGGCCACCACGGCGGTGTCCGCGTGGCTGGGGGCGCAGGTGTACCGGGTGCACGAGGTCGCCGAGACCCGGCAGGTGCTGGAGATGGTGGCGACGATCGCGGGGCATCGGCGTCCTGCTGTCACCCGGCGCGGGTTGGCTTAGCCCGGGTACCAGGGGGCTCCGCCCCCTGGACCCCCGGCCTGCGCGCTCCCGCCACCCGAAGCGGTCGGACCGGAAGCCGGGCTCGAAAAGCCCTTCAGCGGCCCGCCTCCTTCGACACCAGCGCCACCGCCTCGTCCACGTCGTCCGTCACGTGGAACAGCAGCAGGTCCTTGTCCGCCGCCTTGCCCTGGGCGATCACCGTGTCACGGAGCCAGTCGACCAGGCCGCCCCAGTAGTCGCTGCCGAACAGGACGATCGGGAAGCGGGTCACCTTCTGCGTCTGGACGAGCGTGAGGGCCTCGAAGAGCTCGTCGAGGGTGCCGAGACCGCCCGGCAGGACGACGAAGCCCTGGGCGTACTTCACGAACATCATCTTCCGCACGAAGAAGTAGCGGAAGTTCAGGCCGATGTCGACGTACGGGTTCAGTCCCTGCTCGAACGGCAGCTCGATGCCGAGGCCGACCGAGATGCCCTTCGCCTCCAGGGCGCCCTTGTTGGCCGCCTCCATCGCGCCCGGTCCGCCACCCGTGATGACCGCGAAACCGGCGTCCACCAGGCCCCGCCCCAGCCGGACCCCCGCCTCGTACTCGGGTGAGTCGGCAGGCGTCCGGGCCGATCCGAACACGCTGATGGCGGGGGGCAGTTCGGCCAGCGCGCCGAAGCCCTCGATGAACTCCGACTGGATGCGCAGCACGCGCCAGGGGTCGGTGTGGACCCAGTCGGAGGGGGCTCGCTCGTCCAGCAGCCGCTGATCGGTGGTGCTGGCCTGCACCTGATCCCGCCGCTGGAGGAGCGGGCCCAGGCGCTTTTCCTCCGGCGGCTGCTTCTTCCCCTCGGGGTTGCCGGTCGCCATGTGCGCTCCCTCCGTCGTGCCTGTCTTTCCACCTCAGCGTAGATCTACGCGGGTTACGAACGAGGGACGTGAGCATGTCCGCGATGGAGCGCCGTAAACACGAGGACGTCCCGGCAGAGTCAGGCGGTCAGCCAGTTCCGCAGGCGCTCCTCGCCCGCGAGGATCTTGGCGATCTCCACCCGCTCGTCCCGCTTGTGCGCCAAGTGGGGGTTGCCCGGGCCGTAGTTGACGGCCGGGACGCCGAGCGCCGAGAAGCGGGAGACGTCGGTCCAGCCGTACTTCGGCATCGGGGTGCCGCCCACCGCCTCGATGAACGCCTTGGCCGCCGGGTGGGACAGGCCGGGCATCGCCGCGCCGCTGTGGTCGACGACCTCGAACTCCTCGACCCCGCAGTCCGCGAAGACCTCCCGGACGTGGGCGACGGCCTCCTCGGGGGTGCGGTCGGGCGCGTAGCGGAAGTTGACGGTGACGACGCACTCGTCGGGGATCACGTTGCCGGCCACTCCCCCGCCGATGCCGACCGCGTTGAGGCCCTCGCGGTACTCCAGGCCGTCGATCACGGGCCACCGCGGTTCGTAGGAGGCCAGGCGGGCGAGGATCGGGGCCGCGGCGTGGATCGCGTTGGAGCCCATCCAGCCGCGCGCCGAGTGGGCCCGCTCACCCCTGGTCTTCAGCAGCACCCGCAGCGTGCCCTGGCAGCCGCCCTCGACCTGGCCGTCCGACGGTTCCAGCAGCACCGCGAAGTCGCCCTCCAGCCACTCGGGGTGCGTCTCGGAGACGTGCTTGAGGCCGTTCAGCTCGGCGGCGACCTCCTCGTTGTCGTAGAACACGAAGGTGAGGTCGCGGTTGGGGGCCGGGACCGTGGCCGCGATGCGCAGCTGCACGGCGACGCCGGACTTCATGTCGCAGGTGCCGCAGCCCCACAGGACGCCGTCCTCGTCGAGCCGGGACGGGACGTTGTCCGCGATCGGGACGGTGTCGATGTGGCCGGCCAGGACGACCCGCTCCGAACGGCCGAGGTCCGTGCGGGCCACGACGTTGTTGCCGTACCGGTCGACCGTCAGATGGGGCAGCGCGCGCAGCGCGGTCTCGATCGCGTCGGCGAGGGGCTTTTCGGTGCCGCTCTCGGAACGGAAGTCGACGAGCCGGGCGGTGAGCTCCGCGGCGTCCAGCGTGAGGTCAAGCGAGGTGTCGGCCATACCGTCGACCCTAACGCGCCCGGAGCACGGCCCCACTGTTCCCACCCGGCTCCTGTGACTCCGTACTCTCCAGTACCTTGTACGGCGTGCCAGAGCCGTCCTCTCCCAAGCGCCGTGGCCGCCTCTTCCGATGCGGAGCCGCCTTCGTGGCCCTGCTCGCGGTCGCCGGTTACCTCGTCGTGCAGTACATCACCGGGGGCTCGGGCGGCCCGGGCTGCAAGGTCGTCTCCGGCAACGGCGACGGGGCGTCGTACGAGTTCACGCCCGAGCAGGCGGTGAACGCGGCGACGATCACCGCCGTGGGGACCGCCCGCGGGCTGCCCGAGCGGGCCGTGACCATCGCCCTGGCGACGGCCCTGCAGGAGTCGGCCCTGCGCAACATCAGGCACGGCGACCGGGACTCCCTCGGCCTGTTCCAGCAGCGGCCCTCGCAGGGCTGGGGAACGCCGAAGGAGATCATGGACCCGACGTACTCGGCCGGTGAGTTCTACGACCACCTGGTCAAGGTGCCCGGCTACACCCGGCTGCCGCTCACCGTCGCCGCGCAGCGCGTCCAGCGCAGCGGCTTCCCGCAGGCCTACGCCAAGCACGAGCCGGACGCCGCGCTGCTCGCCGCGGCCCTCACCGGCCAGTCCGCGGCCACGCTGACCTGCGAGGGCCGCCCGGCAGCGACCCGGGCCTCGGGTCCCGACGGCGTGCGTGCCGCGCTCGTGCGGGACTTCGGGCGGGACGTGCTGGAGCCGGCCGGTGCCGAGGTCGACGCCTCCTCGACGGCCACGCCGGCGCCGTCACCGAGCGGCACGGGCGCGTCCGGCGGGCGGACCGTGACCCTGCCGGTGACCGCCGACCCCGGCTCCACGGCCGGGCGGAGCCCGCAGCAGCGGGGCTGGCAGCTGGCCCACTGGGCCGTGGCCAACGCCTCTGAGCTCCACATCGCCCGGGTCGCCTACGCGGGGCGCGAGTGGGTCGCCGGGAACACCGCCAGCCAGTGGCGGGACCTCCCTGCCAAGGGCACCGCGGGCGCGGAACGGGACGCGGACGCGGTCCGTATCGTCACGATGGGCTAGAGATCGCGCAGGGGTACGGGGGCTCACCCGCAGGGGTCACCCGCACGGGTCGGCGGCGCGCCTGGGCGCAGGTTTTCGCCCCCTCGCCCCGGAAACCGGAAAAACCCTTGGGAACGCAGGGCTGGAAGGATGCGGCGGGGTTGCGGGCAACCGCCTCTTTGCCCGTTTTTATCCCCAGCCGATAATGCGACGCATTACCAACTCTTTACGTTGCGGCGCCGCAACCTTCGCGGGCTTCGAGCGGTAGTCACTGCGTCCGAGCCGGGGATGATCCACAGCCGGTCGATCAACTGCCGGACCCGGTCGGACGATTCACGAAGCTCATTGTTCTCTCCGTCGAAGGAGCACCATGTCCCTCCCCCTGACCCGCCGGATCGCCCGTGCCGCGCTGATCGTCGCTGCGGGAGCGGCTGCCGGGGTCGGTGCGGCCGGCTCGGCCAGCGCGGCCCCCGAGCTGCCCGCCACCCCGAGCCTCGGTGGTCTGACCGCCGTGGACGGGGCGAACGTCGGCAAGACCGTCGACGGCGCGGCGCAGCAGGTCACCGAGTCCGCGGGTGAGACCGGCGGCAAGACCGTCAAGAAGGCGGTGCCGGCCGCGGGCAAGACCGGCGGCAAGGCGGTCAAGGAGACCACCCCCGTGGCGCAGAAGGCGGCCGGTGACGCGGCGGGCTCCGCCGGGCAGCTCGTCGGCGAGACGGCCGGTTCGGCCAAGGGCGGTCTGCCGACGGACTCCCTCACCAAGGGCGGCGTGCCGTCCGCCGACTCCCTGCCGGTGAAGAGCCTGCCGGTCGGCTGACGCACCGACGCACCGACGCCGAAGGGGTCCGGGGAGCTTCCTCGGACCCCTTCGGTGTGCTCGGTGGCGCGGTCACAGCCGCTGAACGGCCGCGGCCACCCTCTCGTCCGTGGCCGTCAGCGCCACGCGCACGAACTCGGCGCCCGCCGGGCCGTAGAAGTCACCGGGGGCCACGAGGATGCCGCGCTTGGCGAGGTGGTCGACGGTGTCCCAGCAGGATTCGCCGCGCGTGGCCCACAGGTAGAGGCTGGCCTCGCTGTGCTCGATGCGGAAGCCGTGGGTGACCAGGGCCTCGCGCAGCAGCTCGCGGCGGGTCGCGTAGCGCTCACGCTGGACGCGCACGTGGTCGTCGTCGCCGAGGGCCGCGATCACCGCCGCCTGCGTCGGAGCCGAGGTCATCATGCCGCCGTGCTTGCGGATCTCCAGCAGCGGGGCGAGGACCGCCGGGTCGCCGGCCAGGAACGCGGCGCGGTAGCCGGCGAGGTTCGAGCGCTTGGACAGGGAGTGCACGGAGACGATGCCGTCGTACGAGCCGCCGTTGACGTCCGGGTGCAGCACCGAGACCGGGTCGGCCTCCCAGCCCAGCTCCAGGTAGCACTCGTCGGAGAAGAGCAGGATGCCGTGCGAGCGGGCCCAGGCCACGATCCGGGTCAGCTCCTCCTTGGAGAGGACCTTGCCCGTGGGGTTCGACGGGGAGTTCAGCCACAGGAGCTTCAGACCCTCGGGGTCCAGCTCGGTGGGGTCGTCGTAGGCCTCGTAGGCGGCGCGCGCCAGCCGGGCGCCGACCTCGTACGTCGGGTAGGCCAGGCGCGGGTAGGCCACCCGGTCGCCGGGGCCGAGGCCCAGCTGGGTGGGGAGCCAGGCGACGAGTTCCTTGGAGCCGACGATCGGCAGCACGTGACGGTGGGTGACGCCCCGGGCGCCGAGGCGGCGCTCGGCCCAGCCGGTGATCGCGTCGCGCAGCTCGGGCGTGCCCCAGACGGTCGGATAGCCCGGCGAGTCCGCCGCCGCGACCAGAGCCTTCTGGATCAGCTCGGGGACCGGGTCGACCGGGGTGCCGACGGACAGGTCCACGATGCCGTCCGGGTGGGCGGCGGCCGTGGTCTTGTACGGCGTCAGCTTGTCCCAGGGGAACGTGGGAAGGCGGTCGGAGACTGCGGACACGGGTTCGGGCTCACTTTCTGGCACGTACGAGCCGGTCACGGCAAACGCCTCGGCCCCGTACGGCGATCAGCGGGCTGATCGGGCCGTACGGGACCGAGGCGGCGCTGGTGCTGGCCGCTCTTACTGGTTCTGCGGCGGCAGCGCGGCGACGAAGGGGTGGTCGCGCTCGATCAGGCCCAGCTTGCTGGCGCCGCCGGGCGAACCGAGCTCGTCGAAGAACTCGACGTTCGCCTTGTAGTAGTCCTTCCACTCCTCGGGAGTGTCGTCCTCGTAGAAGATCGCCTCGACCGGGCAGACCGGCTCACAGGCACCACAGTCGACGCATTCGTCCGGGTGGATGTACAAGGACCGCTGGCCCTCGTAGATGCAGTCGACCGGGCACTCCTCGATGCACGCCTTGTCCTTGACGTCGACACAAGGCTGCGCGATGACGTAGGTCACGCTGTCGTTCCTCCTCGATAGGGCGCTGGCGGGCCTCCTCAGGCTCCGCCGCCTGGCGCGCGGGAGCGCGGCGTCGTCGATGCCCGCCCCTAGTATCTCCGTTCCTGGGCATGATCCGAACAGGAGGGGTGAACTGACCTGTGGAAATCTCTGCCGCCGGGCGACTCGAGGTCCGTATCACCGCTGCTGACGTGGGCAAACGGGTCTCCGTACGGAGCTTGATCGAACATGGGGCTCCGGGTGAGAAGTTCACCGACACGGTCGGTGTTCTCACATCATGGGACAACGGTGTGCTGCTGATCACACGCAAGAGTGGCGAGAGCGTCCGCATCACGGAATCGGCGCTGGTCGCGGGCAAGGTCGTACCCTCCGCACCGGCGCGTCGCCGCGGTCCGGCCGCCTCCTACGAGGAGCTGGCCCGGGTCGCCGCGCGGGCGTGGCGGCCGGTGGAGAGCGACCGGCTGGGTGACTGGGAGCTGCGGGCCGCGTCCGGGTTCACCCGGCGGGCCAATTCGGTGCTCCCGCTGGGCGCGCCGGGCCTGCCGCTCGACGAGGCCCTCGACGCCGTACGGCGGTGGTACGCGGAGCGCGGGCTGCCCGCCTACGTCCAGACCGCGACCGGCGCCGAGGGCACGCAGGAACTGCTCTGCGCCGAGCTGGAGGAGCGGGGCTGGGAGCGGGAGGTGACCGCCGAGCTGTGGATCGGGCCGCTGGCGCCGGTCGCCGACCGGGGCGACCCGGCGGGGGTCGTGCTGTCCCGGGAGGCTGACGAGGGGTGGCTGGCCCAATATCAGCGCAAGGGCGTGAGCGAGGTGGCGCTGCGGGTGCTCGCCGGCGGGCCGTCGGTGTGGTTCGCGAGCGTGCCCGGGCCGGCGGGGCCGGCCGCCATCGGGCGGTGTGTCGTCGACGGGCGGTGGGCCGGGTTCGCCGCCGTCGAGGTCGATCCGGCGCTGCGGCGGCAGGGTCTGGCCACGGCCGTGATGGCCGCGCTGGCCCGCCGCGCGCTCGACGAGGGCGCCTCGGCCGCGTGGCTCCAGGTCGAGGCGGAGAACGCGGGAGCGCGGGCGCTGTACGCCGGGATGGGCTTCGCCGCGCACCACGCCTACCACCACTACCGGGCGCCGGACGCCGGCGGCACCGGACGGTAACCGATCGTCGCGAGAGGGCACGAGCCAGCCATGCGTCCCCCGTTTCCCCCGCCCCCCGAGCGTTCCGCCGAGCTGCGGCGGCGGTTCGCCGAAGAGGCCCGCTCCGAGCGGCCCGACCTGTCGGCGCTGTGCCTGCTGGTGGGCGCCGTGGCGGACGGGGGGCTGGACGAGCCGGGCCTGGACGCCGCGCAGGTCGAACTGGACCGGCTGGCCGGGCTGCTGCCGTACAAGCCCGGCGGCCCGCGGGCCTGGGCGGTCGCCCTGCGGGAGCTGCTGGGCGAGCGGACGGGGTTCCACGGCACCCCCGCCGACTACCGGCGTCTGGAGTCCTCGCTGCTGCACGAGGTGCTTCGGCGGCGCAGGGGGCTGCCGATCCTGCTGTCCGTGGTGTGGATGGAGGTGGCGCGGCGGGCGGGCGCCCCGGTCCACGGGGTGGCCCTGCCGGGGCATTTCGTGGTCGGGTTCGGGACCGGCGAGGAGCAGGTGCTCGCGGACCCCTTCGACGGGGGCCGGGTGCTGAGCGGGCCCGACGCGGAGCTGCTGGTCGCCGGGGCCACGGGGGCGTCGCTGGAGGCGGCGATGCTGCGGCCGGCGGATCCGCTGGAGGTGGTGCTGCGGATCCTGAACAACGTGCGGGCGTGGGCCGCGGCCCGTCCCGAGCGGTCGGACGTGGCGCTCTGGGCGGTCGACCTGTCGCTGCTGTTGCCCTCGCACCCGGCCCGGTTGCGCTACGAGCGGGCGCAGTTGCTCGTCCAGCGGGGCGAGTTCCTCGGCGGTGCCTCGGAGTTGGAGGCCTACGCGGAGGTCGTCTCGGCGGTGGACCAGGGGGCTGCCGAGCGGGTGCGGGGAGAGGCCTTCGCGGCCAGGGCGATGCTCAACTGACGCCCTTCGCGGGAGGTTGTGCTCGGTCACGCAGTTCCGCGCGCCCCTGAGAGCTCTACAACCAGCCCTTCTCACGCGCTACCCGGACCGCCTCCGCCCGGTTTCTGACCGCCAGCTTCTGGATCGCCGTGGAGAGGTAGTTGCGGACCGTGCCCTGGGACAGGTGCAGGGCCGCTGCCAGTTCGGCGTTGGTGGAGCCGTCGGCGGCCGCCCGGAGGACCTCTCGCTCGCGGTCCGTCAGCGGGTTGGCGCCCTCCGCCAGGGCCGCCGCCGCGAGCGTGGGGTCGATGACACGTTCGCCGGTCAGGACCTTGCGGACGGCCTCGGCCAGTTGGGCGGCCGGCGCGTCCTTCACCAGGAAGGCGTCGGCGCCGGACTCCATGGCGCTGCGCAGGTAGCCGGGGCGTCCGAAGGTGGTGAGGATGACCAGCTTCACCGCCGGGAGTTCGGCGTGCAGACGGGCCGCGGCTTCTATGCCCGTCGCACCGGGCATCTCGATGTCCAGGAGGGCCACGTCCACGGCGTGCTCGCGGGCCGCCTGGAGGACCTCGTCGCCGCGGGCCACCTGGGCGACGACCTCGATGTCCTCCTCCAGGCCGAGCAGGGCGGCCAGGGCCTCGCGGACCATCGACTGGTCCTCGGCGAGCAGGACCTTGATCGTGCGGCTCATGCCGGGGATCCTACGTCCGCCGGTCCGGCCGTCGGCACCCGGGCGACCAGGCGGAAGCCGTGCTTGAGCGGGCCCGCCTCCAGAGTGCCCCCGGCCTTGGCGAGGCGTTCGGTGAGGCCGGTGAGGCCGTTGCCGTGGCCGGTGCCCTCGCCGCCCGAGCCGTCGTCCTCGACGGTGAGCTCCAGCACCGGGCCGTCGAGGGTCTGGCGGTGCAGCAGCCCGACCGCGCAGTGGCGGGCACCGCTGTGCCGTACGACGTTGGTGACGGCCTCGCGCAGCGCCCATGCCAGGGCGGTCTCGCTCTCCTCGGGTACGCCGGACAGGCCCGGCTCGGCGGGCAGTTCGGCGACGACCCCGGCGGCGGTCAGGGCCACCCGGGCACCGGCGAGTTCGGCCCCCAGCCGGGCGCGGCGGTAGCCGGTGACGGCCTCGCGGACGTCGACGAGGGCCTGGCGGCTGACCTGCTCGATGTCGGCGACCTGCTGGGCCGCCTTCTCGGGCTGCCCGGGCAGCATCCGCCCGGCCAGCTCGCTCTTGAGCGTGATCAGGGAGAGCGAGTGGCCGAGCAGGTCGTGCAGGTCCCTGGCCAGGCGCAGGCGCTCCTCGTTGGCGGCGAGCTGGGCGACGGTGGCGCGCGCCTCGCGCAGGGCGATGGTCGTGCGGACGAGTTCGCGCACGCCGGTCATGGCGAAGCCGCCGAGCAGGGCCGGGATGAGCAGTCCGCCCAGGTAGGAGTGGCCCTCCGGCACGGCGAAGGACACCGCGGTCAGCAGCGCGCAGGTGCCCGGGATCGTCCAGCGGGCCATGCGCGGCGGCAGGGCGGCGCCGGAGGCGATCGACACGTACACGAACAACACCAGCCACTCGCGGCCCAGGGTGAGGGCGAGGAGGGCGGACTGGGCCGCGAGGACCCCCAGCGAGCCGAGCACCAGGCCGTTGCGCTCGCCGCGCCCGGTGCGGAAGACCAGCAGCATGTACCAGGTGACGAAGGCGGCCAGGCCCAGCCAGCCGAGGATCCGCACGCCCGTGCTGTGGCCGCCGTGCAGCAGGTCGGTGACCGGTGCGCTCAGGTAGACCAGCCAGATGCCGGTCCACAGCGACTTCACCACCCGCTGCCTGCGGTTGACCGGGCGCTGCCCGATGCCGACGCCGACGTCGTTCACGCCTTCAGGGTGTCCTTCCGGTACAGCCAGGCCGCGCCGCCCGCGAACAGGACGAAGGACACCACGAGGATGGCGAGGTCCTGGACGTGCGGGGCGCGGCTCTGCTCGATGGCCTGTCCGAGGGCAGCGTACGCGTGCGTGGGCAGCCACTTGGCGATGGTCTGGAGCCAGTCCGGGAAGGTCGTCGTGGGCATCCACAGGCCGCCGAGCATGGACAGGCCGAAGTAGGTGATCATGGTGATCGGGCGGACCGCGTCCCCGCTGGCCAGATAGCCGAGGGCCACGCCGAGCGCGGCGAAGACGAGGCTGCCGGCCCAGATCGCGCCGGTGAGGGCGAGCCACTGCCAGGCGTCCAGGCGTACGCCCTTCACGGCCGCGGCGACGGCGAAGACGATGACGATGGACGGCAGGCTGACGACCGCGGCGCTCGCGGTCTTGGCGAGGACGTAGCCGCGGCCCGGCAACGTCGTCAGACGCAACTGCCGTACCCAGCCGCCCTCGCGCTCCTTGGCGATGCGCTCGCTGTTGCCCATGAGGACGGCGGTGAGGGCGCCGAAGGAGGCCATCGAGACCATCATGTAGGTCGGGAGGGTCAGGGCGCTGCCGGGGACTTTCGTGGTGCTGTCGGCGTTGCCCGCGATGATCAGGAACAGCACCGACGGGTAGATCACGGAGAAGAACAGGAACTTGCGGTTGCGCAGGGCGCGGAGGAGTTCCAGCTTGATCAGGCTGTTCACTTCGACCTCGCCTCCTCGGCGGTGGTGATGGCGACGAAGGCCTGCTCCAGGCCGAGTCCGGCGACTTCGAGGTTGCGGGGGTAGACGCCGAGGCCGTACAGCGCGTGGACGGTGGCGTCGGCGTCGGCGGACTGGATGCGCACGGTCCGGCCGGAGACCGTCAGGGAGGTCAGGAAGGGCAGGTCGCGCAGGGCGGCCTCGTCGACGGTGTCCGCGAGGTCGAAGGAGATGCGGCGGGCCCCCGCCTTGGCCTTGATCTCGGCGGCCGTGCCGTCGGCGAGGAGCCGGCCCCGGTGCAGCACCAGGACCCGGTCGGCGACGGCGTCGGCCTCTTCGAGGTAGTGGGTGGCGAACAGGACGGTCCGGCCCTGGTCGGCCTGTTCGCGCATGGTGGCCCAGAACGCCTGGCGGGTGGTGACGTCCATGCCGGTGGTGGGCTCGTCCAGGACGATGAGGTCGCTGTCCCCGGCGGTGGCCAGGGCGAAGCGGACGCGCTGGGCCTGGCCGCCGGAGAGCTTGTTGACCTTGCGGTCGGCTATCTGCGTGATGCCCGCGCGGGACAGGACCTCGGAGGGCCGGTACGCCTTCGGGTGCAGGTCGCAGGCGAGTTGCACGAGTTCGGCGACCGTGACCTCGTCCATGAGGCCGCCGCTCTGGAGCATGGCGCCCACGCGTCCGGCGACGATGGCCTCCCGGGGACCGGTGCCGAAGAGCCGGACCGTGCCGCTGTCGGGCTTCTTGAGGCCGAGGAGCAGGTCGAGGGTGGTGGACTTCCCGGCGCCGTTGGGGCCGAGCAGGGCGACGGTCCGGCCCGGGCCGAGGTCAAGGGTCAGTGCGTCCACGGCCCGGACGCTGCCGTATGCCTTGCTCACCCGGTCGAACGCGACGGCTGTCGTTGTCATGCGGACATCGTGGCTTCGCGGGCGTGGGCGGGGGCAGTGCCGGGTGTCCGGACTGCAGCATGACAGGTGTCATGCCGGCGGGGGTGACGGCGAGAGCCCCCGTCCTCACGGGGCGGGGGCTCTCGTGCGGCGGCCGGGCGGAGGTCAGTTCGGCTTGGTGTCGATGACTCCGACGCGCTCCGCGGGCGTCTTGCCGCGCAGGGCCTTGCGCAGCGCGGTGACGACGTCCTGCGGCGTGACGTCGCGCTTGCCGCTCGCGCCCTCGATCTGCACACCGTCGAAGGTCGCGCCGTACGCCTCCTTGAGCGCCTTGAGGTTGTACGTGTCCACGAGCTTGCCGTCGACGGCCTTGAAGCTGAGGATCTTCGGCAGCGACAGGGCGCCGAACGGGATGCTGTGCGCCGCGTCGGTCTGCACGATGGCCTTGGCCGACATCGCGGGCTCCGCGAAGTCCTTCAGGACCCGGTCCACCTCGGCGTTCGAGACGGTCGGCTGCCGCGTGGTGGTCGGCAGGTTCACCGTGCCGGCGGTGCCGGTCTCCACCTGGGTGCGGTACGCCTCCTCCACCGTCGTCGTCGCCTTGGCGAGGTCGACGCCCTTGCCCACCTTGCCGTACACGGGGACGGCCTTGCCGCCCTTGAACTCGATCGTGCCGTCGGTCGACGCGCCGGAGTCGCCCGCCGCCTCCTCCAGCGAGACGTGCAGCTTCTCCTCGTCGACGGGCATGACCGGCGTGACGACTCGGTGGTTGCCGAAGAGCGAGCCGATCACGGAGACCGGGTTGTAGTCGCTCTTGGCCGCCGCGTCGGCCGTGGCGTCCATGTCGAACTGCAGGCCCGCCTTGTCCGGGTCGAGGGCGACGGTCCTGCCGCCCACCGACAGCTTCAACGGCTTGCCCGCGTTGCCGTCGAAGGCCTCGTCGAGCTTCCTGACCGCGCCGTCGCGGGTGGTGCCGCCGATGTCGACGCCGAGCACGGTGGTGCCCTTGGGCACGTCGGTGCGGTTCATCAGCAGCCCGGCGCCGTAGACGCCACCGGCGGCCACGACCACGCCGACCGCGAGCAGCACGAGCTTGTTGCGGCCCTTTTTCTTGGGCGCCTTCGAGGAGCTCGCCGGGGGCGGGGAGACCGGCTCGGGCAGCTTCGGGGCGGCGTGGGGCACCGGGCCGTCGGCGGGTGCGCCGGGGCCGAACGGCGAGGCCGCACCAGGCGTCACGACGGGCATGCCGCTGGTGACGGTGTGCCCGGAGACGTTGTCGTGCCGGGGGCCGTAACCGGGGCCGTCCGACGGGTCGGGGGCGGGCTTCTGCGGGGTGAGGATGGCGGTGTCGTCGCTCATGCCGCCGCCGGGCACCCGGGCGCCGGGGGCGCCGCCCCGGGCGGCCGGACCCGCGGGGCCGCCAGGAGCTCCGGGCACGCCCGGGCCACCGGGGCCGCCGCCTATGGCTCCGGGCCCGGCGGGCGCGCCGGGGCCTCCCGGCCGGCCGGG
The DNA here is from genome assembly GCF_056436585.1 of Streptomyces sp. NPDC043685. Lineage (NCBI taxonomy): Bacteria > Bacillati > Actinomycetota > Actinomycetes > Kitasatosporales > Streptomycetaceae > Streptomyces > Streptomyces sp. NPDC043685. The sequence goes on along the minus strand of NZ_JBWKCH010000001.1, from coordinate 694,387 downwards.
GTCGTCGAAGGCCCCGGGGGCACCGGGCCGGCCCGGCTCACCGAAACCACCAGGGCCACCGGAGCGGCCCGGCTCGTCGAAGGCCTCGGGCGCGCCGGGCCGGCCCGGCTCACCGAAACCGCCGGGGGCGCCGGGAGCGCCCGGGGCGTTGTAGGCGCCCTGGCCGCCCGGCTCGGTGCCGAAGGGGCCGGGGGTGCCGGGGCCGCCCGGGGCGTGAAAGGCGTCGGGGCCACTCCCGCCACCGGGTGCGTCGAAGCCGCCCTGGCCGCCCGGGGGCACCATCGGGCCGTCGCCGGTGACCGGTCCGCCGGTCGGGCCGGCCGGGCCCCGGGATCCGGGCGTCTCACCGAAGCCGTCGGCGGCGCCGGGGCCGCCGTGCTGACCGTCGTAGCCGCCCTGCCCGTTCTCGGAGAAGTACGGCAGGTCGTCGCGGCGCGGTTCGCCGCCGCCCGGGGCGGGACGCGCGCCGTTGCCCCGCGGGCCAGCCGCCAGGGCCTCGGTCACGTCGAAGGAGCCGGTGCCGCCGCCGTGCCCGGGCGCGACGGGGCCGCCGGTCGCGCCGGCCGGGAGCCCGGCACCGTTCGTACCGCCGGACCGGGAGCCGCCCGGCGCGCTCATGGAGCCGACCACGCCTCCGGGCCGCCCGGCACCGGGCCGGGCCCCACCCGACGCACCGGCACCGGAGCCGGTGCCCGGCGCACCGGGGCCGCCCGGCGCCGGTGCGGAACCGCCCGGCAGTCCGGCCCCGTTGGTGGAACCGGCGCCCGGACCGCCCTTGCCGCCGCCGGACTTGCGGGGCGCGAACCAGTCGCTGGCCGGTTTGTCGTCGCCCGGCTGCGCGGGCTCGGCGGGAGGCTCGGCCGGGGCCGGGGACGGGGCGGTGTCCGGACCCGCCGACGCCTCACCGCGCGTGTCGGTGTCGGCCGGGCCCTCCGCCTCCGCGACGGGTTTGCGCACGACGACCGGCGGAATCGGCCGCGATCCGGGGATGTTGATCCGGATCCGGGTCGTCAGCGTGGTCTCGGTCTTGCGTTCCTCCGGCCGCGTGGCGGAACGGCCCGCGTCCGCACCGGCGTCGGAGACCGTCGGGGTCCCGTACGGCGGCGTACCCGACGGGTAGGCGGCTCCGCCGCGCCCGTTGGGCCCGGAGGACGGAGTGTCAGTTTCACGACTCAAGGCAGGTTCTCCCGGTTGGCTCCGCCGCCCGACACGACCTCACGCGGGCAGCTCGGCGGCGCGCACCACCATACTGGCCACTTCTCACCCGTATCCCGGGACCGCCGGGGAAACTCACACCGGACCCCCACGGGCATGTCCCGGCGAAGTGGTACGTCACTCGCCAAGTCGGACGTGGTCACCGTCCGGTTGCCGCCCCGGGCGAAGCGTGGCGCAGATCACAGCCACGGCGATGCCCCCGAGCAGGAAGAGATAGGAGCCGCTGCCCGCGGCGAAGAGAAAGTCGCCCTCGGGGCGGCTGGCGGTGAGCAGGATGACGGCCAGCATCCAGCCGGCCGCCACCGCGACGCCCCCCGACCTGCTCCGCAGGACGCGGGCGGCACCCAGGACGGCTCCGGCCTCGGCGGCGAGGGCGAGCAGCAGCCCGCCCGGGAACCACCCCGGCTGCACCAGCGCCCCGGCCGCGCTCACCAGGGCCCCGAGCACGAAGAGCCCGAGCAGGCCCCCGGCCCGCCCGGCGGTGGGCGGCCGCATCGGCTGGGCGAGCATCGGCGTCCGGTCGCTCATGAGGCCCCCTCGACACCGGCGAACAGGTCCGTCTCCCGCTCACCCGGGCCCTTCTCACCCCGCACCAGCTCGTAGTACTCGGTCGTGAGGATCGGCTGGGCGAGGTCGTTGGACAGCACGAAGTACGGCTCGGCGACGGTGATCTGGGTGGCGTGGGCGCGCATCGCGGCGGCCTTGGCGGCGGCGTGGGCGGTGCCGTCCACGACGGTGGTGATCCGCTCCTCGGCCACGACACCCGGGACGTCGTCGACCTCGGCCGCCTTGGTGAACGGCGTGCCGGGCAGGTCCTCCCGGAGCCGGGCGAAGGATTCCTCCACAACCGGCCGGGGGACCCGGTTCCAGTAGACCTTGGCGATCGGCAGGCCGGCCTCGGCGGACAGCTCGGCGGCGCGCATCGCGACGCGGTGGGCCTGGATGTGATCGGGATGGCCGTAGCCGCCGTTGTCGTCGTAGGTGACGAGGACCTGGGGGCGTACCTCGCGGATCACCTCGACGAGGTGCGCGGCGGCCTCGTCGACGTCGGCCCGCCAGAAGCAGGCGGGGTCGTCGTTGTCGGGCAGGCCCATCATCCCGGAGTCGCTGTAGCGCCCGGCGCCGCCGAGCAGGCGGACGTCCCGGACACCGAGCTCGGCCATGGCGGCGGCGAGCTCGCTGCGGCGGTGCTGGCCCAGGGCGGCGCCCGTCAGGTGCGCGAGCTCGGGCGGAATGACCTCACCGCGCTCGCCGAGGGTGCACGTGACCAGGGCGACGTGGGCACCCTCGGCCGCGTACCTGGCCATGGTGGCGCCGTTGTTGATCGACTCGTCGTCCGGGTGCGCGTGCACCAGCAGCAGACGCCTCGCGGAGCGAGGTGGGTATCCCCCCTGCTCGGAGAGCGTGGGGGAGGGCAGTTCCGTCATGGGACCACCCTACGAGGTCCCGGGGTGGTCAGAACTTGATGCTGCCGATCATGCCCGCGATGTTCGTCGTCAGCTCGTTGATCGTGGGAGCGACGGTCGAGGAGGCGAGGTAGAAGCCGAGCAGCATGCAGACGATCGCATGCCCCGCCTTCAGTCCCGACTTCTTGACGAGCAGGAAGACGATGATCGCCAGCAGCACCACCGCCGAAATCGAGAGTGCCACGGCGGCTCACCTCCAAAGATCCACGAGGGCGCGGGGGGTCGGACTATGGGGGCATCAAATCCGTACAGCAGCCAGCAGGTTCATACCCACTATGCGACATTGATCATAACTATCCGGCTGCGCGCATCGCTCGGCGCACAGCCGCACAAGGGGGCGCATGGCCAATATGGTCAGGGCATGACGACCGAGCCTCACTCCTTCCCCCGACGGCACGCCCGAACCCAGCGCTTCACGCTCGGCGCGCCGCGTTCCTTCACCGTGGCGCCCGACGGTTCGCGTGTCGTGTTCCTGCGCTCCGCTTCCGGTACGGACCGGGCGAATTCGCTCTGGGTCCTCGACCTGGAGGAGGGCGGGGAGCGCGTCGCCGCCGACCCGCGCGCCCTGCTGGGCGGTGCCTCGGAGAACCTCTCGCCCGAGGAGCGGGCCCGGCGCGAACGCAGCCGTGAGGGCGGGGCCGGCATCGTCGGGTACGCCACCGACACGGCCGTCGAATTGGCCTCTTTCGCCTTGTCAGGGCGGCTTTTCACGGCCGAGCTGCGGGCCGGGACGGCGCGTGAGCTGCCCGCGCCCGGGCCGGTCATCGACCCGCGTCCGTCGCCCGACGGGCGGCACGTCGCGTATGTCGCGCGGGGTGCGCTGCGGGTGGTGGGAGCCGAGGGCGAGGGCGACCGGGCGCTCGCCGAGCCGGAGTCGGAGAACGTCTCGTACGGTCTGGCGGAGTTCATCGCGGCGGAGGAGATGGGGCGTTCGCGCGGCTTCTGGTGGGCTCCGGAGTCGGACCGGCTGCTCATGGCGCGCGTGGACGACACGCCGGTGCGGCGGTGGTGGATCGCCGACCCCGCCCATCCGGAGCGGGAGCCGCAGCGGGTGCCGTATCCGGCGGCGGGCACCGCCAACGCGGAGGTGCGGCTGTTCGTGATCGGGCTGGACGGAGTGCGCACGGAGGTCGCCTGGGACCGGGCGCGGTACCCGTATCTGGCGCATGTCCACTGGTCAGCGGCGGGCGCGCCGCTGCTGCTCGTCCAGGCGCGCGACCAGCGCAGCCAGTTGATCCTGGCCGTGGACCCGGACACGGGCGCGACCCGGATGGTGCACGCCGACGAGGATCTAACATGGCTGGAACTTTTCCCCGGAGTGCCGTGCTGGAGCCCGTCCGGGCAGCTGGTGCGGATCGCCGACGAGGGGGGTGCGCGGGTGCTGGCGGTCGGGGAACGGCCGCTCACCACAGCGCAGTTGCACGTCAGGGCCGTGCTGGACGTCTCCGAGCACGACGTGCTGGTCTCCGCGTCGGCGGGAGCGGAGGCCGGTGAGCCGGAGACGGGCCAGGTGCACGTGTACCGGGTGAACGAGCTGGGCGTGGAGCGGGTGTCGCAGGAGCCGGGGGTGCACGCGGCGGTGCGGGCCGGGGAGGTGACGGTCCTGGTCTCGGCGACGCTGAACCGGCCAGGTTCGCGGGTGCAGGTCCTGCGCGACGGGAAATCGACCACGACTGTCCCGTCGTACGCCGAGGATCCCGGTTTGTCCCCCCGCGTGACGCTCACCGAGGGGGGCGCACGCCGCGTCCCGTGCGCCGTGCTTATGCCTCGGGACTACGACGGTGACACCCCCCTGCCGGTGCTCATGGACCCGTACGGGGGCCCGCACGGGCAGCGGGTGGTCGCCGCGCACAACGCCCACCTGACGTCGCAGTGGTTCGCGGACCAGGGTTTCGCGGTGATCGTCGCGGACGGCCGCGGCACACCGGGCCGCTCCCCCGCCTGGGAGAAGGCGATCCACCAGGACTTCACGCTGTCGCTCGACGACCAGGTGGAGGCGCTGGAGGACCTCGCCAAGCGCCACCCCCTCGACCTCTCCCGGGTCGCGATCCGCGGCTGGTCCTACGGCGGCTGGCTCGCGGGCCTGGCGGTCCTGCGCCGCCCGGACGTCTTCCACGCGGGCATCGCGGGCGCGCCGGTGACGGACTGGTCCCTGTACGACACTCACTACACCGAGCGCTACCTGGGCACGCCGGCGGAACACCCTGCGGCCTACGCCAAGAGCTCCCTGGTCACCGCGGAGGGCCTGTCCTCCCCGGCCGAGCCGCACCGGCCCCTGATGGTCGTGCACGGCCTCGCCGACGACAACGTGGTGGTCGCCCACGCCCTGCGCCTGTCCTCGGCGCTGCTGGCCGCCGGCCGCCCCCACGAGGTGCTGCCGCTGTCCGGCGTCACCCACATGACCCCGCAGGAACAGGTCGCCGAGAACCTGCTCCTGCTCCAGGTCGACTTCCTGAAGCGCTCCCTGGGCATCACGGCCCCCTGAGCACGGCAACGGGCCGGGACGCCTCTCGGCGCCCCGGCCCGCTCACGGCACCCGCACGGCCGTACGCTGACCAGCCTGACGCGTCCGTATATCGGAACCGGGTCAGCGAAGTTGCTTGCGTGTTAACGCAGTTGGCGGGGTGACCGCGACGGCCGCAGGGCCGGGCCTGACAACGGCATTTCCCGGCACCCCTGGGGGTGCCGGGAAATGAGGAGGCCGGGTCAGGCCGCGTGGACCACGTCCTTCTCCTCCGCGAAGTGGCAGGCCGACTCGTGGGCCGCCGGGGTGTCCGTGCCCTGGAAACGCTCCGGGATGGCCAGGAGGGGGACCTCCTGGGCGCACTTGTCCTGAGCCTTCCAGCAGCGGGTGCGGAAGCGGCAGCCCGAGGGCGGGTTGGCCGGGGACGGGACGTCACCGGTGAGGATGATCCGCTCGCGGCCCTCGCGGGACTCCGGGTCGGGGACCGGGACGGCCGACAGCAGCGCCTGGGTGTAGGGGTGCGTCGGATGGTCGTAGATCTCCGTGTCCGACCCGATCTCGGCCATCTTGCCGAGGTACATCACACCCACGCGGTCCGAGATGTGCCGGACGATCGACAGGTCGTGCGCGATGAAGAGATACGAGAGGTTGAACTCGTTCTGCAGCTTCTCCATCAGGTTGATGACCTGCGCCTGGACGGACACGTCCAGCGCGGAGACCGGCTCGTCGCAGATGATGATCTCGGGGTTCAGGGCCAGGCCGCGGGCGATGCCGATGCGCTGGCGCTGACCGCCCGAGAACTGGTGCGGGTAGCGGTTGATGTACTCGGGGTTGAGGCCGACCACGTCCAGGAGGTCCTGGACCTTGCGGCGGCGGTCGCCCTTCGGCGCCACCTCGGGGTGGATCTCGAAGGTCTCCCCGATGATGTCACCCACCGTCATACGGGGGTTGAGCGAGGTGTACGGGTCCTGGAACACCATCTGGATGTTCCGGCGGACCGCCTTCAGCGCGCGCCCGGACAGCTTGGTGATGTCCTGGCCCTTGTAGAAGATCTCGCCCGCGGTCGCCTTCTCCAGCATCATCAGCAGCTTGGCGACCGTGGACTTGCCACAGCCGGACTCGCCCACGATGCCGAGCGTCTCGCCCTGGTAGAGGTCGAAGGAGACCCCGTCCACGGCCTTGACCGCGCCGATCTGACGCTTGAACAGGATGCCCTGGGTCAGCGGGAAGTGCTTGACCAGGTTGCGCACCTGAAGGATCGGCTCACCGCGCTCGACCGGCGCCTCGATGGCGGCCACGGCCTCCTCGTCGGTGGCGGCGTCGACCGTCTCCACCTCGGTGACGTTGGGGGTGGCGTCCATGGACTCGTCCTTCTTGCCCAGCTCAGCCATGGATCGTCTCCTTCCAGAAGTGGCACGCGCTGCCGCGGCCGACCAGCTCGCCGCCGTCCCGCTCGGTGACCGGGTGCAGCGGCGGGACGTCCGTGCGGCAGATGTCCTGCGCCATGGGGCAGCGCGGGTTGAAGGCGCAGCCGGACGGGATACGCGTCAGGTTGGGCGGCAGGCCCTTGATCGCGTACAGGTCCTGGCCCTTCTGGTCCAGGCGCGGGATCGACTCGAGCAGACCCTTGGTGTAGGGGTGCGCGGGCCGCTTGTACAGCTCGTGCACGGGCGCGGTCTCGACGATCCGGCCCGCGTACATCACGGCGATCTTGTCCGCGACGTCGGCGACCACGCCGAGGTCGTGGGTGATCAGGATCAGGCCCATGTTGTACTCGCGCTGGAGTTCCGCGAGCAGGTCCATGACCTGGGCCTGGACCGTCACGTCGAGGGCCGTGGTCGGCTCGTCGGCGATGATCAGGTCCGGCTCCAGGGCGAGCGCCATCGCGATCATGATGCGCTGGCGCATACCGCCGGAGAACTGGTGCGGGTAGTCGCCGACGCGCTCCTTGGCGGCCGGGATCTTCACGCGGTCCATCAGCTCGATGGCCCTGGCCTTGGCGTCCTTCTTGCTCAGGCCCTGGTGGACGCGGAACATCTCGCCGAGCTGGTAGCCGACGGACAGCACGGGGTTCAGCGCGGACAGCGCGTCCTGGAAGATCATGGCGATCTTCCGGCCCCGGATCTTGCGCCGGGCGTCGCCCGACATGGTGAGCATGTCCTCGCCCCGGTACAGGATCTGACCCTGCGGGATCCGCCCGGGCGGCATGTCGAGGATGCCCATGATCGCCTGGGCGGTCACGGACTTGCCGGAGCCGGACTCACCGAGCACGGCGAGGGTCTCGCCGGAGTTCACGGTGTAGTTGACGCCGTTGACGGCCTTGGCCACGCCGTCACGGGTGTGGAACTCGACGTGCAGGTCGCGCACTTCGAGCAGGGGGACGTCACCCTCGGCCGCGCCGCGCGGCTCGGGGACGTTCCGGGTTTTGTCGATGGTGGTCACGTACGCCCTCCTCAGCGCAGCTTCGGGTCAAGGGCGTCGCGGACCGCGTCGCCGAGCATGATGAACGCGAAGACCGTGAGGCTGAGCATGCCCGCGGGGAACAGCAGCGTGTGCGGGTTGTCCCGGATCACCTTGCTGCCCTCGGAGATGTCGATGCCCCACGAGATCGTCGGGTCACTGAGGCCGAGACCGAGGAACGACAGCGTCGCCTCGGCCGAGATGTAACCGCCGAGGGCGATCGTGGCCACGACGATGGTCGGCGCGACGGCGTTCGGCATCACGTGGCGGAACAGGATCCGCGTGGTGCCGGCGCCCAGCGCCCGGGCCGCCGTCACGTAGTCCGCCTGCTTGGCCGTGATCACCGAGCTGCGCATGACGCGGGCGATCGAGGTCCAGCCGAGGAAGGCCAGGGCCAGGATGACCACGTAGACCTTGCGCTCGGTGAAGGCGTTCAGGACGACCATCGTGCCGAGCAGGAACGGCAGGCCGAAGAAGATGTCGACGACCCGGGAGATCACCGAGTCGACCCAGCCGCCGAAGTAGCCGGCCAGCATGCCGAGCAGGCCGCCGAGCAGCGTGACGGCCGCGGTGACGCAGACGCCGACGAGGATCGAGGCACGGGTGCCGTGGATGACACGCGAGTAGATCGAGCGGCCCTGCTGGTCGTAGCCGAACCAGTCGGCCTGGAAGAAGTGCCCCAGCTCCGGCTTGCCCAGGTAGTGGTGGACCAGGTCGCCGTCGCGCGGGTCGACGCTGGTGAACATGCCGGGGAACGCGGCGATCACGAGCAGCAGGACCAGCAGCACCGAGGAGATCCAGAACATGGGCCGGTGGCGCAGGTCGTACCAGGCGTCGCCCCACAGGGAGCGGGGCTTCTCGCTCTTCTGCGTGCTCTCCTTGCCGGGTGCGTCGACGGCCGGCGGGGCGATGGCGTCCACGGCCGCGGCGTCGGTGGTCTGGGCCTTGGTCACGTCAGGCATACCGGATCCTCGGGTCCAGGACCGCGTACAGCAGGTCGATGAGCAGGTTGATCAGGAGGATGACGAGGACGAGGACCGTCACCACACCCGTGACCGTCGAGCCCTCGCTCGTCTGGATCGCCCTGTACAGGAGGTTGCCGACACCCTGGATGTTGAAGATGCCCTCGGTGATGACCGCGCCGCCGATGAAGCCGCCGACGTCGGTGCCGACGAAGGTGACCACCGGGATCAGCGAGTTGCGCAGCAGGTGGACACCGATGATGCGGCGCCGGGGCAGGCCCTTGGCGAGCGCGGTCCGCATGTAGTCGGCCCGCAGGTTCTCGGCGAAGGTCGTCCGGGTCAGCCGGGCCACGTAGGCCATCGACAGCATGGCCAGGACGAACGCCGGCAGGAACAACTGCGCGTAGTCCGTGGAGTCCTGGACGTTGGGCGGCAGCCAGCCGAGTTCGTCGGCGAAGATGAACCGGGCGATGAAGCCCAGCACGAACACGGGGATGGAGATCACCGTCAGGGTGAAGACCAGCACGCCGGTGTCGGCGGCCTTGCCGGCCCGCAGACCGGCCCACGCGCCCAGGCCGACACCGATGATGATCTCGATGGTGATGGCCAGCAGCGTCAGCCGCAGGGTGACCGGGAAGGCCTCGGCCATGAGGTCGACGACCGGGCGGCCCGCGAGGTTGTTGCCGAAGTCTCCCTTGAGGAGATTCAGCATGTAGTGGAAGTACTGCTCGAGGACGGGCTTGTCGAAGCCGTACTCGCGCTTGATCTGCGCGATCTGTGCGGGATCGGGAGCCTTGTCCCCGTAGATGGCCCGGACCGGGTCGCCCGGAAGAATGTGGACCATCAAGAAGATCAACAGAGTTGTCCCGATGAAGATCGGGATCATCTGGAGCAGTCGCCTGGCGGCGTAGCGCCCCATCTTGCGCCTCCATGCCGTGAGGGGTCGGCGAGGCCTGCGCACTCATCTACCGCAGGTCGGGGGGTGAGGTGGAGGCCTGTGCCTACGGACCGGCGCCGCCGCTCCCCTTGTGCGGGAGGGGCGGCACCGGTCTGCGGTTGTCTGGTTACTTCTGCTTGACCTGGATCTCGTCGAAGATCGGGTCACCGTCCTGGCCGTAAGGGATCTTGCCCAGGATGTGCTTGGACTGACCACTGTTGACCTTGTAGAACCAGAGCGGGATGCCCGGCATGTCCTTCACCAGGAGCTGCTCCGCCTCCTGGTACTTCTTCACGGTCTCGTCGATGGAGCTCGCCTTGTCGGCCTCGGAGCTCAGCTTGTCGAACTCCTTGTTGGAGTAGCCGCTGACGTTGCCGGCCGCCGTGGTGCCGTACAGGTCACGCATGAAGTTCGAGTTGACCGGGTAGTCCAGCACCCAGCCACTGCGGTAGAAGGACTTGACCTGGTGCTTGTCGCGGGCGTCCAGGTCGGCCTGGAAGGTCGGCTTCGGGGCGCCGGTGCACTCGACGCCGGTGGACTTGCGGATCGAGTTGCAGACCGCGTCGACCCAGGGCTTGTGGTCCTGGTCGGCGTTGTACTGGATCGAGATCTTGTTGCCCGGGACGCCGCCACCCTCCTGGATGAGCTTCTTGGCCTGGGCCGGGTCGAACTTGACGATGTCGCCGAGCACGCCCTTCTTGTAGCCGAGCACGCCCGGAGCGACGAAGGAGTCGGCCGGGGTGCGGGTGCCCTGGAGGACGGTCTTGGTGATCGTCCCGCGGTCGATCGCCATGGACAGACCCTGGATGACCTTGGGGTCGATGTCCTTGAACTGCTTACCGTAGAAGGCCGGGACGATCGTCTGGATGGCCGAGTACGGCTGGTCGATCGCGCGGTCGCCGAGGTCCGACTTGTAGTTCGTCAGCGCGGTGGTCGGGACCTGCTCGATCCAGTCCACGTTGTCCGAGCGCAGGTCCGAGTACGCGGCGTCGGCGGTCGTGTAGTTCTTGAAGTCGATGCCGCCGTTCTTGGCGACGTTCGGGCCCTTGTAGCCCGCGAACTTGCGGACCTTGATGAGCTTGTTGTGCTCCCAGGACACGAACTTGTACGGGCCGTTGCCGACCGGCTTCTCGCCGAAGCCCTTCGGGTCCTTGAAGAAGGCCTCGGGAAGCGGCGCCCACACGTCGTAGCCCAGCTTGTACGCGAAGTACGAGACCGGCTGCGACAGCTTGATCGTGAAGGTGTTCTCGTCGACGACCTTCAGACCCGACATCTTGTCGGCCTTCGGGTCACCCTTCTCCGGGTGCACGTCCTCGAAGCCGACGATGTCGGAGAACCAGCTGGAGTTGGTCTGGTTGTTCTTGATGTTGGCGGACCAGTTCCAGGAGTCCACGTAGGACTTCGCGGTGACCGGGGTGCCGTCGTGGAACTTCCAGCCCGGCTTGAGCTTGACGGTCCACTCCGACGAGTCCTTGTTCGGCGTGACCGACTCGGCGTTGATGTACTCCAGCTTGCCGGTGCCGGGCTCGTAGTCGACCAGGCCGGCGAAGACCGTGCGCAGCACGCGGCTGCCCTGGCTCTCCTTGGCGTTGGCCGGCTGGAGCGGGTTCTGGGGCTCGCTCAGCTGCGCAGTGACGATGCCGTTCGGGTCGGCCTTCCCCTTGTTCATGTCGTCGCCGGCACTGTCGTCGCCGCCGCCGCAGGCGGTGGCGGCCAGGGCGACGACTATCGCCCCCGCGACCCACTTGGCGCTCTTGGCACCGCGCATGGGTTCCTCCTATGAAGTCATTGGTTCACCGCGAAGGGAGCACACGACACATCACGGCCCCCGCCCGTCGCCGGTGCCGGAATTCGTCGAGTGCCCCCGCGCTCGTGAGTCGCGCCGCTATCGGCTACTGACCCGTACATCCGAGCTCTACGCGCCTAACTATCTGCCAAACACCAAGACCGAACCACACTCTCGAGGTCTCGGTTCGATCACAGCTCTCGCCTACATCTTCCAAAATCCGGACAAAGGGTTTGGTGAAAGATCCCTGCGAAACGGACTTGTTACACATCTATCGGTGTCGGCTGTCCGCATTCCGGACGCGAGAGTGAGATAAACCGCTTGCGACGTACCGTGGGTCCCGTGCAGGGTGCCACCGGAGTCTGTCGCGCGCTCAAGAAGCTTGTGCGGCAAGGCCGTTGCGCGTTCCCCTGGGTCGGGGAGGCGTGGCGCTTTTGGAGCAGGGTAGTGGGAGAAAACCGCCCCTGACGGCCGTCACCGGCAAATCGAGGGTTTTCCCTACCCCTTTCCTTCGCGTTCCCCCTCCTTTACGCAACGGCACCGGGCACCCCGCCCATGCGGGGTGCCCGGTGCCGTCGGAAGGGGCGTCAGCCGTGCTTGGCGCGGCTCGCGGCGCGGGCGCGCTCGCGGGCGTCCAGGTTCACCTTGCGGATGCGCACGGCCTCCGGGGTGACCTCCACGCACTCGTCGTCACGGCAGAACTCCAGGGACTGCTCCAGCGACAGCTTGCGCGGCGGGACGATCGCCTCGAAGGAGTCGGCCGAGGAGGACCGCATGTTCGTGAGCTTCTTCTCCTTGGTGATGTTCACGTCCATGTCGTCGGAGCGCGAGTTCTCGCCGACGATCATGCCCTCGTACACCTCGGTGCCGGGGTCCACGAAGAGCACGCCGCGCTCCTGGAGGTTGGTCATCGCGAAGGCGGTGACCGCACCGGCGCGGTCGGCGACCAGCGAGCCGTTGTTACGGGTCTGGAGCGTGCCGAACCAGGGCTCGAAGCCCTCGTGGATGGAGTGGCCGATGCCGGTGCCGCGGGTCTGGGTCAGGAACTCGGTACGGAAGCCGATGAGACCGCGCGAGGGCACCACGAACTCCATGCGGACCCAGCCGGAGCCGTGGTTCGACATGTTGTCCATGCGGCCCTTGCGGACGCCCATGAGCTGCGTGACCGCGCCCATGTGCTCCTCGGGCACGTCGATCGTCATGCGCTCGACCGGCTCGTACGTCTTGCCGTCGACCTCCTTGGTGACGACCTGCGGCTTGCCGATGGTCAGCTCGAAGCCCTCGCGGCGCATCTGCTCGACCAGGATGGCCAGCGCCAGCTCACCACGGCCCTGCACCTCCCAGGCGTCCGGCCGCTCGGTGTCCAGCACCCGGAGGCTGACGTTACCGATCAGCTCGCGGTCGAGGCGGTCCTTGACCTGGCGGGCGGTGACCTTGCGGTCCTTGACGGCCGCCTTGTTGTCGGCGCCCTTGCCGGTGGCGCCACGGCCGACCAGCGGAGAGGTGTTGGTGCCGATGACCATGGAGATCGCGGGCTCGTCGACCGTGATCAGCGGCAGCGCGACCGGGTTCTCCGGGTCGGCCAGCGTCTCGCCGATCATGATGTCCGGGATACCGGCGACCGCGCAGATGTCACCGGGGCCGGCCATCTCCGCCGGCTTGCGGGTGAGCGCCTCGGTCATCATCAGCTCGGAGATGCGGACGTTGCTGACGGACCCGTCGCGCTTCATCCACGCGACCGTCTGGCCCTTGCGCAGCTCGCCCTGCTCGACGCGCAGCAGCGCGATACGGCCGAGGAAGTTGTCGGCGTCCAGGTTGGTGACGTGGGCCTGGAGCGGGGCGGTCTCGTCGTAGGTCGGGGCCGGGATGTGCTCCAGGATCGTGGAGAAGAACGGCTCCAGGCTGGTGGAGTCGGCGGGGACCGTGCCGTCGTCCGGCTTGGTCAGCGAGGCGATGCCGTCGCGGCCGCAGGCGTAGACGATCGGGAACTCGATCTGCTCCTCGTCGGCGTCCAGGTCGAGGAAGAGGTCGTAGGTCTCGTTGACCACCTCGTCGATCCGGGAGTCCGGGCGGTCCGTCTTGTTGATGCACAGGATGACGGGCAGCCGCTGCTGGAGCGCCTTGCGCAGCACGAAGCGGGTCTGCGGCAGCGGGCCCTCGGAGGCGTCCACGAGCAGCACGACGCCGTCCACCATCGACAGACCGCGCTCGACCTCGCCGCCGAAGTCGGCGTGGCCGGGGGTGTCGATGATGTTGATGGTGATGGGCTCCCCGCCGTCCTTGGGGTGATACTTCACCGCCGTGTTCTTGGCGAGGATCGTGATGCCCTTCTCACGCTCCAGGTCGTTCGAGTCCATCATGCGGTCGTCGACGCCTTCGAGCTGGTGGGCGGCGAAGGCACCCGCCTGCTTCAGCATGCCGTCGACGATGGTGGTCTTGCCGTGGTCGACGTGGGCGACGATAGCGACGTTGCGGATGTCGTGGCGCGTGGCCATATTGCGGCGTACTCCCGGAGTGTGAGGAATGCCCTGCGCGGACGTCTGCGGTGCGCGGGCCCTGCCGGGCTCAACATGCCACGGCCACTGCCCATGGTACGGGGCTCCGGCCGTAGGGGTTAGCCGGGATATATCGGTGCAGGTCAGGACGGTTCGCAGGCCTGCCGAACGGCTTGTCGCGCCAGGGCCGAGTCCGGGCGCTCGTCACAGTCGAGCAACCCTGTGATGCTGACCGTCCAGTTCCGGGCGTGACCGGAGGCGGTCCTGCCGTCCGGACAGGTGTAGCGGAAGTCCGCCGAGATCTCCCGCACGCCGGCGTACTGGACGAACTCGCCCGCCGCGTGCGGTACGACGCGCTCGTTGTCGGGCTTCGGGGCCGGTTGCCGGACGTCGGTGAACGACCAGGTGTCGCCGCCCGCCTCCGCCAGGGTGCGCGCGTCGGAGTCGATCACACCGGCCTTCTTGCCGAGCGAGAAGAGGACCTCCGCGGCCGACAGGTCCGGTCCTCCGGCGGCGCGTACCGAGGGGCTGGGGGTGGACACCCGCCGCATCGGGCTCTGCAGGGCGCCCTCGCCCTTGCCTGGCCGCTCCGGGTCGGAGACGTCGGTCAGGCGGTCCCGCTCGGTGAGGCGGGACCAGGTGAAGGTGCCGTCCGCGCAGGCCTTCGGCACGGCCCTGTCGGTCTTACGGGCATCGGAGGCCTTGGGGGCCTTGTCGTCGCCCGCGTCCGCCGTGCACGCCGTCAGTCCCGTCACCAGCGCCCCGATGACCAGCCCGGCCGCGCAGGCCCGCCGTAGTGTGCCGCGCATGAGCGGCCCCCGTCCCCCGTGCACGGACGCCCGGCGCCCGCACCATGATCGCTGACCTGATGGTGGGGGCACCGGACGGGGGACGGCAAGGCGTTTGAGCATTACCAGAGCTACCGAGCGGCGGAGCCCTTCGCCGACGGGCCGGACGCCGGCTTCGCGCCCTTCTTCAGGAAGCCCATGTCCTCGTAGACCGGGGTGGCGAAACCGAAGGCGCCGGTGTTGACCAGGTTCTTGCGGGCCGCCAGGAGCTGGGGGCGCTGGAAGAGCGGGATCGAGCCGGCCGCCGCCCAGATGCGGGAGTCGGCCTTGCGGATCAGCGAGCGGGACTCCTCCTCGTCGAGGGTCGACGCCGCCTCGTCGAAGAGCTGGTCGACCTGGTCGGTGCCGACGCGGGTGTAGTTCTGCTCGACGTTGAGCGAGCCGTCGGCGGCCGGGACGGGCTTGGCGTAGACGGGGCGGGCGTCGGTGGCGGGGAAGGCCGTGGCGGGCCAGGAGTACAGGGCGAGGTCGTACTGGCCGGAGGCGATGTGGTCCTTGAAGTAGGACTCGTCGGAGACCTTGGAGATCTCCGTGCCGATGCCGACGCGCTCCAGCATGCGGGAGATGCGGTCCGCGACCGTGCGCAAGCTCTGGGAGCCGGGCCCGGAGGGGAGCACGAAGCGCAGCGTGAGGGGCTTGCCGTTCTTGGCGAGCGGGGCGGTCTCCTGGTTCGCCGGGGCGGCGGTGCCCCGGGGGGCGTAGGCGCCGGGGGCACCGCCCTGGTGCGGCTTGTACTGCTTGCCGTCCTGGGCGAGGTGTTCGGCCGGGTCCGGTCCCCGGTGTGCCTTGTTGTCCTCGGCCCCGGTGCCGTCGCCGTCCGCCGCCTCAGGGGAGCCGGCGCCGGCCTTGTCACCCTCGGAGCCGGCCGCCTTCTCCTTCTTCTTCTGTTCCTCGACCGGGCCGCCGCGCACCCACCCGGCGTCCGCGAGCAGCGCCTGGGCCTCCTTGGTGTCCTGACCTCCCAGGGCGCCGCTGTTGTCGGCGTAGGCGGCCTGGCCGGACAGGGCGAGGTGGCTGCCGACCGGCACGGCCGGCAGGCCGAGCGGCTTGAGGACGGCTTCGGCCAGTTCCGCGCGGTCCAGGGCGCGGGCGACGGCCCGGCGGACGCGTTCGTCGGTGAGCGGGCCCTCGGCGCCGTTCAGGGCGAGCTGGGTGTAGGCGGGCTCCAGGGACTTGCGCACCTCGAAGCCGCTGAGAGCCTGCTGTCGCCGGGCTGCCCTGGCGGCCGCCTTGCGCAGCTTCTTGCGCGCGAGGGTCTCCTCGTCGGCGGCGTCCTCGTCGGAGCCGTTGGCGACGGCCCAGGAGCGCAGGGAGTCGGCGGCGGACCGGTCGGCGCCCGGGCCCATCAGCGCACTGGCGGAGCCGTGCGGGCGGGCGGCGACGGTGATGCGGCGGGCGGCCACGGGGTCGATCTCGGCCAGGTCCAGCGTGCCGGCGGCCAGCTCGGCGGCCCGCTTGTCGCGCGGGACGGTGCGCAGCTCGATCTCGGAGAGCTTGGCCGGCTCGCCCCACCAGCGCGCGTTGCGGGCGAGGGTGATCCGCTCGTCCTCGCGGTCGACCTCCTGCACCGTGAAGGGACCGGCGGTGACCTGGAGCTTCTTGCGGGCCCCGTCGTTGAAGGAGTCCGGGGTGCCCATGACGTCCTTCGGGTACAGCGGCGAGAACAGCGAGCGCCAGTCCGCGTAGGGCCGGCTGAAGGTGACCCGGACCTCCAGGGCGTTGTCGCCGCGCTCGATCTTCTGGATGCGGTCGTAGCCGGCGTTGCGGGCGGTCCAGTACGCGGTGTCCTTGCCGGACAGGGCGCGCCACTGGGCGGCGAAGTCGGCGGCGCCGATCTCCCGGCCGTCGCTCCAGACGGCCTGCTGGTTGAGCTTGTACAGGACGACCTGCTTGGGCTCGGTGTCGACGATCTCGGCGGACTCCAGGTAGTCGGCGTTGCGCTCCGGGCGGCCGGAGGCGTCCATGCGGAACATCGACGGCAGGACGGCCTGGGCGACGCGGGTGGTGGTGGCGTCGGCGTCCGACTGGAAGGTGTTCAGGGTGTCCGGAACGGAGTCGACGGCCCAGCGCAGGGTGCCGCCGTCGGAGATCCGGTCGCGGGGGGCGGGCTGGATGTCCTGCCCGGCGAGCGGCTTGCCGGACGGATCGTCCGAGCCGCATCCGGCGAGCGCTGGCACCGCGAGCACACCCGCGGTGAGGAAGGCGACCGAGCGCGTGACCGCACGCGGGCCGACGCCGTGCTGGGACATCTGTGGTACCTCCGGGAAGCCGCGGGCGTTATGATCACTTTTGGCGGTATTTGGAGTTCATCTGATGTATGCGGCCACTGAAGAGGAAAGGGTTCGGCAACACAGGGCGACACGGCGGTCACGCACGGGAAGCCACCCGTGCGGCGCAACGCACCGCACAGTGCACCCACACGCCTCGGCCAATCGATGCACATCCCTTCACAGCACAAGGTGTGACGCGCAACACTCGCAGGCGCATGGACGTTGCCGCCTTGGGCCACCGAAGGACCCGCGGAAGTGAGGGCAAGTCATGTCCGTTCACGACGAACTGATGTCAGTCCAGCGCAGTCTCGACGAAGTGTTCCGGTCGCTGGGGCGCCTGGAGAAGCAGCTCGGCACCGGCGGCCTGGAGATGCGCCGCGTCCGGGCCGACGCCAGCCACCTGCGCGAGAGCGTCGCCCTGCTGCGCGACGCCGCCGCGTCACCGACCGCGCCGAACCGCCCCGAGCTGGTCACCATCTCGGACGCGCCGTACGACCCGTCGCTGTGGGTCGACTCGGACGACGAGGGTCTGGGCGCCCGGGACCGGCGCGCTCCCTGACCCGGGGAGGAGTCGAGCGCGACCGGCACCTCCCCCGAACCCGACCGGAGTCGTCACGTGGCCACTGGTACGGAACCCCCTGCCACCGAACCCCAGCCCCGAAGCGGCGGTGTGCGGGGCGCCGCGCGGGCCGCGATCGCCGCCCCGCACCTGCGCACCGACCGCTGGTGGCTGGCCCCGGCCGGCACGGCCGCGGGCCTGCTCGCCTTCATCGTCTACTCGACGTGGCGGGCCTTCGCCGACACCGACTACTACGCGGCACCGTACGTCTCGCCCTTCTACTCCCCCTGCCTGGCGGAGCGGTGCGAGCCGATGCGGTCCGGTCCGAACTGGGAGATCTTCGGCAGCTGGTGGGGCATCTCGCCGGCGATCATCATCCTGGTCTTCCCGCTCGGCTTCCGCCTGACCTGCTACTACTACCGCAAGGCCTACTACCGGGGCTTCTGGGCCTCCCCACCGGCCTGCGCGGTGGCCGAGCCGCACAAGAAGTACACCGGTGAGACCCGCTTCCCGCTGGTCCTGCAGAACATCCACCGGTACTTCTTCTACGCCGCGATCGTGGTCGCCGCAATCCTGACCTACGACACCGTGCTCGCCTTCCGCGACGAGACCTACGCCTGGGGCCACATGGGTCTGGGCACGCTGGTGTTCCTGGTCAACATCGTGCTGATCTGGGCGTACACCCTCTCCTGCCACTCCTGCCGGCACATCGTCGGCGGCAAGCTCAAGCACTTCTCCCGGCACCCCGTGCGCTACCGGATGTGGCAGTGGGTGGGCAAGCTCAACGCCCGGCACATGCAGCTCGCCTGGGCGTCGCTGGTGAGCGTGGCGCTCGCCGACTTCTACGTCTATCTGGTCGCGTCCGGTGCCTTCGACGATCCGAGGTTGTTCTGATGTCCGTGGTCGACCGGCAGGAGTGGGACGTCGTCGTGGTGGGCGCGGGCGGCGCGGGTCTGCGCGCGGCCATCGAGGCACGCGAGCGCGGCGCCCGCACGGCCGTCATCTGCAAGTCGCTGTTCGGCAAGGCCCACACGGTGATGGCCGAGGGCGGCATCGCGGCCAGCATGGGCAACGCCAACCCCAACGACAGCTGGCAGGTCCATTTCCGCGACACCATGCGCGGCGGCAAGTTCCTCAACCAGTGGCGCATGGCCGAGCTGCACGCCCAGGAGGCCCCGGACCGGGTCTGGGAGCTGGAGACCTGGGGCGCGCTGTTCGACCGGACAAAGGACGGCCGGATCTCGCAGCGCAACTTCGGCGGCCACGAGTATCCGCGCCTCGCCCACGTCGGCGACCGCACGGGCCTGGAGCTGATCCGCACCCTCCAGCAGAAGATCGTCGCCCTCCAGCAGGAGGACTTCAAGGAGACCGGCGACTACGAGTCCCGGCTGAAGGTCTTCCAGGAGTGCACGGTCACGCGTGTCCTGAAGGAGGACGGCCGCGTCTCGGGCGTCTTCGCCTACGAGCGCGAGTCGGGCCGCTTCTTCGTCCTGGAGGCACCGGCCGTGGTGATCGCGACGGGCGGTATCGGCAAGTCCTTCAAGGTGACGTCGAACTCGTGGGAGTACACCGGCGACGGGCACGCGCTGGCCCTCCTCGCGGGCGCTCCCCTGCTGAACATGGAGTTCGTGCAGTTCCACCCGACCGGCATGGTCTGGCCGCCGTCGGTCAAGGGCATCCTCGTCACCGAGTCGGTGCGCGGCGACGGCGGGGTGCTGCGCAACTCCGACGGCAAGCGGTTCATGTTCGACTACGTCCCCGACGTCTTCAAGGACAAGTACGCCGAGACGGAGGAGGAGGCCGACCGCTGGTACGACGACCCGGACCACAACCGGCGTCCCCCCGAGCTGCTCCCCCGTGACGAGGTCGCCCGGGCCATCAACGCCGAGGTGAAGGAGGGGCGCGGCTCCCCGCACGGGGGCGTGTTCCTCGACGTGTCGACGCGCATGCCCGCCGAGGTGATCAGGCGGCGGCTGCCGTCGATGTACCACCAGTTCAAGGAGCTGGCGGACGTCGACATCACGGCCGAGCCGATGGAGGTCGGGCCGACCTGCCACTACGTGATGGGCGGGGTCGCGGTCGAGTCCGACACGGCGGCGGCGCGCGGGGTGCCCGGGCTGTACGCGGCCGGTGAGGTCGCCGGCGGCATGCACGGCTCGAACCGGCTGGGCGGCAACTCCCTGTCCGACCTGCTGGTGTTCGGCCGCCGGGCGGGCCGGCACGCGGCCGAGTACGCGGCGGGGCTGGGCGGGACACGGCCCGCGGTGGACGACGCCCAGATCGACTCGGCGGCGGCCGAGGCCCTGCGGCCCTTCTCGGCCGAGGCGGAGACCGAGGAACCGGCGGGCGGCCCGCCGGAGAACCCGTACACCCTGCATCAGGAACTCCAGCAGACCATGAACGACCTGGTCGGCATCATCCGCCGCGAGACGGAGATGAAGCAGGCCCTGGAGAAACTGGCACAGTTGCGGGTCCGGGCGCGCCGGGCCGGGGTCGAGGGACACCGGCAGTTCAACCCGGGCTGGCACCTCGCCCTGGACCTGAGGAACATGCTGCTGGTCAGCGAGTGCGTGGCGCGGGCCGCGCTGGAGCGCACCGAGTCGCGCGGCGGGCACACCCGGGAGGACCACCCGGGCATGGACCGCGCGTGGCGCCGGATCAACCTGCTGTGCGCGCTCACCGACCCCACGGGCGGCCTGGCGGCGACGGACCCGGTCCGCGGCCAGATCACCCTCACCCGTGAGACCACCGAACCCGTCCGTGCCGACCTGCTCGCCCTGTTCGACAAGGAGGAGCTGGTCAAGTACCTCGCCGAAGAGGAGCTCCACGAATGAGCGGCTATACGGCCCACTTCAGGGTGTGGCGCGGGGACGTGAGCGGCGGCGGCCTTCAGGACTTCGAGGTCGAGGTCAACGACGGCGAGGTGGTGCTCGACATCGTCCACCGCCTCCAGGCCACCCAGGCGCCCGATCTCGCCGTGCGCTGGAACTGCAAGGCCGGCAAGTGCGGTTCCTGCTCGGCGGAGATCAACGGCCGCCCGCGGCTGCTGTGCATGACGCGCATGTCGGTCTTCGACCGGACGGAGACGATCACGGTCACGCCCCTGCGCGCCTTCCCGGTGATCCGCGACCTGGTCACGGACGTCGGCTTCAACTACCAGAAGGCCAGGGAGGTCCCCGCCTTCGTGCCGCCGGCCGGTGTGGGGCCCGGCGAGTACCGCATGATGCAGGAGGACGTGGACCGGCCGCAGGAGTTCCGCAAGTGCATCGAGTGCTTCCTGTGCCAGGACACCTGCCATGTGGTGCGAGACCACGAGGAGAACAAGCAGGCGTTCGCCGGGCCCCGTTTCCTGATGCGGGTGGCGGAGCTGGACATGCATCCGCTGGACGCGGCGGCGGAGACGGGCCTGGACCGCAAGACCACCGCCCAGGACGACCACGGCCTCGGCTACTGCAACATCACCAAGTGCTGCACGGAGGTCTGCCCCGAGGGCATCAAGATCACCGACAATGCCCTGATCCCCCTGAAGGAACGGGCGGCCGACCGCAAGTACGACCCGCTGGTGTGGCTCGGCTCGAAGATCAGGAGGCGCTCCTCGGCAGGCTGACGGGGCGGCTCGGCCCGGTCACCGCACCCAGTCCTCCTTGTAGGCGCGCCAGTCGGCCTCGGTGGCGGCGAAGTCGATGTACAGCGCGACGCCGAACCGGGCCCGGTCGGCGTCCGTGCGGGACAGGCCCAGGCGGACGCCGCGTACGGCGGCGGGGACGGTCTCGGCGTGGTCCCAGTGCCCGAAGCGGTTCTCGTGGAAGAAGGGCAGGCCCATCAGCAGGTCGGTGGAGGGCGGGGTGACCTCCAGCGCGAGGGAGGTCTGCTGTGCGACATAGCCGCCGTAGGTGCTCTCAAGGGGCTGCATCGTGTCGTACGACATCATGGCGATCTGGTCGACGCGGCGGGCGACCTGGCCGAAGAACTCCTGCGACCACCACTTGGGGTGGCCGGTGACGCCGCCCCACAGGGTGTGGAAGGCCGGGAGCGGGTCGATCTGGTGTGAGGCGACCGACAGCCGGGCGCCCCGGGAGCGGGTCTCGCCGCGCAGGGCGTCGAGGAGGGCGAGGTAGTTCCGGTCGCCGGAGTGCAGCGGCTCCAGATCGAGGTGGACGCCCTCGTAGCCGGTGTCCAGGATCCGGCGGGCGGAGCGCAGGACGGCGGCGCGGGTCCGCGGCTCCTCCAGGCGCATGCCCTCCTCGCCCTCGGTGGCCAGCACGTCGCCCAGGAACGCCTGGACGCGGACGCCGGGGAGCTTGTCGTGCACGGCCTCGATGAACCAGCGCGCCCTCGGGTACGCCGACTCGGGGAGGGTGCCGTCGTGTTCCAGCGGTCCCGAGTGGACGTACAGGTCGCGGATGCCGGTGCCGTCGAGACGCCGGGCCAGCGCGGTGACGTCGGCGTCCTTCTTGCGGCCGTCGACCCAGGCGTGGCCGAGCCAGAGGGCGTCGCGGCCGCGGGTGCGGGTGCCGTCGGCCGGGTCGCCCATGTAGGTGATGCGCAGGGCCGTCAGCGCGGAGAGGACGGGGAGCAGGAGGAGCACGGCCAGGGCGATGGCCGTGCGTCCGAGCAGGCGCCGGCGCCTCGTGCGGCGGTCGTGGCCGGGCGCGGGATCCGCCTCGGGCGCTGCGGCGTTCTCGCTGTCGGCGGCTTCCGTGTGGGCCATGCCGTCTCCCCCCGGTGGCGCGTTGACGTTGCCGGAGAGGACGATCAGCATGCGTGTTCGGTTGCGGGTCAGAACAGGCTCAGCAGCGCCTCCGCCGGATCCGTCAGGCTCGTGTCGCCTCCGGGCAGGGGCAGTTCGAACCACACCGTCTTGCCCCGGGGCGTGCGGCGGGAGCCCCACGCGGCGCTGAGCAGGCCGACGAGCTGGAGGCCGCGGCCGCCCTCGTCGGTGTCGCGGGCGCGGCGTCGGCGGGGCTGGACCAGGCCGGAGTCCCAGACCTCGCAGACGAGGGTGCGGTCGAGCAGGAGGCGCAGGCGGATCTCGCCCTCGCCGTAGCGCAGGGCGTTGGTGACCAGTTCGCTGACGAGGAGTTCCGTGGTGTCGACCAGGGGTTCCATGTCCCAGGCGAGCAGTTGGGCGCGCGCGTACTCACGGGCCCGGCCCACGCTGCGCGGCTCGCGCGGCAGGGTCCAGTCGCCGACGGAATCCGTGGGCAGTCCCTGTACACGTGCCATCAGCAGCGCGATGTCGTCCTCGCCGTGATGGGTGTCGAGGGTGTTGAGGACGTGGTCGCAGACGTCCTCCAGCGGCTGGGTGGGGTCGGCGAGGGCGCTGACGAAGGCCTGGAGGCCCTCGTCCAGGGGGTGGTCACGGCTTTCGACCAGGCCGTCCGTGTAGAGCGCGAGCAGGGCGCCCTCGGGCAGTTCGACCTCGACCTCCTCGAAGGGTTCCCCGCCGACGCCGAGCGGCATGCCGGGCGGCACGTCGAGCATCAGCGCCGGCTCGCCCGGCTCGACCAGGACGGGCGGCAGATGGCCCGCGTTGGCGAAGGTGCAGCGCCGGGTGACGGAGTCGTAGACGGCGTAGACGCAGGTGGCGAGGTACACCTCCGACAGGTCCGCCTCGCGGGGGCGGCGGGCCGCCCGGGTCGCCTGCTGCACGCCGCCGGGGGCTCCGAGGTTGCGGGCGATCTCGTCCAGCTGGGAGAGCACCTCGGCCGGTTCCAGGTCGAGCTGGGCCAGGGTGCGGACCGCCGTGCGCAGTTCGCCCATGGCGACGGCGGCGCGCAGGCCGCGGCCCATGACGTCGCCGACGACCAGTGCGGTGCGGTGGCCGGGGAGTTCGATGACGTCGAACCAGTCCCCGCCGACCTCGCTGGGCCGGCCGGTGTTGACGCTGCCGGGCAGGTAGCGGCAGGCGATGTCCAGGCCGGAGGCCTCCGGGTCGCCGGGCGGGAGCAGGGACCGTTGCAGTATCAACGCGCGTTCGTGCTCGCGCCGGTACAGGCGCGCGTTGTCGATGCAGACCGCGGCCCGGGCGGCGAGTTCGACGGCCAGGTCACGGTCGCGGTCGCCGAACGGCTCGCTGCCCTTGGTGCGCGCGAACTGCACGAGCCCGACGACGGTGTCGTGGGCGACCATCGGCACGGCGAGCGTGCCCTGCACGAGCCCGCCGTCCTCACCCGGGACGATCTGCGGGCGGGCCGTGCGCAGGGCGTCCGCGCAGGGCGAGTTGAACGGGTAGTGGTGGACGGCGCCGACCGAGACGGGCACGCCGGCACCCGCGAAGGGTTCGTCGGACACGGCGCTGGCGAAGGCCACACGGCGCAGTTCGGCGCTGCCGTCGGCGAGCCCCGGCGGGGTCTCGTCGCCGGCCAGCAGGCCCTGGTAGAGGTCGACGGTGGCCAGGTCGCAGAAGCCGGGGACGACCACGTCGAGGAGCTGGCGGGCGGTGGTCTCCAGGTCGAGGGAGTTGCCGATGCGGGCGCCCGCCTCGTTCAGCAGGGCGAGATTGCGCCGGGCGGCGGCGGCCTCGCGGGCGGCGGCGCGCCGGGCGGTGATGTCGGTGCCGAGCCAGGCGATGCCGATGGGGCGTCCCGAACCGCTGTGCACGCGATAGAGGTTGACCGACCAGTGCCGGCGCTCGTCGGAGCCCGGCACGAAGCCCGTGACGTGCATGTCCGTGATGGAGTTTCCGCTCTCCAGCACGCGGCGCAGGGTCGCGGCGACCCGCTCGGCCTCGCCGCGCGGGAGATAGTCGTGGACGCCCTTGCCGCGGTGGTCGTCGGGCGTGCCGCCGAAGATGGACGCGAAGCGCTGGTTGGCGCGGCGGACCCGCAGATCGGGGTCGATCAGCAGGAAGCCGAACGGGGATTGACCGAAAATGGCCTGCGAGGCGGCCAGGTCCGTCTCGATGCTGCGCAGGGTGCGCACGTCGACGACGATGCAGACGGCCGCCTTCTCGCCCTCCTCGGTACGCGTCGGCATGACGTACACCTCGGCGAGGCCCTCGTGGCCGCACTCCCCCTCGACGCCCTTCGGCATCCGGAAGGGCACCACGCCGGTCCACTCGCGGCCGTCGAGGATCTCGGCCATCTTGCGCATGCCGCGCTCGCGGTGGCGCGGGTCGATGAACGCCTCGATGGGGTCCATGCCGACGGCGCGGTCGGCGCAGATGCCGAAGAGGTGCTCGGCGCGCAGGCTCCACTGCTCGACCAGCCCGTCGGGGCCGATGGAGAAGGACGCGACCTTGATGTAGTCGTAGATGGATCCGGGGGGACTGCTCTGCCAGATCGCGTCCCCGGAGCGCCCCCCGTCGGCGGCGGGCGCACCGTCCACCGCGGGGACCGGGCTGTCGGCAGCCCGCGCCCTCGCGCCCTCCGACGGGTCCTCGGACTCCGAGGCCCTCGCTGGTATCTCGCTCACGCGAACCGTCCCCTCCAGCTCACCGCGCCCGGCACCGGTCACCGGGGGCGGCTGCCCGCAGTATCCAGCACTACGGTGCCGCACAACACGGTGTTCACGATCACAGCACGGTCCCGATGGTTTTCGGTCCGGACCGTGACAACACTTCCAGTCTTCTAACCAGGGGACACGTCGTCGAATCCCGTCCGCCGGCAACCGCCACTGGCCTGAACCAATCGCTCTACAGGGGGAAGACGTACGTACACCGGATTTTCACTCCGGTAGCGCGAGTTCGAACCAGACCGTCTTGCCCGTGGTGCCCGGCCGGGTACCCCAGCGGCGGGAGGACGAGGCCACCAGGTGCAGTCCGCGGCCGCTCTCGTCCTCCAGGCGTGCGGCGCGCTCGCGGGGCGGGTCCGGCAGTGGGTCGGAGACCTCGACCAGGAGGACGGCGCCGAGGCCGGAGGGGCGCACCAGGCGGACTCCGATGGGGCCTGTGGCGTGCCGCAGGGCGTTCGTGACCAGTTCGCTGACCAGCAGGGCCGCGAGATCGGCGAGGCTGTCGAGGTTCCAGTCACGGAGTTGGCCGCGCACGGCCTGGCGGGCGGTGCGCACGGCGCCCGGCTCGGCGGGAAAGGTCCACTCGGCGCAGCCGCCTTCGGGGTCGATCACGCCGATCACTTCCCGGGCAGAAGCCTCACCCATGTCCGGTTTCATGGGGTTAATGGGCACATACCCGATATCCAGGGCGGAGTACCGCGCGGGACGGCGCACTGTGACACGAAAGGCGCAGAGGCGCCCGTGGAGCACTGGGGCGAAACCGCACGCCCCCGTCCTGCGTCAGGCGCCGGGGTCCTGCACCGGGCCGGTGCCCGGGTGGCCGGAGGCCAGGTGTCCGGCGACGGCGAGGTGGGCGAGGGCCTGCCGTACGGCCGGGACGTCCTGGTCCAGCCAGCTCACGTCCCAGATCTCGTCGGGGCCGAGCCAGCGCAGCTCGTCGTGGTCCTCCAGGGGCTCGGGGGCGGCGGAGCCGGGCCGCAGCCGGGCGGTCCACACCTGAAGGACGTAAGGGGGCCGCAGCGGCCACTGGCCCGGGACGCGCCCGCCCACCTCGGCGTCGACGCCGAGTTCCTCGCGCAGCTCGCGCGCGAGCGCCGCGTCGGCCGTCTCGCCGGGCTCGACCTTGCCGCCGGGCAGTTCCCAGCGCCCGGCCAGCTCGGCGGGGGCGCTGCGCCGGGCGGCCAGCAGCCGCCCGTCCTCGACCAGCGCGGCACCTACGACGATCCGCTCACTCATGCGGGGGAGCCTACGGGAGTCCCGCCGATCACCGCCGCCCCTCCCGGGGCGGCCCCGCGGCAGTCAGTCGTGCACCACGGCGGAGCCGTTCTGGCCGAGCCGCTCGACCCAGTACAGCTGCTTGTGGCCGCGGCCGTCGAGGCTGTCCGCGATCTTCTGGGCCTCCGCCCGGGTCGCGTACCGGCCCACGCGGTAGCGGTTGCCGTTGTCGTCCTCTCGTATCACGAGCCAGGGAAGAGTGACCGTGCTGTCGTTCATCGCGCCCCTCCACTTCCCACCCGCGGCCTGTGCCGTGCCCCACCCGCTAAGGAAACCGCAATGCGCATATGCCCGAGCCTACGCCTAACCTTCACGGAGCGAATACGGCTTTTCACAAAGAGGTACGCAACAAGCCAGAACGCAGGGGGCGCACGCAGATGAACGCGCCGTCCGCGCACTACGGAGCAACCCGTCGCAGGCATACCGCATACACAAGCCTCGACCTGGGTGAACGACAGCCGGCCCCGGGACCCGCACCGGCCGGGCCCGTGTCCGCGCACAGGCCGTCGTGTGAGCGGGGCGCACGGGGAGCGCGCCCCGGGGCGGATGTGAGGGTTCGCTACTTGACCGGAAGGTGGTACGCGACCCGGTACCGATCGGCCGGGATGACCACGTCAGCCGTCTCCACCGGACGGCCGGAGGCGTAGAACGTGCGCTGGACGACCAGGACCACGTGCCCCGGGACGCCGCCCAGGACGAGCAGCTCCTCGGCGAGGCCGGGGCGGGCGCCGACCTCCTCCGTGACGTTGTCCACGATCACGTCGATGGCGCGCATCCGCTCGACGACGCCCATGCCGCCGACCGGCCCCTCCTCCGGCAGCATCACGGGCGTACGCCCCGTCACGGCGAGGGGCTCCCAGGACGTGGAAAGCATCATCGCCTCGCCGCCCTCGCGGTAGAGGTACCTGGTGCACATGACCCGCTCGCCCGGCTCGATCCCCAGCCGCTCGGCGACGGCGACACTCGCCTCGGACTGCTCGCTGCTCGACTCCCAGGTGCCGCGGCCGTCACCGTCGGCCTGCTCCTGGCGGAACGCGGTCGCCCCGCCGGTCGGGCGGAAGCCGGAGCGGGAGATGCGCCGGGGCACGGGCCGCTCGCGCACATACGTGCCCGAACCGGAGCGGCCCTCGACCAGGCCTTCCGCCATGAGCACCTTGCGGGCCTCCAGCGCGACGGTGTCCGACACCCCGTACTCCTGGCGGATTCTGGCCTGGGAGGGGAGACGGGTGTGCGGTGGCAGCTGACCGTCGACGATCTTCTGGCGGAGATCACCCGCGACGCGCAGATACGCCGGCTGCTCACCGAATGTCACTGGCCGCTCCCATCAGGTTGTACAGACAGCAACAGCGTGGCAACCCTAGGTTGTCCGGTGCAAGCAAAGGCCAGAGAATCACTCGATGTGATGACATGGTGGCCCTGAGGGCTTTACGCAGGCACTTTCTCCCCGCTATGGCGGCCCTCACACCTGCGCTGCCGAGTTGCGCGTCCCCTCCTCCCCGGCGGCCGGCGGAGTCGTCGCCGGCCCGAGGGCCTTGCGCGCCGTGACGGTCACCGCTCCCCCGCGGGCGCCCTCCAATGTCCACGACCAGACGGGCGACGGGCGACGGGGCGGGGTCGCCGGGGTCACTCCCCGCCCGTCACCCGCCGGCAGGCCTCCGCGTACGCCCGCACCAGGGGCCGTCGCCCCTCGTCGCGGCGCCAGGCCAGGGCGTAGCGGCCGGGGGCGACGCCGTGGACCGGACGGGTCGTCACCCCGCCGAGGGTGAGCAGGGGGACGTTGCCCGCGGCCACGAGGCAGACGCCGAGGCCGGCGGTGAGGGCCTCGTAGGTCTCCTCCGTGCTCGCGATCTCGGCGCCGATGCGGGGCGGGCGGCCGCCGCGGGCGTCGAGGGCGAGCCAGAAGTCGCGCAGCGGGCCCGTGCTCTCGGGCAACGCGAGGAACGGCTCGTCGAGCAGGTCGGCGAAGTCGACCGCGGCGCGCCCGGCGAGGGGGTGCGTCTCCGGGAAGGCGACCATGAGCGGTTCCTCGGCGACGACCGTCCAGTCGTAGCGGTCCTGGCCCGGCAGCGGCAGCCAGACGAACGCGACGTCGGTGGTGCCGTCGGCCAAGCCCGCGCTCGGGTCCTCCCAGTTCACCTGCCGCAGACGCAGGGAAGCCTCCGGGTGCGCCGCCGTGAAGCGGGAGCGGATCGCGGGCAGCAGGCCGCCGCGGACGGGGCTGGTGCTCATGCCGACGACCAGCGCGGCGCGCCGCGCCGACCGGACGGCGTCGACCGCGGCCCCGGCCTCCTCCCACGCCTCCAGCAGCCCACGCGCGTGCGGCAGCAGCGCCGTACCGGTGTCGGTGAGGGCCACGCCGTGCCGGTCGCGCAGGAACAGCCCGGTGCCCAGCTGCCGCTCCAGCGCCCGGATCTGTTTGCTGAGCGCGGGCTGGGACACGTAGAGGCGCTCGGCGGCGCGGGTGAAGTGCAGTTCCTCGGCCACCGCGACGAAGTAACGCAGGTCCCGCAGGTGTACGTCCATGGTCATGCCCATCGGTTATCACCGAAAGTCTTGGACGCACAACACCCGTATACACAAGGGTGGTTGGTGTCAACGACACGAGACGGGGAGTTGTGATGAACAAGGTGTGGCTGATCACCGGCGCGAGCAGCGGGTTCGGGCGGGCGATCGCCGAGGCCGCCCTGGCGGCCGGCGACGTGGTGGTGGGCGCGGCCCGGCGCCCGGAGGCCCTGGACGACCTGGTCGCCGCCCATCCCGACCGGGTGGAGGCGCTGCGCCTGGACGTCGCCGACACCGGCGCCGCCGAGGCCGCCGTACGGGACGTCGTGGCGCGGCACGGGCGCATCGACGTCCTGGTGAACAACGCGGGCCGGACCCATGTGGGGGCGTTCGAAGAGACCACCGAGGAGGAGCTGCGGGCGCTGTTCGACGTGCACGTCTTCGGCCCGGCCGCCCTCACCCGGGCCGTGCTGCCGCACATGCGCGAGCGGCGCTCGGGCGCGATCGTGCAGATGAGCAGCATGGGCGGGCAGCTGTCCTTCGCGGGGTTCTCGGCCTACAGCGCGACGAAGTTCGCCCTGGAGGGCATGTCCGAGGGACTCGCGGACGAGGTCGCGGAGTTCGGCGTCAAGGTGCTGATCGTGGAGCCGGGGGCCTTCCGCACCGGGCTTTTCGAGGCCGGGCGGGCCGGGACGAGCGCGGACAGCGGGGTGTACGGGAAGGTGAGCCGGACCCGCGGCGCGGTCGCGGGCGGCGACGGCACACAGCCGGGCGACCCGGCCAAGGCGGCCGCTCTCATCCTGGCCGCACTGGACGCCGAGTCCACTCCTCTGCGCCTGCCCCTCGGCGACGACGGCGTCAGCGCGGTGCTCGGCCACCTCGACCAGGTCCGCGACGAGGTCCTGGCGTGGGAGAAGCGCAGCCGGGACACCGGGTTCGACCGGTAGGGGAAGGCATCAGCCGGAACCCCGGCGCAGGAGGAGGAGTTCGGCGTTCATCTCGGCGAGGAACCGCACCACCACGTCCAGCTCCTCGGGGCTGAAGCAGCCCCTGGCCGCTTCGGTGCTCCGGGCCAGGGGCCGGAAGTAGTCCCGGGCCGGACCCCAGGCCGCTTCGGCGTAGTGCAGGTGCACCACGCGCCGGTCCCCGGCATCGCGGACCCGGCGGATGTGCCCGGCCCGCTCCAGCCCGTCGAGGCACGCCGTCACCGCCCCGGAGGTGAGGTTGAGCTGCCGGCGCAGGCGGCGGTGCTGCTGGTCGCGACCGTGGGGCTCAACTTCCTGGCGACGCTGGGCGTGTCCGCGCTGGTCTTCCCGCACCTGCTCGGGTTCGGCGGCACGGACGCGTCGGTGCCGCTGTACGGCTTCGTGTTCCTGGTGGCACTGGGCGTCGACTACAACATCTTCCTGATGTCGAGGGTCCGGGAGGAGGCGCTCGCGCACGGCGACCGGCAGGGGGTGCTGCGCGGGCTGACCACCACCGGCGGTGTGATCACCTCGGCCGGTGTGGTGCTCGCGGCGACGTTCGCGGCGCTGATGGTGATCCCCCTGGCGTTCCTGGTGCAGATCGCGTTCATCGTCGCCTTCGGGGTGCTGCTCGACACGCTCGTGTGCGCTCGCTGCTGGTCCCCGCGCTGATGATCGACATCGGGCGGCGGGCGTGGTGGTCGAGCGCCCTGGCCCGCCGGGCCCCGCGACGGACCGACGGCGGCACGCTCTCCGGCTGAACCCGTCGCAGCCGCCCGTGCCGTGCATCCGCCGGAGGCGCCGGGCCGGAAGTGTTCGCGTCGCGGCCGTGATCCGGCGGCACGGCGACGGCACCGGAGACGGAGGCACGACCATGACGACGGACGGGCGGCGGTTGCACTGCCTGGTCACCGGGGCGTCCGGCTACATCGGCGGACGCCTGGTGCCGGAGCTGCTGCAGGAGGGCCACCGCGTCCGCTGTCTCGCCCGCTCGCCCGGCAAACTCCGCGACCACCCCTGGGCGGCGCACGCCGAGACCGTCCAGGGGGACGTCACCGACGCGGAGTCGGTCGCCCGCGCGATGCGCGGTGTCGACGTCGCCTACTACCTGGTGCACGCCCTCGGATCCGGCTCCCGGTTCGAGGACACCGACCGCGCCGCGGCCCGGATCTTCGCCGAACAGGCCCGGGCCGCAGGGGTGCGGCGGATCGTCTACCTCGGCGGGCTCACCCCGCGCGGCGTCCCCGAGGGGGCGCTGTCCCCACATCTGCGCTCCCGGGCCGAGGTGGGAGAGATCTTCCTCGCCTCCCCCGTCCCCGCCACCGTGCTGCGCGCCGCCGTGGTCATCGGCTCGGGCTCGGCGTCGTTCGAGATGCTGCGCTACCTCACCGAACGCCTGCCCGTCATGGTCACCCCGAGCTGGGTGCACACCCGCACCCAGCCCATCGGCGTGCGGGACGTGCTGCGCTACCTCGTCGGGTCGGCGACCATGCCGGACGACGTCGACCGGGCCTTCGACATCGGCGGGCCGGACGTCCTCACCTACCGGGACATGATGCTGCGCTACGCCGCCGTGGCCGGGCTGCCGAGGCGGTTCATCCTGCCGGTCCCGGTCCTCACCCCGGGGCTGTCCAGCCACTGGGTCGGCCTGGTCACCCCGGTGCCCGCCTCCCTCGCCCGGCCGCTGACCGAGTCGCTGCGGCACGAGGTGGTCTGCCACGAACACGACATCGCCCGCTACGTACCGGACGCCCCGGGCCGGCCGCTGCCCTTCGACGAGGCTCTCGCCCTGGCGCTGCGCCGGGTGCGGGAGGCGCAGGTCGCCACGCGCTGGTCGTCGGCCTCGGTGCCCGGGGCGCCCAGCGATCCGCTGCCCACGGACCCGGACTGGGCGGGCGGCAGCCTCTACCAGGACGAGCGGCAGCGGCCGGTCAGGGCGTCCCGGGCGGCCCTGTGGCGGGTGATCGAGGGCATCGGCGGCGACAACGGCTGGTACTCCTCCTCCCTGGCCTGGGCGATCCGGGGCGGGCTCGACCGGTTCGCGGGCGGGGTCGGGCTGCGCCGCGGACGGCGGGACACCGAGCGGCTGCGGGTCGGCGACTCGCTGGACTTCTGGCGGGTCGAGGAGATCGAGCCGGGTCGTCTGCTGCGGCTGCGCGCCGAGATGCGGCTGCCCGGGCTGGCCTGGCTGGAGATGTACGCCGAGACCGACTCCGAGGGCCGCACCCGCTACCGGCAGCGGGCCCTGTTCCATCCGCGCGGCCTGCTGGGCCACGCCTACTGGTGGAGTGTCGCCCCCTTCCACTCCGTCGTCTTCGGCGGCATGGCGCGCAACATCGCCCGGGCGGCCGCGTCCGGCGCCGGCGCAGGCCCGGGGCGCCCGGGCATCCGGCGCCACCGCGCGCGCCGAAGTGTCCGGCAGCACCACCCGGATTCCGCACCACCGCACCAGGAGTGACGCCATGACCGCCGCGGTCGTCCTGTTCACCTCGGACCTGCGCCTGCACGACCACCCGCCCCTGCACGCGGCGCTGCGAGCGGCGGACGAGGTGGTGCCCCTGTTCGTCCGCGACCCGGCCGTCCACGCCGCCGGTTTCGACGCGCCCAACCGCGCCGCCTTCCTCGCCGACTGCCTGGCCGACCTGGACGCGGCGCTGCGCCGGCGCGGCGGACGGCTGGTCGTGCGCAGCGGCCCGGTCGCCCGGGAGGTCCGCGCGGTCGCCGCCGCCTGCGGCGCCACGGAGGTGCATCTGGCAGCGGGCGTGACCGGCTTCGCCCACCGCCGTGAGGAGCGGCTGCGCGAGGAGCTCGGCGCCGAGGGGATCGCACTGCGGGTGCACGACAGCGTGGTCACCGCCGTCGCGCCGGGGGCCGTGGCACCGCTCGGCTCCGACCACTTCGCCGTGTTCACCCCCTACATGCGCCGCTGGTCCAAGGAACGGCTGCGCGACCCCCTGCCCGCGCCGCGCGCGGTGCGCGTCCCGGACGCGGTGCGCGGCGAGGAGCCGCCGTCCCGGGCGGGCATGACCGGCCTGTCACCGCGCCTCCCGGACGGCGGGGAGACGACGGGCCGGGACCGGTTCGCCCGGTGGGCGGACACCGGCATGCCCCGGTACGAGGAGCGGCACGACGACCTGGCCGGTGACGCGACCTCGCGCCTGTCGCCCTACCTCCACTTCGGGGCGCTCTCGCCGGTGGAGGTCATACGGCGGGCCCGGGAGAAGGGCGGCGCCGGGGCGGAGGCGTTCGTCCGTCAGCTGTGCTGGCGCGACTTCCACCACCAGGTCCTCGCGGCCCGGCCCGAGACGTCCGTCCGGGACTACCGCGGCCGGGGCGACCGGTGGCGCGGCGAGGAGGAGGCCGCCGGGGACATCGCCGCGTGGCGGGAGGGCCGCACCGGCTACCCGGTGGTCGACGCGGGCATGCGCCAGCTGCGCCACGAGGGCTGGATGCACAACCGGGCCCGGCTGCTGGTGGCGAGCTTCCTGACCAAGACGCTGTACGTGGACTGGCGGATCGGCGCCCGGCACTTCCTGCGGTTCCTGGTGGACGGCGACCTCGTCAACAACCAGCTGAACTGGCAGTGGGTCGCCGGCACCGGCACCGACACCCGCCCCCACCGCGTCCTCAACCCGGTGCTCCAGGGCAGGCGCTACGACCCGGACGGCACCTACGTACGCCGTTGGGTGCCCGAACTGGCGGATGTCGGCGGCGCTGCGGTGCACGAACCGTGGCGGCTGCCCGCCGGCGAGCGGGCCCGGCTGCGCTACCCCGCGCCGCTCCTCGACCTCGGCGAGGGCCTGGCCCGTTTCCGGCAGGCCCGCAGCCGCGGCTGACAGCCCGGCGGCACGCGCATCCGAAACACCGCTCCCCGTGGAAGCACTGATGTGCGGATGACCGGAAGCGAGAAGGGGTTGCGCATGCTTGGACCGCGTCCGACGCCGGCCGGACCGGCGGAGACGAACCGTGCCCCGCTCACCGCTCCCGGGGCCACGCGCGCCGTGGAGCACGTCCTGGAGCGGGTGCTGGACACGCGACTGCGGCAGGCCCGTGAGATCGACGCCGTGTTCGCCCACGACATGGCCGAGCGTCTCGCCGCGTTCGTCCGGCGGGGCGGCAAGCGGCTGCGTACGGCGTTCGTGTGGTGCGGCTGGCGGGCCGCGGGCGGCACCGGCGACACCGGCGCGGTCCTGCGCACGGGGGCGGCCCTCGAACTGCTCCAGGCCTGCGCCCTCGTCCACGACGACGTGATGGACGGTTCCCCACTGCGCCGGGGCGCGCCGGCGATGCACGTGGACCTGGCCCGCCAGGCCGGGGCGGGCCGGGCGGCCGTGTCCGCCGAGGCGTTCGGGACGTCGGCCGCCGTGCTCGCGGGCGACCTGGCGCTGGCGTGGGCGGACGACCTGCTGACGGAGACGGCGCTGGCCGCACCGCACGGCTCACGGCTGTACGCCGAATGGCGGGCCATGCGCACCGAGATGGTCGCCGGGCAGTACCGCGACCTGCGCGCGCAGGCGACCGGCTCGTCCGGTGCCGAGGAGGCCCAGACCATCGCCGTGCTGAAGAGCGCCCGGTACACCGTCGCCCGGCCCCTGGCCCTGGGCGCGTCCCTGGCCGGTGCGGACGCACCCGTCCTGGGCGCGCTGCGGGCGGCGGGCCGGTGCGCGGGGCTGGCGTTCCAGCTGCGCGACGACCTCCTCGGGGCCTTCGGCGACCCGGCGGTGACCGGCAAACCGGCCGACGACGATCTGCGCTCCCGCAAGCTCACGCCGCTCCTCGCGGCCGCCGTCCGGCTCGCCGAGGCCACCGGCGACCGGGACGCCGCCGCCCTGCTCGCCCCGGGCGCGCACACACGGCCGGAGCACACCGTCGAGCGGATGCGGGCGGCGCTGGAGCGCACGGGTGCCCGGGCCGAGATCGAGGCGAGGATCTCCGGCCTGGCGGCAGCCGGTCTGCGGCACTTCGAGGCGACCGGCGCCGCACCGGCCGTACGGCGGGAGTTCGCCGCCCTGGTCGAGCGGGCCTCGGGCATCACCCCGCGGCCCGCGGAGGAGCTCGTATGAGGACGGTGACGGGTCCGACGGACCATGTCGTGGTGGTGGGCGCCGGCCTGTCCGGCCTGGCCTGCGCCCTGCACCTGCTGGGCGCGGGCCGCCGGGTCACGCTCGTCGAACGGGACGCCGGGCCGGGCGGCCGGGCCGGGCGCGTACGGCTGGGCGGCTATCTGGTGGACACCGGGCCGACCGTGCTGACGATGCCTCACCTGGCCGACGAGGCGTTCGCGGCCGTCGGCGAGAGCCTCGCACGGCACGTCGAACTGGTGCCCCTGCACCCCGCCTACCGGGCGGGCTTCGCGGACGGCACGTCGCTCGACGTGCACACCGACGGCGACGCCATGGAGGCGGAGGTGCGGCGCTTCGCCGGACCGGTGGAGGCGGCGGGCTACCGCAGGCTGCGCCAGTGGCTGGAGCGGCTGTACCGGGCACAGATGCGCCGGTTCATCGACACCAACTTCGACTCGCCTCTCCAGCTGGCGCACCCCGACCTGGCCCGGCTGGCGGCCCTCGGCGGCTTCGGGCGTCTGGACGGCCGCATCGCCGGCTTCCTCTCCGACGCCCGTCTGCGCCGCGTCTTCTCCTTCCAGGCCCTGTACGCCGGGGTGGCACCGGCCCGCGCCCTCGCGGCCTACGCGGTGATCGCCTACATGGACACCGTGGCCGGTGTCTGGTTCCCGAAGGGCGGCATGCACGCGCTGCCCCGGGCGATGGCGGACGTGGCGGCCGGGGCCGGGGCCGACCTGCGCTGGTCGGCCGAGGTGGACGCGCTGGAACGCTCCGCGGGCCGGGTACGGGCGGTCCGCCTCGCCTCGGGTGAGCGCATCCCGTGCGACGCGGTGGTGCTTTCCTGCGAACTGACCGCCGCACACCGGCTGCTGGGCCGGGCACCCCGGCGCCCGGTCCGGCTGCGGCACTCGCCGTCCGCGGTGGTCCTGCACGCCGGGACCGACCGCACCTGGCCCCACCTCGCCCACCACACGCTGTCTTTCGGCGCCGCGTGGGAGGGCACCTTCGACGAACTGACCCGCTCGGGGACGCTGATGAGCGACCCGTCGCTGCTGATCACCCGGCCGACCACGCACGACACCTCCCTGGCACCGCCGGGCCGCCACCTCCACTACGTCCTGGCGCCCTGCCCCAACACCGACGTCGGACCCTCCGCCGCCGCCTGGCGGGACCTGGGCCCGCGCTACCGGGACCGTCTGGTCGCCGAGCTGGAACGCCGCGGCCTCGACGGCTTCGCGGCCGGCGTGGAGGAGGAACTGCTGGTCACCCCGCTCGACTGGACGGCCCAGGGGCACGCCGCGGGCAGTCCCTTCTCCGTCTCCCACACCTTCGCCCAGACCGGGCCCTTCCGGCCGCGCAACCTCGTACGCGACCTGGACAACGTGGTGCTCGCGGGCTGCGGGACCACGCCCGGCGTCGGCGTCCCGACCGTGCTCATCAGCGGCAAACTCGCCGCCGCCCGCGTCACCGGGGGCCGCACCCGGGCGACCGGGGCGATCCGGCGCCCGCACCACCGCCCGTCCGCCCCGACCGGAGCAGGTGCCCATGACCCGTCGTGAACTGGACGCGGCCGGGATCACCGACCCCGGCCTGCGCACCGCCTACGGCCGGTGCCGGCAGCTCAACGCCCGGCACGGCCGGACCTACTTCCTGGCCACGCGCCTGCTGCCGCTGGAACGCCGTACGGCGGTGCACGCGCTGTACGGCTTCGCCCGCTGGGCCGACGACATCGTCGACGACCTGGACCGGCGGCTGACCCCCGACGAGCGGGACCTGCTGCTGAAGCGGCTGGAGGGCGACCTCGCGCACGCCCTGCGCAGCGGCGGCGGGACCGAGCCGGTGGTCCGGGCCGTGGCGGACACCGCCGAGCGCTACGGCATCGAGGTGGACCTGTTCGCCGACTTCCTCGCCTCGATGCGCGCCGACCTGACCGTCACCGACTACCCGACCTACGCCGATCTGCGGGCCTACATGCACGGCTCGGCCGCGGTGATCGGCCTTCAGATGCTGCCCGTGCTGGGCACGGTCGTCCCGCGCGAGGAGGCGGCACCGCACGCGGCGGCCCTCGGGGTGGCGTTCCAGCTGACCAACTTCCTGCGGGACGTGGGCGAGGACCTGGACCGCGGCCGTGTCTACCTGCCGGCCGACCTGCTCGCCGCGCACGGCGTGGACCGGGCACTGTTGCTCTGGAGCCGGCGGACCGGCCGCCGCGACCCGCGCATCCGGGCGGCGCTGGCCGCGGCCGAGGCCATGACCCGGGACGTGTACCGGACGGCACGGCCGGGCATCGCGATGCTCGACCCGAGGGTGCGCCCCTGCATCGGCGCCGCCTTCACCCTGTACGGCGGCATCCTCGACGCGATCGCGCGGCACGACTACACGGTGCTGCACCACCGCGCCGTGGTGCCCCGCCGGCGGCGGGCGGCCACCGCCGCGGCGGGTGTCCTGAAGGTGGCCGCCGCACGGTGGCGTGCGGGGCGCGCGGCGGATCGCGCCGCACTGGAACGGAGAGGACCGGGCCGTGGCTGACCGAGCGGACAAGGCACGTTGGACATCACCGCTGCGGCGGCGCCGCGGCCCGGGCTGGGCGGAGCAGACGCCGACCTGGCGCGCGGCCCGGCCGACGCTGATCGCGGACGCCCTCAAACGGGCCTGCGCACGGCCCGGTGGCAACTGGTTCGTGGTGGGCGCCTCCCGGGACGTGCGCCCCGGCCGCCCCTACGGCAGGACCGTCGGCGGCGCGGAGGTGGTGCTGTGGCGCTCGCGGTCGGGTGACCTGCGGGCCGGGCCCGGTGTCTGCCCGCACCTCGGGGCACCGCTGCGGGACAGCCGGGTGGTGTGCGGCACCTTGATGTGTCACTGGCACGGACTGGCCCTGGACGGCTCCCCGTTCGCCGGCTGGCTGCCGTACCCCGCCCATGACGACGGGGTGCTGGTGTGGGTGCGGCTGGACGCGGCCGGAGGTGAGGAGCCGACGGAGCGGCCGGTGGTTCCGGCCCGTCCGGCCGCGGGAGCCGGGGTGGACGCCGTGTTCACGGCGGCCGGGCGGTGCGAGCCGCAGGACGTGGTGGCCAACCGCCTCGACCCGTGGCACGGGTCCTGGTTCCACCCGTACTCCTTCGTCGACCTGACGGTCGTGAGGGAGCCGCGGGGCGACGAGGACGACGCCTTCGTGGTCGACGTCTCCTTCCGGGTGGCGGGCCGTCTGGTGGTGCCCGTGCGGGCCGAGTTCACCGCGCCGGAGCCACGCACCGTCGTCATGCGCATCACCGACGGCGAGGGAGCCACGTCCGTGGTGGAGACCCATGCCACGCCGCTGACCGCGCCGGACGCGCGGCAGCCGCGGACGGCCGTGATCGAGGCGGTCGTCGCCGCCTCGGACCGGCCCGGCTTCGCCCTGGCCCGGGCCGCGGCCCCGTTGCTGCGCCCGTTGATGCGGAGCACGGCCGGGCGCCTGTGGCGCGACGACCTGGCCTACGCCGAGCGGCGCTGGGAGTTGCGCAGCACGGGGCGCTTTCCCGGGTGATGTGCTTGGCCGGGCGGACCGGCCGGGGTGGCCCCTCCGGCCGACCTGGCGTCACCGGTGTGGTGGGCGGGCCGCGAGCGCGCCCAGTGCCCGCAGCACCCGGGAGCGGCCCGCACGCGGCACCGTCCACAGCACCTGGCCCCGGACACCCCACCCGGCGAGCAGGGCGTTGGACGCCAGGAAGCCGGTGGTGGCGGCGCGTTCCATCAGGGCCACGGGCAGGTCGCAGCGCAGCCCGTCACCGGCCAGCACGAGCCACGGGTGGGGGGTCTCCACGGTGGGGCGCCGATGGTGGGTGCCGACCGGGAACAGCGGGCAGTCGGAGCGCCACTCGTGCCGGGCGTCGACGACCCGCGCCTGACGGGTCTCCGGGTAGATCCGCCGCAACTGCCCGAGCAGCGCGTCCCGCACGCCCTGGGGGTCCGCGCCCGGGCCGACGGCGTAGGCGTGCAGTTCCACGACGGAACCGGCGTTCTTCGCGGCCCAGCGGGCGGCCTCGCCCTCGTAGCGTTCCAGGACGCTGATGTTGTCCAGGCCGTCGTAGCCGCTGGTGCCGAGGAAGCCGGGGCGGTCGGCGCGCACCGGCCGGTCCAGCCAGAGCCGTGAGACGAGGAACGGCGGGGCGGTGCGCAGGGCGGCGATGTCCTCGCGCCAGGCAGCGGTGCCCAGGCCGGGCGAGGCGGCCACCACCCGGCGCAGCCCCGCGGTGTCCAGGGCGAGCACCACGGCGTCGTACCGGCCGGTGCCGGTGCCGGTGCGCACCTCGGCCCCGTCGTGACCGGCGGGTTCCACGGCGAGGACGGGCGTGCCGGTGCGGACGGTCGTGCCGAGGCGCTGGAGGTAGTCGGCGAGCGGTTCCCACAGGGCCTGCGGGAAGGGCTCGTCGGGCACGTCGAAGAGCAGCCCCTCCGAGGAGCCGAGGAAGTAGATGTGGAACATCAGCATCAGCTCGGCGGCGGAGAGTTCGCGCGGATCGGCGAAGAAGCTGCGCGAGAACACCTCGAAGGCCAGGTGGTGCGCGGCCTCGGGGAAGCGGACGCGTTCCAGGAAGTCGGTCGCGCTGACGTGGTCGAAGCGTGTGTACACGTCGGGCACGCGCACGTCCATCAGCGGCAGCGCCGCCCGGGCGTCCAGGGCGGCCAGGTCGCGCGGGCCGAAGGTGGGGCTGAGGGCGACGAACCCGAGGGCGCTGAGGGGCGGGGTGCGCGGGACGCGGGCGAAGCCGTCGGTCAGCCCGCCGCTGTGCCGCAGGGGGTAGTCGGGCAGGGGGGTGAGGCGGGCGAGGGCGGGGTCGGTGCGCCGCAGCAGGCCGCGCAGGTTGTAGTACTGCCGGAAGAAGGCGTGGAAGCCCCGGCTCATGGTGACGTCCGAGCCGTCCGCCAGCCGGGTGGGGTGGCCGGCGAGGCGGCCGCCCAGGGACTCCTCCCGTTCGTAGAGGGTCACCCGGGCGCCGCGTTCGGCCAGTCCGGTGGCCGCGGCGAGTCCGGCGATGCCGCCGCCGACGACGGCGACGGACGGTGCGTCCCCGGGCGCGAACCCGTCCCGCCCGGGCGCCGGCATCAGGACCTCGGCCTTGCGGTCCCGGCCCCGCCGGGCGGCCGGGCGGGTGCGCGCCCGGCGGCTCTCGGGTGTGCTCTCCAAGGGACTCATCGGAGGACTCATCGAGTGGCCTCCCCGGCCGCGGCTGACCCGTTGCGGGCGACGAAGGTGTGCGTGATGCCGGTCTGCCACCCGGCGAGGGGCAGGGCCCGTGCGCCCGTGAACCCGGCCCTCGTCAGCCGCCCGGTGAAACCGGAGGCCGTGTCGAAGGCGAGGACACTGCGCCACAGGTGGTGGTACAGGGCCCGGTCGCCGGTGAGCGTCCCGGCCGGGATGATCACCCCCTGGCACACGGCCGTCCACAGGGCGCGGTGCGCGGGCGAGCCGCCGAGGCTGTACTCGTGGACGGCGAGCCGCCCGCCCGGCCGCAGCAGTTCGCGCACCGTGCGGAGGACGCCGTCCGGGTCCGAGACGTTGCGGAACAGGTAGGCGGCGAAGACCGCGTCGAACGGGCCTTCGCCGGCCGTCGGCAGTTCCTCGGCACTCAGGTGCAGGAAGCGCACCCCGTCGGGCCACGGCTTGGCGAGCGCCCGCCGCAGCATGCCCGCGGAGGCGTCCACGGCGGTGATCCGGGCCCGGGGCGCGGCCCGCAGCAGGGCCCGGGTGGAGGCGCCGGTGCCGCAACCGAGATCGAGCAGGCGCAGACCGGCCCCTTCCGCCGGGAGGCCCAGCCGGCGGGCCGAGCGCAGCAGGTCGGTGCGGTAGCCGGGATTGAGGCCTGTGAGGCGGTCGTAGGTGCCGGACGCGTGGTCGAAGGCGTGGGCCAGATCGTGGTCGCGCAGCAGGGTCATCGAGGGCTCTCTCCGGTTCTGGTTCCTGGGGTTGGGTGGGTGCGGCGGGGCAGGAAGGGCACTTCGCACGCGGTGCGCAGCATCGGGCCCACGGGGGTGCGCAGTCCGATGCCCCACTCCTCCCGGACGGAGGTGGCGCCGTCGAGGAAGCGCAGCAGGCGTTGCGGGGGCGTACGCCGGAACAGGCCGGTGAAGAACGCGGGGCCGTCGATCCGCCCGGTGTCCAGGGCCCGCAGCAGCACCGCGTCCATGGCGAGCGCCCGCCGCCCGTGCGGCCGGGGCACGGCGGCGCGGCCGTCGCGCAGGGCGTCGGCGATGGCACGGCTGTGCCGCTGCACGGCCGCGAAGGTGTAGCCGGTGGCGGGCCGGGTGGCACCGCCCGCCGTCCCGATGCGGAACACGGCCGCCCCGCTCCGCCGGGGGAAGCGGGCGTCGGTCATGGGGATGACGCCCTGTTCGGCCGTCTCCACGGTGAACTCGCCCAGGCGCAGCACGTCCCGGGCGTAGTGGCCGAGCGCCGCCTCGTAAGCCGTGGTGGTCAGGGGGGTGCGGGAGAACTCGGTGTACTCGACGAGGGCCCGGTCCGGGGCCAGTGGGAGGACATACCCGAAGGCGAGTCCGTGCCGGGGCTGGGGCACCCGGAAGTCCATGAGGTCGGCGACCGCCGGGTCGAACCGGCCGGTGCGGGTGCGCACGAACCAGCCGCGGAAGTGCTGGAGCAGCTGCGTCCGGGCCGGGGGCAGGGCGGGCAGGGGCCGCGAGTCGAAGACGTACCGGGCACGCAGGGTCAGCGTCCGGCCGCCGGGTGCCGTGCAGCGGACCTCCGCGCCCGCGGGACCGTCCCGCACGCTGTCGGCCGTCGCCCGCAGCAGCCGCCCGCCGGGGGAACGCGCCAGCCGGCCGTGCACCAGACGTTCGAACGCCGTGGAGCGGATCATGCGGTAGCGCGAAGGGGCCGGGTCGAGGGTGTGCGGGCTGCCGTCGGGGCCGTGCACCCGCAGCAGCGGCCAGGTCGCGGTGACTGCGGCGTCGAGGTCGCCGCCGTCCCGGTCCCAGTAGCACCAGGTCCGCTCCGGGGGCCGCGTGGGACCGTCCGGTGGTTCCACCACGGTCACGGTGACGGCGCCGGTCTCGACCAGCCGGTGCGCGAGGCTGAGGCCGGCCGCGCCGCCCCCGATCACCACCACGTCCGACGTTTCGGCGGGCCCCCGGCTCACCGGGTCCGCCGCGCCGCTCATCTCCACACCACGCTCCCGGCCGCCCGGTCGACTGTGTTCCGCTCGCTCACCGCTTCGGGCGGGCGGCCGCTTTCGGATGCAGTCGGCCGGAATCAGGGCCTGTCGCGGCAGAGGTGCGTGCCACGCTCCGCGACGCCGGCATGATCCAAACGGCGGGCCCTAGCGCGACAGGACCGACTCCAGCAGGGAGACGGCCTCGGCCAGGCCCGTGGGACGCGGCAGGCCGGTGACGGAACGGCCGGCCCAGCCGGGCCCCATCGTCAGCACGACCGGCTTGCGGCGGGCACCCCGTACGCCCCACTCCATCGCGGCCACGTGCTGGGCCAGCGGCCGGCTGGCGGTCGTGCGGGACTGCGCCCACAGCCCCACCGCCGCGGGGCCCGTCCTGCGTACGGCCGTGACCAGGGACTCCACGGGCAGGGCACCGCCGAACATCCGCACCGGCAGCCCCCGTTCGGCGAGCGCGGCGGCCAGCACCTCCATGGGCAGGGTGTGGTTCTCGCCCGGCACACAGGCGAGCACGACGGTCGCGCCCGGGTGGTCGGCGGCCGCGGGCGGTGCGGCGCGCCGCAGCGCGCCGGAGACGTGCCAGGACAGGAAGTGCTCGACCTCGACGTACTTCTCGCCCGAGCTCTCCCATGAGCGGCCGACGGCCTGGAGGGTCGGCATGATCACCTCGGTCCAGGCGGCGACCAGCCCGTGCTCGGTGATCGCGGCCTGGAGCAGGTCGTCCAGCGCGGCGGCGTCCAGGCGCAGGGCGGCGCGGGCGATGCCCTTGCACTCCTGGCGCGCGTCACCGAGGCGCAGACCGCTGCCCGCCCGGCTGCGGGCCCGGGTCGAGGCGGGGGGCCGGGGCGGCGCGCCGGAGCTCGGGCCGCCGGGGGACGCCTCCGCGGGCGTCTGCGGCAGGGGCGCCGGGGAGGTCCGCGGGCGGGCCGCCGAGGGCGCGTCGGCGGTCGGACCGTCCGGGGCCGCCTGCTGCGTCGCTTCGCCGAGTACCGTGCGCGCCGCCTCGGCGGGCGGTATCCCGGTCGCCGTCAGTGCGCACATCCGCTCCAGCCGGGCCACGTCCGCGGGGGTCCACCGCCGGTGCCGGCCGCCGGTGTGCCCGTCGGGTCCGAGGCCGTAGCGGCGGTCCCACGTCCGGACCGTGGTGGGCGCCACCCCCAGCCGTCTGGCCACCTCCCCGGTGGTCAGGCCGCCGCCGGCCGGCGGGACCCGGGGCCCGCGGTCCTCGGTGTCCCGTTCGTGTACACCCATGCCTCCGACTGTACGACGCACAAACGACGCATGTTGAGTCGCGTCGTTTGTGCACCGAACACTGGCGTGGAGCCCGTGGTCGCGGCTCGGCACAGCGCGACAGGTGCGGCTCGGCAGACGGCCTTCCGTCCCCGCACGACCCACTGCAGGAGGAACCAGGCCATGATCACCGACACACGACTCACCACCCCGGCCGCGCACGCGCCCGCGGAGGAAACGCGGTACGAGGAGGAGCTGGCCCGTGGCCTCGCCGCCGCCGACGAGGAGGCGTTCGCCGCGATCTACCGGCGCTGGGGCTCGCTCGTCCACACCATGGCCACCCGACTGCTCGGCGACACCTACGAGGCGGAGGACGTGACCCAGCAGGTCTTCCTCGGCGCCTGGCACGGCCGGGCCGGGTTCCGCCCCGAACGCGGTCCGCTCGGCGCCTGGCTGGTCGGCATCACCCGCCGGAAGATCGTCGACGCGCTGGCGGCCCGGACGCGGCGGCTGACGCTCATCGACTCGGCCGGCAGCGCCGCGGACACCGCGGGGCCCGACGAGACGGCGCCCGACCACGTCCTGGACCGGGTCCTGCTCCTCGACGCCCTCGCCCGGCTGCCGCGTCATCAGCGGGAGGTGCTGTGCATGGCGTTCTACGAGGACCTCACCCAGGCGCAGATCGCCGAACGGACCGGCATGCCCCTGGGCACGGTCAAGAGCCACGCCCGCCGCGGCCTGCACCGGCTGCGGACGGTCATCGAGCAGCCCCCGGTCTCCGACACGGACCCCTCGCAGGTGCCGCAGTGCACGCATCCACTGCGGTCCCCGCACCAGAAAAAGGACCGAGACTCCGCAC
The DNA here is from genome assembly GCF_056436585.1 of Streptomyces sp. NPDC043685. Taxonomy (NCBI): domain Bacteria; kingdom Bacillati; phylum Actinomycetota; class Actinomycetes; order Kitasatosporales; family Streptomycetaceae; genus Streptomyces; species Streptomyces sp. NPDC043685. The sequence goes on along the minus strand of NZ_JBWKCH010000001.1, from coordinate 650,413 downwards.
CCGACGGAGAGCCCTTCCAAGGGCTGTCGAAGGGATGATTCCCATGATCTCCTCCACCCGCATCTCCTCCACCCGCCTCACCCTCGCCGCCTCGGCCGGTGCCTGCGCCCTGGCCCTCGGCGTCTGCGCTCCCGCCCTGGCCGGCCAGCAGGACAAGGCCGTGGTGTCCGTCTTCCACGGCATCCCCGGCATGACCGTGGACGTGTACGCCAACGGCGACGAACTGATCGGCGACTTCAAGCCCGGCACGGTGAGCGACCCCCGCTCCCTCACCGCCGGCACGTACGACATCCAGATCTTCGAAGCCGGCAAGGGTCCCGGTGGAACTCCGGCACTGGAGAAGAAGATCGAGGTGCCCGAGGGCGCGAACGCCACGGTCGCCGCCCACCTCTCCGCCGACGGTGAACCGGAGTTGACGACCTTCACGAACGACGTCTCCCAGGTGGACGCCGGCAAGGCCCGGCTGACGGTCCGTCATGTAGCGGCAGCACCCGCCGTCGACGTCCGGGCGGGTGGCCAACCGGTCTTCAGCAATCTCACCAACCCGAAGGAGGACACCGCCGAGGTCGACGCCGGCTCCCTCAACACCGATGTGGTGCTCGCCGGTACGGACACCGTGGCCATCGGACCGGCCGACCTGAAACTCTCGGCGAACACCGGCAACGTCGTCTACGCCTGGGGCAGTGCCGAGGACAAGAACCTGGCCCTGGCGACCCAGACGTTCAGCGGCATGACGTCCTCGCCCCGTGGCGTTGGCTGAGGGCGGGCGACGGCCGACCGGACCGATCACGGCGGCTGCCGCTCCGGCAGCCGCCCTCGGTTGCCCGGACCGGCCGTCGCACCCGGCCGCACCCGTGAGCCCGGCAGGCGTCGCAGATCAGGGGAACATGGCCGACCCCGACGACCCTTCCGTGTCCGGCCGCTCCCGCGTCACCGCGAGGAAGGACGGCCTGCCCCACCTCGTCCTCGCGACGGAACCGTTCGGGAGGGCGCAGTGGCCCACGTAGAGCCCGCGCACCTGGTGGAACTGGCGCTGCGCAACGCGGCCCCGACCGACGCGGACGCCGAGGCCCTGCGTCACCTCGAACGGTGCCACCGCTGCCGCGACGACCTGCGGATGCTGACCCGCGTGGTCACGGCGGCCCGCGCCGCGCACCTGGTGGACCTCCCGACGGCACCCCCCGAACGCGTCTGGCAGCGCATCACCCGCGACCTCACCCAGAAGCCGGACCCGCCCCGACCACCCCCAGCCCTTCCGGACCATGCGAAGCGGGCACTGCTCCTGGCCGCCCTGGCCCTCACCGCGTCGACGGGCATCGCCGCCCTCCGCCGGTCCCGGCAGGAGCGCTCACGCCGGCGGCGGGAGCACGCGAACCAAGCGGTCCGTGATCGGCGGAAGTGAGCTTCAGGGTGACCGTCCGGCCCGCAGAGAAAAGTTCTGTGGATCTTCGCGGCAACCTCTTCGGCCTCTCTGGCCACTCAGTGTTGTCCGGCCACGTGGTCCGGTCAGATGCAACAGCTGAAAGAGAGCACAGGCATGTCCCTGGAACGAGAGCACAGACATGTCCCCGGTCCGCCCACGTCACCGGTGGCGTCCCGCGGCGGCAGCCACCGCGCCGACGGCGGTACGCGCGGTGGTCGTCCGAAGCATCGTGGTAGTCGGTTGCTCGCGCGTCGGGGCCTATGGGGTGGTCTCGCCATGGTGATCGTGGCCGGCTCGGCTGTCGTGGTCAGCCAGGCTTCGGCGGAGCAGAAGCAGAAGACCCTCGACCTGAAGAAGTGGTACGTACTGGTCAACCGCAACAGCGGCAAGGTGCTGGACGACCGCGGCTCCGCCAAGAACGACGGCGCGGCGGTGGTGCAGTGGGCGCGCCACGGCGGGGCCAACCAGCAGTGGCGGTTCATCGACGCGGGTGACGGGTACTACCGGCTGAAGAACCGGACCTCCGGCAAGGTGCTGGACGACCTCGGCTGGTCGAAGACCGCCGGCTCAGCCATCGTGCAGTGGAAAGACCTCAACGGCACCAACCAGCAGTTCGAACTGGCCAAGTCGTCGAACGGCTACGTGCGTTTGGTCAATCGCTTCAGTGGCATGGCTGTCGGTGTCAGCAACGCCGCCAAGGCCGACGGGGGCGGTGTCGTCCAGAACCGCGACCGGGGCCGCGCCGATCAGCAGTGGCAACTCGTCCCGGTCGGGAGCGTCGGCGGCGCCGGTACGCCCACCGCGCCGGGCAGCGGCGTTCCCGCAAGCCCGACTCCGAGCGATACACGACCGTCGCCTTCGTCTTCGTCTTCGCCTTCGTCGCCCGCGGGTGGTGGCGGCATCTCGACGAAGCGGTTCATGGGCAGCGACAAGGTGATCATCGGCGGCTCGATGTCCGACGCCTCGGCGACCGCCGCGCCGTTCGACGCGCGCTACGCCTATGTGCACAGCCGGCCCGCGCCCTCGTCGGACTACTACACCGCAGCGCGCTGCAAGGACGCGTGGTCGAGCTGGTGGGGCTGCTGGAACGGCAGCACCACGGCGCCCGGCACGTACGTGACCTGGCGGGACGACGTGGCGGCCAAGGCGACGTACAAGGGCAGCCCGCGTCCGCAGAAGATGCTCTGGACCTGGTACTCGTTGCGCGACCTCGGGGATGCGGCAGGCGAGGGCGACGGTCCGGGCGAGGTCAAGGCCATCAACCGGCTCGACCTGCTCACCCGGTACCTGAACGACTACCGTTTCTTCCTCCAGAAGATCGGCACGTCGCACGACGCGATCGACCTCGAGCCCGACTTCTGGGGCTACGTCCGCTCGCTCGGCGATCCGCGCCAGGTTCCCGCACAGGTCTCGGGCGCGAATCCGAAGGACTGCGGGTCGCAGGAGAACAGCGCCACCGGACTCGCCCAGTGCCTGATCTCGATGGCGCACAAGTACGCGCCGAACACCGCCGTGGGGCTGCACCTTTCCTGCTTCGACTGGGAGACCAACACACAGGCGTGCGTCAAGGACTACGCGAACCTCGGGGCGAAGAACGCCGACTTCCTGGTCAGGGATGTGTCGGACCGCGACGCGGGCTGGTACGCACAGCCGGCCCACGGCGGCCGTGACACTTTCTGGACCGACCAGAAGGCCGCCGCCGCGCTGAAGTTCTACAAGACGATGGCCGAGTCCTTCGGCAAGCCGGTGGTCCTGTGGCAGATCCCCGTGGGCAACATGGCGCAGAACAACACCCGCAACCACTACAAGGACGACAAGGTCGACTGGTTGTTCGCCCACATGGACCAGGTCGCGGACGCCCACATCGCCGGCCTGTTCTTCGGTCCGGGGCAGGACGAACAGACCACGGTCGAGTCGGACGGCAAAAACCTGATCAACAAGACGATCGCCTATCACCACTCGGGCGGTGCAGCGCTCAAGTAGCGGTGAGCAGATGAAAGACAGAGAAAGGCGCCCCCATCTCTTCGATGGGGGCGCCTTTCGTCAACTTCGTCGGGCTGGGGACTTCTCCGTCAGGCGGGTCAGCGCTTCAGGGTGAGGATGCCGGGGCGGTACGGCAGGTTGTCGTAGGAGGTGTTCGGCGGGGTGTCGGGGGACTTGCCCTGGTAGAGGAACTGCAGGTTGCAGGGGTCGATGGTCATGGTCTGGTCGGGGTTGGTGCGGACCAGGTCACCGTGGCTGATGTCGTTGGTCCAGGTGGCACCACTGTTGGCCTTGCCCGCGAAGGGGTTGGACTCGGTGGCGGCCTGCGGGGTCCACGGACCGTTCAGGCTGGAGGCGGTGAAGGAGCGGAAGTAGCGCCGCTCGCTCGCCCCGCGAGCCTCGACGATCATGAGGTACTGGTTCCGGCCCTGGACCTTGTAGACCTGCGGCGCCTCGAAGAGGTTCTTCTCCGTGTCGCTCATGACGGTCGTGTACGACGAGCCGAAGCTGCCGGGGAAGTTGCCGATCGGCATGGTCGACTTGTAGATCTTGCCGTTGTCACCGGCGAAGAACAGGTGGATGTTCTTGTCGTCGGCGATCAGGGTCTGGTCGATCGGGCCGGTGGGGGACTCGGTGCGGGGGATGCTGCCGGTGAACAGCGGCTGCGGCGCGGACCAGCCGCCCGGGTCGGTGGGGTCGCTGGAGGTACGGTAGCTGAAGGGCCACGGACCCCACTGGTAGGCCAGCACCCAGATCTTCTTGGGCGCGAAGTAGAACAGCGTGGGCGCCACCGCCTTCTGGTTCATGCCGGTCTGGCGGGCCGACGCCATGTCCGACCAGTTCGTGAAGGGGCCGAACGCCATCGAGCCGTAGGCCGATCCCGAGTAGTTCGACCCGTAGACCAGGTGCTTGCCGTTGTGGGTCGCGGTGGTGAAGTCCTTCAGAGAGGCCCACCCGTTCGCCGGCTGAGCCAGCGCACCCGTCGAGGTCCACCGGTACGTCGACGGAAGAGCACACGTGTCGCTTCTCGGCGCCGCGGTCGGCTGGAAGGTCCAGCGTTGGTTGGCGCCGCCGCCGTTGGTGTCCCAGATCTGGACGGGAGTGCCGTTGGCGGTCCGACCGCCGGGGATCTCCAGCGCCCGCCCGCTGGCGACGTTGGTCAGCGTGTAGGAGCCGTCGCTGTTGCGGCGGGCCTTCCAGCGCTGGTGGGCGCCGCCGTTGGCGTCCCAGACCGTCGTCCTCGTCCCGTTGGCCGTCCGGTTGGCCGGTTCGTCCAGCACCCGGCCGCTGGCGATGTTGGTCAGGGTGTAGGAGCCGTCGCTGTTGCGGCCCGCCCGCCACTGCTGGTTGGAGGCGCCGCTGGCGTCCCACACCTGGAGCGGGGTGCCGTTGGCGTTGTGTCCCGCGGGCTGGTCGAGAACGCGTCCGGCGGCGGCGTTGGCGAGCGTGTAGACGGTGCCGGAGGTGATGCCCCCGGCCTGCGTGCTGCTGCCGCCGCTGCCGCTGCCGCCCAGGGCGGTGCGCACCGCGTCGTAGGCGGGCTTCCTGTTGCCGCCCGCGTCGAACAGCAGGGCGTTCTCACCGGTGCGCCAGGAGTCGCTGTCGCGGATGCCCCACACCGTGATGCCCGTGCAGCGAGCGACGTTCATGCACGACTGGACGGCCTTGGTGTAGGCGGTCGGCGACGCCTGGGCGATGTCGAGCTCGGTGATCTGCACGTCCACGCCGAGCGCGGCGAAGTTGGACAGGGTGGTCTGGAAGCTCGCCGGCGGGCCGCTGGATGCGAAATGGCTCTGGAAACCCACGCAGTCGATGGGCACACCGCGGGACTTGAAGTCCTTGACCATCCTGTAGACGCCCTGGGTCTTGGCGTCGGACCAGTTCTCGATGTTGTAGTCGTTGTAGCAGAGCTTGGCGGCGGGGTCGGCGGCCCGGGCGGTGCGGAAGGCTTCCTCGATGAAGCCGTTGCCCAGCACGTCCTGGAACACGGAGCTGCGGTGCCGGCCGCTGCCGCCGTCGGCGAAGGCCTCGTTGACCACGTCCCAGGCGTAGATCTTGCCCTTGTAGTGGGTCATCACGTTGGTGATGTGGTTCTTCATCACCGTGCGCAGGGTGCCGGCGTCGGTGATGGACTTGACCCAGCCGGGCAGTTGGGAGTGCCACACCAGGGTGTGGCCGCGCAGGCGCTGGCCGTGCGCGGAAGCGTGGTCGACGATCCGGTCGGCGGGCCCGAAGGTGAACGACCCGCGGGAGGGTTCGGTGGCGTCCCACTTCATCTCGTTCTCCGGGGTGATCATCTTGAATTCCCGGTCGAGCAGGGCGGAGTACGTGGAGTCGCCGAGCTTGCCCGCGGCCACTGCCGTGCCGAAGTAACGGCCGCTGCCGGCCGCCGCGTCGGCGGCCGTGGCCGGTGCGGCGGCCTCCGGCGTGCGAGCGGCCAGGGCGACCAGTGGTACGGCGGCGCCTGCGGCGGCGAGGACCACGGCGGCGGCGATCACGCGGCGGGTCGCCGGGCGGCGGCGATGAGAGCGGTTCTGATCTGACAACGGGATGTCCTTCTGGCACGGCGGGCTTTGTTCCAGCCCCGGTGCCTGTCAGTTGCCGCCCTGCACACAAAGGTTGCCGCGATCAAGGGAAGCGGCCCCGCGAGGTCCGGCCGCAGCACGGTGCTGCCTTCGCGGCCGCCGCCGTCGCCGTCGCCTTGCCGCAGAGCGGCGTTCACCGGGTCGGGACGAACCCTCCCCGGACCGACGCGGAGCCGCCCGAACCCTGTGCGTCGACGCGGTAGCCGTCGCCCGCGGCACTGCGCACGCCGGGGCCGTTGTTGAACTGCGCGGCGAACTCATGGCTCCCGGCCGGCACGGTCAGGCCCGGCTTGAGGACCCAGCGGTAGACCAGCGCGCCGCCGGCCTCCTGGACGGTGACGGTGAAGTCGCCATTCGGCAGGGTCTGCCAGGTGCCGGTGTTCTTCGCCCCGCCGGTCTGCACGATCCGGATCTCGACCGTGAGCGAGGTGAGCGGCTGGGTCGTCTTGAGGGCGAGGTTGCTCTGGGTCCAGTAGACGGTGCTCTTCGGATCCAGCGAGCCGGCCGACCACAGCGGCCCGTTCTGGTTCTCGCCGCCGGTCGGCGAGGGACTGGTGGCCGACGGAGTCGGGCGCGAGCTGCCCGGGGTGGAGACCGGGGGCGGCGCGACAGGGGTGGGACGGGCCGACGTCGGGGGCGGAGAGCTGACGGTCGGGGACGGGGTGGCAGGCGTGGTCACGGTGGGCGACGGCGACGGGGTCGCGATGATGGCGGCCACGGCGAGGCCGCCGGTCGTCAGGATGCCGCCGGCGGCGAGCCCGGCGAGGGCGACTCTGGTCCCGGACCGCGCGAACGGTCGCGCGCGGTGGCGGACGGCGGGGCCGGCCATGCCGCGTTCCACCCGGGCCAGCATCCGCGCGCGGTCGGGCCGGTGGGCCTCGGCGGCCTCGCGCAGCCGACGGGCGATTTCCTCGTTCACCGGTTCCTCCTCCCTGGCACCAGGTCCCCGGCCGCGTGTGCGCCCAGGAGCTTTTCCAGCTCGGCCATTCCCTTCGAGGTCTGGCTCTTCACCGTTCCGACCGATATGCCCAGCGCCGCCGCCGTGTCCTTCTCCGACAGGTCGAGGGCGTGCCGCAGCACCACGCAGACGCGCTTGCGGAACGGCAGCCGGGCGAGCGCCGCGCGGACGTCCAGCACGGCCGCCATGTCCGGCCCCTCCACCTTCTCGGGGCTGCGGGACCAGAACAGCGTGATCCGACGCCGCTCCCGCATCGCGCTGCGGATCCGTCCCCGCGCCAGGTTGGCCACCACACCACGGGCGTAGGCGAGCGGGTGGTCGGCCTGCCGCAAGCGGTCCCAGCGCTGCCACAGGGCGACCAGGGCATCCGCCGCGAGGTCGTCCGCCGCGTCGCTCTCGCCGGTCAGCAGGTATGCCAGACGGGCAAGCTCGGCATAGTGGCGTTCGAAGAATTCGTGGAACTCCGCGGACGCGTCATCGAGGACCATCCCCCGGTCGCCCTCTCCTTGCCATGATGTGCGCGTTGGTTGCATCTTAAACAACAACGGGGGCGCAGCCTAACAGTGCCCGGCCCGGGATTCGAACGTCGGTCGTGCTCGATTGCGGGGCGCTGAAGGCTGACCGGCGGGCTGGTCAATGCCGGGCGAAGCGGACGCCGGTCGGCTGCGCGACGTCCGGCCGCACGGCAGTGCCGTGACCGGTCCGCGCCTGCGCCACGGTTGCGGCGCGGCGCGCTTCATTGCCCTCATGCCCGTCCATCCGGTAGTCCGACTCGGCCTTCCGGCTCCCAGTTACCGCACAGGACGAGAAGGTTGCCGCCCCGACGCAATTTTCTCGGCGACCGGTGCACGGCACGCAAGGCTGCATGTCCGCGCCATAAGGTCCCCGCGCGCGGCGGCTCAGGCCGGGCGGGGCCCGCGCTCGGACTTCACCCGGACCGTGCCGGCACGGTAAAAATCAAGGGGCCTGACCCCGAGGAGTCAGGCCCCACTTGACCTGCGTGTTTGCCAGATCAGCGAAGTGGTGTCAGGTCACCGGCTAGACATTGAAGCGGAACTCCACCACGTCCCCGTCCTGCATCACATACTCCTTGCCCTCCATGCGCGCCTTGCCCTTCGCGCGGGCCTCCGCCACCGAGCCGGTCTCCACCAGGTCGTCGAAGGAGATGACCTCCGCCTTGATGAAGCCCTTCTGGAAGTCGGTGTGGATGACACCGGCGGCCTCGGGGGCGGTGGCGCCCTTCTTGATGGTCCAGGCGCGGGATTCCTTGGGGCCGGCCGTCAGGTACGTCTGGAGCCCCAGCGTGCGGAAGCCGACATGGGCGAGGGTCGCCAGGCCCGGCTCCTCCTGGCCGACCGACTGGAGGAGTTCCAGGGCCTCCTCCTCGTCGAGCTCGGCGAGGTCCGCCTCCAGCTTGGCGTTGAGGAAGATCGCCTCGGCGGGGGCGACCAGGGCCCGCTGCTCGTTCTTGAAGTCCTCGTCGGTCAGCTCGTCCTCGTCGACGTTGAAGACGTAGAGGAACGGCTTGGTGGTGAGCAGGTGCAGGTCGTGCAGGAGCTCGGCGCGCTCGCTGCCCTGGACGAGGCCGTGCGCGAAGAGCGTGTCGCCCTTCTCCAGGATCTCCTTGGCGTCCTCGACGGCCTTGACCTTCGGCGCGATGTCCTTCTTGATGCGCGACTCCTTCTGGAGGCGCGGCAGGACCTTCTCGATGGTCTGCAGGTCGGCGAGGATCAGCTCGGTGTTGATCGTCTCGATGTCGTCCTTGGGCGAGACCTTGCCGTCGACGTGTACGACGTTCTCGTCCTTGAAGGCCCGGATGACCTGGCAGATCGCGTCGGACTCGCGGATGTTCGCCAGGAACTTGTTGCCGAGGCCCTCGCCCTCGGAGGCGCCGCGCACGATGCCGGCGATGTCGACGAAGTCGACCGTGGCCGGAAGGACCCGCTGCGAGGAGAAGATCTCCGCCAGTTTCGTCAGGCGGGGGTCAGGGACGCCGACCACGCCGACGTTCGGCTCGATGGTGGCGAACGGGTAGTTGGCCGCCAGCACGTCGTTCTTGGTCAGGGCGTTGAACAGGGTCGACTTGCCGACATTCGGCAGACCGACGATTCCGATCGTGAGCGACACGTTGCGACTTCCCGTGAGTGGAGGGCCAGGAGGCCAGGGGACCGGCCGATCCACCAGTCTACGGCGTGTCCGGAACCGGCCCGGCGACGTATCGAACGCTTGGCCAAGCCGCGACCCACGGCGTGTCAGAAGGCCTATTCGGCATATTGAACGACCTAAGTTGGTGCGGTGGAGCAATACAGGACGCGATCTCCCCAGTACGCACCGCGACAGGACGCACCGCGCCAGGACGGGCCGCGACAGCACGGACCGCGACGGGACCGGCCCAGGCCGCCCCGGCAGCCCGTGCCGTCGCAGGCGGGGCGGGGAGCGGGCGGCGAGCCCGTGCGCGCGGCCCGGCCGCCCCAGCCGCGGCCCCGCCCCGCGCCGGTACGGCGGCCCGCGCCCGCACCGGCGTCCGCTGCCGGCCGGCTGCCGAACCCCCGGCTGACGGGCCTGGGCAGCGCGCTGTTCTGCACGGCGGCGATGTTCCTGCTCGGCGCGCTGTGCGCGGCGCTGTTCGGCGCGTCCCTGACGGCGTACGGCGTGCTGTTCCTGCCGGTGTGCGCGCTGACCGCCCTCTGGGTGCGCCGGGGGGACCTGATGGCCGCGCCCGTGGTCGTGCCGATCGCCTTCGCCGTCGGGCTCGTGCCGGTGGCGGACGGGGAGGACGGGTCGAGCGGCACCCTGATGGGCCTGCTGACGGCGCTCGCCACGCAGGCCGGCTGGCTCTACGGAGGCACTCTGATCGCCGGGCTGATCGTGATCGTCCGACGGATCCGGATGGTGCACCGGCGGCGGACGGCAGGAGCCCGGCCGCCGGTCTGACACCTCCCGGCGCGGGACGGACGCTGGTGCCGGGCCGCCGGTCAGACACCCACCGGCGCGGGACGCGCCATGGTGTGCCGGGCCCTGGAGCCCGGCCGCCGCTGTGCCGCCTGAGGTCCGGCGACGGCCCTAGTGGCCGGCCGCCCGCATCGCCGCGCCCACGATCCCCGCGTTGTTCTGGAGCTGCGCCGGGACGATCTCCGTCTTGAGGCCCTCGATGTAGGGCAGGAACTTGTGGGACTTGCGGCTGACGCCGCCGCCGATGATGAACAGCTCCGGCGAGAACAGCATCTCCACATGGGCGAGGTACTTGCGCACCCGGTGTGCCGCCCAGTGCTCCCACGTCATGTCGTGGTCCTCGCGGGCCTTGCTGGAGGCGCGCTTCTCCGCGTCGTGCCCGTCGAGCTCCAGGTGGCCCAGCTCGGTGTTGGGGACGAGGACGCCGTCCACGAAGACCGCGCTGCCGATGCCGGTGCCGAGGGTCAGCAGGATGACCGTGCCCCGGCGGCCCCGGCCCGCGCCGAAGTTCATCTCGGCGACGCCCGCCGCGTCCGCGTCGTTGACCACCGTCACGGGCAGTCCGCCCAGCCGCTCGCCGAGCAGCGCGCGGGCGTCGGTGTCGATCCAGCTGTCGTCGACGTTGGCCGCCGTACGGATGGTGGCTCCGTCGGTGACCACGCCCGGGAAGGTGGCCCCGACCGGGCCCGTCCAGCCGAAGTGGTCGACGACCTGCTTGACGCCGTCGGCCACCGCGTCGGGCGTGGCCGGGTGCGGGGTGAGGACCTTGTGGCGCTCCTGGGCCAGGTCGCCCTTGTCCAGGTCCACCGGGGCGCCCTTGATCCCGGATCCGCCGATGTCCACTCCGAAGATCTGCATGGCCCTACGTTACGACGAACGACTGACCGTCACAGGCCGGACGGGGGTGCCGCCCGGCCTGTCCGCGAGCACTCCCCGATCACTCCCCGGAAACTTCACCGGTCCCGGCGCCGGTGCGCTCGGCGACCAGGGCCGCGGCCTCCTCGCGCAGATCGCGGCGCAGCTCCTTGGGCAGGGAGAAGGTGATGGACTCCTCGGCGGCCTTGACGATCTCGACGTCCTCGAAGCCGCGCCGGGAGAGGAACTCCAGGACCTGCTCGACCAGGATCTCCGGGACGGAGGCGCCCGAGGTGACGCCGACCGTGGTCACGCCCTCCAGCCAGGCCTCGTCGATCTCGTCGGCGAAGTCCACGAGGTAGGCCGCGCGGGCACCCGCGATCTTGGCGACCTCGACGAGCCGCTTGGAGTTGGAGGAGTTGCGGGAGCCGACCACGATGACCAGGTCCGACTCGGCGCCCATCTGCTTCACCGCGAGCTGGCGGTTCTGCGTGGCGTAGCAGATGTCGTCGCTGGGCGGGGAGATGAGCTGCGGGAACTTCTCCTTCAGGGCGTCAACGGTCTCCATGGTCTCGTCGACGGACAGCGTGGTCTGGGAGAGCCAGACGACCTTGGACGGGTCGCGGACCTCGACCTTCGCCACGTCGCCGGGGCCGTCGACGAGCTGGATGTGGTCGGGGGCCTCACCAGAGGTGCCGATGACCTCCTCGTGGCCCTCGTGGCCGATCAGGAGGATGTCGTAGTCGTCGTCGGCGAAGCGGACGGCTTCCTTGTGGACCTTGGTGACCAGCGGGCAGGTGGCGTCGATGGTGGCGAGGCGGCCCTGCTTGGCCTCCTCGTGGACGACGGGGGCCACACCGTGCGCCGAGAACATCACGATGTTGCCCGGCGGGACCTCCTCCGTCCGCTCGACGAAGATCGCGCCCTTCTTCTCCAGGGTCTGCACGACGTACTTGTTGTGGACGATCTCGTGGCGGACGTACACCGGAGCGCCGTACTGCTCCAGGGCTTTCTCGACGGCGATCACGGCGCGGTCCACACCCGCGCAGTAGCCACGGGGGGCGGCGAGCAGGACACGGCGGCCAGGCGAAGCAGACATGCGTCCCATCGTAAGGCCGCGTTCGGCGGGTCAGAGATCGCGTGCGTGTGGAGTCCCCGGGAAGACTGACATCGCGCGGCGCGAGTGACGTACAGCGGGAGCGGAGGCGCGATGTCCGGGACCGGAACCCAGGCCCGTGCGGACGAGGGGGAACCCGCGCTGCGGCGCAGTCTCGGCTTCCGGGACCTGGTCGTCTACGGGCTGCTGTTCATCGCCCCGATGGCACCGGTCGGCGTGTTCGGCACGCTGGACGCCAAGTCGCACGGCGCCGTCGCGCTGGTCTACCTTGTCGCCACGATCGCGATGGCGTTCACCGCGTTCAGTTACGCCCAGATGGTCCGGGTGGTCCCCCAGGCGGGCTCGGTGTTCGCCTACGCGCGGGCGGGGCTCGGGCACGGCGCCGGGTTCGTGGCGGGCTGGATGGCGATGCTCGACTACGTCCTGATCCCGGCGGTGGCCTACCTGTTCTCAGGGGTCGCGATGAACGCGCTGGTCCCCGAGGTGTCGCGGTGGGTGTGGACGGCCTTGGCGGTGGTCGTGACGACGCTGCTGAACCTGCGGGGCGTACGGGCCGCCGCCCGGGTGGGTTTCGTGGTCCTGGCGATGGAGGTCGTGGTCCTGCTGGTCTTCGTCGTGTCGGCGGTCGTGGTGCTGGCCCGGGACGGCGCCGAGCGGGGCTGGCTGTCGCCGCTGACGGGGGACGGCACGCAGGGGGCGTTCGCGCTGTCGGCGGTGCTCGGGGCGGTGTCGGTGGCGGTGCTGTCGTATCTGGGGTTCGACGCGATCGCCTCCTTCGCGGAGGAGGTCACCGGCGGTTCGGCGAAGATCGCGCGGGCGCTGCTGTTCTGTCTGGCGCTCGCGGGTGTGCTGTTCATCGCGCAGACCTACCTCGTGGCGCTCCTGGAGCCGGTGTCGTCGGCACGTCTGGCGGCGGAGCCGGGGCGCCAGGGGACGGCCTTCTACGACACGCTGGACGCCTCGGCCGGTACCTGGCTGCACGACCTGGTGGCGGTGAGCAAGGCGATCGGTGCGGCCTTCGCGGCGCTGGCAGGGCAGGCCGCGGCGGGCCGGCTGCTGTTCGCCATGGGGCGCGAGCGGCGGCTGCCGCACGCGCTGTCCCGGACGAGGAACGGGGTGCCCCGGCCGGCGCTGCTGTGCGCGGCCGTCATCACCCTGGTTGCGGCGGTGTGGGCGGCCCGCCGGGACGACGGCATGGACCAGCTGGTGTCGGTGGTCGACATCGGTGCCCTGACGGCGTTCACGCTGCTGCACGCGAGCGTGGTGGGCTGGTTCGCGGTGAAGCGCCGGGGCGGCCCGGTCGTCTGGTGGCGCCATGTCCTGGCACCGGCGGCGGGGGCGGCGATCACCGTCGCCGTGATCGTGGAGGCGTCGGGAACCGCCCAGGCGGTGGGCGCGGTGTGGCTGGCGGTGGGGTTGGTGGTGCTGGCGGTGCAGGGAAGCCGGCGGGCGGTGCCGCCGCCCCCGTGAGGTGCCGGTGTCCGCAGGGCGGCTGAGCCGGGTTGTCGGTGCCGCCCACTACTCTCGCGGGCATGGCTGTGAACACGACTCCGGAAGCCCCGCTGCCCGTCGGCGAGGTGTCGCGGCTCATCGGAGGCTGGATCGACCGGCTCGGGGCGGTGTGGGTCGAGGGGCAGATCACGCAGTTGTCGCGGCGCCCGGGTGCCGGTGTGGTGTTCCTGACACTGCGGGACCCGTCGTACGACATCTCCGTCAGCGTCACCTGCTACCGGCAGGTGTTCGACGCCGTCGCGGACGTGGTGAGCGAGGGCGCCCGGGTGGTCGTCCTGGCGAAGCCCGAGTGGTACGCCCCGCGGGGCCAGCTGTCGCTGCGGGCCGCCGAGATACGGCCGGTGGGCGTCGGGGAGCTGCTGGCCCGGCTGGAGCAGCTGAAGAAGGCCCTGGCGCGCGAGGGGCTGTTCGCGCCGGAGCGCAAGAAGCCGCTGCCGTTCCTGCCGCAGCTGGTCGGGCTGGTCTGCGGCCGGGCCTCGGCGGCCGAGCGGGACGTGCTGGAGAACGCCCGACACCGCTGGCCCGCCGTCCGCTTCGAGGTGCGCAACGTCGCGGTGCAGGGTGTGCACGCCGTGCCGCAGGTCGTGCAGGCCGTGAAGGAGCTCGACGCGCTCGACGACGTGGACGTGATCATCGTCGCCCGGGGCGGTGGCAGCGTGGAGGACCTGCTGCCGTTCTCCGACGAGCAGTTGATCCGGACGGTCGCGCAGTGCCGTACGCCCGTGGTGTCCGCCATCGGGCACGAGCCGGACAACCCGCTGCTGGACTACGTCGCCGATCTGCGCGCCTCCACCCCGACCGACGCCGCGAAGAAGGTCGTGCCGGACGTCGGCGAGGAGTACGAGCGGGTGCGGCAGCTGCGGGACCGGGCGCGGCGGTGCGTGGCGGCGATCGTGGAGCGGGAGGAGCGGGGGCTGGCGCACGCGCTGGCGCGGCCGTCGATAGAGGATCCGCACCGGATGATCGACGAGCGGGCCGACCAGGTGGCGAATCTGCTGGACCGGGGCCGGCGCTGTCTGCGGCACCAGCTGGACCGGGCCGACTCGGAGCTGACGCACACGCACGCGCGCGTGGTGGCCCTCTCCCCCGCCGCGACCCTGAAGCGCGGGTACGCCGTGTTGCAGAGGGCGGACGGGCACGCGGTCCGCGACCCCGGCGAGGTGGAGGCCGGGGAGGCCCTGCGGGCCCGGGTCTCCGAGGGTGAGTTCTCCGTACGAGTGGACACATAGGGTGGGTGGATGACCAGCGAGGTTGATGAGACACCGGGCATGAGCGAGGCGCTCGGGTACGAGCAGGCGCGGGACGAGCTGATCGAGGTCGTCCGGCGCCTGGAGGCGGGCGGTACGACGCTGGAGGAGTCCCTCGCGCTCTGGGAGCGCGGCGAGGAGCTGGCCAAGGTGTGCCGTCGCTGGCTCGACGGGGCCCGGGCGCGGCTTGACGCGGCGCTGGCGGAGGAGGCCGCGGAGGACGGGGACGCGGAGTAACGAGGGCGGTTCGGTCCGGAGTGATACACGACACTCCCGCAGTAGTTGAATGTTGAACTTCACTGGCGTACGGTCGAAGACGTCAGCCGATCTTCCGGACCGGACACGAGAAAGTGCCTTCATGTCCCTCGTTCTTGACCCCGCCGCCCAGGACCTGCTCTTCCGCGAGGCCCGCACCGCCAACACGTTCACCGACGAGCCGGTGACCGACGAGCAGGTGCAGGCGATCTACGACCTGGTCAAGTACGGTCCGACCGCCTTCAACCAGACCCCGCTGCGCATCACGCTGGTCCGCTCCGCGGAGGCCCGCGAGCGCCTGGTCGCGCACATGGCCGAAGGCAACCGGGCCAAGACGGCGAGCGCCCCGCTGGTGGCGATCCTCTCCGCGGACAACGAGTTCCACGCGGAGCTGCCGCACCTGTTCCCGGCCTTCCCGCAGGCCAAGGACGTCTTCTTCGCCGAGCGCCCCGCGCGTGAGAGCGCCGCCGCGATGAACGCCGCCCTGCAGGCCGCGTACTTCATCGTCGGCGTGCGCGCCGCCGGTCTCGCCGCCGGCCCGATGACCGGCTTCGACTTCGAGGGTGTCCGCAAGGAGTTCCTCGACGACGACCACACCCCGCTGATGGTCGTCAACATCGGCCGCCCGGGCCCGGACGCCTGGCACCCGCGCTCCCCGCGACTGGACTTCGACCAGGTCGTCACGACCGTCTGACCGACGGACACGACCCACGACGAAGGCCCCCGGCACACACGCCGGGGGCCTTCGTCATGGGCTCACTTCGTCTCCAGCGCCCCTGCCATCTTCGTCAGCTGCGCGAACGACGCGGTGCCCGTCACGACCGTCGTCGCGCCCTTGGTGCCCTCCAGGACCAGCGCGTCGTACCGGCCGCCCTCGTAGCGGGTCCACGTCCGGCCGTCGATCTTCTCGGTCCTGCCGGTCTCCCGCGCGCCCTGCGTCGCCTCGTCGAGGAAGACCGGGCGCCGCTGAGTGGACTGCTCGACCGCCACGTACTCCCCCTCGGGGTCGTGGAAGCCGAGGTGCCAGGCGTCGAACTTGTCCCCCTGGAAGCGGACGGAGGTGGCCTTCCACGTGGCGGGCAGGCCCTCGGGGGCGGCCACGGGGTACGAGGCGGCACGGCGTGCCGTGAGCAGCTCGACCCGGTAGTCGACGGCCTTCACGTCGGGCGCGCTGTCGTCGTGCGGGATGAAGAGGTACACGAAGCCGGCCACCAGGACGATGACTCCCATGGAGAGGATCATGTCCCGCGCCGTCTTCTGCTTGCCGTTCTCGCCTGCCACGCCCCTATCGTCGCAGGTCCCTGCTGCGCTCATCCGTGGGGGCCCCTGCTCATTTTGGCGACTCGGAGATAGAGTCGTGCGACAACACCCTCATCCGGCCGTCGTCGTACAGAAAGGTGCGCTCCGATGACCGAGCATCATCACTTGCCGTCCGAACTCGATGTGCCCTCCGAGGCCCCCGACCGCAACCTCGCCCTGGAACTGGTCCGGGTCACCGAGGCGGCGGCGATGGCCGCGGGCCGTTGGGTCGGGCGGGGTGACAAGAACGGCGCCGACGGTGCCGCGGTGCGCGCCATGCGCACCCTCGTCTCCACCGTCTCGATGAACGGCGTCGTCGTGATCGGCGAGGGCGAGAAGGACGAAGCCCCGATGCTGTTCAACGGGGAGCGCGTGGGCGACGGCACCGGGCCCGAGTGCGACATCGCCGTCGACCCGATCGACGGCACCACGCTGACCGCGAAGGGCATGACGAACGCGATCGCGGTGCTGGCCGCCGCCGAGCGAGGGTCGATGTTCGACCCGTCCGCCGTCTTCTACATGGACAAGCTCGTCACCGGTCCCGAGGCGGCCGACTTCGTCGACATCAACGCCCCGGTGTCGGTGAACATCCGCCGGGTCGCCAAGGCCAAGCGGTCCGCGCCGGAGGACGTGACGGTGGTGATCCTCGACCGCCCCCGGCACGAGGGCATCATCAAGGAGATCCGGGAGACCGGCGCCCGCATCAGGCTGATCTCCGACGGCGATGTGGCCGGCTCGATCCTGGCACTGCGGGAGGGCACCGGCGTCGACCTGCTGCTCGGCATCGGCGGCACGCCGGAGGGCATCATCTCCGCCTGCGCGGTGAAGTGCCTGGGCGGCACGATCCAGGGCAAGCTGTGGCCCAAGGACGACGAGGAGCGGCAGCGGGCGATCGACGCGGGGCACGATCTCGACCGCGTGCTGACGACCGAGGACCTGGTCACCGGCGAGAACGTGTTCTTCGTGGCCACCGGCATCACCGACGGCGAGCTGCTGCGCGGGGTCCGCTACCGGGCGGAGACCGCCACGACCGACTCGATCGTCATGCGGTCGCGGTCGGGCACGGTGCGCCGGATCTCCTCCGAGCACCGGCTGAGCAAGCTGCGTGCCTACAGCGCGATCGACTTCGACAAGGGGAAGTGACCCCGGACGGAAGCGGACCGGCACAACGAAAGGGCGCCCCCGGTGCGGTGGGGGCGCCCTTCTCGTGCCGCCGGACCGTCAGCCCGCCGCCGCTATCTGATTCGCGGGGCGGGCCGTCTTCTTCAGCTCCATGTCCCGGCGGCGGCGCCGGGCCAGCACCACGCGGCGCTCCGCCGCGGTGAGGCCGCCCCAGACGCCGTAGGGCTCGGGCTGGAGCAGGGCGTGTTCACGGCACTCGACCATCACCGGGCAGCGTGCACAGACCCGTTTCGCCGCTTCCTCCCGGGACAGCCTCGCGGCGGTCGGCTCCTTGGAGGGAGCGAAGAACAGGCCTGCCTCGTCCCGCCGGCACACCGCCTCGGTGTGCCACGGGGCGTCCTGGTCCCTGTCTCGCGCTGGCACCCGCGGGGCCGGAACGGCAGCTACCTGCACGGACGAATGCGGCGGTTGCAGCACGGTCTACTCCTGACGACGGCTTCGCGAGCGAGAGACGATGCAGCAAGGCCTACCCGCTGTACGCGCGCCTATGCACTGAGTTCCGAACCGCCGGGCAGGGAGGGTTCGCGACTGTCAATGGCCCAGGTGTTTGCGCAAACCCCTGTCGACCTTGCGCTGCACCCGGTCCATGATGTCCGCGACGACCTTGCCGCGCCGGGGCCGCGCCTCGACGCTGCCCAGCACGGCCCAGCCGTCGATGTAGACGATGGGGGCCTCCGGTTCGCCCGAGTCGAGGGTGGCCACCTCGAAGCTGCCGAGGACGCCGCCGCCCATGCCGCGCAGCGACACGTTCTCCGGGACGCGGATGTCGACGCTGCCGAAGACCGCGAACGACTTGACGACGACCTGCTGGTGGTCGAAGAGGGCCTCGCTGAGGTCGATCTCGACACTGCCGAAGATCGCGTAGGCGTGGATGCGGCGGCCCGCGCGCCAGCGGCCCTTGCGGACGGCACTGCTGAACACCGCGACCACGTTGTCGTCCGGGTCGATCGGGATGGCTCCGGCCGTGGGGCGCTGGGGGGCCGGGGCGTGGGAGGGGCCGGGGCCCCGGCGGTGGGCGGCGGGCAGGTCCCGGATGAAGACCTCCAGTTCGCCGACCGTCTTGGCGCGCAGCACCCCCTCGACGCGCTCGGCGTGCTCGTCGGCGGTGAGGCGGCCCTCGGCCAGGGCGTCGTGGAGGACGTCGGCGATACGGTCGCGCTCGGCGTCGGAGGCGCGCAGCGCGGAGACGGCGGGCTCCTGCCGCTGAAGGGCCGGCTTCTGGTCCTGCTGGTGAAGGTCCACGACGGCAGCGTACCGAAACACGATAGATCGCGACACCCCCGGTTCGCGGGCCGAGTGTGACGAACTGAGCCTTACCTCACAAGCCCGCCGTCGGCGGCAGGTTCTACGCTGGTGGGCGCCCGCCAACGGAGGCGGGCCGCCGTCCGTCGAGTGAGGAATGGGCTGAGATGCCTGAGTTCGCGTACACCGATCTGCTCCCCCAGGGAGAGGACACCACCCCCTACCGGCTGGTGACCTCCGAGGGTGTCTCCACGGTCGAGGGGCCGGACGGGCGCACCTTCCTCCAGGTGGAGCCGGAGGCGCTGCGCAAGCTCGCCGAGGAGGCCATCCACGACATCCAGCACTACCTGCGCCCGGCCCACCTCGCCCAGCTGCGCCGGATCATCGACGACCCCGAGGCGTCGGGCAACGACAAGTTCGTGGCGCTGGACCTGCTGAAGAACGCGAACATCGCGGCGGCCGGCGTGCTGCCCATGTGCCAGGACACCGGCACGGCGATCGTCATGGGCAAGCGCGGCCAGAACGTGCTGACGCGCGGCCGCGACGAGGAGGCCCTGAGCCGCGGCATCTACGACGCGTACCAGAACCTCAACCTGCGCTACTCGCAGATGGCTCCGCTCACCATGTGGGAGGAGAAGAACACCGGCTCCAACCTCCCCGCGCAGATCGAGCTGTACGCGGCCGACGGCGGCGCCTACAAGTTCCTGTTCATGGCCAAGGGCGGCGGCTCGGCCAACAAGTCGTTCCTGTACCAGGAGACGAAGGCCGTCCTGAACGAGTCCTCCATGATGAAGTTCCTGGAGGAGAAGATCCGTTCGCTCGGTACGGCGGCCTGCCCGCCCTACCACCTGGCGATCGTGGTCGGCGGCACGTCCGCCGAGTACGCGCTGAAGACGGCCAAGTACGCCTCCGCGCACTACCTGGACGAGATCCCCGCCGAGGGCTCCGAGCTCGGGCACGGCTTCCGGGACAAGGAGCTGGAGCAGAAGGTCTTCGAGCTGACGCAGAAGATCGGCATCGGCGCGCAGTTCGGCGGCAAGTACTTCTGCCACGACGTGCGCGTGGTGCGCCTGCCCCGGCACGGCGCGTCCTGCCCGGTGGCGATCGCGGTGTCCTGCTCCGCCGACCGCCAGGCCGTCGCGAAGATCACCGCCGAGGGCGTCTTCCTCGAGCAGCTGGAGACGGACCCGGCGCGCTTCCTGCCGGAGACGACGGACGAGCAGCTCGACGCCGACGGCGACGTGGTCAGGATCGACCTCAACCAGCCGATGGACGACATCCTGGCCGAGCTGACCAAGTACCCGGTGAAGACCCGCCTGTCCCTGACCGGCCCGCTGGTCGTGGCGCGCGACATCGCCCACGCCAAGATCAAGGAGCGGCTGGACGCGGGCGAGGAGATGCCGCAGTACCTGAAGGACCACCCGGTGTACTACGCGGGTCCGGCCAAGACGCCCGAGGGTTACGCGTCGGGCTCCTTCGGCCCGACCACGGCCGGCCGGATGGACTCCTACGTGGAGCAGTTCCAGGCGGCGGGCGGCTCCAAGGTGATGCTCGCCAAGGGCAACCGCAGCAAGCAGGTCACCGACGCGTGCGACGCCCACGGCGGCTTCTACCTCGGCTCCATCGGCGGCCCGGCCGCGCGCCTGGCGCAGGACTGCATCAAGAAGGTCGAGGTCGTCGAGTACGAGGAGCTCGGCATGGAGGCCGTCTGGAAGATCGAGGTCGAGGACTTCCCGGCCTTCATCGTGGTCGACGACAAGGGCAACGACTTCTTCCAGGACCCGGCGCCGGCCCCGACGTTCACGTCCATTCCGGTACGGGGTCCCGGACTCGCCTGACATCGGCGGTGACGATTCGCCTCCACGGGGAACAGTGGTCGCGGCGCTGACGCTGTGACACGTGGAGGTGATCGTCGATGACCGACGAGCAGGACAGGACCGAGTACCGCACCGAGCACGACTCCATGGGCGAGGTGCGGGTGCCCGCCCACGCCAAGTGGCGCGCCCAGACCCAGCGGGCGGTGGAGAACTTCCCGATCTCCGGGCAGCGCATCGAGCGCGCGCACATCGAGGCGCTGGCCCGGATCAAGGGCGCGGCGGCCAAGGTCAACGCCGAGCTGGGAGTTCTGGACAAGGACATCGCCCAGGCGATCCAGGAGGCGGCCGGAGAGGTCGCCGAGGGCAGGTGGGACGAGCACTTCCCGGTGGACGTGTTCCAGACCGGGTCGGGGACCTCGTCCAACATGAACACCAACGAGGTCATCGCCACCCTGGCCAGCGAGCGGCTCGGGCGCCCGGTGCACCCGAACGACCACGTCAACGCCTCCCAGTCGTCCAACGACGTCTTCCCCTCGTCCCTCCACATCGCCGCCACCGCCGCGGTGACGCGCGACCTCGTCCCGGCCCTGGACCATCTCGCCGCCTCCCTGGAGCGCAAGGCCGAGGAGTTCGCCGACGTGGTGAAGTCCGGGCGGACCCACCTCATGGACGCCACGCCCGTGACGCTGGGCCAGGAGTTCGGCGGGTACGCCGCCCAGGTGCGGTACGGCATCGAGCGTCTGGAGGCCTCGCTCCCCCGGCTCGCCGAACTGCCGCTCGGCGGTACGGCCGTCGGCACCGGCATCAACACCCCGCCCGGCTTCTCCGCCGCCGTGATCGAGGAGGTCGCCCGCGCCACCGGGCTGCCCCTCACCGAGGCCCGCAACCACTTCGAGGCACAGGGCGCCCGGGACGGCGTCGTCGAGACCAGCGGGCAGCTGCGGACCATCGCGGTCGGGCTGACGAAGATCGCCAACGACCTGCGCTGGATGTCCTCCGGGCCTCGCACGGGTCTCGCCGAGATCGCCCTGCCGGACCTCCAGCCCGGTTCCTCGATCATGCCGGGCAAGGTGAACCCGGTCGTTCCGGAGGCCGTGCTGATGGTCGCCGCGCAGGTCGTGGGCAACGACGCCACCGTCGCGACCGCGGGCGCCGCCGGCAACTTCGAGCTCAACGTGATGCTGCCCGTCATCGCCAAGAACGTGCTGGAGTCGATCCGGCTGCTCGCCAACGCGACACGGCTGCTGGCCGACCGGACCGTGGACGGCATCACCGCGAACCGCGAGCGGGCCCGGGAGTACGCCGAGTCCTCCCCCTCGGTCGTCACGCCGCTCAACAAGTACATCGGCTACGAGGAGGCCGCGAAGGTCGCCAAGAAGGCGCTGGCCGAGCGCAGGACGATCCGTCAGGTCGTCCTGGACGGCGGGTACGTGGAGCGCGGGGACCTGACCTCCGAGCAGCTCGACGAGGCGCTGGAT
The DNA here is from genome assembly GCF_056436585.1 of Streptomyces sp. NPDC043685. Lineage (NCBI taxonomy): Bacteria > Bacillati > Actinomycetota > Actinomycetes > Kitasatosporales > Streptomycetaceae > Streptomyces > Streptomyces sp. NPDC043685. Next base: position 628,508 of record NZ_JBWKCH010000001.1, on the reverse strand, counting down.
GTCCTGCGGATGACGCACCCGTGACAACAGGGGCGGACGTGTGCCCGGCGCGTGAACCGTGACACGCGCCGCAGCGTCGTATGCCTACGGCACCTAATATCTGTTCATGGCGGACGGTGGAGCGATGAGACGCGTGGAAACGGGTGGTGCGGCAGGGTTCTGGGCTCCGGGAAGCCGGATCCTGTGGCGCTACCGGGAGAACGGCGGCACGCGCGTGCACATCGCGCGTCCCGTCACCGTCGTCCGGGACGACGCCGACCTGCTCGCCGTCTGGCTGGCCCCCGGCACCGAGTGCGTCAAGCCGGTGCTCGCCGACGGCACGCCGGTGCACCTGGAACCGCTTGCGTCGCGCTACACCAAACCGCGTACCGTGGTGCGCGACCGGTGGTTCGGCACGGGCGTGCTGAAGCTGGCCCGGCCCGGCGAGCCCTGGTCGGTGTGGCTGTTCTGGGAGCCGGGCTGGCGGTTCAAGAACTGGTACGTGAACCTGGAGGAGCCGCTGGCCCGTTGGGCGGGCGGCGTGGACTCCGTCGACCACTTCCTGGACATCTCCGTCCATCCCGACCGCAGTTGGCACTGGCGTGACGAGGACGAGTTCGCCCAGGCCCGGCGGGACGGCCTGATGGACGACCAACAGGCCGAAAAGGTACGGGCGGCTGGGCGGGAGGCGGTGCGGGTGATCCGTGACTGGGGGCCGCCGTTCTCGGAACGCTGGCAGCACTGGCGCCCGGATCCGTCCTGGGGGGTACCGTCACTGCCGGAGGACTGGGATCGTACGCCCGCGCATGTGTCCACATGAGACCCTTGATGCGCCCCCGGGCAAGAAACGTAGGATCGTCCTCCGCAAGGGCGCGCGGCGGCAACTACCGGAGCACGCGCTGGGCTTGACCGATCGTCACCGAGGGGCGGCAGGACGTGAGCGAGGGGTACGAGGGCAACACCGGCAGGGCCTGCACCGCAGGCCCCGCGGGCCGCGGCCGGTCTGCCGGTGACACAGGAACAACCTCTGACCACGCGGGAATTCCGTTCCTGGGGCATGTATTGCGGGTATCGGAGTTTCGGCGGGACCAACTGCGCGCGCGGCGCGCAGCCCCGGACGGATGGATGCGACACGCGTGACGGAGCAGCCGACCTCGTTCGAACGCCCCCAGACGGGCGTCGACCCCGTGGATCCCCGCGGGGCGTTCGTGCACACCCCGACACCGGCGCGAGCGCCGGGCGCGGGCACCTTACCGGTACAGGGCCGCCCCGGCGGCGACGTCACCGTTCCGGTCACGACGGCACACAGCACGCCGGGCACGTCGGAGCCGGGCACCTCCACGCCGTTCGGCAAGGGCAAGGACACCGTGAGCGACCCCGCCTCCGAGCACTCCCAGCCGGGTGCCGAGCAGACCGCCGAGCGCGAGACGCCTCGGCCGCGCCCCGCCCCCGAGGGCATTCCGGTCCAGCCGGCCGACGGACAGGACCGTCCGCCGGTGGCCGCCGACGGGGCCGAGCGCCGCAGCGGGCAGAGCCTGCCGCCGGGCCGGCCCACGCCGATGCGGCGGGACGGCGACCGGCTCAGGTTCGTGGGGGCCGCCACCCGGCGGATCGCCCGCGGCATCGACCTCGACGAGATCGTGATGGGGCTGTGCCGGGCCACCGTGCCCACCTTCTCCGACGCGATCCTGGTCTATCTGCGTGACCCGCTGCCCGTCGGCGACGAGCGGCCCATGGGCCCGCTGGTGCTGCGGCTGCGCCGCACCGACCGGATACCTCCGGAGCGGGACACGGAGAACGGCTTCCTGCCGGCCGCGCAGCCCGAGCCGAGCGAGCTGGAGTCGGTCGGCGCCGAGCTGTGCGAGGTGCGGCCGGGCAGCGCGCTCGCCGAAGTGCTGCGGGGCGTGCGCCCGGTGTTCACCGACGCCCCCGCGGCCCGCGCCGCCCTGCCCGAACTGCTCGGCGAGGGCGGAGAGTTCGCCGTGCCGGACGGGCAGCGTGCCATTCTCGCGCCGCTGCGCGGCCGGCGCCGGGTGATCGGTGCCGCGCTGTTCCTGCGCCGCCCCGAGCGCATCGCCTTCGAGCCGGACGACCTGCTGGTGGCCGCCCAGCTCGCCACGCACAGCGCCCTCGGCATCGACAAGGCCGTGCTGTATGGCCGCGAGGCCTACATCGCGGACGAGTTGCAGCGCACCATGCTGCCCGAGACGCTGCCCCGGCCGACGGGTGTACGGCTGGCCTCCCGCTACCTGCCGGCGGCGGAGACGGCCCGGGTCGGCGGCGACTGGTACGACGCGATCCCGCTGCCGGGCAGCCGGGTCGCCCTGGTCGTCGGTGACGTGATGGGCCATTCCATGACGTCGGCGGCGATCATGGGCCAGTTGCGCACCACGGCCCAGACCCTCGCCGGTCTCGACCTGCCGCCGCAGGAGGTCCTGCACCACCTCGACGAACAGGCCCAGCGCCTGGGCGTGGACCGCATGGCGACCTGCCTCTACGCCGTCTACGACCCGGTATCGCACCGCATCACCATCGCCAACGCCGGTCATCCGCCGCCCGTCCTGCTGCACCTGGGCGGCCGCGCCGAGGTGCTGCGCGTGCCCGCCGGCGCCCCGATCGGGGTCGGCGGCGTGGACTTCGAGGCGGTGGAGCTGGACGCGCCCGCCGGAGCGACCCTGCTCCTGTACACCGACGGCCTGGTCGAGTCCCGGCTGCGTGACGTGTGGACGGGCATCGAGCAGCTGCGCGAGAAGCTCGCCGCGGTTGCGCAGCTCACCGGGCCGGACCATCCGCCGCCCCTGGAAGCGCTCTGCGACGAGGTGCTCGACATGCTCGGCCCGGGCGACCGGGACGACGACATCGCGCTGCTCGCCGCCCGCTTCGACGGGATCGCGCCCAGCGATGTGGCGTACTGGTTCCTGGAGCCGGAGGACGCCGCCCCCGGCCGGGCCCGTCGGCTGGCCCGGCGCGCGTTGCAGCGCTGGGGCCTGGAGGAGCTCAGTGACTCCGTCGAGCTGCTGGTCAGCGAGGTCGTGACCAACGCCGTGCGGTACGCGTCGAGGCCGGTGACCCTGCGGCTGCTGCGCACGGACGTGCTGCGCTGCGAGGTCGGCGACGACGTGCCCCAGCTGCCGCGGCTGCGCCAGGCCCGCGCCACCGACGAGGGCGGGCGCGGGCTGTACCTGGTGAACCGGCTGGCCCGGCGCTGGGGCGCGACCCGGCTGAGCACGGGCAAGGTGGTCTGGTTCGAGCTGAACCGCGGCTGACCCGCCGTAGCGACATGCCGAAGGGCGCCCGGTGTCCACCGGGCGCCCTTCGCGTGCGCTGCTATCCGTCGTCGCCCGGCTTGAGCGGGTCCAGCGGGTCACGGCCGTCGCCCGGCGGTGTCGTCGGCGGGGCCGTGGGCGGGGTGGTGGTGGGCGGTGTCGTCGACGGGCTCGGCGGCGGGGACGACGACGGCTTCTCCGACGTGGGCGGCGGGGACGACGACGGCTCCTCGGTCGTCGGCTCCTGGGAGGGCTCCTTGGTCGGCGTCCGTGAGGGCGTCGGCGTCCACGTCGGCTGGACGGCGGCGCCCTGCAGGGTGTCCAGGTCGAACTTGCTGACGTCACCCATCACACCGAAGGTGTACGCCGCCCAGATCTGCGCCGGGAAGTCACCGCCGTTGATGCGGGGCTCGCCGGCCGCCTTGTACATCGGGACCTGGGCGTGGGTCTTGGCGTCCTCGCCGAACAGGCCCACCGAGGTGACCAGCTTGGGCGTGTAGCCGGTGAACCAGGCCGACTTGTTGTTGTCGGACGTACCCGTCTTGCCCGCGACCTGCTGCCCGTCACGCTGGGGGTTGTTCCGTACGGACTTCTGGGCGGTGCCGTCGTCGACCACGCCGGTCAGCACCGAGGTGACCGAGTCGGCGGCCTCACGGCTGATGACCTGGTCGCCGACCGCGTCCGGGATGGTGACCGTGCGGCTGTTGTGCTCGACGGACTTCAGGAGCGTGGGCGTGACCTTCCGGCCGTGGTTGTCGAGGGTGGCGTAGACGCCGGCCATCTGGAGCGGGCTCGCGCCCATGGTGCCCAGGGTCTGCGCGGGCACCGCCTGGAGGCCCTTGGTGTCCATGCCGAGCTCGCCCGCGACCTTCATCACCTCGGACATGCCGACGTCGACGCCCATCTGGGCGAAGACCGAGTTGATGGACTTGTTCATCGCCGTCTGGACGGTGACGTCTCCGTAGCTCCGGTCGTCCTCGTTCTCCGGGGCGAACCCGACCTTGGTGCCGTCGTCCACGACCGGCCGCTTGCTCGTGCCGTCGTAGACCGTGTTCGCCCGGATCGGGGTGCCGTCCTGGGTCTTGGCCTGGCCCTCTAGGGCGGCGGCGAGAATCACCGGCTTGAAGGTGGAGGCGGGCTGGTAGTCGGTGCGGGTGGCGTTGTTGACGTAGTGCTTGAGGTAGTCCCGGCCGCCGTACATGGCGACCACGGCACCGGTCTTCGGGTTCACGGACGCGGCGCCGGCCTGGACGTCCGCGTCGACCTTGCGCTTGGCCGGGTCGAGCCTGCTGTCCAGCTGTCGCTGGACGGACTTCTCCAGCGCCGCCTGCTTCTTCTTGTCGATGTTGAGCGTGACGGTCCAGCCGCCCTGGTCGACCATGGCCTCCGCCTGCTTGGCGTCCTCGGCGGTGCCCTGGGCGACGAGCTGCTTCTCCAGCGCCGCGTTGGCGGCCTTCACCAGGTAGCCGGTCTGGCCTCCCAGGCTCGGGTCGGCCTTCGGTTCCTCGGGGACCGGGAAGGTCAGGCCCTGGCGCTCGGACTCGCTGAGCCAGCCTTGCTTGACCATGTTGTCCAGGACGTAGTTCCAGCGCGCTTTCACCAGCTTCTTACCGGTGTCGGACGCGATGGCCCAGTCGTACTGGTTCGGTGCCTGCAGGAGCGCGGCGAGGTAGGCGCCCTTCGCGACCGAGAGGTCCTTGGCGTCCTCGCGGTAGTAGGCCTGGGCGGCGGCCTGGATGCCGTAGGCGCCACGGCCGTAGTAGCTGGTGTTGATGTAGCCGGCCAGGATGTAGTCCTTGGACTTCTCCCGGTCCAGCTTCAGCGAGATGACCAGTTCCTTGAGCTTGCGCGAGACGGTCTGTTCCTGCGTCAGGTAGTAGTTCTTGACGTACTGCTGGGTGATCGTGGATCCGCCCTGCGCGCCCTTGCCGGTGACCGTGTTGAGCAGACCGCGGGCCGTGCCCTTGAGGTCGACGCCGGCGTCCTTGTAGAAGGTCTTGTTCTCGGCGGCGACGAACGTCTTCTGGACGGGCTTGGGGACCTCGGCCAGATCCACGATCTCGCGGTTGCGGTCGCCGGTACGGCCCAGCAGGGAGCCGTCGCTGTACTTGTAGACGTTGCTCTGCCACTTGGCGTCGGCGTTCCCCTTCGGGATGTCGATCACCATGTACAGCACGATGAAGGCACCCATGCCCAGCAGGCACAGGCCGAGGAAGGTGCCGAGGATCTTCTTCCAGGTGAAGAGCCCGCGTATGCCGCTCTTGCCGGCCGCGCCCGACGGACGGCGGCGCTTGGGTGCCGCCCGGCGCCCACCGCGCTGTCGGGCGCGTCTCTCTTCCGCTCGTCCCATGGGTCCGATCTGCTCCGCTTCGTTCATGTGTGCTCACATGTCACACAGGTTCGCCGCTCAGGTCAGCTCAGAAAGCTAACACCGGGAGATAAGAGATAGGGCTGCCGATCCGGCCCTTTGCGGACGTGACAATCAGCACCCATCCCAACGGAACCGACGTACGAGACACGCGCAGGGTTGCCAGAACGCGGAAAAGTGATATCACTTAGCTAGACAGAAGCTATGCAGGAGTGGCTTCGACCGAAGAAACGGGGGACCACCCATGTCCACGCACGACACGCAGGTCACGGCCGATGTGCCCGAGATGCCGGCGCCACGGGTGCGGGAGTTCACCGCGCACAGCATCGGCGGCGGGCTCGCCCTGCTGCTGGGCCTGCTCGGGCTGCTGGCCGGCGCCGGGCTGATCGCGCTCGCCACCTCGGTGGACCCGGCCGGCGCGCGGGCCGGGCTGATCATCGGCGGCATCCTGGTGGCGCTGGCGGCGTTCCTCGCCATGTGCGGGCTGAACATGGTGGCGCCGGGCGAGGCCCGGGTGGTCCAGCTCTTCGGCCGGTACCGGGGCACCATCCGGCAGGACGGTCTGCGCTGGGTGAACCCCTTCACCTCGCGCACCAAGATCTCGACCCGGGTACGCAACCACGAGACCGCCGTCCTGAAGGTCAACGACGCCTACGGCAACCCCATCGAGCTCGCCGCGGTCGTGGTGTGGCGCGTCGAGGACACCGCCCAGGCCACCTTCGAGGTCGACGACTACATCGAGTTCGTCTCCACCCAGACCGAGGCGGCCGTGCGGCACATCGCCATCGAGTACCCCTACGACGCCCACGAGGAGGACGGCCTCTCGCTGCGCGGCAACGCCGAGGAGATCACCGAGAAGCTCGCCGTGGAACTGCACGCGCGCGTGGAGGCGGCCGGTGTGCAGATCATCGAGTCCCGCTTCACGCACCTCGCCTACGCCCCCGAGATCGCCTCGGCGATGCTCCAGCGGCAGCAGGCCGGAGCGGTGGTCGCGGCGCGGCGGCAGATCGTGGACGGCGCGGTGGGCATGGTGGAGGCCGCGATCGCCCGCATCACCGAGCGGGACATCGTGGAGCTGGACTCCGAGCGGAAGGCGGCGATGGTCTCCAACCTCATGGTCGTGCTGTGCGGTGACCGTGCCGCGCAGCCGGTCCTCAACACCGGGTCCCTCTACCAGTGACGGTCCCTGGCGAAGGTCCGGGCCCCCAGCGCCGGCCGCAGCAGCAGCGCAAGCAGGTGCTGCTGCGGCTGGACCCGGCGGTGTACGAGGCGCTCGCGCGGTGGGCCGGGGACGAGCTGCGGTCCGCCAACGCGCAGATCGAGTTCCTGCTGCGCAGGGCGCTGGCCGAGGCGGGGCGGCTGCCGCGGGAGACCGGGCCGCTGCCCCGCAGGGGGCGTCCGCCCGGGTCGCCCGGAGGCTCGCCCCCGGGCCCGCCGCCCGCCTGAGCGGACCGGCGTCACGGCTGTTGCGGAACCGTGACAACAGGCCCCGACCTGCACGGCCCTACCGCCCCGCCATGAACTGCACACCCAGCGTATACATGGGGCGTATACACGGTGTGTAGAGTCGTCGGCATGTCCATCGGTCACACTCTCCTGGGACTCCTGGAGTCCGGCCCGCGTCACGGTTACGACCTGAAGCGGGCCTTCGACGAGAAGTTCGGTCACGACCGGCCGCTCCACTACGGCCAGGTCTACTCGACGATGTCCCGTCTGCTGAAGAACGGTCTCGTCGAAGTCGACGGCATCGAGGCGGGCGGCGGGCCCGAGCGCAAGCGGTACGCGATCACCGAGGCCGGCATCACCGACGTCGAGCGCTGGCTCGCCACGCCGGAGAAGCCGGAGCCGTACCTCCAGTCGACCCTCTACACCAAGGTCGTCCTGGCGCTGCTCACCCACCGCGACGCCGGCGACATCCTCGACACCCAGCGCTCGGAGCACCTGCGCAGCATGCGGATCCTCACCGACCGCAAGCGCAAGGGCGACCTGGCCGACCAGCTCATCTGCGACCACGCGCTGTTCCACCTGGAGGCGGACCTGCGCTGGCTGGAGCTGACCGCGGCACGTCTGGACAAGCTCCGCGAGGCGGTGGCCCGGTGACGATTCCCGCCGGCTCTCTCCTCACCGCCCAGGACCTGCGCAAGTCCTACGGGCCGACGACCGCCCTCGACGGCGCCGAGTTCTCCATCCACCCCGGCGAGGTCGTCGCCGTGATGGGCCCGTCCGGCTCGGGCAAGTCGACGCTGCTGCACTGCCTCGCCGGGATCGTCATGCCCGACTCGGGCTCGATCACGTACGACGGGCGCGAGGTGACCGCGATGAGCGACGCCGAGCGCAGTGCGCTGCGGCGCTCGGAGTTCGGGTTCGTGTTCCAGTTCGGGCAGCTCGTGCCGGAACTGACCTGCGTGGAGAACGTCGCGCTCCCGTTGCGGCTGAACGGGTCGTCCCGCAAGGACGCCGAACGGACCGCGCTGGCCTGGATGGAGCGGCTGGAGGTCGACGACCTGCGCAAGAAGCGGCCCGGCGAGGTGTCCGGCGGTCAGGGGCAGCGGGTCGCCGTCGCCCGCTCGCTGGTGACGAACCCGCGGGTGGTGTTCGCCGACGAACCGACCGGCGCGCTCGACTCGTTCAACGGCGAGCGCGTGATGGAGCTGCTCACCGACGCCGCCCGGTCCGCCAGCACGGCCGTGGTGCTCGTCACGCACGAGGCGCGGGTGGCCGCGTACTCCGACCGCGAGATCGTCGTACGGGACGGCAGGTCGCGGGACATGGAGCGCGTCGTATGAGCCTCGGGCAGTGGGGCCGGGACCTGGCCATGGGCACCCGGTTCGCGTTCGCCGGCGGACGCGAGGGATGGACCCGGGCGCTGCTCACGGCCGTGGGCGTCGGTCTCGGAGTGGCGCTGCTGCTGCTCACCACGGCCATCCCGAGCGCGCTCGCGGAACGGGACCGGCGCGAGGCGGCGCGCAGCGACCACACGATCGGCCAGCAGGAGATACCGAAGGCCGACGACACGCTGATCATCCTGGACGCGGACACCACGTTCCGGGACCTGGACGTGCGCGGCCGGATGCTGGAGCCGGAGGGCCCGCGGGCTCCGCTGCCCCCGGGAGTCGCGAAGTTCCCGGCGGCGGGCGAGATGGTCGTCTCCCCGGCACTGAAGGAACTGCTCGCCTCCGACGACGGCAAGCTGCTGCGGGAGCGGCTGCACTACCGGATCTCGGGCACCATCGGCGAGCAGGGGCTGGTCGGCTCACAGGAGCTCGCCTATTTCGCGGGTGGCACGGGGCTCGCGAAGGTGCTGGAGGGTCCCGCCGGCGGGGCCCGGATCGACCGCTTCGGCAACGAGGACCTGAGGCAGTCCGACCGCTGGGACCCGGTGCTGCTCCTGCTGGTCCTGGTCGTCTTCGTGGTGCTGCTGATGCCGGTCGCCGTGTTCATCGCCGCGGCCGTGCGCTTCGGCGGCGAGCGGCGCGACCGGCGGCTGGCGGCGCTGCGGCTGGTCGGCTCCGACAGCCGTATGACCCGGCGGATCGCCGCCGGCGAGGCACTCGCCGGTTCCGTGCTGGGGCTCGTCCTGGGCACCGGGTTCTTCCTGCTCGGACGTCAACTGGCGGCCTCCGTCGAGGTCTTCCACGTCAGCGTGTTCCCGAGCTATCTGAACCCCTCGCCCGTGCTGGCCGTCCTGGTCGCGCTGGCGGTGCCGGCGGCCGCGGTCCTGGTGACGATCCTCGCCCTGCGCGGGGTGGTCATCGAGCCGCTCGGCGTGGTGCGCACGGCCAAGCCGGCGCGGCGCCGGCTGTGGTGGCGGCTGCTGCTGCCGCTGGGCGGGCTCGCGCTGCTCTACCCGATGATCGGGCAGGGCGACGACGGCGGGAACTTCAACCAGTACCTCGTCGTCGGCGGCGTGATGCTCCTGCTGGTGGGCGTCACGGCCCTGCTCCCCTGGGTGGTGGAGACGGTCGTGGCCCGGCTGGGCCCGGGCGGGGTCGCCTGGCAACTTGCCGTACGCAGACTCCAGCTGAGCAGTGGTGCGGCGGCCCGGCTGGTCAACGGCATCGCCGTGGCGGTGGCCGGTGCGATCGCCCTGCAGATGCTGTTCGCCGGGGTGGAGGGCACCTACACCAGGGCATCGCGGTACGACGTCTCCCGGGCCCAGATGAGCGTGGACGTGCCGGAGGGCTCCGACGCCGCGGCCGTAGCCGGGAAGTACCGCGACACCGAGGGCGTGCGCAAGGTCACCGCACTGTCCGACGCCTATCTGCGCGACCGGGACCAGGAGGACTCCTTCATCCAGATCACCATGGCCGACTGCGCGTCGTTGCGCGAGGTGGCCACGCTCCCCTCCTGCCGCGACGGGGACGTCTTCGCCGTCAAGGGCTCGCGGTACGACAGCGATAGTGATCACCTGGCCGAGCCGGGCACGGCCCTGTGGACCGAGCCGGACCGCGACGGCGCCCGCTCGGACGGCCACGCGGTCTCCTGGACCGTGCCGGAGGACATCCGTCCTGCCCGGCCCCGCGAGGACCCCACCGGGTACGAGCGCGGCGGCATCCTGATCACGCCCGGCGCGCTGCCCGCGAAGCTCGCGGCGGCCGCCTCCACCCGGCTCTTCGTGAGCGTGGACCCCTCGGTGCCGGACGCCTACGAGCACGTGCGCAACACGGCCGCGCGGTTCGACCCCGTGGTTCAGCCCATGACCTGGCACAGCATCGAGAGCAACGAGCGCTACGCCACCATCCGCACCGGCCTGTCCGTCGGCTCCGCCTGCGTGCTGGCGCTGATCGGGGCGAGTCTGCTGGTCTCGCAGCTGGAGCAGTTGCGCGAACGCCGCAGGCTGCTGTCGGCCCTGGTCGCCTTCGGCACCCGGCGCCGCACCCTCAGCCTGTCGGTGCTGTGGCAGACGGCCATCCCGATCGGGCTGGGCCTGCTGCTCGCCGCGACGGTGGGCATCGCCCTGGGCGCGGTCCTGCTGCGGATGACCAACACGTCGGTCCGCGTGGACTGGCCGAGCGTGCTGTCGATGACCGGCATCGGCGCGGGCGTCGTACTCGTGGTGACACTGCTGAGCCTGCCGCCACTGCTGAGACTGATGCGGCCGGACGGCCTGCGCACCGAGTAGCGACGTCGCCGCGCGCAGCCCGTACGGGCGTCAGCGTTCTGACCCGGCCCCCGTACGGGCGTCAGGTTCCGGACCGGCACCCGTACGGGCCGCCGGGCTTCCTGGTCCGGCACCCGTACGGGCGGTCAGCGCCCTGATCCCGCACCCGTACGGGCCGTCGGGCGGCCTGGACGGGCACCCGCACGAGCCGTCAGGCGTCCCAGTCCAGTACCCGTACGGGCAGGGGCCGCAGGGCCTGCCGGAGGGCGGACGCCAGTTCCTCGTACTCCGCGCCGCGTGCGGCCCCCGCCCGCATCGCCAGGGCGATCCTGCGGGCCGGGGCCGGGTCGGCGAAGTAGCCGGTGAGGAGCTGGTTGCTGCGGGAGGTCTCGACCTTGACGGCGGTGCGCGGCAGCAGGGTGACTCCGAGCCCGCCCGCCACGAGCTGCACCAGCGTGGACAGCCCGGCGGCGGTCGTGGTGACCGGCACGTCGTCGCGGCCGGCCTCCCGGCAGATGTCGAGGGCCTGGTCGCGCAGGCAGTGCCCCTCGTCGAGGAGCAGCAGGTTCAGCTCGCGCAGGGCGTCCCGCGCGATGCCCTCCCGTCCCCCGAGCCGGTGGTCGAGCGGGGTGACGAGCACGAAGTCCTCGTCGAAGAGGGGTAGTTCGACCACGCCCGGGACCCCGAGCGGCACGGCGAGCAGCAGCAGATCGAGCCGGCCGGCGGCGAGGCCGTCGAGCAGGTTGGCGGTCTGCTCCTCGTGCACCTGGAGGTCGAGCTGCGGATACCGCTCGTGGACGAGCCGCAGCACCGTCGGCAGCAGATAGGGCGCGACCGTTGGGATCACCCCGAGCCGCAGCACTCCGGTGAAAGGTGCCCGGACCGCCTCGGCCTCCTCGATGAGGGCGCCCATCTCCGCCAGCACCGCCTTGGCCCGTACGGCGATCCGCTCACCCTCGGGCGAGAGCAGCACCTTGCGCGTCGTACGCTCGAGGAGCGTCACTCCGAGTGTCTCCTCCAGGGCCGACACGGCGCCCGAGAGGGCGGGCTGGCTCATGCCGATCGCCGCGGCCGCGTCCCGGAAGTGAAGGTGTTCCGCCACCGCCGCGAAGGCCCTGAGCTGAGCCAGGCTGGGCTGCCTGCGCTTGTTACCGACCGTCACTGATAACCACCTCCGATCAACCCGACCGAGTGTAGCTATTTCCGTAATCAATCCAGCCTGTGCCAACATCAACACAGTCCAACCCATGGGAAACGCCCGCGATCCGGGTGTTTCTTCGCTGCAAGGAGAATGTGTGCTCACCGTCGGTGACAAGTTCCCCGAGTTCGACCTGACCGCCTGTGTCTCGCTGGAGAAGGGCAAGGAGTTCCAGCAGATCAACCACAAGACCTACGAGGGTCAGTGGAAGGTCATCTTCGCGTGGCCCAAGGACTTCACCTTCGTGTGCCCGACCGAGATCGCCGCCTTCGGCAAGCTGAACGACGAGTTCGCCGACCGCGACGCCCAGGTCCTCGGCTTCTCCGGCGACTCCGAGTTCGTCCACCACGCCTGGCGCAAGGACCACGACGACCTGCGTGACCTGCCGTTCCCGATGATGGCCGACTCCAAGCACGAGCTGATGCGCGAGCTGGGCATCGAGGGCGAGGACGGGTTCGCCAAGCGCGCCGTGTTCATCGTGGACCAGAACAACGAGATCCAGTTCTCGATGGTGACCGCGGGCTCGGTCGGCCGTAACCCGAAGGAGGTCCTCCGGGTCCTGGACGCGCTCCAGACGGACGAGCTGTGCCCCTGCAACTGGTCGAAGGGTGACGAGACCCTCGACCCGGTCGCGCTGCTCTCCGGGGAGTGATCTGACATGTCGCTGGACGCCCTGAAGTCCGCCATACCGGACTACGCCAAGGACCTGAAGCTCAACCTGGGCTCGGTCATCGGCAACTCCGACCTGCCGGCCCAGCAGCTGTGGGGCACGGTGCTGTCGACGGCGATCGCCTCGCGCTCCCCGATCGTGCTGCGCGAGCTGGAGCCGGAGGCCAAGGCGAACCTGTCGCCGGAGGCCTACACGGCGGCCAAGGCCGCCGCCGCGGTGATGGCGATGAACAACGTCTTCTACCGCACCCGTCACCTCCTGTCGGACCACGAGTACGGCACGCTGCGCGCCGGTCTGCGGATGAACGTCATCGGCAACCCGGGCGTCGACAAGGTCGACTTCGAGCTGTGGTCCTTCGCGGTCTCCGCCATCAACGGCTGTGGCATGTGCCTGGACTCGCACGAGCAGGTGCTGCGCAAGGCCGGCCTCGACCGTGAGGTCATCCAGGAGGCGTTCAAGATCGCCTCCGTGATCCAGGCGGTCGGCGTCACGCTGGACGCCGAGGCGGTCCTGGCCGAGTAGGCACGGCCGCACGTCTCACGACGCAGGGCCCCGCCCACCTGAACCGGTGGGCGGGGCCCTGCGGGCGTTCCGGGCTCCGGGACTATTCCGGGGCCGTCTGCGGGCCGGGCTCCGCGCTCACCGCCGTGGCCCCGCGGGGCCGCACCGAGTGCCGCAACGCCGCCCTCTGCGAATACGACCGCAGATATCCGGCGACCGTGTTCGTCACCGCCACCAGCGGCACCGCGACGACCGCACCGCCGATCCCGGCCACCATGCCGCCCGCCGCGACCGACAGCACGACCGCCAGCGGGTGCACGCGCACGGCGCGCCCCAGGATGAACGGCTGGAGGATGTGCCCCTCGATCTGCTGCACGGCGAGCACCACCGCCAGCGTCATCACGGCCGTGAACACCCCCTGGGTGACCAGGGCGACGACCACCGCCAGCGCACCGGACACGACCGCGCCCACCAGCGGGATGAACGCGAACAGGAAGATGAACACCGCCAGCGGCACGGCCATCGGCACATCGAGGAAGTAGATGCCGAGCCCGATGAAGATCGCGTCGATCAGGGCGACGATGACCGTGCCCCGCACATAGGCCGTCAGCGTCCGCCAGGCCGCGGGACCGGCCCCGGCGACCCCGGGCCGCGCGGCGGCCGGCACCAGCTTCAGGGTCCACTCCCAGATCCGCTTGCCGTCGTAGAGCAGGAACAGCGTGCAGAAGACGGACAGCAGGATCCCGGTCAGCGCCTCGACGACGACCGTGACGCCCTCGAGCCCGGCCGAGGTGATCTGGTCGGTGTTCGCCCCGACGGCCTCGCGCAGGTTGGTGGCGATCTCGTTGATCTGCTTGTCCGTGACGTGGAAGGGGCTGTTCAGCAGCCAGTTCCGCAACTCGTCGATGCCGTCCTGGATCTGGCCCGAGAGGTCGTCGATGTTCTCCATGACCTGCCAGGTCACGAACCAGCCGATGAGGCCGATGACGATGAAGCCGAACATCGCCGTCAGCGCCGTCGCCGGTCCGCGCGGCACGCCGTGGCGGCGCAGCCGCGCCACCGTCGGTTGCAGTATCGCCGTGATGAGCAGCGCGATGACGAACGAGAGCACCACGAGCTGGACGGCGCTGATGATCCGCATCAGCACCCAGACGGTGCCCGCGAGGATGAGGAGCCGCCAGCCGGCCTCGGCGGCGACCCGCACCCCCCACGGCACGGCCAGTGCCGGATCGGGACGGGCGGGGACGTCGGGCGCGTAGTCCGGGGGCGGCGGCACGTGTTCGTCGGAGAGGACCGGAGGGTCGGAGTCGTCCCGCTCCCGCTCGGCCTCGGCCCGGCGCTCGTTGTAACGCTCGCTGATCTCGGTCAGCCCGGCACCGAGCCGGCCGAGCCACCCTGGCACTCGCGACATGATCCGTCCTTTTCCCCCGTCTCAGCGCACCACTCCCGCTGGGAGTCGTCCGTCCGACCGTACATGGCGCGAGCCCCGCACCGGACGACGGTGCGGGGCTCGCGTAGGGCAACGGATCGGCCCCAGGGGCCGGTCGGCTCAGTACCAGTGGTTGGCCTGCCAGAACGTCCAGGCCTCACAGGGGCTGCCGTAGCGGTCGTTCATGTAGTTCAGGCCCCACTTGATCTGGGTGGCCGGGTTGGTCTGCCAGTCGGCGCCGGCGGACGACATCTTGGAACCGGGCAGCGCCTGGAACATGCCGTAGGCCCCTGAAGAGGGGTTGACCGCCTTGTAGTTCCAGTCGGACTCGTGGTCCACGATGTTGCTGAAGCACTGGAACTGACCCGACGGCACGATCTGCCGTGCCATCGCCTGGATCTGGGCGATGCTGTAGGAGCTCGCGACGGGGAAGTCCGAGATGTCCTTGGAGCGGCTGGCGGCGGCCTTGACCTCCGCGCGCTCCTTGGCTGCGGCCTCGGCGGCCTTGGCGGCCTTCTCGGCGGCTTCCTTCTTGGCGATGGCCGTCTCGGCGGCGGCCTTGCGGGCGGCCTCCTCGGCGTCCTTCTTGGCGCTCGCGTCGGCCTGGATGGCCTGCGCGTCGGCCTGCTGCGTCAGCGACGCGGTCTGCACCTGGGCCTGCTGGCCCGCGGGGATGTCCGCGAGCAGGGTGGCGCCGCTGGCCGTCGCTTCGGCGTCGTTGTTCTGCGCGGTGCTGCCCGAGGCAACTCCGACGACGCTTCCGACAGCGGTGACCGCCGTGGCCGAGGCCACTGCGAATCCCCGGACCGAGATCCGGCTCACACGGTTTTCCTTCCAGCATCGCCCGCTTCGGTGACCCTCGCGGACGCAATCGTGCCCCTGGCACTGGCCTCCCCAACTGCGGGGTCACGGGAGGCGCGGGCCCGGTGGGCAACTCCCGCGAGGGGAGCGCCGTGTGTAGCTCGGGCGGCATACGACATCGCTATGCAGTTGATGCTGTTGCTCTGTGGTGCCGTACCGCTGGGGGTACAGGTGTGTCGTATGCGGGGCCTGACAGGACTGAGACTCTGCCGTAACCCGACGGGGCAAGGCAATTCTGAGTTGCGTGTGAAAGCTCACATCCCGTTTGGTGCGGGAGATTCACAGGAACGCCCACACGCGAAGGCGCCGCCCGGCTAGGCTCTTCGCCTTTTCCGGACGGCGCCAACTATCGCATAACCGGCCCTACTTACTGGGCGTGGTCAGACCTGCCCGTCTTCGAGCATTTCGGTCACAAGCGCGGCGATCTGGGACCTCTCGGACCGCGTCAGGGTGACATGCGCGAAGAGCGGATGCCCCTTCAGCTTCTCGACGACGGCGACCACACCGTCGTACCGGCCGACCCTCAGATTGTCGCGCTGGGCCACGTCATGGGTGAGAACCACCCGTGAATTGGCCCCGATCCTGGACAGAACGGTAAGAAGTACGTTCCGTTCCAGTGACTGCGCCTCGTCCACGATCACGAACGCGTCGTGCAGCGAGCGGCCGCGGATGTGGGTGAGCGGCAGGACTTCGAGCATGCCGCGCGCGGTCACCTCCTCGATGACCTCCCGGCTGGTGACCGCCGACAGGGTGTCGAACACGGCCTGCGCCCAGGGGCTCATCTTCTCGGCCTCGGTGCCGGGCAGATAGCCGAGCTCCTGCCCGCCCACCGCGTACAGCGGACGGAAGACCATCACCTTCTGGTGCTGACGGCGCTCCAGCACCGCCTCCAGGCCCGCGCACAGCGCCAGCGCCGACTTTCCGGTGCCGGCCCGGCCGCCCATCGACACGATCCCGACGTCCGGGTCGAGCAGCAGGTCGAGGGCGATCCGCTGCTCGGCGCTGCGGCCCTTGATGCCGAAGACCTCGCGATCCCCGCGCACGACGCGGATGGTGCCCTCGGGCGTGACCCGGCCGAGGGCCTTGCCGCGCTCCGACTGGATCATCAGGCCCGTGTGCACCGGCAGGTCGGCGGCCTCGGGCACGTAGACGTGCCCCTCCTCGAAGAGGATGTCCACCTGCTCGCCCGGCAGGGTCAGTTCGGACATGCCGGTCCAGCCGGAGGAGTCCGTGATGGCGAGTTCCGCGCGGTACTCCTCGGCGAGGAGCCCGACGGAGGACGCCTTGATCCTGAGGGGGAGGTCCTTGGACACGACGGTGACGTCGAACCCCTCGGCCTGCAGATTGCGGGCGACCGCGAGGATGCGGGAGTCGTTGTCCCCCAGGCGGTAGCCGCTGGGCAGCACGCTGGGGTCCGAGTGGTTGAGCTCGACACGGACCGTCCCGCCCAGATCACCGATCGGGATGGGGGCGTCGAGGCGACCGTGCCGGACCCGGAACTCGTCGAGCAGGCGCAGGGCCTGCCGGGCGAAGTAGCCGAGTTCGGGGTGGTGCCGCTTGGCCTCCAGCTCCGTGACCACGACGATGGGGAGCACGACCTCGTGCTCGTCGAAGCGGTTCAGGGCGTGTGGGTCGGCCAGCAGGACGCTGGTGTCGAGAACATAGGTGCGCCGGTCTGGCTTGTGGCGCTTTGTGCTGGTCACCACGGAAGGACGTACCCCCTCGGATGAGGTCGGGGAGCGACGGTATGGAGCTGGACCGGTCGTCGGCCGCCCTGCGCGGGCCGAGAACCGGCCCTCCGCCTCTTCGTCCGTGCAGTGACCGCACGATCGGGCTGGTGCAAAGGGCCTCCCGGGCGGACGGCCCCGTGCCGTCCGCTGAGATCCGACACCCGTGGTTCGGGCGTCGACCTGTCTGGGTTATGCCCTCGAACGAGCGTCGCCATGCCACGGCATATGACGGCGAGCCGGTGAACTTGGCGTTACGTGCGCCGTCAACGGGGTACGGGGAGGTGTTGCGGACGTGGGACGTCCCGCGTCCGCGGGGGTGCGTGAGGGGTGCGTCAGCCGTGCGCGACGGGTGCGTCAGCCGCCGTAGCGCCGGTGGCGGGCCGCGTAGTCACGCATGGCGCGCAGGAAGTCGACCTTGCGGAACGCCGGCCAGAACACGTCACAGAAGTAGTACTCGGAGTGCGCGGTCTGCCAGAGCATGAATCCGGACAGCCGCTGCTCGCCGCTGGTGCGGATCACCAGGTCGGGGTCGGGCTGGTCGCTCGTGTAGAGGTGACGCCCGATCATGTCGATGTCGACTGCCTCGGCGAGCTCCTCCATCGAGGTGCCCTTGTCCTGGGCGTCGAGCAGCATCGACCGCACGGCGTCGGCGATCTCCTGGCGGCCGCCGTAGCCGATGGCGACGTTGACCACTATCCCGTCGACGTGCGCGGTGCTCTCCTCGGCCTCCTTGAGGACCGTCTGCATCCCGGAGGGCAGCAGGTCGGGCGTGCCCACGTGGTGCACGCGCCAGCGTCCGTCGGCGGCCAGGGTGCGGACGACGTCCTCGATGATGCCGAGCAGCGGGACGAGCTCGTCGCGCGGCCGGTCGAAGTTGTCGGTCGACAGGAGCCAGAGGGTGACGACCTCGACGTCGGTCTCACTGCACCAGCCGAGGAACTCCTCGATCTTCTCGGCGCCGGCCCGGTGGCCGTGGACGGTGCTGGAACCGGCGGCCTTCGCCCAGCGCCGGTTGCCGTCCATGATGACGCCGATGTGCTTGGGCACCTGAGCGTGGTCCAGGTGGCCTTCCACCCGGCGTGCGTACAGCCTGACCAGCAGGCCACGCAGCTTGTCGCGCAGGTTCACGTGTTTGTCAGCCCCTCCGTACGGATCGGACAGGCCGCGGCGTGCGGCCCGGTCGTGGCCCGCGGGCGGTCCCTGCCCGTATGGCAGTCCCCGGAGGCGAAGCCTACCCCCGCCGCGGCCGTGGGCCGCCAACGGGTGCGGAACGAAAGGTTCCGGCCCGGGTTCGAGCCGCCGGGCGGACCAACAAAAAACGGGCCGGTCCGTGGGGGGGAGACGGACCGGCCCGAGGGGGGGTTTCCACCATAACCCTTTGTAAGTGATGCTGCGTGCATTGGCGGGCCACAACTACTCTCCGGAGCCGCCCGGCGACGCGGCGATGACCGCGGAAGCTCTCGTTCAGGGCGCGCTTCTGGCCGAAACATGGCCCCTGTGCAGGGAAAACAGGATGCACCGGCACCAAATCCGGAGGATCGGACGCGCCGTCAGGGCCACTCGGGTGACTTGTCCCGACATCCCCCCGATGGGTGAACCGCCCGGCCGACATCCGCTTGACCCGGGCACTCCCTCGCAACCGCCCCGCGCCGCCCTTTGCCGAACGACATCGCCGCCCCTGCGGCTCGGCGTGGAGGCCCTGGCACCGCGCAGCCCCCTCCACTGCGCGGTACCGCCCGCGCAGCTTTGCTCACGCGAATCTCCTGGTCCGAATTTACGTGAGGGACGACGTTGAGGCGAGCCGCCGGCGATAACGATGTGAAAACTCTCGTCGGGAGTTGCGCAAGTGCGGTGAGCGAAAGGAGTGACAGGTATCGGGTGCCACCCGGGACCATCAGGACGGATTCTGTCCTCAATGGCATTTAGCGTCACCGCATGACGACGAGCCTCAGGATCACGTGGGACGCGGCGAGCGCGCGGCGGGCCGTGCGACAGCATCTGACCGGGCCGGCGCGCCCGGGCACCCCGGTCGCCGAGGTGGTCGGTGCGATGCGGGGCGCGCACGCGCAGGTGCTCTCCGCGGCCGAGGTGTCGGTGGGAATGCGGGCGGACGGCGTGACGCGGGCGGATGTACGGGCCGCGCTCTGGGAGGAACGGTCCCTGATCAAGACGTACGGCCCGCGCGGCACCGTCCATCTCCTCCCGACCCGCGAACTCCCCCTCTTCTCGGCGGCGTTGAGCGCGGTTCCGAGCGGGCCGAGCCCGTTCCCACCCGACGCGCGGCTCACCGAGGAGCAGGTTCGCCAGGTGGTGACGGCGATCGGTGACGCGCTCGACGGCAGGTACCTGACCATCGACGAGCTGTCCGAGGAGGTCGTCGCCCGGACGGGCCTCTGGGCGGGGGACCGCGTGATGCCGGCGTTCCAGGACATGTGGCCGCGCTGGCGCCAGGTGATGCACCGGGCGGGCTGGGCGGGCACGCTGTGCTTCGGCCCGAACCGCGGCCGCAAGGCGACGTTCACGCGACCGGTCCCCGGGGGCCTGGAGCCGGACCCGAGCGACGCACTGGCTGCCTTCGTCGGCCGCTATCTGCACACGTACGGCCCGGCGACGCCGCAGCACTTCGCGCGGTGGCTGGCGGCGCCGCCCGGCTGGGCCATGGCGCTGTTCGACGAGTTGGCCGCAGCGGGCCGTATCGAACAGGTTCTGTTCGATACGGCACCGGCGTGGGTGGCGGCGGGCGACACGGGCTTCCCCGACGGCCCGCCGCGGGGTGTGCGCCTGCTCCCCTACTTCGACGCGTACGTCATCGCCGGGCAGCCCCGCGAGCGGTTGTTCCCCGGGCAGGCGTCCCGCCGCGCCCTCGCCGGCGGCCAGGCGGGCAACTACCCGGTGCTGCTGGTCGACGGTGTGGTGGCCGGGGTGTGGCACCAGCGGCGCCGGGGCCGTCGTACGACCGTCACGGTCGAGCCGCTCGTCCGGCTGACGGCGCGGCGGAAGCGGGAACTCGACGAGCAGGCACAGCGGGTGGGCGAGGTGCTGGAGGCGACGGCGGAGCTGGTGGTGGGAGAGGTGACGGTGGGTCCGCACGCCTGATCGTGCGGCACAGGGCGTCAGCCCGGCTTGCGTGCGTCGACGAGGTGACGGGTGCTGTGGGCCACGAACGGGCCTTCCGCCTGGATCCGCTCGTGCAGCTCCCGCAACCGCGGCTCGTACGCCTCGACGGTGAAGCCGGGGACCATCCAGACCACCTTGCGCAGGAAGTGCACGACCGCGCCGATGTCGTGGAACTCCATGCGCAGCCGCTCCGCCCGCAGACCGACGACGTCCAGCCCGGCGGCTTCGGCGTCGGCGCGCTCGCGGTCGGGGTGGCGGGCACCGCGCACGTCGTCCGGCTGGGGCCCGAGGAAGTACTCGACGAGTTCGAAGACGCTGCTCGGCCCGACGTGCTGGGCGAAGTACGTCCCGCCGGGCTGGAGGACGCGGACGATCTCGTCCCACCGCGGACGGACGGGATGCCGGCTGACGACCAGGTCGAAGGCGCCGTCCGCGAAGGGCAGGGGGTCGTCCTCGGCGGCGGCCACGACGGCGACGCCGCGGGGGCGGAGGAGGGCGGTCGCCTTGGCGACGTTGGGAGGCCAGCCTTCGGTGGCGGCCATGAGCCGGGGCGGCTTCCGGGCGGAGGAATGGGCGGAGGCGTGGGCGGGGGCCTGGCCGGTGGTCTCGGCCGGGTCCCCGTCGGCGAGCTGGGCGAGGGCGAAGTCCAGGACTTCCCCTCCCCCGGTCTGCACGTCCAGCGCCGCGCTCGCCCGTCCCAGCCGCTCGGCCATCGACACGGCGTACCCCCAGGAGGGCCGTGCTTCTGTGGCCCGCCCTTCGAACCAGGAGAAGTCCCAGCCTTCCGTCGGGACGGAGGCCCCTTCGGCGAGAAGTTCCTCATAGGTGACGGGGTGTTCGGGGTGTTCGGCGTGTGGGTGTTCGGGGTGTGGGTGCACGGGGTGCCGGGGGTGGGGTGCCTGCTGCATCATGAACGCCTTCTACGGGATGTCTCTCATGGGACGTGTCTCATGGGACGGTCTCAGGGGACCAGCGGACGCACGTCCTCGGCCGTGAACCGCACGAACTCCTCCGGGTCGGGCTCGTCCGCCGTCGGCTGCAGCACGACACGGTCGGCCCCGGCCTCGACCAGTTGCTCGACGGCCTTGGCGACGGCGCCCGCGTCCCCGGCGACCCCGAGGTCCGGAACGGAGTCCAGCCCCTCGGCGGCGAGCTCCGCACGCAGCCGGGCGGCGGCGTCGGGCCCGGTGGCGGTGAGCAGATAGACGACGATGGGGTGCGGCGCGGCGTCGCGACCGGCAGCCGCCCGGCCCTCCTCCACGAGCCGGCGTGCCCGGCGCACGCCCTCGGCGTTGTGGGCGGCGGTGAGAATGGTCCCGTCGGCGGCCTCCCCGCTGAGCCGCAGCGACCGCGGCCCGGTGGCCCCGGCCAGCACGCCGTCCCCGGGACTCTCCGGCGGCCAGTCGAGGGCGACGTCGTCGAGCGTGACGTACCGCCCCTCGACGGTGAGCCGCTCCCCGGCCAACAGGGCGCGCAGCGCCATGAGATGCTCCCGCAGCAGGGTGACGGGCGACTCGACGCGGGCGCCGACCTGGCCCATCCAGTCCTGCACGCCGTGTCCGACACCGACGATGGCCCGGCCGGGGAACATCCGGTGCAGCGAGGCGATCTCCATGGCCGTGATGGCGACGTTCCGCAGCGGCACGGGCAACAGCCCGACCCCGACCCGCACCCGCTCGGTCCACGCGAGGGCAGCGGCGGCGGTGGAGATGCCGCCCTCTCTGAAACAGTCCTCCCAGAGCCAGAGCTCGTCGAGCCCGGCCCGCTCCGCGGTCTCACATACGGAGCGGAGCCGCTCGGGGGCCAGCTGGGGGCGGAACACTGCGCCTAGGGGGGTCATGGGGTGTTCCTACCCGGGCGGGGAAGCGCCGGACAAGGCGTTTTGCGACTCATGCGTGCCAAACCAGCCACGGGTCATGCCGGTTTGGCTCATGTGCGTCAGTCGTTCGGTGCACCGGGGCGGCCACTCACACGAGTGGCCGCCCGTGCGTGGGGGCCGTGGCCGGGCTCAGCGGTTGACGGCCTGGATCTCCTGCACGGTCACGTTCTGGGTCGCGCCGAACGTGCCGTCGGGGAGGTCGCCGCCCGTGCCGCCGGTGCCCGTCCACTGGATCTTCCAGGTGACGGTCGCCTGGAGGGGGTACGTGCCGTTGCCGGAGGAACGCAGGTACCTCACTCCGCAGGGTGGGGTGCGGTCCGCCTTGCCCTTGGCGTAGGGCTCGCCGATGCGGCCGTCGTTGATCGCGCAGACGCCGGAGGCCGGGTAGGTGACGGCGTCCTCGGTGCCCGGTTCGATGCGCAGCGACACGGGTTCCGCGGTCGCGGTCGCCTGGATGCCGATCGCGGGTACGGACGCGGTGACGGAGACCGGCTTGAAGTCGGCGGCGTCCAGCCAGGCCCAGGTGGGGAGGTTGACCTTCGTCTGCGCGGCGGGGGCCAGGGTCACCTTGGTGCCGGGGACCCGGACCTCGGCATAGGCGAGTTCGGCGAGGATCTCGGGCGTGACGGCGTTCTTGATGCCGGCGGGCGGCGGGGCGCCCTGGTCCACCCAGAAGGGCTCCTCTTTGCAGGCGTCCCAGCCGGGCGGGAAGTCCTCGTCGACGAACGAGTCCCAGAAGTAGCCCTTGCCGGTCTTGTCCTTGTTGAAGTCCTTGTACGGCTTGCCGTTGACGTACCGGTCGCGCTGCTTGGCGTCCCACTCATAGCCCGTGGAACCGGCTTCCCAGACCGGCTCCATGGCCTTCTGGAGCTGCTCCGGGGTGTACTTCGGGGCGTACCAGCAAGGGGGTGGGGTCCAGGACGTGGACGAGGTGAGGGCGCCGGCGGAGTTGCCGCTGCCGTTCTTGGAACGGTCGAAGACGACGCCGCCCACCGTGACGGAGACGGTGCCGTCTTTGCCTGCGTCGGCCTTTTGCGTTTCGCCGTCAGTGCCGCCGAACCCCTTCTCCGCATAGGCGGGTCCCGCCATGGTCAGGGCTGCGGCAATGACGCCCGAAGTGAAGAGTATGCGTCCTGTACGGATCAGGGCTGGCACTTCTCGCTCCCTCGCTGCGAGATCAGTCGCTCGGTGACCCATACGCCCTTGGCGTTCTTGCGCAGGGTGCCGGCATAGACGACGTAACTGTCCTTCGTCACCGGCGTGACATCCGTCTTGCCGGTTTTCAGGAACTTGTTGAACGCCTTGCTCTGGTCCTCGCAATACACCAGTGCGGCCGTGCCATCGCCCTTCAGGGTCAGGCTCTCGTTGTAGGAGCGGGTCAGACCAGTCGTGCGTGCTTTGTGGTCGACGAACTCGGTGATGTACTTCTGGCTCTCGGCGGCGGCTGCGCCTTCGGAGTAGAAACGGTAGGCCTTGTCGAGCGGATCCTGCTTGGCGATCGCCATGTCCACGGCCCTGATGCGCTGCTCGGCGTCGCTGAGCACGGCGTCCTTCTGGGCGTCGCCGGTCTTCTTCCATTCGAACTTGTAGGTCACGTCCGACGGGAGTTCGATCTTCGGGCGGCCACCGGCGGCCGGCTCACTCGGACTGGAGGACGGCGATGCCTTGTCCCCCGTGTCGGCTCCCGCGATCTTGTCGCTGTCCTTGTTCTTGGAGCTGTCATCGCTCCCGCACGCGGACAGCGTCAAAGCCGCAGCGGCGGTCAGCGTGAGCGCTGTGAGGAGGGTGGGACGGCGGTTCACGGTCGACTCCCGGTCAGAGGCGAGGCTTCTCTCGAGCGAACCAAAGCTATCCAGCGGGGTGCGGCCGCACCAGGGTGAAGGTTGTCAACGGGCGGGGCGTATGGGGAGGAATTGGCGATTGGCCGACCCATTCCAGCCGTAACGGTTGCATAACGCGCCAGCACCGCCCCCAACAGCGGCACGCTGCGCGGCGTTTCCGTCAGGAACGAGCAAAGAGCATGGGTCCGTGGGCCCATGTGAGGGACTGCCCGCTGCGGATACGTTCGGGGTCGCAGAGCTGCCGACAGGCGGCGTGGTCGAAGGGGGGCCTGATGGGGCGGCGTTGGCGGGACGGGCGTGGGGAACTGATCGTGCACGGGGGTGGTGAGGGACCGTCCCTCAGGGTGCCGCTGGAGGTCGCCACCTCGTATCGGGCTCGCACAAAAGGGCTGTTGGGGCGGAACTCCGTCGACGGGGCGATCCTGCTCTCCCCTGCCAACAGCGTGCACACCTTCCGGATGCGCATGCCGATCGATGTCGCCTACCTCGATCGGCACCTGCGCGTCATCGCCGTCCGCACCATGCGGCCGGGCCGGCTGGGAATGCCTCGGCTGCGTGCTCGGCATGTGGTGGAGGCGGAGGCCGGGGCGATGGGTGAGTGGGGGGTGCGGGAAGGGGCTCGGGTGGAGATCGTCGTGTCGGCGGACGGAGGCTGAGGCGTCGGCAGAAACACGAGCGGAAGGTCAGGCTCCCTCTCTTAACGCTCGTACAGTCCGTGCAACTCGCTCACCGAGCTCGGTCAGCTTCATCTTGGTGGTGGACTTCGGGCTCACGTGCAAAGAAGCTCTTGTGCAGGTGGAGCAGGAGAGGCCGGCTCGCCCTTTCCTTCAGCTTCCGCGCCTCCTACCACTGGGGCCTCTCCGTCTCCAGATCGAAGAGCCTCCCCTGTGCCGCCTCCGCGTTGTCCCAACTCGCCGGACCGCCCGGCTTCACCGACAGGCGATTCAGAGCCGCCCTGGCTTCGGGACTCCCCATCGCGCCCAGCAACTCGATGGCAGAGTCCGCGCCGATGTCCTCGATCACGCAGCGCTCGGCCGTATCCACCGCCCAGTCGGCGAAACGGCCGGGGTCGGAGTCCAGGGCCAGCCAGCGGAACACCGAGTCGGCGATGTCGTCCCGCAGCCGCGGGATCATGGCGAGCATCGCCGCTTCGACGTGATCGACGACATGCCGCTGAAGCGGGTACAGCCTCTCCCGTCCCCGCCACTCGCGCACCAGCTCGTCCACACCGGCCCACGTCACCTGGCTCATGCGGGGCATCCTCTCCCCCACCGCCTGGTGGAACTCCTCCCATACGTGCCACAGCAGGCCCGGAGACGGCGGTTGAGGCACATTCGGCACCAACTCCGGGTCCTCCAGCAGCTGGGTCACCACCTGCCGAGCCTCCGCCACCCGCTCATCGGTGCGCGGCAGGGCAACGATCCGATCCCAGTCGCCCTCGTCCCAAGGCTGTGGCAAGGACCGAAGGGCACGGGGCAGAACGTATTCACCCTCCGGATGACGCCATCGCACGACCTGCGGATCCCACATCTCCTCGGCACTCGGCTCCGCGTCCGACTCGCTCATGTCCGCCGTCCTGCCACGTCTCGTGGCTGTCGTCCACTCGTTCGTCTCATTCGATGCCCAGGTACGCCTTGGCGCTGTCCGGGTCCTTCATCTTCGACCAGTCCATCGTGCCGTTCGCCGTCCGCTCGTCGATGACACGCTGCATCCTGCCGAGCTGGTCGGCGGACAGACCCTGGCCCGCCACCTTCACGTCCACACCGTTCTTGGCCATCTCACCGGCCGCCGTTCTGGTGTCCTTCGCCGGCTTGCCGTTCCGGGCGGGCTTGAACTCGCTGAAGACCGACGTCCAGCGGTCCGCCGTCTCGATCTCCACGGTGGCCTTGCGGCCCGGCTCCTTGCTCGCCCACTTCTTGAGCCTCTCGACCTGGTTGGCGAAGTCGCCCTTGCGTGTGGCCGAGCCGGCGTTCTTGACCTCCTTGACGTGCACGGTGCCGTTCTTGTCCTTGTAGACCACGTCCGCGTCCGGGATCTCGTCGAGATTCACCTTCTCCCCGTTGCCCAAGTCAGCCTCCTTGCGGTTCATCTTGCCGCCGACTCCGGCGTCCACGTGGGTTCCGGGTGCCGCGTCGTCGGCAGCGCGGCGTACGGCGTTCACCTCCGCGCGTGCCTCGGCGAGCTTGTTGGCGTCGGAGGCGTTGGCGACCTTGCCTTCCAGCGCGGCGGCGGCATCGCCGTTGACGTTTCCGCGTCGTGCGAGGTCAGTGATCTCGTCGAGCGAGTCGGCCGCGTCCTTCGTGCTGATCTCACCGGGTTCCGGGGGGTCCTTGGCGCGGTTGACTAGCCCGTCGATCTGGTCGCCAGGCACCGAAGAGCCCCGCTCCCGCAGCGCGGCCTTCGCTGCTTCAGCCCGCGCTTCCAGGGCCTGTTGCTGGGCCTGGCGTGCGTCGTCGGCGTCGTCGCCCGTGCATTCCTTGCCGCCTCCTGCGGCGACGACGATCCGGTCGCCCTGCGGGGCTGCCAGGACACCTGTGCCGGTGCCCGTGACGCCGCGCAGGCCGCCGCCACCGCCGTACGGGACGCGCCCGATCGCGATGGTGCAGCTGCCGTTCTTCTCGGCCTTCTTCTTGGCCTCGTCGGCATGCTTCTGGGCCTCGTCCGCGGCCTTCTTCGCGCCGTCGAAGTCGCCCGCCCTGGCCGCCTTGCGCGCCTTCTCCGCCGCGTCGGACGCCTTGTCGAGGGCTTCACCGACCTCGGCCAGCTTCTTGAACTTGGTGAACTTCGTGATGGTCTTCGGGCTGAAGATGCCGATGACGCCGACCACGGTGTTGCCGATGGAGGCGCCGTAGTTGCCCTTCTCCCAGTTCTCCTTGTCGACCAGCGTGTCGGTCGCCAGGTCGGAGACGAAGTCCTCGGGCGAATTGACCCAGCCCCATACGGAGGAGACGTAGCCCCCCTTGTCCCACTTCTCGCCCAGCTCATCGGACTTGTCGCCCCACCAGTCGGTGGTGTAGCCCTTCAGACCGTTCCAGGTGTCCTTGACCGAGCCGACCGGGTCGCTGACGACGTCCATCGTGTCGGCCAGGAAGCTCTTGGTCGGGGCGACGAAGAAGCCCCGGACGTGGTCCATGAAGGTCTTGTCGTGGCGTTCCTGGTCATGTACGTCGTCCCAGAGCGACCTGTCTTCGAACGGGCCCGGAGCGAGCGGGATCGTGTCGTTCGGGCCGGCGCCCTCGTAGGTGATGAGCTGGGCCGACGCGGGGATGTCGCTGCCGCCCGTGTCACGAACGCCCGTGGCTGCGTTCGTGCCGTCGCCGGCTTCGGCGCGGCCGTCGGCTTCCGTGCCGCCGTCGGCTTCCGTGCCTTCATGGGTGCCCGCACCGCCCTGGGTGTCCGAGCCGCCCCGGGTGTCGGAGTCTCCCTGGGTGCCCGCATCGCCGTTCGTGCCCGTGCCGCCGTCTGCGCCCGCACCACCGTCCGCGTGAGCGGTGCCGTCCGGGTCCGCGCCGTTGCCGCCGTCGGCGCCGGCGTCCGCATCGCCCTGGTGGGCGGCGTCGTTGTCCCCGGCCGCACCCGTCTCCGTGCCATCGCCTTGCGCAGCGGGGCAGGCCGTGCCCGTCACCGAGCAGACCGCCGACTGGATGCCGTCGGCGATACGCCCGCCGAGGCCGCCCACCGACAGCGCGAGGATGATCGCCGCGACCACCGCGACGAGCCCCGCGTACTCCACCGCGGTCTGGCCCTCGTCCCGCCGCCAGAGGATCATCCTCTCCAGGCTGAAGGCCCGCCGCGGCTCCCTGTCCTCGGGAGCGGTCGCGAACCACTCACGCGACCGGGTTCGGCGCAACAGCACGATGACCGCCACCGGCATCGCCGCCTGCGTGACGCCCCGCAGATCACCGTGCAAGAGAGTGCCGAACGACAGCCACACGATCCACGCCTGCACGGCGATCAGTGCGCGGCTCGTCCACACCCCGCCCTGCCACAGGCGCCGAGCCAGGTAGATCCCGGCCACGCCGGGCAGCGCGTCGTACGCCAGGATCCCGAAGATCTCGCCGGAGTAGTACGTGACCACCGACAGCACGGTGATCACGTACAGCACGGTCAGCGCGAACTGCACCCACAGCAGTACCTGCGCCCAGCCCAGCTCCCTCGGCAACGGCACATGCCGTTCCCAGGACGGGGCGTTCTGTGCACCCCCCGTCCCGGACGGGGGTATCCAGTCACCGGCGTGGGACATGCGCGACCTCAGCTCAGCTCGATAAACGGCCGTTCAGGACGGACATCGAGCCGAGGCTAAGGAACGTCGATCACTCACGCATGGGCCCGTGGCCCCAACCCTGGGCCCACTTTCGGTCACTCAACTCCCTGTGCGCGGGAAGGAGACCTCGACCCGGCGGTTCTTCTTGCGGCCGGTCTCCGTGGAGTTGTCGGCGATGGGGTACTGCTCGCCGTAGCCGCGCACCTCGTACGTGACGCCGGAGTCGGCCAGTTCCTGGTCGAGGACGTTCTGGACGGCGTCGGCCCGCTTCCTGGACAGAACGTCGCCGTGGGCGGAGGAGCCGAGGTTGTCCGTGAAGCCGAAGACGCGGACCTTCGTGGCGTTCTGGGTCTTGATCTCCTCGGCGATCGTGGAGATACGGGACTTCGCCTCGCCGCTGAGTTTCGCGCTGTCCTTGCCGAAGAGGACCTCGGCCTGGAGGGCGAACTTTACGTCGGCGTTGGTGTCTTCACGCCGTTCGTCACCGCTCTGGTCCTCGACGACCTGCTTGATGTCGAGGACCTTGGGTTCGGCGAGGGTGGCGCCCTCAGGGATCTTGAGGTCGGGGTCGTTGGGGTCGACCTCCACAGGGGCGGAGGCGGAGGCCTCGGTGCCGGGGGGCACACCGGGGGTTTCGTCGGCGTGGGCCGAGACGGCGCCGTAGAGGTTCGTGGCCACCATGAGGCCGGCGGCGGTGAGGACCAGGGCGAGCCGTGGAGTCGCCGTTCGCGTGCGGGTCTTCATGGCCGTCCTCACCCGGAGATCTTGATGGTGCCGCTGGAGAACGTCGGGACCTGCAAGTCGACTTCGGTCGTGCTCGTGGGTGGTGCGGGGAACTGCATGAAGACCGGGAGGGTCTGCCCCGCCTCCAGGTTGCCCAGACCGGTCGTCGTCAGTGGGCGCCCTTCCGTGTCGCGCAGCGTGTAGTAGCGCTTCTTCCCCTTTGCGTCCACGAGGGTGGCACCACCGAGCGAGGGGCCGTGCGCGATGACCTCCGTCTCGTCACCGCTCGTCTGAGGCGGGACCACCACGGACTTGTCTCCGTCGTTCTTCACGATTCCGTTCACCGTGAGGAAGCCGCCGGAGTCCCTCGCGGCGGAGATGATCTGAAGAAGGAGTCCGTCTGTCCCCTTCAGTTCCGCCAGCGGTGTCTCCGACTGCCCCTCCTGAGCACTCGGCTCGGACCCACGGCCCTTGGAGGCCGATGCGGACGGGGACGGCTTGTCATCGCCGCCGCCGCCACCGCCGCCGCACCCGGCCACGCCGAGGGCCAGTCCGGCCGCGATGGTCAACGCGACCGCTCCCCTGCGGGCCTTCGCAGTGAACCGCATGCTCATCTCTCTGCTTCCTTCGTCACTCGTCGTTCGCTTGAGGGTCGGCCAGGTGGACGTCGAAGAGGTCTTCGGGTTCCGGCAGAACATCGAGGTCTTCGGGGTCGAGCTCCCACTTCTCCCCGTCGCAGGAGAGCACCGGCAGCACGTCGGGATCTGCGCCACCGGCCGGAGGCTCGAAGTCACAGCGAGGCTCGATCACGGCGGTGGCGGTCGCGTCGGACTTGCGATCCGCGGTACCGGGGACCACGGACTCACCGACGGACTTGTTGGTCTCGACCTCGACGGTGAAACCGAGGAGGCCGTCAGGCCCGCAACTGATCACCCGGGCGTCGTTCCGTTCGGCGAGCTCATATGCACGCCAGCATGAGGGACTGAGGCCCTCGGCGGTGCCCTCGAAGATCGCCCGCCACTTGGCCGGATCGAGTACGTCCTTCACCCACGCGCCGGCGAGTTGATCCCGCCTGTCCTGCGCTGCCGCGAGAGCCGCCGCGTCGGCGGCTGTCTGGGCGCCGTTCCTGTTGGCTGCGGCCTGGCCGACCGCGAAGTACGCGAACGCGAGAAAGAGCAGGCCCCCCACCACCGTGATGTAGATGGGGAAAGCCTGCCCTGCGTCGCCGTACCGGCGGGGTCGCGTCAAGGAGCGACCTTGGCGATCTGCGCCTGGATCTTCCCGAGGATCGTCTGACCGATGTTCGTACCCGTGATCGCCAAGACGATCGCCACCACCACCGCGATGATGCCCAGGTACTCGACCGCCGTCTGTCCCTTGTCCCCGGCGCGGCGCTGCATCGCCTCGACCGTCGTGTTCTTCCAGCCGTTCACACGGACCTTGGTCGCGACGGCGGTCTTCAGCATCAGGTCGCTCATGGTGTTCCCCTCCGGTTTCGGCTGTGTCGTTTTCGACACGAGGAACGTACGGCGGCACGGCCCCTCCGCCAGAGGGCCCCTGGGCCCAATCGCGGGCCCAATCGCTCGGGCCCAGCGGGTTGTTCCCCCCTCGAGTCATCGGAGGTCACCCCCGTCCCCGGTGCGTGTCCGGTGCCGTGCCGATCCACTTCGCGGCGGCCTCGGAGCGGCTGGTGCTGTGGAGCTTGGCGAAGATGCGGTTGATGTGGTTCTTGACGGTCTTCTCGCTGATGAAGCACGTGGCGGCGATCTGCTGGTTGTTCATGCCGGACGCGATGAGGTCCATGATCTCCGCCTCCCTCGTGCTCAGCTGGAACCGCGACTTGTCGGGAGCGGCCGGACGGCCACTCGTCCACCCAGACGAAGACTGTCCCACATGCGGTTGCACTTGCGAAAGGTTTTCTGAAGAAATGGAGGGCGAGTAGGGCGGGGTGCCTACGAAATTCCCTGGTGGGGGCGGTGATTGAGTCTGCGTATACGGTTGCCCGGAAGCGGATATTCCGTATGCAGTCGCACTCGATGACCCACCCAAGCCGTCCGGCAGGGGTGACGCCGGGGCTTGGTCCTGGCGCAGTTGGGCCAGCAGCGCGCCCGCCGCCGTCGGGGTGAAGTGGGCCCGGCCGTCCTTGATGTCCCGTACGGCGATGACCAGTTGGTCGGCCGTGAACTCGCCGTGCACCAGGTAGCCGCCCGCCCCCCGGCGCAGGGCCTCCTGGACGATCTCCGACTCCCTGCTGTAGGTCAGCATCACGACAGGAGCGATCCGCACCAGGTGCGGCAGGGCCGAGATGCCGTCCACGCCGGGCATGCGGACGTCCAGGAGGACGACGTCCGGGCGGTGCAGGTGGGCGGCCTCGTAGGCCTGACGGCCGTCGGCGGCCTCCGCCACGACCTCGATGTCCGCGCGGCCGGAGAGCAGGGCGGTGAGGCCGGCGCGGACGACGGGGTTGTCGTCCGCCACGACGACCCGGAGGCGGCGCACCGGCTGTGCCGACTGCGGGAGGTCGGCGAACGGGTCGTGCGGTGGCGGCTGGGGAGCGCCGGTGGGGTGGGGCGTGTGGTCCGGCATCAGGGCCTCCTCTCGAGTGGTGGGGTCATACGCCGGGGGTGGTCAGGGCGGCCAGGGGGAGTTCCAGGCGGACCTCCGTGCCCTGGGGGTGACTGCCGCGGCCTATGCGGATGCGGGCGCCGACCGAGGCGGCGCGTTCGACCATGCCGACCAAGCCGAAGTGACCGGCCCTGCGCAACTGTTCGAGGCTGGTGCCCGGCGGCAGGCCGCGGCCGTCGTCGTGGACGCTGATGCGGAGCAGGTCGCCGTGGACGCCCGCGCGAACGTCGACGCGGGTCGGGTGTGCGTGGCGGTGGGCGTTCTCCATGGCCTCCGACGCGATGGTGAGGAGCTGGCGTGCCACGGCCGGGGGGACGGGCGGGACCGCGTGGGCACCGGTGGGGCTGTAGACCGCCGGGAGGCCGGTGCGGCTGCTGAAGTCGCGGGTGCGGGCGGCGAGTTCGACCAGGACGTCCGTGCCCTGGCCGGGGTCCGATTCGCGGCGCAGGTCGGCCAGGAGTTCGCGGGACTCGGCGGCGGCCCGGCGGGCCGAGCGGGCGACCAGGGCCGCTTGCTGTCTCACCAGGGCCGGGTCCATGCGGTCGGCGTTCGCCGAGGTGGTCAGGCCGTCGGCGGCCAGGGCCACGCCGTGCAGGGTCTTCGCGACCGAGTCGTGCATCTCGCGGGCCAGCCGGGCGCGTTCGGCACTGACCGCCTCCGTCACGGCGAGACGGGCCTGGGCGGTGGTGAGGGCCTGGGTGGCGGCGCCGAAGCGGAGCATGAGGTTGCGGAGGCTGGAGCCGACGGCTCCGGCGATGACGCAGAGGCCGGGCAGGAGGGCGGACTCGGTGATGCCGGGGGCCGGGTCCTGCTGTGCCGCGTGGACGAGGAGCAGCAGGAGTGCCTGGCCGGAGGCGAACACCGCCGCACCACGCCAGCCGTAGACCAGGCCCGCCAGGAGCGGGGTGCAGACGCTGACGTAGGCGAGGGTGCTGTCGGGGCCTGCGGCGATCAGGAGCAGGGCGCCGAAGAGGGTGTCCACGGCGAGGAGGGAGGGGTGGCGCAGGAGGAGGGGGCCGAAGCGCTCCCAGTCCCGGAAGAGGACGTAGGAGGTCATGAAGGTGACGACCACGGCCGCGCCGACGAGGCGGGTGGGGAGGCCCTCGTTCGCGTTGACGAGGGCGGTGGGGGTGGCCAGGGCGATCATGGCCAGGCGGAAGCCGAAGACCTGGCGGCACATGGCCTGGAGGGCGTTGACCTGAATGTCGATCGCGGGACCTGCGGGCTGGGCGGTGTCCTGGCCTTCGCCCGGGAGCCGATACGCGACCGCCCCACCCGGGCCGCCGTCGCCGTCCGGTGCGGACGGTCCCTGCGGGGGCGCGGAACCGTCGGGTGCGGGTCGCCCCGGCGGGGGCGCGACGCCGTCCGGTGCGGGCCGCCCCTGCGCGAGCGCGCCGCCATCGGGCGCGGGCCGTCCCTGCGGGGACGCGGCACCGTCCAGTGCGGGCCGCCCCTGCGCGGACGCGGCACCGTCCAGTGCCGGTAGCCCCTGCCCGGACGCGCCCCCATCCGGTACGGGCCGCCCCTGCGCAGGCACGCCACCGTCCAGTTCGGGCCGCCCCTGCGCGAGCGCGCCGCCATCGGGTGCCGGTAGCCCCTGCGCGGACGCGCAACCGTCCGGTGCCGGTAGCCCCTGCGCGGACGCGACGCCATCCAGCGCGGGCCGCCCCTGCGCGGACGCGCCCCCATCGGCGGCCCAGCGGCCGCTCACCGACGCTTGTGGCTCACCGCGCGCTTCATCCTCCGCTGCACCGCCCCCGACCGGCATCGGGCCCGGCGCGGGGGCGTTCGCCGCGGGTGTCCCCCGCGGCACTCCGGCCTTCCGTCGCCCGCCCGACTTGATCCGCAGCGTCGGCTCTCCGCCCACCGCCGTCTCCCACCCCGGTGGCAGCGCCGGCGTCACCGACGTCACGGGTACGTCCGGCGCGCCCGTGCGGACATACGCGGGCAGCACCGTCCCCGCCGGAGGCGTCGTGATCTCCGGTGTCCGCTCGGCCCGGCGGCGGCGAAGCCCCAGCAGCCCCGTGCGCTCTCCTGCCATCGACATGCCGTCGCCCCCTTCCCTACTTCCCCGTCACCGAGCCGAAGTCCGTGCCCGAGCCGAGGATCAGGCCCGCGCCGAGCAGCAGCATCGTGGCCGGGACCATGAAGGTCGTGATCATCATCGTGGCCTTCGGGACGGCCCGGGCCGCCTTGCGGCGGGCGTTCTGCGCGTCCGTGCGGCGCATGTCCTTGGCGAGGGAGACCAGCGTGTCGACGATCGGCGCGCCCAGTTCCTCGCCCTGCTGGAGCGCTGTCACGAACATCGCCACCTGCTCGGAGTCGTTGCGGCGGCGCAGTTCCGTGAAGGCCTGGCGGCGGCTCATGCCGAGGTCCATCTGGCGCAGGGTGATGCGCAGTTCGTCGGCCCAGGGGCCCTCGTAGCGGGACGCGACCCGGTCCAGCGCCTGGCGGAAGCCGAGTCCGGCGCTCACCACGACCGCCAGGACGTCCAGGAAGTCCGGCAGGGTCCGTTCGATGACGTCCTTGCGGATGCGGATGGCCGACCAGATGCCGACCTCCGTCCAGAACGCGCCGAAGGCCAGCAGGAGCAGCGCGACGAAGAGCTGGCCGCGCAGGAGGAAGACGAGGAACCCCACGGCCCCGAGGAAGCCGTAGACGGCCCGTCGCGCCCCGTACCGGTCGATCGTCAGGCCGCCGGGGTTGCCCGCGAGGTCGATCTTGCGGCGGTACTTCGCCACCTGCTTGGGGCCCATCAGGCGCAGGACGGCGGGGGCGTAGCGCATGCCCAGGCGGTCGACGAGGGAGTCGACCGCGCCGGTGCGGGTGGAGCCGACCTCCAGGGCCAGGGCGAGGTCGCCGGGCAGTTTCGCCTCCGCGCGGTACATGCGGATGCCGGCGAAGACGCCCCAGACGCTGAGGCCCATCAGCAGGGCGAGGAGCAGTCCCATGGTTGCCTCCGGGCTCAGACGTCGATGCGGGACAGGCGGCGGATGAGGACGAAGCCGACGGCGTAGAGCGAGAAGGCGATGATGACCGCCGCCTGGCCGAAGGCGGAGCCGGTCATGCGGTCCAGGGCGCCGTCCTTCACCCCGTTCATGAGGAAGAGGGAGCCGACGCCCAGGACCGGGACGGCGTACGACGTCATGTTGACCTGGGAGAGCTGGGTGCGGACCTCGCGCCGGGTCTCCTTGCGTTCCTCCAGCGTCTCCGTCAGGTTGCGCAGGGCGCTCACCACCTGACCGCCGGCCCGGTTCGACAGGACCAGCGTGGTGACGAGGACGACCAGTTCGCGGGACGGGAGACGGTCGGCCAGTTCACCCAGCGCGTCGTCCATCGAGGCGCCGACCGCCAACTGGGCGGCCACCTTGCCCAGTTCCTCGCCCGCCGGAGCCTCCATCTCCTCCGCCGCCATGCCGATCGCCGTGCGCAGGGCGAGGCCGGCCTGGGTGGCGTTGGCGAGGATCCGGGCCATTTCGGGAAGCTGGTTGATGAACTTCTCGATGCGTTTCTGGCGTTGCCAGTTGAGGAACTGCACGGCGACCCCGATGCCGAGCAGCCCCGCGAGCGGCCCGAAGAACGGCGCCAGGGCCGCCTGGCCGATCAGCCACAGGCCGGCGACCGTGGCGAGCATGTAGACGAAGAACTCGCCCGGGGTGATGTCCAGCCCGGTCGCCGCCAGGCGCAGTTCCAGCTTCTTGCCGAGTTTGGTGCGCCGCAGCCGGCGGTCGATGCCGGGGAAGTTGCGGCGCCGGCCGCCGGTGTGGACCTGGCCGGTGGCGGACAGGCGGTCGACCAGGGCCTGCCGCTGTGCCTTGCCCATGGCGTAGGAGTGCAGGCCGGCGACCACGAGGACGCAGGTCAGCAGCGTGATGCCGGTGGTGAGCGTGATGAGCGGTTGCAGTTCCATCGGTCGGTCCTACCTGGCTTCTCGGGTGGCTAGCTGGTCCGCGGACCCGGCGATGCCGAAAGCCTGCGGGAGGGGCTGGCCCGCCATGTAGAGGCGGTCGGCGGTGCGGCGCGGTAGCGGGAAGTACTCGAAGGCGCCGTGGATACGGCCGTCGGGGGTCATGGGCCGCGCGTTGAAGCGGGCGACCGTGACCAGGCGGTACGGGTCGCTGCCGTGGCTGTCCATCAGCGCGACCTCGGTGATGCGGCGGGCGCCGTCCGCGAACCTCGTCAGCTGCACGATGACGTCGATCGCGCTGTTGATCTGGTCGTGCAGCGCCACGAAGGGGATCTCCACGTCCGACATGGACGCCAGGGTTTGGAGCCGCATCAGCGCGTCCTCGGCGTTGTTGGCGTGGACGGTGGCCAGCGAGCCGTCGTGGCCGGTCGACATGGCCTGGAGCATGTCGAGGGACTCGCCGCCGCGGACCTCACCGACGACGATCCGGTCGGGGCGCATACGCAGGGAGTTGCGGACGAGGTCGCGGATGGTGACCTGGCCCTTGCCCTCGACGTTCGGCGGGCGTGACTCCAGGCGGATGACGTGCGGCTGCTGGAGCTGGAGTTCGGCGGAGTCCTCGATGGTGATGATGCGTTCGCCCTCGGGGATGAGACCGGAGAGCGCGTTGAGCAGCGTCGTCTTGCCGGTGCCGGTCGCGCCCGAGACGATGATGTTGAACTTGGCCTGCACCAGGCCCGCCAGCAGGTACAGCATGTGCTCGTCGAGCGAGCCGAGGCCGATCAGCTCCTGGAGCGTGAAGGAGCGCGGGAAGCGGCGGATGGTGAGGGTGGCGCCGGTCAGGGACAGCGGCGGGATGATGACGTTGACGCGCTCCCCGGAGGGCAGGCGGGCGTCGACCATCGGGTTGGACTCGTCCACGCGGCGGTTGACCGTGGAGACGATCCGCTCGATCGTCTGCATGAGCTGGTCGTTGGAGGCGAAGCGCAGGGGCAGTTGCTCGACCCGGCCGCCTCGCTCCACGAAGATCGCGTCGGGGCCGTTGACCATGATCTCCGTGATGGAGGCGTCCTCCAGGAGCGGTTCCAGGATGCCGAGGCCGAGCGCCTCGTCGACCACCCGGCGGATCAGCTGCGAGCGCTCCACGGTCGACAGGACCGGGCCCTCGCGGCTGATGATGTGCCCGAGCACCCGCTCCAGCCGGGCCCTGCGCTCGGCGGCGGCCAGCGAACTCATCTCCGCGAGGTCGATCTCCTCCAGGAGCTTGGCCCGGTAGGAGGCGACCATGTGGCCGTCCTCGCCCCGGTTGCCGTTCTCCTCGGGGGTGTTGATCCGTGCTCGCAGGCTCATGAGTGCGGTGCTCCTAGCTCGTTGCTCAGTGGTCGAGCGGCATCGTGGCGGTCTTGACGGCCGGGTCGAACCTCCAGCCCGGCACGAGGGACGGGATCTGCACGGTGGCCGTGACCGTCACCTCGTCCCCGCCCGGCGCCGAGAGGCAACTGGTCCGGTCGGCCAGCCAACTGCTCACCGCCGCCCGGCAGTCCGCCTCGTACGGTCCGTCCAGCGACGCGCTGCGCGCCCCCGTCCGGGCCGCCGTTCCGGCCTGCTGGGCGGTGTAGGCGATCAGGCCGAGCTGTACGGCCCCCAGGGCGACGATCAGCAGGATCGGCAGGAAGCCGATGTACTCGATGGCGACCTGGCCGCGGTCGCGGCCCTTGCGGATACCGGTCATCTCGGTTTCGCCTCCTCGACCGCCCCGGCGTGGCCGTGGACCGTGAACCCGGCGGACAGGGTGCCCGGGAAGAGGACGGGGACCTCCAGGCGCACGTCGGCGGTGACGTAGCCGGAACCCTCGCAGGTCACACTGGCGCCGGAGCGCCACGCGTCCGACAGGTGCTTCAGTCCGGCCGCCTCGCACGCGCCCTGGCGGGCCCCCGGCTCGGCCGCCGTCGCCTGCCGTACGGCCTCGTCCGCGGCGTTGCCCGCGAGGATGTAGGTGTAGCCGACGAGGACGGCCTGCCACAGCGCGATCAGCGTCACGATGATCGTCGGTGTCATCCCGAGGAACTCGATGGTGACCTGGCCCCGGTCTCGCTCCCGTCCGGCACGCGGCACTCTCATCCCCCCTCCTTCCTCCGTCGGAAGCTCACCGGTCCCCGGCCCCCCTTGTGGGTGCCGTCCGCGGCCTTGACCAGGCCGAGTTCCCCGGCGAGGCCCCACAGGGCCTGTTTCACCGAGCTCTTGCTCTCCAGTTCGTGGACACGGCCCGCGTCCACGACGCTCTGGAGTTCCTTGAAGTTGGCGGGGACCACGGTGGCGGCGACCGCGGTACCGGTGATCTTCTGGATCAGGGGCGGCTGGATCTCCGTGGCGCGGCTGTGCCGGTTGACGACGACCGTGGTCTCCTCGGCCTTGCGGATCTGGAGCCGGTCCCACATCCGTACGGCTCGTTTGGCGCCCCGTACGGCGACCACGTCCGGGGTGGTGACCAGCAGGGCCCGGTCGGCCATCTCCACGGCCGCCGCCCCGGCGCCGCCGAGCTGGGCGCCGCAGTCGATGACGACGATCTCGTAGCGGGAGCGCAGGGCGCTGACGATCTGCCGGGCGGCGCGGTCGGTGACGTCCTCGCCGCGTTCGCCCTCGGCGGGGGCGAGCAGCAGGGCGAGGCCGGAGTCGTGGCGGAAGACCGCGTCGGCCAGGACGCGCGGCGAGATGTCGGTGATGGCGGCCAGGTCGACGACGGAGCGCCGGAACTGGACGTCCAGGTATGAGGCGACGTCGCCGGTCTGGAGGTCCATGTCGACCAGGGCGGTGCTGCGGCCGGAGGCCTGGGCGGCCAGGGCCAGCTGGATGGCGGTCAGGGTGGTCCCGGCGCCGCCCTTGGCGCCGCTGACGGTGACGACGGTGCCGCCGA
This sequence comes from Streptomyces sp. NPDC043685, assembly GCF_056436585.1. Taxonomy (NCBI): domain Bacteria; kingdom Bacillati; phylum Actinomycetota; class Actinomycetes; order Kitasatosporales; family Streptomycetaceae; genus Streptomyces; species Streptomyces sp. NPDC043685. Next base: position 590,135 of record NZ_JBWKCH010000001.1, on the reverse strand, counting down.
CGCCGGTGAACACGTCGCCTCCGGCGCCCAGGTGGCGTCGTACACCGACGGACCACTGGGCGACCGCCTGGACGCGGCTGGCGAGTTCCTCGTAGCTGAGCGGGAGGGCGACCAGGCCGCGGGCGCCGTAGTCCATGGCGGCCTGGAAGAGGCCGGGGCTCGCGTCGGAGGTGACGAGGATGACGCCGACGGCCGGGAAGCGCAGGGCCACTTCGCGGATCAGCTCCAGCGCGGGGACGGGGCCGATCCGCTCGTGCACGACCACGACCTCGGGCAGCTCGTCGACGGACTCGGCGGCCAGCCGGGCGAGGGTGTCGATGAGCTGCGTGGAGTCGACCACCGGGGCGACGGGCTCGGCGTCCGGTAGCTGGCTGAGCAGTGTCGTGACCGAGCGGACCGCGTCCGCGTCACCGACTGCCGGGAGGATCCTCGTGGGCATGGCAGCCTCTCACTTGTCCTTCGCGAGTTCGTACGTCCGGTCCCGCTCGGGGACGGTGGTGTCGCTGCCGGGCGCGACGAGGGCGAGCCGGACCCGCTTGGCGAACGACTCGGCGTAGGTGATGCGCTGGGCGTCGAGGGCGGACAGTGCGAACGTGATCGGTACGGCGTCGGTGGGCTGCTGGGTGCGGTTGCCCTCGTCGGGCTTGAGCGCGGTGAGTTCGCCGACGTCGAGGACCTTGGCGTTGGTGACGATGATCTTCGACTGGTCGGGATCGCCCTCGCGTGCGCCCTCGAAGGTGGCGTAGACGTTGACCGAGGCGCCGGGCGTGATCTTTCCGGCCACACCGGTCGCCGAGTCGATCATGATGGCGACCTCCTGCTGGCCGGGCTGGAGGGCCGGCTGGCGCACGATCATGTCGGACTGGAGCAGGGAGCCCGCGCGCAGCGTGGTGACGGCGATCTTGCCCTGGATCTCCCGCAGGTCGGTGACCGCGTTGTCGGACAGCCACCGTTCGGGCATCTTGATCTTCTCGAACTGGCCCGTGGTGAGGGTGGTGTAGGGCGGCACCTCGGTTTTGAGCCGATAGGCGGTGACCTCGGGGCCGACCTTCGACTTCACGTCACTGATGACGGAGAGCACGCCGGCGAAGGCGCCGAGGGCGCAGACCACCGACAGGAGCAGGAGAATCACGCCGCGGCGCTGACGGGAGTTCATGAACCGTACAACCTCGTTGGGGATATCGGTCGAGCCGGATCGGAACAGTGCTGAGGGGCGGGGTCAGGCCTCACCCGACGGCCGTCCGGTTCTCGAGCTGCTTGCGGGGCGGGCCGTCGTGGACGGGTGGCATGGCCGAGCAGAACACGCAGCGGTCGCCGATGACGTCGATGCCGCACCAGTGGCACTGGCCGCGCCGGACGGATGTGACCAGCTGGTAGAGGACGGACAGGTCGGGCAGGTAGCTGCAGAACTCGACGAGCTTGCCGGTGCCCCACCAGCCGGGTGACTCGGCCGGGAGCGGGACCTCGCGCAGCCCCTGCGCCTTCCAGGAGGGGGCGAGGGTGCCCGTGACCCAGTCGGAGGGGAGCTGCCCCTTGGCGACCAGCATCCAGGTGCCGAACTCGGGGCCGGGCAGGGACGCTTCGGGGGTGATCCTGACGAGGTGCGGCTCGGGGTGGGCGAGGACGGCGAACTGGCTGCCCGGCACCCAGGACTTGGCGTGCGACTTCAGGCCGACGGGGACGCGGTCGAGCCGGGTGACCGAGTTCAGCAGCGCGCCGGCGTGGATGTAGTGGACGAGCAGCCGGCCGGCCGAGGCGAGCACGCCGGGGCTGATGTCGCAGGAGGCGAGCTGCCGTAACTGCCGGGCCAGGACGGCGAGTCCGAGCGGTGGCAGATCGGGCCGGAACAGCGCGATGCGGTCGCTCTCCATGAGGGCGCGCAGGGTGTGCAGCCGCCGCTGCACCGGGGTGGGCGCGGCCGGTGAGCAGACCACGATGACATGGCCGTGGTGCTCGACCAGGGCCTGCATCTCCGCGAGTGCCTGCTCCAGCGGGCGGCTGTCGATGTCCCGGAGCACGACGGCGGGCAGGGTCCGTTCGTCCTGTGGCGGCAGCGCCATGTCGGCGCTGGTCACGGCAATGGCAGTTGGCACGCGCAGCTCCCCGTTTTCCCCATGCCGTCGGAACGCCGGGTGTCACTCCGGCGCACCGTGTCGACTTCACTGCGTGACTACCTCAGCACTGTATCCACGGCTCTGTGGCCGGAGAACAGCGTTTGTGTAGCTGGATAGCAACTGTCGTTGCACAAGAGGCGTCAAAACGGGGCAGGTTGAGCATCTTGCCGGTCGCCGACGGTGTCCGGGCGGTGGTCGGGCGGCGGTCCCGGTGGGTCCCGGGTCGGTGGTCGCGGTGGGTCCCGGTCGGTGGTCCCAATGGGTCCGGAGTTGACGGTGGGCCTTCGTTTGGGTCCTGAGGCCCACGCCCCGGGCGGTGGCGCCTCCTTACGCTCGCGGTCCACACAGAGGTGGTTCGCCGCGAGGAGGGGTGCCGTATGGCCGACGGGGGTGGCATACGGACGTACGGACGCAGACCGGTCTTCGACGACCGCGGGGCGACCGGCACCGAGTACCTGGGGATGGTCGTGGTCAGCGCGGCGATCGTGCTGGCGGTGTCGGCCACCGGGGTCGGGCAGCTGATCTACGACAGGATCGCCGCGCAGGTCTGCCGGGTCGCCGGGGGCGGTGACTGCGGGTCGGGCGGCACCGGCCAGGGCCGGCCGCTCACCGACGCCGACTTCGAGCCGGCCCTGTGCCAGGTCTCCTCGGTCACCGACAAGGCGGGATCCAAGGCGAAGATCCTGTTCTGGGAGATCGGCAAGGAGTACGGCTTCCAGGAGCAGCGTCTGAAGGCGAGGACGGACGTGAACGGGGACGGCAAGGTCGACGACAGCGACCAGCTGGTCTATCTGACCTTCACGGACGCCGCGTCGGTCGCCGCCAAGAAGGACTTCAAGCCGGGCATGAAGGTGGGCCGCTTCGGCGCCGACAAGGTGGAGCTGGGGCTCGGCATCAAGGTCACCAACGGCGACACCTGGGTGTTCCAGAGCCCCGAGGAGGCCCAGCGGTTCCGGGACGACGTGGAGAAGCTCCAGATGTACGAGATGCGCCGCACCATGCCGGGCGGCGCGGAGGCGAGCCTCGGCGACAGCATCCTCTACCTCTTCGGCAAGGGCGCCCTCAAGGACGAGGAGGACACCCAGAACCGCATCAAGGAGCACCTCGGCGACAACCGGAAGATCACGTACGGCAAGGTGGGCCTGGAGGCGTCGGCGTCGGCGGGCCTGAAGATCTCCGCGGGCGACGAGAAGAAGCTCAGCGCCGCGCTCGGCGGCTCCTTCAAGTACGCCCCCGAGGTGACCTGGACGGACAACGCCTACAAGAACACCAAGTCGTACACCTACTCCTCGTCCATCGAGTACGGCTCCAAGGTGGGCTACGAGGCGGGTCCGCTCAGCGGTGAGTACACGGCGAACACGACGCAGACGGGCACCATCACGGTCACCTACGACAAGAAGACCGGCAAGCTGGTCCGCGTCGACATGACCCGCACGGTGGAGGAGGGCGGCCAGAAGGACGGCGCCAAGGCCGGCGGTGACAACGGCAAGAAGGACGGCGACAAGCGGGGCGGCAACGCCGGTGTGAAGGGCACCGACTCGCGGACCGGCATCGAGGTCGTCACCAACACCCTCACCTTCGACCCCGGCCCGGCCGGTGACCGGGACCGGGCGGTGGCCGAACAGTGGCTCGACAGCAGCAACGAGCAGGTGGCGACGCCCTTCCAGTACATGTTCGCCGACCACGCGCCGACGGCCCGGCCGGGCGCGGACGACCCCTTCGGGCAGCTGATGTTCGACCGGGGCAGGTCGAGCCGGATGACGTACACGGGCGAGGTGAACGCGGCCGAGTACGGCTTCGAGTTGAATCTGGGGCTCAGTCTGGGCATGACGATCAGCACGGAGAAGAAGGCGGAGACCCTGACCGACGCCCAGTTCCTGGGCGCCCCCCGCGGGGACGGCCGCTCCTACCTTCCCTACAGCTACTGTGCGAACTGACGAGACGGGAGCCCCACCGATGAAGACCCGCCGTGCCTGCCTGGCCGCCGCCCTGCTGACGACCGCCATGGCCCTGACGGGCTGCGGGAGTTCCGACTCCGGCGCGGCCGGCGTGCCCGAGGGCTGGGGGACGCTGAAGACGAAGGGCGTCGACGTGTCCTACCCGAAGGGGTTCGAGGAGCAGAGCGCCGCCGAACGCGGGAAGCACAACGCCGCGGCGGCGGTGCGTACGCAGGGCGGGAAGAAGGTCGCCGTCCTCACCGTCCAGCTCGGTTTCACCGAGGCGAACTCGGCCGGGCAGGCCGCGATCGCCGCCGAGGCGGGCATCCAGCTGGGCGCGAGGGTCCGGGGGCAGAAGGACGTGGAGCTGGCCGGCACGGACGAGGCGAAGCGGATCGACTTCTCGTTCGAGGCGACCGGCGAGGACGGCGGTCCGGCCAAGGGCACCCCGGTCGAGGGCGTCATCCTGGCCGGGCTGGACTCCGGCGACACCGCCTTCGCGATCCGGATCGACGCCGCACGCGGCGCCCTGCCGGACGGGGACCTCGACCGGATCATCGACTCGGTCGAGGTGCACTAGCCGTGGAGGTGCCGGGGGCCGGCTACGTCGTGCTCGGGTCGCTCGTCGCCCTGTTCGGCGCGCTGGCGTGGAGGTACGCGCGCCGGCTGGTCACCGTGACGCGGGTGCTGCGGCGCGGGGTCCGGGCGCGGGGCGAGTGCGTCCGGGTGGAGACGGAGCCGTACCAGCGCTCCGACGCCCGGCGGCACTTCTTCGCCTTCCGTACGGCCGACGGCGCGCGGGTCGAGTTCGAGGACCTGGCGGGCTGGTCGACGACGCAGGGCAGTGCGGTCACGGTCACCTACGATCCGCGCGACCCCGCGGGCACGGCGACGGTGGCGGGCCGGGGCAGCTGGTCCCCGGTGCTCCAGGCAGTGGCCCTGGTCGCGGGCTGCGGCATGGCCGCGGCCGGTTTCGCGATCCTGCTCTTCTTCGAGATCACCGGAGGCGGTCGATGACTCTCGTGCGTTGCTGGGCCGTCGGCATCGTCGTGCTCGTCGTGACCGAGTACGTCCAGATGACGCTGGTCCACGATCCGCTGGTCGGCCCGCAGGGGGTGGGCTCGTTCGGGGCCGCGCTGGCGCTGGTGCACCTGCCCAACCTGGTCTGTGTCGTGCTGGCCACCTGGGCGGCGGCGCGGGTGCACCCGCGGCCGTGGCGGGAGATGCCGGTGCGTCACCTGGTGGCGGCGTGCGCGGCTCCGGCGGCGGCCCAGGTGCTGCTGCTGACCCTGCGGCCGGACGTACTGGACCCGGCGGGCGCGGCGTTCTGGATGTCCCTGGGCGTGCTGCTGGCGGGCTCCGCGGTGGGACTGCTGCTCGACAGGTTGGTCTGGACCTCTTGACACCTTCTCTGGTCTGGACCATTTTCTTGTCATGTCCAGACACAGACGATCCCTGCGGCTGTGGTCGGGTGCCCTCACGGCTGCCCTGGCCCTCACTGTCACGACCGTCGGCCAGGCCTCGGCCGCCGACGTCAACAACGTCAGGAACGCCGGCTTCGAGGCGGGCCTGAGCGACTGGACCTGCTCGGCGGGCAGCGGCACGACGGTCTCCTCCCCGGTGCACTCCGGGTCGGCCGCGCTGCGGGCGACCCCGTCGGGGCAGGACAACGCGCGCTGCGCCCAGACGGTGGAGGTGCGGCCGGACTCCACCTACACGCTGGGCGCCTGGGTCCGGGGCGGCTACGCCTACCTCGGCGTGACGGGCACCGGCACCACGGACGTGTCCACCTGGACGCCGGACTCCTCCTCCTGGAAACAGCTGTCGACGACCTTCAGGACCGGCTCGTCGACGACCTCGGTGACGGTGTACACCCACGGCTGGTACGGGCAGGCGGCCTACCAGGCGGACGACGTGTCGGTGTTCGGCCCCGACGGGGGCGGCGGCACGGACCCGGGCCCGGCGGTCCCGTCCGCGCCGGGCGGCCTGGCCGTGTCCGGCACGACGTCCTCGACGGTCTCCCTCGCCTGGAACACCGTCTCGGGAGCGACGGGTTACACCGTCTACCGCGACGGCACGAAGGTGACGGCCGTCTCCGGCACCTCGGCGACGGTGACCGGGCTCGCCGCCTCCACCTCGTACTCCTTCCAGGTCACGGCGACGAACGCGGCGGGTGAGTCACCGAAGTCCACGGCGGTGACGGCGACCACGAACAAGACCGACGGGCCGGGCCCGGCCCTGCCCGGGCACGCGCTGACCGGCTACTGGCAGAACTTCGACAACGGCGCGACGGTGCAGCGCATCTCGGACGTCCCCGCCGCCTACGACATCATCGCGGTGGCCTTCGCGGACGCGACGGGCACGCCCGGGGCGGTGTCGTTCACCCTGGACTCGGCCGGACTGAAGGGCTACACGGTCGACCAGTTCAAGGCGGACATCCGCGCGAAGCAGGCCGCAGGCAAGAAGGTCATCATCTCGGTGGGCGGCGAGCGCGGCACGGTGGCGGTCAACGACGCGACCTCGGCGGCCAACTTCGCCAGCAGCGTGTACTCCGTGATGCAGACGTACGGCTTCGACGGCGTCGACATCGACCTGGAGAACGGCCTGAACGCCACCTACATGACGCAGGCCCTGCGCGCGCTGTCGGCGAAGGCGGGCCCGTCGCTCGTCCTCACGATGGCTCCGCAGACCATCGACATGCAGTCGACGTCGGGCGGGTACTTTCGCACCGCGCTGAACGTGAAGGACATCCTCACGGTCGTCAACATGCAGTACTACAACAGCGGTTCGATGCTCGGCTGCGACGGCAAGGTCTACAGCCAGGGCTCGGTCGACTTCCTCACGGCGCTGGCCTGCATCCAGCTGGAGAACGGCCTCGCCCCGTCCCAGGTGGGCCTCGGCCTCCCGGCCTCCACCCGGGGCGCGGGCAGCGGTTACGTCTCCCCGATCGTGGTGAACAACGCCCTGGACTGCCTGGCCAGGGGCACCCACTGCGGCACCTTCACGCCGCCGCGGACCTACCCCGGCCTGCGCGGCGCGATGACGTGGTCGACCAACTGGGACGCGACGGCGGGCAACGCGTGGTCCGGCACGGTGGGGCCGCATGTGCACGGGCTGCCGTAACAGCCCCTATCCGGCCGGACGGTAGTGACCGAGCACCCAGGCCAGCTGCGGGAACCACTCCTGGAGCCGCGACCTGGGCTTGGCCTCCACCACGCACTCGAAGAACCGGCCGTCCACGTGGATCACGGCGACCATCAGCGCCTTGCCGCTCGGGCTCGCCTGGTAGTGGACGCTGCGGATCTCGGGCCAGCGGAACTCGATCGAGAGACCGGACGACTCGAAGGCGACGCCCGACGCGTCGACGACGACCGCGTTGCGCTTGTCCACGGCCAGGAAGTCCGGGCCCTGCGCCGCCGGCTGCGGCGGAGCCTGGGCGTACGGCGGCTGGGCGTACGGCTGCTGCGGCGCCTGGGCGTAGGGCGGCGGCTGCGGGGCCGCGTAGGGGGGCGGCGTCGGCGCGGGCGGCGTCGGCGCGTACTGCGGCGGGGGCGGGCCGAAGCCGGGGCCGGGTGGTGGGGGCTGCTGGGTCATCCGGCCATTCTCCCTGCCCCCTCCCCTAGAAGAACTCCCCCCACGGCTGGTCCCAGATCTGCTTCACGCACAGGATGAGGAACAGCAGGCCCGCGACGGCGAGCATCGCGTTGCTGAGGGGTCCGTTGCGCCATTCGCGGGGCGTGCGGGAGGAGTTGAGGAGCCAGATCAGGGTGGCGGCGAGGAAGGGCAGGAACGCCGCGCCGAGGACCCCGTAGAGGATGATCAGGCGGAAGGGCTGGCCCTCGAAGAGCAGGATCATCGGCGGGAAGGTCAGCCACAGCAGATAGGCGCGGAACGGCCAGGAACGCTCGCGGGTGCCCGAGGCGACCTCCTCGCCCTTGGCCTGGCCCCTGCCCGACAGGCGGGCCACGAAGTCGGCGAACATCAGACTCACACCGTGCCAGACGCCGATCAGCGAGGTGAAGGACGTGGCGAAGAAGCCGATCAGGAAGAACTTCGCCGTCGCCGAGCCGTACTCCTCCTCCAGGATGCCGCCCAGCTGGACCAGGCCCTTGTCACCGCTGGCGATCGCGACGTTCGCCGAGTGCAGCAGCTCCGCGCCGACGAACAGCATGGCGATGACGAAGATGCCGGTGGTGGCGTAGGCGACGCGGTTGTCCAGCCGCATGACCTTCATCCAGCCGGTGTCGGTCCAGCCCTTGGCGTTGACCCAGTAGCCGTACGCGGCGAGCGTGATGGTGCCGCCCACCCCGCCGATCAGGCCCAGCGTGTTGAGGATCGAGTCCTTCTCGTCCGGCAGCACCGGAAGGAGCCCGGCGAAGGCGTCGGGGATGTTCGGCGTGACCCGGATCGCCAGGTACACCGTCACCACGAACATGACGCCCACCAGGACGGTCATGACCTTCTCGAACACCGCGTACTTGTTGAACCAGACGAAGACCAGCCCGACCAGGCCGCAGACGATGCCCCACCACTTGAGGTCCATCACGTCCGGGAACAGCGCCTGGAGCGGCAGCGCGCTCGACGACATCGCCGCGGCGCCGTAGACGAAGCCCCAGACCACGACGTAGACCGCGAAGAACCAGGTGGTCCAGCGGCCGAGGCTCGCCCAGCCGTCGAAGAGGGTGCGGCCGGTGGACAGATGCCAGCGGCCGGCCGCCTCGGCCAGGGAGATCTTCACCAGGCAGCCGATGATCGCGGCCCACAGGAGGGTGTAGCCGAAGTTGCTGCCCGCGATGAGGGTGGCGACCAGGTCACCGGCGCCGACACCGGTCGCCGCGACGACGATGCCCGGGCCGATGTACTTCCAGCTCGCTTTCCGGGGCCGGGGAGGGTGCTGGGCTTCGTTCTCCGTGGTGTTTTCCGTGGTGTCCGCCATGCAGATCAAGAAACCGCAAAGAGCCCGGGCCGACAAGAGGGCACGAGCGGGCCGGCCCCGGAGGTCCGCGGGGAATCGCGCCTCCGGCCCCCGGCGGACCTCGCGGACGGGAACGGCCCCCCGGCGGCCGGGAAAGCCCCCGGGGACGGCCGAACCCGGCGGAGTGTCACGACTGTCGCCGACCGCAGCCGTCCGATCCGCACGTGCCGAGCTCGAACCACACGGTCTTGCCCGACCCGTCCCGATGGCAGCCCCAGCGCTGTGCGAGCGCGTCCACCAGGAACATCCCACGGCCGCTCTCCCCGGTGCCCGCGTCCAGCACCCGCGGCACACGGCGTTCGGTGTCCGCGACCTCGCAGCGCAGGACGCCGTGCGCGGCGAAGAGCGTGAGCCGGAAGCGGCTCCCGGCGTGCACCAGGGCGTTGGTGGCCAGTTCGCCGACGAGCAGTTCGGCCACGTCCGCGACCTCGCCGCGCTCGGCGAACCCCCATCCCTCCAACTGCCTGCGGACCTCCGCGCGGGCCTCGCGGACGGCGGAGAGCCGCGGTGCGTACTCGACACTCAGATGACCGGCTCCCAGGGGTGGTTGCGGGAACGGGCCGTAGTGGGCGTCGGGGTCCGGGAGGTGCCGCCCGGAGAGTTGCAGCATGCGTCCAGGGTGATCCGCGGGGGCGGTCCGGCACAGGGGGAGGACTACCCGATTCCCTACCTGCCCGCGCAGGTGAGGGGGTACGGGTGGGGGGTCAGGCGTACTGGAGGCGGACCGTCGCCCCCTCGGCGTCGTCGCGGATGTCCACGTACGCGCAGACCTGACGCGCGTACCACAGCCCCGGGCCCGGTTCCGGGTCCGCGGCCGGCGGCGGGACGAAACCGGCGAGCGGGTCGTCGAGACGGCGGGACGAGCGCAGTTCGCAGACGCAGGCGGGTGCCTCGCCCCACAGCAGGGTGTCGCCGCCCAGGGGCGCGAGGGCCGCGGCGGTCTCCGCCACGGCGGCGCCGAACAGCTCGGCGTCGGCGGCGGGCAGCCCCCGGCCCGCCGCCCAGCTCCGCACGGCCGCGGCGTGCGGCTGCTCCAGGCGACGCACATCGGCCGGGGGCAACGGCAGGGGTACGGCGTCGAGTTCAGCGGCGAGGCGCAGCGGGTCCTGGTACACCTCCGTGTCGGGGTGGGTGCGGCGGGCCGCGGCGACGACGGCGGGCCCGGCGGTGCGGGTGTCGTAGGCGCACAGGGCGGTTGTGGCCATGGGGGCGAAGAGGAGGTTGGCGAGGGCCTCGTAGCGGATCCACTCGGTGGTCTCGCGGGCCGAGCGGCCGGCGCGGCCGCTCCAGACGGGCTCCATGACGAGGTGGATCCTCCCGCCGGGGCCCGCGTGCGCGGTGAGGTACGCGGCGGCCCGGGCGACGGCGTTGGCGGCGGAGCCGGTGTACCAGTCGGTGTGCGGGATCCGGATGACGTCGTCGGCGTCACCGCCGAGGGCGTCCCGCAGGAGGTCCAGGTTGTGCGGGGCGGCGATGGCCACCGGCGGGGGCTCCCCGCAGGCGCCGAGTCCTTCGCCGAGGAAGGGCAGGGCGGCGGCCAGGAAGCCGTCGTCGGAGTCGAAGACGGCCATGCGGTGGTCGAACGGGCTGTGTGCTGCGGTGGTCACGTGATCCCCTCGGGTGGGTGCGGACGGGGGTGCGGGGGCGGGTCGGGCCGGTCAGCGCTGTGCCGTCACCCAGGCGGCGATCTGGGTGCGGTTGCTGAAGCCGAGCTTGCTGAGGATGCGTTCCACATGGCCTTCGGCGGTGCGGCGGGCGATCACCAGACGGTCGGCGATCTGCTGGTTGGCGAGCCCCTCGGCGACGAGCCGGGCGACCTCGGTCTCGCGGCGGGTCAGCCGGACCGCGGTGCCGTCGTGCGAGGCCGGGTGGGCGGGTTCGGTGGGGGGCCGGCCCGTCTCCTGAAGGGCGTGGCCGACCAGTTCCGTGAGGCCGAGCGCCCCGCCCCGCCGGTGGGCCCGCTCGAACGCCTCGCGCCCCAGGGCCCGGGCCGCCCGCTCCTCGCTGTCCCTGCGGACGGAGTTGAGGGTGTGGGCGCCCCAGCGGCCGGTGTCGATGTCGGCCCAGACGCGGTCGGCGCCGCCCAGCAGCAGGGCGGCGTGCTGGTGGGCGTCGCGTCCGGCCGCGATGGACGCGAGCAGGTCGAGGGTGAGGGCGATGCCGGTGACGTCGTGGACGGCGAGTTTGAGCCGCAGTGCCTCGCGGGCGTGCCGTTCGGCCCGGGGCCGGTCGCCGCGCACGGTGTGCGCGAGGGCGAGCATCCGCAGCACATAGGACCGCACCCATTGCTCGCCGTGCCGCTCGCACAGCCGCAGGGTCCGCTCGCAGACCTCGACGGCCCGCTCGGCCTCGCCCAGGAAGCCCAGCGCGCAGGCGAGTTCGACCTGGTCGAGGCCGAAGAGGCTGAGGTGCTGTCCGGGGACGGGACCGCGGGCGACAGTGGCCTCGAAGTGCTCCAGCGCCCCGGGCAGGTCGTCGCCGAACAGCCGGATGACGCCGATGACGTACTCGGCGTGGGCGGCCTCGGCCGTGTCGCCGAGCGCACGGGCGAGGGCGAGGGCGTCCTCCGCGTGGCGACGGCCCCGGGGGAAGTCCCGGGTGGCGGCGGCCAGCAGCCCGGCGACCCAGAGGCCGCGGGCCCGTTCCCGGGTCGGTCCGGGGGCGGCGGTCAGGGCCCGGTCGAGCCAGTACAGGCCCTCACGGGCGGCCCCGCAGGCGTGCCAGTGGAACCAGAGCGTGCCGGCCAGGCGCAGCCCGGCGAGGGCCTCGCCGGGGGTGCCGAGGCTGAAGTCGAGGGCGGCGCGCAGATTGTCCCGGTCGGCGCGCAGCCGGGCGGCGGTCCCGGGCTGCCCGGGCCCGAACCAGCCGCGCTCGTAGGCCTCGGCCCGCCGCGCCGTCCAGTCCCGCTGCCGCCGCCGGGCGGCCGCCTCCTCCCCGGCGCCCCGCAGCCGCTCCAGTCCGTACTGCCGCAGCGTGTCGAGCATCCGGTAACGCACCCCACCGGGCCCGGACTCCCGGCACAACACGGACTTGTCAACGAGCCCGGCGACGGCTTCCAGCACGTCCTCGGTACGCAGGGCCGGGGCGGTGGCCCCGGGGGGCGCCGCCTCGGGCGGGGTGGTCGTTGACCAGAACAACGCCTCGGGCGGGGTGGCGATCGCCGGGACCGCCGCCTCCGGCGAGGTGGCCGCCGCCCCCGGCGAGATGGTGACCGCCGGGGCCGCCGCCCCGAACGGGCTGGTCGTCGCCGGGGTCGCCGTCCCGAACGGCGGGTGCGTACCGGAGGCGTTCGGGGGCCGGGTGGGGGGATCGGTCCGGGCCCCCTGGTGGGCGGGGCGCTCCCCGACCGCCGGGTGTTCGGTGCTGTTCGTGCCGTCCGCGCACACCGCTTCCGCCGTCTCCAGGTCGAAGCTGCCGGCGAGCACCGACAGCCGGGCCCACACCGTCTGCTCGGTGGTGGTGCACAGGTCGTGGCTCCAGGAGACGGCCGCCCGCAGGGTCTGGTGGCGGGGCAGGGCGGTGGGGCTGCCGGTGGTGAGGAAGCGGTAGCGGTCGTCGAGGCGCTGAAGGATCTGGTCGACGTCCAGGACGCGCATGCGGACGGCGGCCAGTTCGATGGCGAGGGGCAGTCCCTCCAGGCGGTGGCACAGGCGGGCGACGGAGGCCCGGTTGGCGGCGGTGAGCCGGAAGCCGGGGACGACGGCGGCTGCCCGGTCGGCGAAGAGGGTGAGCGCGGGGTAGCCCTCGGCGGCGGACAGGTCGCCGTCCGGATCGGGCACCGGCAACGGCCGTACTTCCAGCAGGTGTTCCTCGGTGAGGCCGAGGCGGTGCCGGCTGGTGGCGAGGATCCGGACGCCCTCGGTGCCGTGCAGCAGGGCGGCCGCGAGCCGGGCGCACGCACCCGCCAGATGCTCGCAGTTGTCGACGACGAGGAGCAGCCGCCGGTCCCGTACCTGCTCGACGAGCACGTCCAGGGGCGGCTGGCTGGACCGGTCGTGGAGCCCGAGCGCGTCGGCGGCGGCGAGCGGGACGAGGGCCGGGTCGTGCAGTCCGGACAGGTGCACGAAACGCACGCCGTCCGGGAAGGCCCGCCGCACCCGGGCCGCGATGCGCCCGGCGAGCCGGGTCTTGCCGACGCCGCCGGGCCCGGTGAGCGTCACCAGCCGTGTGCGGGCCAGCAGTTCGCGGCCCTGGGTCAGTTCGCCACGCCGGTCGACGAAACTGGTCGTCTCGGCCGGCAGGTGGTGGTCCCGTCGTGGCGCTGATCCGCCCATGATCAGCCAGTCCTCTGAGGGGGTGTGGTCCGGGGGATCCGGACACTCCGGCTCCCCTTACGCGGACCCACACCTTCTCCCGTTCCGTACATATATGCACGCCGGAGCCACCCCTGCGGGTGCACTTCCGCCGGGACCCCTCAGCGTCGGAGCGGCGCGCGTACACTGCGCGGCCACTTTCAGTCTTGACCTGCTCATGCCATTGGCAGAACGATGTGCGCCACCCGCACCACGTACGTCGCACGGAGCAACCCCACCTCCCACAAGGAGATTTCATGCGACTTCGCATCCGAGGATCCGGTGCCCGCACCGGCAGACGCACCGCCGCCCTCGCCGGCCTCCTCGCCCTCGCGCTCGCGGCGCCCCTGTCCGCGACCACGACCGACGCCAGCGCCGACGGCGCCCGCAGGACGGCCGCTTCGGCCGACGACATCCGGCAGTACGAGGTCCATCTGCACTCGACGGCCAAGGACCGCACGGCACTTCAGCGCACGGGCGTGACCGTGGACGAGGTGCACGGCCACGGGGTCGTGGTCTCCGGCCGCGCGGACCAGATCAAGAAGCTGCGCGCGCTGGGCTACGAGGTCACCCGGCTCGGCGCGGTCCCCGACCGCTCCGCGGGAGAGGACGACCTCCGGCTCTTCGACTTCCCCTCGGGCGACTCGAAGTACCACAACTACGCGGAGATGACGAGCGAGATCAACGCGCTCGTGGCGGCCAACCCGTCCATCGCGAGCCAGCGCGTGATCGGCAAGTCGTACCAGGGCCGGAACATCGTCGCCGTCAAGATCAGCGACAACGTGGCCTCCGACGAGTCCGAGCCCGAGGTGCTGTTCACCCACCACCAGCACGCCCGCGAGCACCTGACCGTCGAGATGGCGCTCTACCTGCTGCGCGAGCTGACCTCCGGCTACGGCTCCGACTCACGCGTCACGAGCATGGTGAACAACCGTGAGATCTGGATCGTCCCGGACATCAACCCGGACGGCGGCGAGTACGACATCGCCACCGGCTCGTACCGCTCCTGGCGCAAGAACCGGCAGCCCAACTCCGGTTCCTCGTACGTCGGTACCGACCTGAACCGCAACTGGAACTACCGCTGGGGCTGCTGCGGCGGCTCCTCGGGCTCCACGTCGTCGGAGACCTACCGGGGACCGTCGGCCGAGTCCGCGCCCGAGGTGAAGGTCGTGGCGGACTTCGTGCGCAGCCGGGTCGTCGGCGGCACACAGCAGATCAAGGCCGGCGTCGACTTCCACACCTACAGCGAGCTGGTGCTGTGGCCGTTCGGCTACACGTACTCCGACACGGCGACGGGGATGACCGCGGACGACAACGCCGCGTTCAAGGCGGTCGGCCGCAAGATGGCCGCGAGCAACGGCTACACGGCCGAGCAGTCCAGCGACCTGTACATCACGGACGGGTCGATCGACGACTACCTCTGGGGCGCGCACAAGATCTTCGCGTACACCTTCGAGATGTACCCCCGCTCCGGCGGAGGCGGGTTCTACCCGCCCGACGAGGTGATCGAGCGGGAGACCTCCCGTAACCGCGATGCGGTGCTGCAACTGCTGGAGAACGCGGACTGCATGTACCGGTCGATCGGCAAGGAGAGCCAGTACTGCGGTTAGGCGCGCGGTTCCTCGCCCGCCTCGCCCGCCTCGGGTTCGCCGTCCTCGAAGTAGGCGTCGAGGACGGCGTCCAGCTGCTCGTCCCACACCTTGAAGTGGCTCCTGGCCGGCGCCTCGATCTCGATCGGGTACCAACGCCGGTCAGGGGTGTGGACGGTGACGGTGTACCGCTTGCCGAAGCGCGCCGTCTCCGTCTCGACCGCGCCGATCTCGTCCCAGCGGAACTCGCACTCCTGGTCGTCCAGGCACAGTCGTACGCCCCGGTGGTCGGCGACCAGCCTGGCGCGGCGGTCGGACGCCTCGAAGACGGGGCCGTCGACGGCTTCGGTGTCCTCCTCCTGCTCGGAGGGGGCCGCCTCGGCCGTGTCCTCCGGCTCGTCGGCGGCCTCCTCGGCCGCCTCGGCGTCCGCGACCTCGGGCTCCTTCTCGGACGCGTCCTCCTCCGTCCGTCCGGACACGGGTGACGTGAGCCCGGGAACGAAGGCCGGGTCGAACCCGGCGCCTTCCAGGGGCTGGCTGCTCGAACCTATGCGCTGCTCCACAGCGCAGCAGTATGGTCGACAAACCTGTGCGGTACACAGTCGAGTCCGACTTCGTTATCAGACGCCTACAAGATTCGGCCGTCTACACGAAGAGGCTGAGCACCGCCGCCACCGCGAACCCCGCCACCGACAGCACGCTCTCCAGCACGGTCCAGGTCTTGAGCGTGTCCCGCTCGCTGATGCCGAAGTACTTCGCCACCATCCAGAAGCCGCCGTCGTTGACGTGCGAGGCGAAGATGGAGCCGGCCGAGATGGCCATGATGACCAGGGCCACGAACGCCTGGGAGTGGTCGCCCTCGGACAGGAGCGGGGCCACGATGCCCGCCGTCGTCACGATCGCCACCGTCGCCGAGCCCTGGGCCACGCGCAGGACGACGGAGATCAGGTAGGACAGGACGAGCACCGGGAGGCCGACGTCGTTGAACGTGTCCGACAGGGCCTGGGCGACGCCGCTGGCTTTGAGGACGGCGCCGAAGACGCCGCCCGCGCCGACCACCAGCAGGATGTTGCCGACCGGCTTGAGGGACGCGGTCGACACCGTCTCCAGGGATGTGCGGGACCAGCCGCGGCGGATGCCCAGCAGGTAGTACGCGAGGAACAGGGCGATGGTCAGCGCCACGAACGGGTTGCCGAAGAACTCGATCACCGAGCGGAGCGTGGAGGGGCCCAGGGCGATCGAGGAGAACGTCGCGGCGAGGATGAGCACCAGGGGCGCGCCGATGATGCCGAGGACCGTGCCGAGGGAGACCGGCTGCTCGCTGGGCGCGACCCCGGCGGCCCGCTGCTCGTCGACGACGGCTTGCCTGGCCTCCTTTGCCGCCTCGACCATGTCCTGCGGGACGGGGACGAAGATGCGGCGGCCGATCCACGCGGCGTAGCCCCAGGCGGCCAGCACCGCGGGCAGGCCGCAGACGACGCCCATGAGGACGACCCAGCCGAGGTCGACGTGGAGCAGCCCGGCGGCGGCCACCGGGCCGGGGTGCGGCGGCAGGAAGGCGTGCGTGACGGACAGGCCCGCGAGCAGGGGCAGGCAGTAGAGCAGGATCGACTTGCCGGACCGCTTGGCGGCGGCGTAGACGATCGGGGCCAGGACGAAGATGCCGACGTCGAAGAAGACCGGGATGCCGAAGATCAGGCCGGTCAGGCCCATGGCGAGGGGTGCGCGCCGCTCCCCGAACAGGCCGAGCAGACGGCCCGCCAGGACCTCGGCCCCGCCGCTGACTTCGAGGATCGCGCCGAGCATGGTGCCCAGGCCGATGATGATGGCGACATGGCCGAGGATGCCGCCCATGCCGGATTCGATGGTGGAGACGGCGTCCGACCTCTGGACCGTGCCGAAGAGTTCGGTGACCGAGAGACCGGCGGCGAGGCCGACGGCTATGGAGACCGCCAGCAGGGCGACGAAGGGCTGGAGTCTCAGCTTGATGATGAGCAGGAGCAGCAGCGCGATGCCGAGCGCGGCGGTGAGCAGGAGTCCGGCGGTGCCGTCGACGAGGAGGAGCAGTCCTCCGGCGTGGGGCGGTGTCTCGGCGGGGGCGGACGCGGCGAGCGGATGGGACATACGGGGGTCCTCTTCGTAAAGGCATACGGCTTCTGGGTAGGGGGGAGCGCGACGCGGCGCATCGGGGCGCCGCGCCTCACGGACGTGCGGGTGCGGGGGTGGGTCAGCCGAGGACGGCCAGCGCGTCGATCTCGATGAGGAGACCCGCGGGCAGACCGACGTAGACCGTCGTGCGCGCGGCGGGCGGCTGGGTCAGGCCCTGCTCCTCGAAGTACGCGTTGTAGATCTCGTTCATCTCGGCGAAGTGGGCCACGTCCGTCAGGTAGACGCGGATCATCATCACGTCGTCCCAGGAGGCGCCGCCCTCCTCCAGGATGGCCTTGACGTTGGCGAGGGTCTGGAGGGTCTGCTCGCGCAGGGTCGGCCCGGCGGGCGTGGGCGCCTTGCCCTCCTCGGCGGGCAGGAAGCCGACCTGGCCGGCGACCTGGAGGATGTTGCCCTTCCTCACACCGTGGGAGAACTTCGCCGGCGGGGTGGTGTGGGTCTTCGGGGTGAGTGCGATCTTGTCCGTCATACGGTGCCCTTCACTGGTGATCTGCCGGAGTACTCCCCGCTGATGGCGTCCGCCGTGCGGCGCACCAGCGGCAGGAGGGTGAGGAGTTCGTCGGCGGTGACGACGACGTTCGGCGCGGAGACCGACATCGCGGCGACGACCCGGCCGTCGGCGCCGCGGATGGGCGCCGCGACGCAGTTGATGGACTCCTCGTGGCCGCCGAGGTCGGTGGCCCAGCCCTGTTCGCGCACCTTCTCCAGCTCGCGCAGGAACGCGCTCGCGCCTGGGGTCGAACGGGACGTGTAGGCGGGGTAGTCGAGCTTCTCCGCGACCGCGCGCCGCTCGTGCTCGGGCAGGTCGGCCAGCAGCAGCTTGGCGACCGCGGCGACGGTGATGGCGACGGGCTTGCCGATGCGGGAGTACATCCGCACCGGGTAGCGGCTGTCGACCTTGTCGATGTAGAGGACCTCGTTCTCCTCGTACACGGCGAGGTGCACGGTGTGCCCGCAGGCCTCGTTGAGGCGGACCAGGTGGGGGTGGGCGATCTCGCGGACGTCGAGGTTCTCCATCGCCTCCTGGGCGAGGGCGAAGAGCCGGGCTCCGAGGCGGTAGCGCTGGTCGGACTGGCGGTAGACGAGGCCGTGCTCGTGGAGGGTGCGCAGCAGGCGCAGGGCCGTGGACTTGTGCACGCCGAGGCGGTCGGCGACCTGCCCCAGGTCGGCGGGTCCCTCGGCGAGCAGCGGCAGGATGCTGAGCGCGCGGTCGACGGTCTGGCTCATGACGTACGTACCTCCTCGGCGGCCCGCTGTGTCTCCTCGGTCCAGCCCGGGCCGAGTCGCAGTCTCCCCCATGTGCCGTCGTCCAGGGCAGCGAGGCGGTCGGCGTGGTCGCGGGCGGGCGGGGTCGCGAGGTCGCCGGGCGCGGTCAGCGCGGCGGCGGCCATCAGGTGCCCGTGCCGCAGCCGCTGCCGCACGGGCAGCCCGCGCAGGGTGGCGGAGAGGAACCCGGCGGCGAAGGCGTCCCCGGCACCGACGGCGGCGACGACGTCCACGCGGGGCGCGGGGACGAAGGTGACGTCCCGCTCGTGGAAGACGGTGGCCCCGGCGGCGCCCTGCTTGACGACCAGCACCTCGGGTTCGGGAAGGGCGGCGCGGACGGCTTCGGCGCTGTGCAGTCCCCACGCCTCGTCCTGCCCGACGAACACGAGGTCGGCGCCGCGGGCGAGGTCGCGCAGCACCTCGGGGGCGTCCGCGCCGCGCCACAGGCCGGGGCGGTGGTTGACGTCGAAGGAGACGAGCGGGCGGCCGGGGCGGCGGGTGGTCAGCTCGCGCATCAGGTCGAGGCAGGTCGCGGAGAGCGCCGCGGTGATGCCGGACAGGTGCAGCACACGCCCGGCGCGCACCGCCGACGGGTCGGGATCGGTCGCGCTCATCGCGGAGGCCGCGGAACCGGCCCGGTAGTACGCCACCTCGTGGGTGTCGCCGGCCCGGTCCCCTGCGGTGCGGAAGTAGATGCCGGTGGGGCGGTCGGGGTCGCGCCGGACATGCGCCACGTCGACCCCGTACCCGCCGATCGCCTCCACCAGGTGGTCGCCGAACGGGTCGGCCCCCACCCTGCTGACCCACCGCGCGGAGTGCCCCGCCGCCGCCAGCACGCAGGCCACGTTGGACTCCGCCCCGCCGATGCCCCGCGCGAAGGACGGCACGTCGGCGAGGCGTCCCGGCCGGGAGGGCAGGAACGTGACCATGGACTCGCCGAGCGCGACGACGTCCACGACATCGGGGGCGTCGCAGGGTCCCGTGGGGGTCACGATGCTCGTAGCTCCTCGGCGAGGTCGGTGGGGGGCGGTTTCATTGACCGGCGGTGGCCGAGATGTTAGACAGCGGTCAGCGACATACGCAATGAATGTTGCATCTACTGCAACACCGCAGATCAGGGAGGCTCCATGACGGCCGACTCCGCCCAGTCCCTCGCCCGGCTCGCCGCCGAGCGCGTCGATCACCGCTTCAAGGGCCTCCCGCCGGACGCCGACGGCCTGACCGTCGCCGAGCTGGCCGGACAGCGCCGCAACCTGTTCACCGGCGGCTTCGCCACGCCCGTGCTCGCGCTGTCCGCCGAGCGCCTGGAGCACAACCTGAGGCTGATGGAGACGTACGCGGCCCGGCACGGCCTGGCGTTCGCGCCGCACGGCAAGACCTCGATGGCACCGCAGCTGTTCCAGCGGCAGATCGAGCACGGGGCGTGGGGCATCACGCTGGCCGTGCCGCACCAGGTGCGGGTGGCGCGGGCGTTCGGCACCCGGCGTGTGTTCCTGGCCAACGAGCTGGTCGACGCGGCGGCCCTGCGCTGGATCACCGCCGAGCTGGACGCCGACCCGGGGTTCCGGTTCGTCTGTTACGTCGACTCCGTGCGCGGAGTGGAGCTGATGGACGCGGCCCTGCGGGGCGCCTCGCGGCCGGTGGACGTCGTCGTCGAGCTCGCCGCCGGTGAGGGCGCCCGGACCGGGGTGCGGACGGAGGCGGAGTGCGCGGCGGTCGCGGACGCGGTGGCGGGCACCCGCACCCTGCGTCTGGTCGGTGTCGCGGGCTACGAGGGCGAGGTGCCGAAGGCCGACACCGAGCGGGTGACGGCGTGGCTGCGACGGCTGGTCGCCCTCGCCGCCGACTTCGACAAGGGCGGGCGCTTCACCGGCCTGGACGAGATCGTGGTCAGCGCGGGCGGCAGCGCCTGGTTCGACGCGGTCGCCGAGGTCTTCGCCGAGATCCCCGAACTCTCCTCCCCCATACTGAAGTTGCTCCGCTCGGGCGCCTACGTCTCGCACGACGACGGCCACTACCGCAAGCTGACCCCGTTCAACCGGGTCCCCGAGGAGGGCGCGCTGGAGCCGGCGTTCCGCCTGTGGACCCAGGTGGTGTCACGCCCCTGCCCCGAGCAGGCCTTCGTCAACGCGGGCAAGCGGGACGCCGCCTACGACCTCGATCTGCCCTTCGCCCAGGTGATCCGCCGCGACGGCGCCGAGCGCCCGGCCACCGGCGTCTCGGTGACGGCCCTGTCGGACCAGCACGCCTGGCTCGCCACCGCACCGGAGGCGGACCTGGAGGTCGGCGACTGGGTCGGGCTGGGCCTGTCCCATCCGTGCACCTCGTTCGACAAGTGGCAGCTGATCCCCGTCGCCGAGGCGGACGGCACGGTCGTCGACTACGTGCGCACGTTCTTCTAGGAGGGGCGGGAGCGATGGAAGAGCTCGTCATCCGGGACGCGGACGTCGTCGACGGCTCGGGCGCGGACTCCTACCGCGCCGATGTCGTGGTCGACGGCGGCCGGATCGTGGGGATCGTCAAGGAGGCCGCCGCGGCGGGCTGCCAGCGGCCGAAGGCCCGCCGGGAGCTGGACGCGGAGGGCCTGGTCCTCTCCCCCGGCTTCATCGACATGCACGCGCACAGCGACCTCGCGCTGCTGCGCGACCCCGACCACAGCGCCAAGGCCGCGCAGGGCGTCACGCTGGAGGTCATCGGCCAGGACGGCCTGTCGTACGCGCCGGTCGACGACCGCACGCTCGGCGAGGTGCGCCGCGCGATCGCCGGGTGGAACGGCCCGGGCGACGACCTCGACATCGACTGGCGCACGGTCGGCGAGTACCTCGACCGGCTGGACCGCGGGATCGCCGTGAACGCGGCCTACCTGATCCCGCAGGGCACGGTCCGGGCCCTCGCCGTCGGCTGGGAGGACCGCGAGGCCACCGAGCAAGAGCTGGACCGGATGCGGCGGTTGGTGGCCGAGGGCATGGAGCAGGGCGCCGTCGGCATGTCCTCGGGGCTTACGTACACCCCGGGCATGTACGCGCGGGGCGCCGAACTGACCGAGCTGTGCCGGGTGGTGGCCTCCTACGGCGGCTACTACTGCCCGCACCACCGCTCCTACGGGGCCGGCGCCCTGGAGGCCTACCGGGAGATGATCGCGCTGACCCGTGAGGCGGGCTGCTCCCTCCATCTCGCCCACGCCACCATGAACTTCGGCGTGAACAGGGGCCGGGCGCCCGAGCTGCTGTCCCTGCTGGACGAGGCCCTCGCCGAGGGAGCGGACATCAGCCTCGACACCTACCCGTACACCCCGGGCTGCACGACGCTGGCGGCCGTCCTGCCGAGCTGGGCGAGCGAGGGCGGCCCGGAGGAGACCCTCCGGCGGCTGGCGGACGACGGCACTGCGGAACGCATCCGCCACCATCTGGAGGTCACCGGCTCGGACGGCTGCCACGGTGTGCCGATCGAATGGGACACCATCGAGATCTCAGGCGTGGGCGACCCGGCCCTGGCCGATCTCGTCGGCCGGACCATCGCCGAGTCGGCGGCCGTCCGGGGCGAGGAGCCCTGGGTGACCGCCCGCGGACTGCTGCTGGCCGACCGGCTGGCCCCGACGATCCTCCAGCACGTGGGCCACGAGGAGAACGTCCGCGCGATCATGCGCCACCGGGTCCACACCGGTGGCTCGGACGGCATCCTCCAGGGCGCGAAGCCGCACCCGCGCGCCTACGGCACGTTCCCGCACTATCTCGGCCACTACGTGCGGGAGTCGGGGGTGCTGTCGCTGGAGGAGTGCGTCGCACACCTCACGTCCCGCCCGGCGGCGCGGCTCCGCCTGCCGGACCGGGGCCTGGTCCGCGAGGGGTACGTGGCCGACCTGGTCCTGTTCGACCCGGCGACGGTCGCGGCGGGCTCCACGTTCGCGGAGCCGCGCACGCTCCCGACGGGCATCCCGCACGTCCTGGTCGACGGCCGGTTCGTGATCGAGGAGGGCCGGCGCACCGACGTGCTGGCGGGCCGGGCGATCCGCGGGACTCCTCCCACGTGACCGCCCGGCCTGCGCCCTGTCCTGGTCCTACGGCTTGGGCAGGGTGCAGCCGCTCGCGCTCAGGTCGAGCTTGTTGTCGATCCCGAAGCAGGCCGGGATCCCGTAGGTCTCCTGGGCGTAGTTGATGCCCTTGCGGACGGTCACGGTGCCGTTGGCGTCGACCTCGCACGGGTTGTTCACCGTGCAGCGCTCACCGTCCTCGTTGCCGGTGTTGTTGATGGCCACGACCTTGTTGGTGGCCTGGTCGACGACGGGCGAGCCGGACGTGCCGCCGATGGTGTTGCAGGCGGAGGTGTAGCGGACCGAGTCCTTCCAGGTCCAGTCGCCCTCCTTCAGGCGGTACGCGAACCCGTCGATGGAGCAGCTGTAGATCCGCTTCCAGTAGCCGGAGGGGATGCTGATGGCGGTGCCGGCGACCGGGTGGGTGTCGTTCAGCGTCAGCGCGTTGATGTTGTACGAGCTCTTGATCTGCGCGTACGTGGTGGTGAGCTGGTACAGCGCGACGTCCGTGTCGGTCATCGTGCCGTAGGCGAGCTTGGCGGCGCGCAGGGTGGCGACGCGCGAGCCGGAGGAGTTGAGCAGGCTGAAGGTGCGGCTGGAGGCCTTGTCGACGAGGACCTGGCCCGGGCCGGGGAAGCCGGACTCCAGGCAGTGGCCGTTCGTCATCACCAGGGCCGGGTCGTCGGCCTCGGAGTCCGGCATCCGGACGACCGAGCCGGAGCAGTTGCTGAGCGCGACGGTGCCGGCGAAGTTCACGGCCTTCGCCGACGGAGCGGTGAGCCCGGACAGCGTCTGCTCCACGGACGTGACCACGCCCGATACGGCGGACGTGGCCGAGCCCGTGTCCGCGGTCTTGCCGACGCCCGTGGGGGCGGCATCGGCAGCGGCCGCGGGGGCCGCGCCGGCCCCGGCTATCGCCAGGGCGAAGAACGCGGCGGCGAGAGGTTTTCTCATGGGGGGTCCCCTCTTGCGACGGAGGCGGCCGAAAATCTTCCGGCCGCCTGCACTGTTGTCATGTGCATTGTGATCGTCGCAAGGGAGTGGCACAAGAACCTGTTCCACAACCGGAATTCTGGAGTCCGGTACCGACCCTACTCAACCGCCCTTACAGGGCGCTCACTTGGGGCCCTTGGTGCCACCGGGCCCATGTCCGGGTTTCCCGTCCCACCTGCCGGGCGCCGAGGTCGTGGCGGTGGGGCCGGAGTTCACGGGTGCGGTGGTCGTGGAGTCGCCGGCCGGGGGCGGCGCGCCTTCCGTGGCGGACGGGGACGCGGACACGGACGGGGTCCGGCTCACGGTGGGGGGCGGAGTCGGGGACGCCGCACCGGACGGGTCGTCAGAGCTTTCCGGGCGGGCCGCCAGCGGGGCGCCGGAGCTCACCCCCGGACCGGTGTCCGAGGGGGAAGCCGTCGGGGAGTCCTCCGTCGCCGGATCCGCACGGCCGCTCTCACCGCCCCGCGGCCCGCCGGAAGGCGCGCCCGAGAAGGAGAACCCGGCGATGAGCACGGCCACGGACAGGGCCCCCACAGCACCGGCCGCGACCGCCACGCGGCGCGACCGCGGGGCAGGGGCTTTGCGCCGGGCCCGGTGTCCGGCCCCGGACCGGCCGCCCGGCACCGGCACCACCGGCAGCTCACGGGTTTCCCCGATGCCGTCGGAGCGATGGCCCTGGTGGGCGCCGTCGGCATCGCTGCCGGGGTAGGCGGGAACGCCGGGGTCCCCCGGGTACGCACGCCCCTCATGGGCGCCGTCGACCTCGCCGGAGTACACGGGCGCGGGACCCCCCGGATTCCCCGGTTCCCCCGGATACGCATGGAGGTCGGGGGCGTCGGCCGGGCCGCCACCGTGGCCGTGATCGTGGCCGTACACGTCCTGCCATCCGTGCGCCGCCGCCGGATCCGCGTAGGCGTCGTACACCGGAGGGGCGACCCCCTGCGGCAGGTACACGTTCGGCGGCCCCTGCGGCTCGCCGCCCGTCGCTCGCTCGGCGTAATCGAATGGCTTGGACATGCCGGGGGATTCTAGGGACCGAAGGTGCTGGTGGGACAGCGCGCACCGATATCGCCGCAAATCCCCGCGTCTCACGTGGCGGAAAACACGGCCCGAGAGGCATTACCGGGCCGTAAGCTCCCAGACATGCAGGTGATCCAGTCGACCAAGCTCGCCAACGTCTGTTACGAGATCCGGGGCCCGGTCCTCGAGGAGGCGATGAGACTGGAGGCTGCCGGGCATCGGATCCTCAAGTTGAACACCGGAAATCCGGCCGCGTTCGGCTTCGAGTGCCCCCCGGAGATCCTGGAGGACATCCTCCGGAACGTCTCCTCCGCCCACGGCTACGGCGACGCCAAGGGCCTGCTGGCCGCGCGCAGGGCGGTCGTCATGCACAACCAGACCCTCGGCATCGAGACGGACGTCGAGCACGTCTTCATCGGCAACGGCGTCTCCGAGCTGATCGTGATGGCCATGCAGGGCCTGCTGGACGACGGCGACGAGGTCCTCGTGCCCGCGCCCGACTACCCGCTGTGGACCGCCGCCGTATCCCTGTCCGGCGGCACGGCCGTGCACTACCGCTGTGACGAGCAGGCCGACTGGATGCCGGACCTCGCCGACATCGAGCGCAAGGTCACCGACCGCACCAAGGCGCTGGTGATCATCAACCCGAACAACCCGACGGGTGCCGTCTACGACGAGGCGATGATCAAGGGCCTGACCGACATCGCCCGCCGGCACAACCTGCTCGTCTGCTCCGACGAGATCTACGACAAGATCCTCTACGACGGCGCCACGCACACCCCCACCGCCTCCGTCGCCCCCGACCTGCTCACCCTCACCTTCAACGGCATGTCGAAGGCGTACCGGGTGGCGGGCTACCGGGTCGGCTGGATGTCGATCTCCGGGCCGCGCGCCCACGCCGACTCCTACATCGAGGGTCTGACGATCCTGGCGAACATGCGTCTGTGCGCGAACATGCCCGGGCAGCACGGAGTCGTCGCGGCCCTCAGCGGACGGCAGACGATCAACGACCTGGTGCTCCCCGGCGGGCGGCTGCGCGAGCAGCGGGACGCGGCGTACGAGCTGCTGACCCAGATCCCCGGCGTGAGCTGCGTGAAGCCGAAGGGGGCGCTGTACCTCTTCCCGCGCCTCGACCCCAAGGTGTTCAAGATCAAGGACGATCGCCGCATGGTCCTGGACCTGCTCCGGCGCGAGAAGATCATGGTCGTGCAGGGCACGGGCTTCAACTGGCCGGAGCCCGACCACTTCCGCATCGTGACCCTGCCGACGGTCGGGGACCTGACCGACGCGATGGGGCGCATCGGGCACTTCCTGGACGGCTACAGCCAGCCCTGATCCGCACCGGCCACACCTCACCCGACCTGCCCGCTCACGCTATGTGCGCGGGCAGTCCGGTCTTGTGAACAACTCAACTTTAGACGAATTCTAAGCTAGGATGGTTTCCTGCAAGGACTCAGGAGGCCTTCCCATGTACGAACCGATCCGCACCAAGTCGGTCCACAGCACGGTGGACGGCCCCAACCCGGACTTCCCCCACCGTTCGCGTGAGGAAGAGCTGGACATCCAGCTCGCGGGCCACCTCGCCGCGCTGCTCGCCGTCACGGACGAGCTGCGGGCGACGCAGGCCTCGGCCGACCTGGACACGGCGGCGGAGCGGCTCGCGAAGCAGGTGAGCAGGCTGCGGGGAGGCCGCACCCCCGTACGGGCGCCGATGAGCGGCCGACACGAGAAGAACGCCGCCGCCCTGCACCGGCGGGCGCACGCCCTGGCGGGCCGGGCACTGGTCGTGGCCGCTTCCCGTGCCGACACGGCGGCCGCGATCCTGGCCGCCGAGCGGATGGACGCCCACACCGCGGCGCTGGGGCCCCGGGAACTCGCGTCCCACTGAGCCCTGCGGGGCTCCCCTTGACGGCCCCGGTCCGCGCGCACCCGCAGCGACGCGCGGACCGGGCGCCACTAAGCCCTCAGTGAGGGCCCTCGGGTACCCCACCCGAAGCCGGTCACGCCTCTTGCAGACCACGATCGCCCGCCACGTCGGCTCGAACAACTCCGAGCCCGTCAAGCTGGGTTCGGCCTGGTTCCACCACACCGCACACCCCGGAAACGCCCGAGCGCCCCGGTCGACGTAGGCAGTCGGCCGGGGCGCTCGGTCATCCATCGGCACGTTCGTGAGCCCGCGGAGCGAGCCGTGCCGAAGCGGGCGGGAGTGGACCTGTCGCCGCAGGGTTCCGTCGGGGCGGACGGAGGGCGGTGACGGGCCCGGAACCCCGCACGCCGTTGTGCGGGCCCCGCCTGTCGGTCCCGCGGCCGGCCGTGACGATGTTGCTGGTCAGGGCACTGTCGGTTCCAGCCGGCCGCGGAGTTCGGGGAGTGGGCTCAGCCCAGGCGCTCCACCAGGGCGCGGTACTGGTCCCACAGCTCCTTCGGCGTGTGGTCGCCGAAGGTGTTGAGGTGCTCGGGGACCAGGGCGGCCTCCTCGCGCCAGATCTCCTTGTCGACCGTGAGCAGGAACTCCAGGTCGGACTCGGCCAGTTCCAGGCCATCGGTGTCGAGGGCCTCCTTGGTCGGCAGAATGCCGATCGGGGTCTCGACGCCCTCGGCCCGGCCGTCCAGCCGCTCCACGATCCACTTCAGGACGCGGGAGTTCTCGCCGAAGCCGGGCCAGACGAACTTGCCCTCGTCGTCCTTGCGGAACCAGTTGACGTAGTAGATCTTCGGCAGCTTGGACTGGTCCTTGTCCTTGGCCACGTCGACCCAGTGGGCCATGTAGTCGCCCATGTTGTAGCCGCAGAACGGCAGCATCGCGAAGGGGTCGCGGCGCAGTTCGCCGACCTTGCCCTCGGCGGCGGCGGTCTTCTCGGAGGCCACGTTGGCGCCGAGGAAGACGCCGTGGTTCCAGTCGAAGGACTCCGTCACCAGCGGTACGGCGGTGGCGCGGCGGCCGCCGAAGAGGATCGCCGAGATCGGCACGCCCTTGGGGTCCTCCCACTCGGGCGCGATGATCGGGCACTGCGAGGCCGGGACCGTGAAGCGGGCGTTGGGGTGGGCGGCCGGGACGCCGGACTCGGGCGTCCAGTCGTTGCCCTTCCAGTCCGTCAGGTGGGCCGGGGTCTCCTCCGTCATGCCCTCCCACCACACGTCGTTGTCGTCGGTGAGGGCGACGTTGGTGAAGACGGAGTTGCCCCACAGGGTCTTCATCGCGTTGGCGTTGGTGTGCTCGCCGGTGCCCGGGGCGACGCCGAAGAAGCCGGCCTCGGGGTTGATGGCGTAGAGGCGGCCGTCCTCGCCGAAGCGCATCCAGGCGATGTCGTCGCCGATGGTCTCGACCGTCCAGCCCGGGATGGTCGGCTCCAGCATGGCGAGGTTGGTCTTGCCGCAGGCACTCGGGAAGGCGGCGGCGACGTACTTGGCCTCGCCGCGCGGCGGGGTCAGCTTCAGCACGAGCATGTGCTCGGCGAGCCAGCCCTCGTCCCGGGCCATGACGGAGGCGATGCGCAGGGCGTAGCACTTCTTGCCGAGCAGGGCGTTGCCGCCGTAGCCCGAGCCGTAGGACCAGATCTCGCGGTCCTCGGGGAAGTGCGAGATGTACTTGGTCTGGTTGCAGGGCCAGGGGACGTCCGCCTGGCCGGGCTCCAGCGGGGCGCCCAGGGTGTGGACGGCCTTGACGAAGAAGCCGTCGGAGCCGAGCTCGTCCAGGACGGCCTGGCCCATGCGCGTCATGGTGCGCATGGAGACGGCGACGTACGCGGAGTCGGTGATCTCCACGCCGAGTGCGGACAGCGGCGAGCCGAGCGGGCCCATGCAGAAGGGCACGACGTACATGGTCCGGCCGCGCATCGAGCCGCGGAACAGACCTCCCTGGCCCCCGGAGCCCTGGAAGATCTCCCGCATCTCGGCGGGGGCCTTCCAGTGGTTGGTCGGGCCCGCGTCCTCCTCCTTCTCGGAGCAGATGAACGTCCGGTCCTCGACGCGCGCGACGTCGGTGGGGTCGGAGGCCGCGTAGTAGGAGTGGGGGCGCTTGATCGGGTCGAGTTTGCGGAAGGTGCCCTTCTCCACGAGCTCTTCGCACAGTCGCTCGTACTCGGCCTCGGACCCGTCACACCAGACCACGTTGTCCGGCTGCGTCAGTTCTGCGATCTCGTTGACCCACGAGATCAGCCCCTGATGAGTGGTGGGGACGGTGGGAGCCGCGATGTCGCGCGCCACGATTGCTCCTAAATGAGGGATTTTTTGTGATGTGGAGGCCCCGTGGGGGCTGCGACCCGGATGCTTCAGGTGGATCTTGGCGCTCATCCGGTGCCGACCGCACTCATTTGATCATCCGATGCTCGCGCCCATCTGTCCAGAGGAGTGCACAAGTGAGCAACGTGAGGCTCGCCACGGTTTCTCGGGCCCTCTTTACGTGCACGTTGCGTTCACCTGACGGTTCATTTGCGTAACCGCCGCCGGGCGAGGGTGAGAGGATGGCCACTCTTCGACGGTCGAACCGAGCCACTGATGGGTCACTTACGGTTCCGTAGCTACCATTCGGCCATGACTGCGTTCGTCCCCGACGCGCCCTCGGACTCGGCGGCCGACGGCCACGGTCCGCAGGAGCTCTCCCTGCCTCATCCGGTGAAGCCGAAGCTGCGCGGCTGGCTGCACCTCGGCATGTTCCCGGCCGTCGTGATCTCCGGCCTCGCGCTGACCGCCCTCGCCGACACCTCCAGAGGCCGCATCGCCTGCGGCGTCTTCGCTCTGACCGCGTGCCTGCTGTTCGGTGTGAGCGCGCTGTACCACCGGGGCGACTGGAGCCCGCGCATGGATGGCGTCCTGCGCCGGCTGGACCACGCCAACATCTTCCTGATCATCGCGGGCACCTACACCCCGCTGGCCATGCTGCTCCTGCCGGGCAGCAAGGGTGAGTGGCTGCTGTGGGGCATCTGGGCCGCGGCCGCGGCCGGCATCCTCTTCCGCGTCTTCTGGGTCGGCGCCCCGCGCTGGCTGTACACGCCGTGCTACATCGCGATGGGCTGGGCGGCCGTCTTCTACCTGCCGGACTTCATGCGCAACGGCGGCGTCGCGGTCCTCGTCCTGATCGTCGTCGGCGGTCTGCTCTACAGCGCGGGCGGCGTGGTCTACGGGATCAAGCGGCCGAACCCGTCCCCGCGCTGGTTCGGCTTCCACGAGGTGTTCCACTCCTTCACGCTCGCGGCCTTCATCGCCCACTACGTGGGAATCTCGCTGGTGGCGTACCAGCACGGTTAGGCCCCCCTGCCCCCAGGCCCCACGGGCCCCCAGGCCACGGCCTTCCGGCCGTGGCCTTTCGCGTGCCCGCACACCCGCCTCGGGCGCGGACACGTGCGAGCGATGCCCGAACACCTGCCGAGTTATTGACATCCACTCTCTTTTGAGAGCTACTGTCATTTCATGGCCGCTGTCATTTCACCCGATCCCCGGCGCTGGTGGGCCCTGACGGCCCTGGTCGCGAGCATGCTCACGCTCGGCTTCGACATGACGATCCTCAACGTGGCGCTGCCGACCATGGCCGGGGAACTCGGCGCCGGCACCGGTGAGCAGCAGTGGATGGCGGACGCCTATGTCGTCGTCTTCGCGGCGCTGATGCTCCCGGCCGGGCTGCTCGGCGACCGGTTCGGACGGCGGCTGATGCTGATCACGGGACTCGGGATCTTCCTGGCCGGCTCGGTCCTTGGCGCCGCGGCCCCGGACGTGCCCTGCGTCGTGGCGGCCCGGGCCGTGATGGGGGTGGGCGGAGCGCTGGTGATGCCGCTGGCGCTGTCGGTGCTGCCGTCGCTGTTCGGTCCCGAGGAGCGCACCAAGGCCGTCGGCGCCATGTCGGCCGCCTCCGCGCTCGGCATGCCGCTCGGACCCGTCCTGGGCGGCTGGCTGCTCGACCACTTCTGGTGGGGCTCGGTCTTCCTGATCAACGTCCCCATGGCCGGCCTCGGCATCACCGCCTGCCTGTTCCTGCTCCCCGAAACGCGCGACCCCTCCGCCCCGAAGGTCGACGCCCTCGCCACGGCCCTCACCGCCGCCGGCCTCGGCGCCCTGGTCTACGCCATCATCGAGGCACCCACCCGCGGCTGGGGCGACCCCCTGGTGGCCGGGTTCCTGGCCGGAGCCGTGGTGCTGCTCACCGGGCTGGTGCTGCGCGAACGCCGGGCCGCGCGGCCCATGATCGACACGCGGCTGCTCGGCCACCGGGGCTTCCTGGTCAGCGCGCTGACGGCGACCCTGGTCACCTTCGTCCTGGCGGGTCTGCTTTTCCTGCTGCCGCCATACCTCCATGCCGTCCTCGGCCACGACGCCCTCGGCACCGGGCTGCGGCTGCTGCCGATGATGGGCGGCCTGATGGTCGCCGCGCGCGGTGCCCAGCCCGTCGTCGCCCGGTTCGGTCCCCGCGCGGTGGTCGGCTGCGGTCTGGTGGTGCTGGCCTGCGCGGCGTTCCTCGGCAGCCGCACCACGCCCGACTCCGGCTACGGCTTCACGGCGTTGTGGCTGACCGTGACCGGGGTGGGCTTCGGCTTCTCCGTGGTCCCCGCGATGGACGGGGCGCTGGCCGCGCTCCCCGCGGACCGGGCCGGCAGTGGCTCCGGGCTGCTGATGACCCTGCGGCAGGTCGGCAGTGCCATCGGCATCGCCCTGCTCGGCAGCCTGCTCGCGGGCGTCTACCGGGACCGGCTCGACGTGAGCGGCCTGCCCGCCCGGGCCGCCGACACCGCCGGGGAGTCGGTGGTCGCCGCACACCTCGTCGCCGAGCGCACGGGCACGGCCGGCCTGGCCGCCTCCGCGGACAGCGCCTACGTCCACGGCATGGGCGTGGTGCTGCTGGTGTGCGGCGTCGCGGCCCTGGCGGCAGCGCCGCTCGCCGGGGCGTTCCTGCCCGGCGCCCGGCCCGCCCCGGCCGGGACGGACGGCGCCCCGGCCATGGCCCCGCCCGAGGCCGATGCCCGACAATGACCTTCATGACGGCCGCACGCACCACCCCCGCCGACCGCCCCCAGCCGGGGCTCCGGGAGCGGAAGAAGATCAAGACCCGCCAGGCGATCCGCACCGCGACCTACGCGCTGATCGAGGAGCAGGGTTACGACGCCACGACGGTCGAGCAAATCGCCGAGCGCGCCGAGGTGTCGCCGTCGACGGTGTTCCGGTATTTCCCCACCAAGGAAGACATCGTCATCACCGACGAGTGGGACCCGTTCATGCTGGCGGAGCTGCGGGCCCGGCCCCTGGACGAGTCGTGGGCGGACGTCCTGCGGCATGTGATGCGCACGGCCCTGGACCTGAGCCTCGCCGAGGAACCCGAGGTGACGCGGCTGCGGACCCGGCTGGGCGTCGAGGTGCCGGCCGTGCGCGCCCGGATGATGGAGAGCATGGCCGCCACCGGCCACCTCCTCCGCCAGGCCCTGGCCGAGCGTTCCGGGCTGGACCCGGACAGCCTGGAGCTGCGGGTGTTCTCCATGGCGGTGATGGGCGGGCTCATGGAGGTCTCCCGCTACTGGGCCGAGACCGGCCACCGGGACGACATCCGGGACCTGGTCGACCGCGCGCTGGACGTCATGGAGCAGGGCCTGCCGAGCGGAAAACTCTGATTCCGGCGCCCCTCACCATGGCATCCTGACCGGGTGAACGGTCCCGAGATCCACGTCGAGTTCGCCCCCGAGCTGCATGTCTTCGTCACCCGGGCCCGCAGGGACGGCACCGTGCGGGCGCCCACCGACGGCGCCTCCAGCCTCGGCCATGTCATCGAGTCGCTGGGGGTGCCGCTGACCGAGGTGGGCCCGCTGGTCGTGGACGGCCGGGAGGTGCCGTTCTCGCACGTGCCGGCCGCCGGCGAGGCGGTGACGGTACGGGCCGTCGCCCGCCCCCAGCAGGTGCCCGGGGCTCCTCTCCGTTTCCTCCTCGACGTCCATCTCGGCACGCTGGCCCGCCGCCTGCGCCTGCTCGGCGTGGACACGGCGTACGAGTCGACCGACATCGGCGACCCGGCGCTGGCCGCGCGTTCGGCGGCTGAGCAGCGGGTCATGCTGAGCCGCGACCGGGGGCTGCTGCGCAGGCGCGAGCTGTGGGCCGGGGCGTTCGTGTACAGCACGCGGCCCGAGGAGCAACTGGACGACATCCTGGACCGGTTCCGGCCGGAGCTGCGCCCGTGGACGCGGTGCACGGCCTGCAACGGGCTGCTGCGCGAGGCGACCAAGGACGAGGTCGCCGACCAGCTCAAGCACGGCACGCACGCCACGTACGACGTGTTCGCGCAGTGCGCGCAGTGCGGTCGGGCGTACTGGAAGGGTGCGCACCACGATCAGCTGGGGGCGATCGTGGAGCGGGCTGTCGGGCTTCGCTCCGAGCGCCGTTGAGGGTGGGGCGCCGCGGGGAACCGCGCGGCCGTCATGGCCGGCCCTGCGGTTCCCCGCGCCCCTGAGGGACGTCTCAGCGCCTGGTCAGGTCCCCCTCGGCGCAGGCGAGGCCGTCCCGGTTCCTGTCCAGGCCCAGCGGGTCGTCCTTGCCGTTGACCTTCAGGCGGCCGTAGTCGTTGGCCTTGAGCCACGCGCAGCGCGCCGCCGCCGACTTCCTCACCTCCGCCGGGAAGTTCGTCGGCACGCACACGTTGATCGAGCCGTAGTGCCGGTCGCAGCCGGAGATCGTGGGGCTGACCTTCTGGGACACCCGTTTCCTGCCGGGCTCGGCCACCTTGCCCGTGGGCCGGTCGGCGAAGTCGTGGACATGGGCCGAGGCGTCCGTCGCCTCGAGGGCCCGCGGGCCCGCCAGGTGCACCCACTTCGCCACCGAGGGCACCCCGTCCACGTCGACCGCGAAGAGCATGTACCAGCCGGGCGGGGCCAGGTTGGGGTTGCTCGTCACGTTCAGGTCGACGTTGTCGCCGTCGACGGACAGCGGCAGGTCCACGAACCGCTGGTTCGGGTCCGAGGAGTGCGTCACGGCGGCCGGGCGGATCAGCTCGGCCTTGGCGATGGGCCGGTCGACGGTGATGCGCTGGGTGTCGCCGTAGTTCCACTCGGTGTCGATCACCGAGGTGATCTGCGGACGCGGGCCCCTGAACAGGTAGGGCGGGCTGTAGACCGACACGTCGTGGTTCCACGTGCCGTTGCCCGGGTTGTCGCCGGTGGTCATCACACGGCCGTCGGGGAGCAGGAACGCCGAGGAGTGGTAGCCGCGGGCCTCGGGGTCGGCGGCCACCGGGTCGAAGGTCTCCGAGGCGGGGTCGAAGATCGACGTCTCGTGGACCGGGTCGGCCCGGTTGTGCAGGGCGCCGCCCGTCTCCAGCACCTTGCCGTCGGGCAGGAGCACCGCGGAGACGTACATCTTGCCCTGGTTCCCGGTCTGCGGGACGGGCCCGTTGCCGAGGTCGACCGTGCCCTGCGGGATGGGCGGCCCCGCCACGTAGGAGGGGCTGGGCTGCTTGAGGTCGATGATGTCGGTCAGCCGGTTCGCCTCCGGGTTGGAGTCGATGTTGCCGCCGCCGAGGGTGAGAACCCTCTGGTCCTGCGCCGGGGGCAGCAGCACGCTGGCCGACTGGTCGCGCTCGTCCTTGTTCCGCAGGCCCGGCACCTGGGTGGTGGCGTTGGCGGCGTAGTCGTAGATCGCCGAGCCGGTGCCGGGGATGTTGTTGCCGAAGACGTGGCTGCCCGAGTAGAAGAGGCGGCCGTCCTGCATGAGGATCATCGACGGGTACAGGCCCCAGTACGACCAGGTCTGGTTGACCTTCCACAGCGGCTGCCACCGCTGCTCGGCCTCGGAGAACAGCTCGGCGGTGACCGAGCCGGTGGAGTCCTCGCGCAGTCCGCCGAAGGAGATGACGTCACCGTTGCCGAGGATCGTCGCCGACGGGTACCAGTGGCCGTCGTTCATGTCGTTGGTCTTGGAGTAGGTCTCGGTTGCCGGGTCGAAGACGTACGAGTCCTTGAAGCCCTCGTAGCCGTGCCCGCCGGGCACCGGGTACGCCTTGTTGCCGCTCATCACCAGCACCCGCCCGTCCTGGAGCTGGACGTGGCCGGCGCAGAACATGTCCTTCGGCGTGGGGATGACCTTGTAGGTGCCCTTCTGCGGGTCGTACACCGCCGAGGTGAAGGTGCCGGCCTTGAACATCGACTCGTCGTTCCCGGAGCCCGCGATCAGCAGCACCTTGCCGCCCGGCAGGACCACCGAGTGCATGGAGCGGACCGGGTTCCGCGTGGGAAGTACGTCCCACCTGCCGTCGGCGCACTGCTCGGCGGTGCCCGTGCACTGCGGCGGCAGGACCGGGTCGGGGACCTGGTCCATCGTGTAGTCGTCGGTGGTGGCGGAGCCGGTGCCGTAGACGGACACGCCCCAGGAGATGCGGTCGGTGCCGGCCGGGACCTCGGGGGTGCGGACGGTGGCCTCGGTCCAGCCGGCCGCCATGTCCAGGGTCTTGAGGTCGGTCCAGTACTGCCAGCCGGCCGTGGTGTCGTGCCGGAAGAGCGTGATCGCCGCGTCGGGCGTGGTCGTCTTGTACCAGAGGCCGAGGTCGTACTGCCGGCCCGCCGTCACCACCGGCGCGCACGCGGCCGACTCGGTGATCAGCGCCTTGCGGTCGCCCTCGACGCGGCGGGTCAGTTCGACCTTCATGGCCTTCGAACCGGTGTGCGCGTCGGCCGTGGTGGTGAAGGTGAAGTCGTTGTCGCCCCAGCCGGACTTCTCCCAGCAGTACGGCATGCCGTCGCCGCCGGCCGTCTCGAAGCCGGGGTTCTTGATGAGGTTGGCGGCGGACGCGGGCTGGGGCGCGGTCATCAGCAGACCGGCCGTGAGGGCGCCCACGCCGGCGAGTGCGGTTCTTCTCCGGTACTTGTTCACACGGTTCTCCTCGCGGCGCGGCTCCCGCGCGCGGGCTTCTCATGCCCCCGGCGCGGCAGGTAGACCAGCGCTTCGGTCCCGGCGAAGCGCAGGACGAACGTCGTCACCAGCGCGAGCGCGGTGGCCGACAGCACACCCAGGTGGAACTGGTGCACGAACAGCGCGATCAGCGGGATGCGCAGCACCAGATCGGCGTTGGCGAGCAGCGCGAACCGCCCGGCGCGGTCCCACCAGCGGCGATGGCGGCGCCGCTCGCGGAACAGCAGGTGCTCGATCAGCACGAAGTTCCAGGCGACACCGAGCTGGTTGGCGAGGATCTCCGCCGGTACGTAGTGCATGCCCACGGCGGTCAGCGCCCACAGGCCGACCAGGTTCGGCAGGAAGCCGGTCAGCCCGATCAGGCCGAAGCCGATCATGCGCGCCACCGGGGAGGCGGCGCGCAGCCCGGCCAGGTGGCGCAGGAAGCGGAAGCCTTCCTGCGCGGTCGACTTGGACTCCCCGGCGAACCGGTCCTGGAAGACGAAGGGCACCTCGGTGACCCGGCCCGGGCGGCTGCGGACGGCGAGTTCCAGGAGGATCTTGTAGCCGAGCGGCTGGAGCACCTCCGCCGTGACCGCGCTGCGGCGGATCGCGAAGAAACCGCTCATCGGGTCGCTGATGCCGTGCAGTCGGCGCGGGAACAGCGCCTTGGTCAGCCAGGTCGCCCCGCGCGAGACGAACACGCGGTAGCTGCCCGCGAGTCCGGCCCGGCTGCCGCCCTTGATGTACCGGGAGGCGACGACCAGCCCGGCGTTGGCCCGTTCACCGGTGGCGACCAGGTCGGGCACCAGGGACGGCGGGTGCTGGCAGTCGCCGTCCATCACGACGATCCAGTCGGACGTGGCGGCCTTCAGGCCCTCGACGACCGCGCCGCCGAGCCCGCCGACCGGCTCCTCGCGGTGCAGGACGGTCACCGGGAACGGGCAGTCCTGCGCCGCCTTCTCGATGACCTCCGGGGTGTCGTCGGTGGAGTCGTCCACGAAGACGACCTCGCAGGGCAGCCGGGCCGGCACGGCCTCGGTGATCTGGCGCAGCAACTGCCTCACGTTCGCCGACTCGTTGAACGTCGGCACCACGATGGTGACCGCGCCGGGCTCGGGGATCTCGGCGGTTTCGACGACCTCGCCGGGGACGGTGGACTCCTGGCTCATCGCGCGCCTCCGGCGGTGGTCTTGATCTGGCGGATCTCGATGCGGTCCTCGCCGGTGCCGAAGGTGGCGACCGGCTCCGAGTGCTCCATGGCGGCCTTGACGTTGGGCAGGTCGGCCGCGTCACGCCGCACGGTCGGCGAGGCGACGACGTAGTCGAGGTCCTTCCAGCCGCGCGGCATCGTCTTCGTCACCGCGGGGTCGAGGTCGGCCTTGTAGAACCAGATGACGCCGAGACCCGGCCGGTAGCCCTGGTGCACCAGGTCCAGCCAGAGCGCGTCGTCGACCAGCACCCGGGTGCGCTCCGGGTCCTCGACCTGTGTGGCCAGCCACGTGGACGCCGCCACGTAGGGGGCGTTGGCGTCGGTGGTGACGGCCGTGCGGGCGCCGTCGTACCAGCGCGGCACCACATAGGCACCGGCGGCCAGGGCGAGCACGGCGGCGAGCGCGTACCGGCCCACGCTGACGTACCGCTGCTCCGCCTCCGCGCGCCAGCGGCTCAGCACCGCGTGGGCGACGGAGGCGGTTCCTCCGGCGAGGACCAGCGCGAGGAACGGCAGGGCCTGGATGACGTACATCGCGGGCAGGTAACCGTTGGGGCGCAGGGCCAGCGCGGCGAAGATCGCCACGGCCAGGGCCGGTCCGGCCAGGGCGCGGGCGGTGACCGACCAGCGCCAGGTGACGAGCAGGAGCAGGGCGCCCGCCAGGCCGCCGAGGGGCAGGATCCTGTCGTAGTACAGCCACGACTGGAGCACGCCCCAGGAGCCGGAGCCCTGGTCGAGGATGAAGCCCGAACCGGGCCTGGTCATCTGGTACTTGACGCCGTCCCAGAGGGACACGTGCCCGGCACCCGGCAGCAACTCGCCCTTGAGCAGGGCGAACAGGGGGTACGAGAAGCCGATCAATGCGCAGGCCGTGACGGCTCCGGTGAGGGCGAACTTGCGGGTGTCCCGGTGGCTGTGGCGCCACATGGTGAGGAACAGGGCGGGCAGGACGACGAGCATCGTCTCCTTGGTGAGCACGGCCGTGGCGGCCGCGATGCCCGCGCCGAAGTGGTGCCAGAGGTGGCGGCTCGGGGAGGCGGCCAGCGTGAAGGCCAGCAGCGTCCACATCACCGCGAGGTTGTCGAGGAAGATCTCCCGCTGGAGCACGACGGACAGCGGCGAGAGCCCGAAGAACACCATGCCGAGCGCGGCGGCCCAGCGGGGCAGCGCCAGGCGCCGGCCCAGCACGAAGACCAGGACCGCGCTGATGCCGCTGATCACCAGCATCGTGGCGCGCATGGTGCCCACGGTCATCGACTCGGGGCTGATCAGCGCGGGGATCCAGGTCAGCACGGCGAGCTGGATCCAGCCCAGCGGCGGATGGTCGTACCAGTAGGTGTAGTGGGCCAGCCCGTTGCCCTGCTGGACCGACCAGGCCTGGGCGAGGTAGGTGCCCTCGTCGTCGCTGAGGGCGGGGTAGTCGGCGATGTTCCAGCCCTGCACGACGAGGATCGCCAGGAGCAGCACACCGCACAGGAGCAGGTCGGGCCGGGAGGAGCGCAGCCGGCTCGGCGGCTCCACGCGGCGGTGCGCACCGGTGCGGGGCGCGGGCCGGCGCTGCGCGGGGACCTTCGGGGCGGTCACCGCGGGAAGGGTGGAGGTCACGCGGGAACGTCCTCTCGGGTCACGGGAACGTCCTGCCGGTGCGCGGCCGTCTCGTCGAGGTGCGCCCCGACATGGCTCGTCAGCTCCCAGTCGTTGCGGCCGCGCTGCTCGCGCCAGACGGCCCGCACGGCCGCGCCGGCGAGCAGGACCTGGTAGAAGGGGCCGCCCAGGATCAGCTTGAGGTAGTGCGCGAAGCGGACGCGCAGCCCGTACTGCTTGCCGAAGTCGTGCAGTCCGACGACCTCGAAGACGAAGGTGACCAGGGCGGTGACGGCCGGCAGGAAGGTGATGAAGGCGATGCCGACGGGCACGTCGAGGAACAGCGCGATCGCCACGTTGAGCGGGATGATCAGGCCGGTGAAGGCCTGCATGAACGGCGTCATCAGGGTGTAGCGGGCGAGTAACCGCTGCCCGAGCGTGGGCAGTTGCCTCCAGTCCCCCTTCCGGTACACCTGGAGGAAGCCCTGGTTCCAGCGGGTGCGCTGCTTGAGCAGGGACATCAGCGAGCCCGGGGTCTCCTCCCGGGTCACCATGTCGGAGTCGTAGGCGACCACGACCTTCTTGCCGACGCTGGACAGGCGCACGCCCAGGTCGCAGTCCTCGGCGAGGCAGTCCGGGTCCCAGCCCTCGGCTTCCCGCAGGACGTCCGTGCGGACGAACACGGTGTTGCCGCCGAGCGGAATGAAACCTTTCTGCGCATGCAGGTGGAGCCGCGAGCGGAACCAGAAGAAGTACTCCAGGCAGTTGCGCAGGCTGTACCAGCTGGAGTGGAAGTTGATCAGCTGCACCCCGCCCTGGACGACGTCCGCGCCGGTGGTGCGGAAGGCGTGGTCGACGTGCGCGAGGAGCTCGGGATGGACCTGGTCCTCCGCGTCGAAGACCCCGACGACATCGCCGCGGCAGTGCGGCAGCGCCGTGTTCATGGCCTTCGGCTTGTTCTTCTTCTCGTGCGTGTCGACGACCACCCGGACCCGCGGGTCACGCGCGGCGGCCCGCTCGGCCACCGCCGTGGTCTCCGGGTCGTCGTGCCCGACGATCACGATGATCTCGAAGTCGGTGTGGCTCGACTCCAGCAGCCGCTGGATCGTGTGGTCCAGCACCGCCTGTTCGTGCCGGGCGGGCAGCAGCAGCGAGAACGAGACGTGCTCGTCCCCGTCCGGACTGCTGAACCGGGTGGAGGCGAGCACTTCCGGCGTACGCCAGGCGTGCATCTGCCACCACAGGGTGAACGCCGCCATCCAGAACAAGGCAAGTGAAACGGCAGCGATGAAGACAGACGTCAGCAAGCAGATCCCCCCAGATCCCAGAGCCCCCTGACGCGGCGGAGGGCAGGTGCGGCCTCGTCCGCCACGTCACTGTGCAGAGATTAGGGGGGAACTGTGAAGCCTGGGGCCTGTTCAGATAAAGACCATGTTTCCGTTCATACGTGACTTCAGCCACTCAAGACCGTACGCAGCCGGTCAGGCTCGGTCGTCGGGGCATCACACGTGAAGTTACGGCAGACGTACGCGGCCGGTTCACCGCCCACCAGCGGACGGTCCGCGAGCAGCGGGAACTCCTCGCTCCCCGGAGCGCCGAAGGCGACCACCGCACCCGGCGCGGTGCCCAGAAGTGCCGTGCGGTGCAGGGCCCTTGAGGCCTCGTGGTCGAGGGACGGACCCACGATCGCGACCTCGCGCGGCCCGTCCAGCACGGCCTCCGCGACGGCGAGACCCCAGCCGATGAAGCGCGGCACCCGCGGCCCCAGCGCCTTGACGACCCCCAACGCCCTCTCGGCGGCGGTACGGTGCGGCTCGGAGCCGGTGTGCGCGGCGTAACTCAGCAAGGCCCCCGCGGCCGCCGTCCAGCCCGAGGGAGTGGCGTTGTCGGTCGGGTCCTGCGGGCGGCGGATCAGCCGCTCGGCGTCGGCTGCGGTGTCGTACAGCGAGCCCGACTCGGCGTCGGTGAAGCGCTCCAGGACGTGATCGAGGAGGAACCCCGCGAACTCCAGCCACACACCCTCGCCGGTGACCGACGCCAGCGCGAGGAAACCCTCCGCGACATCCGCGTAGTCCTCCAGGACACCGGCGTTGGCACCGGCGTGCCCGTCCTTGCTGGTCCGGGTGAGCCGGGCCTGCTCGTCCAGATGCAGCCGGACCAGCAGGTCGGCGGCGGTGACGGCGGCCTCGACCAGATCGGGCCGGTCGAAGTAGGCACCGGTCTCGGCCAGCGCCGCGATCGCGAGCCCGTTCCAGGCGGCCACGACCTTGTCGTCCCGGCCGGGCGCGGGCCGCTCGGCCCGCTCGGCGAACAGCCGCTCACGGATCGAGGCGACCTTCCCGGCGTCGGACACACCGTCGCGCACCGGCAGTTGGAGCACGGACGCGCCCTCCTCGAAGGTGCCCTCCTCGGTCACACCGAAGTGCCGGGCCGCGAGCTCGGCGTCCTCCTCACCCAGAACCTCCCGCAGCTGCGCGGGCGTCCACACGTAGTACGCGCCCTCGACGTGCCTGCCGGTGCCGTCATCGCTGTCGGCGTCCAGCGCGGAGGCGAACCCGCCCTCGGCCGTGCGCAGTTCACGCACCATGAAGTCGGCGGTCTCCAGGGCGACCCGGCGCGCCAGCTCCGAACCGGTGGAGCGCCACAGATGGGCGTACACCCGGCACAGCAGGGCGTTGTCGTACAGCATCTTCTCGAAGTGCGGCACCACCCAGTCACGGTCGACGGAGTAGCGCGCGAAGCCGCCCCCGAGCTGGTCGTAGATACCGCCCCGGGCCATGCGCTCACAGGTGTCCCGCGCCATCTGCAACGCCCCTTCGGCACCGGTGCGGGCGTGGTGGCGCAGCAGGAACTCCAGCACCATCGACGGCGGGAACTTCGGCGCCCCGCCGAAACCGCCCCGCTGCGGGTCGTACTCCCGCGTCAGCCCGAGCAGCGCCTGCGCCAGCTCCTCCTCGCCGGGGGTCTGCGCGTCGCCGTAGGAGATCTCCCGCCCGGCCAGGTCCCGGACGATCTTCCCGGCGACCTCGGTCACCTCGTCCCGCCGCTCGCCCCACGCCTGGTGCACC
Organism: Streptomyces sp. NPDC043685; assembly: GCF_056436585.1. Taxonomy (NCBI): domain Bacteria; kingdom Bacillati; phylum Actinomycetota; class Actinomycetes; order Kitasatosporales; family Streptomycetaceae; genus Streptomyces; species Streptomyces sp. NPDC043685. Next base: position 549,034 of record NZ_JBWKCH010000001.1, on the reverse strand, counting down.
CCCTGGAGCACCTGCCGGAAGGACGGCATGCCCTGGCGGGGAGCGGGCGGGAAGTACGTACCGAAGTAGAACGGCTCGGCGTCCGGCGTGAGGAAGACGGTCATGGGCCAGCCACCCTGCCCCGTCGCCGCCTGCACGGCCTCCATGTAGACGGCGTCGACGTCGGGACGCTCTTCCCGGTCGACCTTGATATTGACGAAGTGCTCGTTCATGACGGCGGCCGTCACCTCGTCCTGGAAGCTCTCCCTCGCGAGGACATGGCACCAGTGACAACTCGAGTAGCCCACGCTCAGGTGCACCGGGACCCCCCGCCGCCGCGCCTCTTCGAAAGCCTCCTCCGACCAGGGCCACCAGTCGACGGGGTTGTCGGCGTGCTGAAGGAGGTAGGGGGACGTCTCGTGCGCCAGTCGGTTCGGCATGCTTCCATCCTGCCTCACGACGGCCGGCCGACCACGGAACGCGCCCCTGCTCCCGGCGGGCGGCGCGGAGGTCACCGGACCGCAACCGTTGATCGTCACCCCCTCGCGCTCACGGCTCCCACCAAGGACACTCATAGGCCCAGGAGTTGTGGCCGGAGGGGGACCTGACATGCGGGACAGTCATCGGGTGGAGGCCGAGCGGCTGTTGCAGCGGGCCGTGGAGGAGGAGGTGCGGCGTTCGGGCGGGCGCAGCGACGGGAAGGTGCTGCTCGCACGGGCCCGCGGGGCGCTCGACGTCATGGCGCGCAGCGCGTCCGAGGAGTACGAGGCCTACACGCGCGCCCTGGACGAGGCGGCGGCCGGTCAGCTGACCTTCGCGGAGCGTTACGCCCGGGAGGGTGCCGGGACGCCGCTGCTGGTGGCGGGGGTGGCGGCGGTCGCGGCCGTGGTCGCCGACCTGACGCTCGGCACGGGGACCGGGACCGCTCTCGGGGCGGGTGTGACGGTGGGTGTCGTGGGGGCGGCGGCGACGGTGGTGAAGGTGGTCGGTTCGCATCTGCCGGCCGCGAGCCGCCGCGCCGGTGCCGTGAGCCAGCCGGGCGGGCCCGAGCAGTTGCGGCTCCAGTGGCTGACGGCGCTGGAGGTGCGGGGCATCCGGCCGTTCCTGGACCAGCAGCGGGTGCTGGCGGCGTCGACCGGACCGAAGAAAACCGGGCCCAGGCTGCGGGGGGCGGACAAGAGCGCCGCCGCGCGCGGGCGCAATGTGCTGGAGCAGTCCTTCGCGCAGCTCCCCGAGCCGGCGGAGCCGTTCGCGGGGCGGCGGCAGGCACTGGCGCAGATCCGGCAGTGGGTGCAGGCGGCCCGGGCGAGCACGGAGACGCAGCCGACCGTGGTGGTGCTGCACGGCCCGTCCGGCAGCGGCCGTACGGCGCTCGCCGTGCACGCCGCGCACGATCTGAAGGACTACTTCCGGGGTGCCTGCGTCGTCGATCTGCGCGCCGACGGGCCGGGCGAGTCCCCGCTGTCCACCCGTGACGCCCTGCTGCATCTGCTGAACCGGCTCGGCGCGCCCCGCGAGCAGCTGCTGTTCCGTGAGCGCTCCTCCCCCGACCAGCAGGTCAAACGGCTGAGCGAGCTGTACCACCAGCATCTGACGGGCCTGCCGGTCACGGTCGTCCTCGACGACGCCGCCGACGCCGAGCAGATCCGCGCCCTGGTCCCGGAGCGGTCCGACAGCCTGGTGCTGGTGACGGCGCGGGGCCCGCTGGAGCTGCCGGGTCTGCCCGCTCGGGTGCACCAGCTGGCGGTGGCCGCGCTGGACGCGGCGGGCGCGGAGGAGCTGCTGGGCGCGGCGGCGCAGGATCGTTCCGGGCCGTACGACGCGGAGTCCGCGGACCGGGTCCGGGAGCTGTGCGGTGGGCTGCCGCTGGCGCTGCGCATCGCCGGTTCGTGCCTGGGCCCGCGCTCCCCCCGGGCGCTGGCCACGGACCTCGCCGCGTACGGCCCGGTCGAGCCGGTGGAGCGAGCCCTGTGGCTGCGCTACACCGACCAGCCGGAGACCGTACGGCGGCTGCTGCGCCGGCTGGCCCTGGCCGGCCGGGCCTCGCTGGGGGCAGCCGCGGCCGCCGCGCTGCTGGCCACGGACGAGGCGGAGGCCAAGCGCCATCTGCAGACCCTGACCCGCGCCGGTCTCATCGACCACGTCCGCGGCGATCGCTACCGGCTGCACGACCTGGTGCGTTCCTTCGCCCAGGCGCGCCTTCTCGACGAGGAGGAGCCGGCCGAGCGCACGGCCGCGCAGGAGCGGCTGATCGTGAACTACGCCGAGCTGGCCGACTCGGTGCTGCGCATGGTCGACGGCAACATGTCGACCCGCACCAACCGCTTCAGCCCGTACGGCTTCACCTCCCTCGACGAGGCGCTGCGCTGGCTGGACGACGAGTCGAGCTTCATCACGGCGGCGCTGCGGCACGCCGAGGGCGTGGACCAGGCGGCGGTGCTGAACCTGCTGGGCGCCCTGTGCGACTACTGCCTGCTGCGCGGCGACCTGTACCGCCTGGGCGAGATCAGTGAGCTGGCCCAGGCGGTGGACGAGGGGCTGCTGGTCCGCTCGGTGCAGTGGCGCACGGGCATCGCGGCGCGGCAGCTGGGCGAGCTGGACAAGGCCCGTACGACGCTCGCGTCGGTCGTGGACCTCTACCGGGAGGCGCATCACGACGCCGGGGCCGCGCGTGCCCTGTGCTCCCTCGGCATCACCCTGCACCACCAGGGCAATCTGACGGAGGCGTCGGAGAAGCTCCGCGAGGCTTTGGCTCTCCAGGCCTCCCCCGCGCTGGCCGTGGACCGGGCGTGGACGATGCACGCGCTCGCGGCGGTGGAGCGGGACCGGGCCCGGCTGGCGGAGGCGCTGGAGCTGCTGACCGAGTCGCTGGTGCTGCACCGGCGGGGCGAGTCCGTGCACGGTCAGGCGTGGGCGCACTTCCAGCTGGGGCAGCTGGGGCTGCGCATGGGGGACGTGCCGCGTGCCGAGTCGGAGCTGCGGGCGGCGCTCGACCTGTACGGACGGACCCGTGACGCCCGTGGGGAGGCCTGGGCCCTGACGCAGCTGGCCCGGGCGCTGCTGGTGGGCGGGGACGCGTCACCGGCGGTGGAGGAGCTGCGCGGGGCGGCGGCCCGGCACCGTGACAACGAGGACGCGCGCGGGGAGGCCTGGACGCTGTACTACCTGGGCCAGGCCCTGGAGGAGACGGGTGACCTCGACCAGGCGGTCCGCGAACTGGAACGCGCCCGCACGATGTTCTCGCGCATGCGTGACGTCTACGGCCTGGCCTGCGCCCGCCACCACTCCGCCCGCGTCACCCGCGACCAGCGAGCGGCCCAGACGGGCTCGCTGCGCAACTCGGGCTTCGCCCGCCAGCTGCTGGTCGACGCCCGGGCCGACTTCCAGCGCATCGGTGTCGCCCATGGCGAGGCGTGGACCTGCCTGGAGCTGGCGGTCGTCGACGCGGGCAACGCCCGCACGCAGCAGGCCCTGGCCCTGTGCGACGAGGCGGTGGAGCTGTTCACGTCCTACGGCGACCGCCGGGGCGAGGACTGGGCCCGCTTCCTGCGCTGCACCCTGCTCCCCTACGCGGCCCCGGGCGGCATGGAGGTCGGCACGGCGGTGGCCCAGGAGGAGCTGACCCGGTTGTCGCGCGCGGGCCACGACCTGCGCGACGGCAAGCTGGACGACTACATCGACGCCTTCCAGCTCCTGCTGGAGCGCGGGGTGACCCTGGAGGCGGGCTGGCAGGCCTGGCGCCTGGGCATGGTGCCGAACCGGCATGCGCGCGAGGTGATGGGGGTGGCGGTCCCGGCGGGAGGGCGGTGACGCCCCCGCTGGTCGTCGGGGGACCTCCGCCGAGCCCTGCCCCCTCGCCGCTCTCGACCACGGCTTCGTCAGCAGTGGACGCGAGCGATGTCTTCGTCCGGGGGGAGGGCCCGGCGGGCGCGCGCTCCGATCATCTGCGTCCGGAGACGGCACACCTGCTGCTGTCCCTGGCCGCGCCCTCCCGGTGAGGACACCGGCCGGGCCGCCGCCGCGTGCCGGCCGTCTCCGGAGGGTCAGCCGCTTCGGCCGGTCAGCCGTTCCGGACGGCTAGCCGTTTCCGGACGGCTTCTTGCCGGCGCCGGCGGCGCTCTCGGCGGACTCCTCGGACCCGGCCGGTTCCGCCGGTTCCGGCTGCTCCGACCTCGGCTCCGGGACCTGCTTGAAGTCCACCCGGTTCATGTGCCGGCTCATGGACTTCATCAGGGCCCACACCGCCAGGGCCATCGCCGCGAAGACGATGAAACCGAGGACGCCGGGGGTGACCTTGTCCTCGTCGACCTCCTTGGCGAAGGTGACGAGGTGCGTCATTGCCAGGCTTGCGCTTGCGCTCATGTCAGGCATTGTCGCGGATGCCCGCAAAGAGGTCGTCCTCGGGGAGGGAGGTATCGACGAGGGACTTCGCCAGCTCGTACTCCTCGGTCGGCCAGACGTCCTTCTGGATCTCCATCGGCACCTTGAACCAGCCGCCGTCCGGGTCGATCTGCGTGGCGTGGGCGATCAGCGCCTTGTCGCGGATCTCGAAGAACTCGGCGCAGGGGATGTGCGTGGTGAGCGTGCGCTGCTTCATGCCGAACTCCTCCCAGCGCTTGAGCCAGTCCCCGTAGGGGGACTCCAGGCCGCGGTCCAGCATCGCCTGGTGCAGGGCCTCGGTGCGCGGCCGGTTGAAGCCCTGGTTGTAGTAGAGCTTCTGCGGCTGGTAGGCGGGGCCGTACTCGGCCTCCGGGTACTTCTCGGTGTCCGCCGCCGACTCGAACGCCACCATCGAGATCTTGTGGGTCATGATGTGGTCGGGGTGCGGGTAGCCGCCGTTCTCGTCGTAGGTGGTGATCACCTGCGGGCGGAACGCGCGGATCTTGCGCACCAGCTCACCGGCCGCGTGGTCCACGTCCTCCAGGGCGAAGCAGCCCTCGGGCAGCGGCGGCAGCGGGTCCCCCTCGGGCAGGCCGGAGTCGACGAAGCCGAGCCACTCCTGCTTGACGCCCAGGATCTCCCGGGCCTCGTCCATCTCCTTCTTGCGCACCTCGTGAATGTGCTCCTCGATGTACGCGTCGCCCTGGAGCTTCGGATTGAGGATGGAGCCGCGTTCCCCGCCCGTGCAGGTCACGACCAGCACGTCCACCCCCTCGGACACGTACTTCGCCATGGTCGCGGCGCCCTTGCTCGACTCGTCGTCGGGGTGGGCGTGAACGGCCATCAGTCGCAACTGGTCAGTCAAGACTCAATCCTCAGTAAGTCGGCGCCCTGTGTGCGTCGGCGCAATCAGCGGCTTCTATAGTGACCGAATCGGGGGGCGAATAATTCCGGGGCCCTGCCCTGGAGCCCCTTCCGGGACCCGCGTCCCGGCCCGGTCTGGAGGACGATCATGAGTACGGCGAGCACACGACCGCCCGAGGGCCGATACGGCCGTTCCTCGGACGAGCGCGCCGACCGCACGCTCAAGGTCGTGGGTGCCGTCCTCGCGGTGGCGCTGCTGGGGCTCGTCGGCTATTTCGGCTACCACTACGTCGCCAAGAACGAGATCAGCGCCGAGGTGATCAGCTTCGAGCCGGGCAAGGAGTCCGTGCGGGTGCATCTGGAGGTCCGCAAGGACGCCGGCACCGACGGCTACTGCACCGTGCGCTCACAGGCCGAGAACGGGGCCGAGGTGGGCCGGGCCGACTTCCGCTTCGGCGGGGACGACACCCGCATCGACAAGGTCGTCACCCTCCGTACGACCTCCCCGGGGACCACGGCGGAGCTGCTGGGCTGTCACGCCGGCTGACGACAGCCCGGCGTCACCTGGAATGCGTAGAGGCTGACCTGCATTGACGTGATTCTGGTCGCTTATGTCCTCCCCCTTCGGGCCCTGAATTGTTAGGCTCGTGGTTTCGCCCTTCCGTGAAGGAACATTCTTCTGGGTAGGGCGATGCTTTGTATTCCCAGTACCTACGAGGAGCACCTGTGACCCAGACCAGCGAGAACGTCACCTGGCTGACCCAGGAGGCGTACAACAAGCTCAAGGCTGAGCTTGAGTACCTTACTGGTCCCGCGCGGGCGGAGATCTCGGCGAAGATCGCCGCGGCGCGCGAGGAGGGCGACCTGCGTGAGAACGGCGGGTACCACGCGGCCAAGGAGGAGCAGGGCAAGCAGGAGCTCCGTGTGCGCCAGCTCACCCAGCTCCTGGAGAGCGCCAAGGTCGGTGAGGCGCCTGCGGCGGACGGCGCGGTGGCGCCCGGCATGGTCGTCACGATCGCGTTCGACGGCGACGAGGACGACACGCTGACGTTCCTGCTCGCCTCCCGCGAGTACGCGAGCTCCGACATCGAGACGTACTCGCCGCAGTCCCCGCTGGGCACCGGCGTGATCGGCCACAAGGTCGGCGAGGACGCGGAGTACGAGCTGCCGAACGGCAAGAAGGCCCTGGTGAAGATCCTCAAGGCCGAACCGTACGAGGGCTGACCCGCCGTCTTTTCGAGCCCTGAGCTGCCCCCGGCGCCGCTGCGGCACCGGGGGCGCTGTCATGCCGTCGCCGAGCGGTACTTGCGCACCGCCAGTGTCCGGAAGACCACCAGGATCAGGATCGAGTAGATCAGCGAGGCCCACACGGGGTGCTGCATGGGCCAGGCGTCCGACGGTGACCGGCCCGGGTTGGCGAACAGCACGCGGCAGGCCTGGACCGTGGCGCTGAAGGGGTTCCACTCGGCGATGTGGCGCAGCCAGGGGGTCATGTGGCTGGTGTCCACGAAGGCGTTGGAGATGAAGGTGACCGGGAAGAGCCAGATCAGGCCGCTGGAGGTGGCCGCCTCGGGGGTCCTCACGGACATGCCGATGAGGGCGCCGATCCAGGTGAACGCGTAGCCGAGCAGAAGCAGCAGGCCGAAGGCCGCGAGGACCTTGGCGGCGTTGGTGCTGCCGTCCGACCCGACGCGCCAGCCGACCAGCAGGGCGACCACGGCGAGGACCACCAGGGTCAGGGCCGTCTGCACGGAGTCGGCGAGGGTGCGCCCGGTGAGCACGGCGCCGCGCGCCATGGGCAGGGAGCGGAAGCGGTCGATGAGGCCCTTGTGCATGTCGTCGGCGATGCCGGCGCCGGAGCTGGCGGTGGCGAACGTGACGGTCTGCGCGAAGATGCCGGCCATCAGGAAGTTCTTGTAGTCGGCCGCGCTGGTGCTGTTGCCGATCTGCATGGAGCCGCCGAAGACGTAGGTGAACAGCACCACGAACATGATCGGCTGGATCAGCCCGTAGATGATCATCTCGGGGATCCGGGACATGCGGATCAGGTTGCGCTTGGCCACGACCATCGAGTCCCGGATGGACTGGCTGACCGGGTTCGTGGCCGGCGCCACCCGCACGGTGTCGGTGACGGCGCTCACTGGGCGTCCTCCTTGTCGTTCTCCTGGATTTTGGCCTCGGCCACGTGTCCCGTGAGGGACAGGAAGACGTCGTCGAGGGTGGGCCTGCGCAGGCCGATGTCGTCGATCTCGATGCCGCGGGTGTCCAGTTCGCGGATGACCTCGGCCAGGAGCTTGGCGCCGCCGGTGACGGGCGCGGTGAGCTTGCGCATGTGCTCCTCGACGGTGGTCTCGCCCTTGCCGAATCCGGCGAGGACCTCCGCGGCGGCCGGGATGTGCTCCCGCTCGTGCACCACGACCTCGACGCGCTCGCCGCCGGTGCGGGCCTTGAGCTGGTCGGAGGTGCCCTGGGCGATGACCTTGCCGTGGTCCACCACCGCGATGTCGTGCGCCAGGTGGTCGGCCTCCTCCAGGTACTGCGTGGTGAGCAGCAGGGTGGTGCCGCCGGAGACCAGCTGCTTGATGACCTCCCACAGCTGCTGGCGGTTGCGGGGGTCGAGGCCGGTCGTGGGCTCGTCCATGAACATCACGGGCGGTGAGACGACCAGGGCCGCCGCGAGGTCGAGGCGGCGGCGCATGCCGCCGGAGTAGGTCTTGGTGGGGCGGTCGGCGGCGTCCGTGAGGTGGAACTGCTCCAGCAGTTCGGCCGCGCGCTCCTTCGCCGCCTTGGCCCGCATCTGGTACAGCCGGCCGACCATCTGGAGGTTCTCCCGGCCGGTCAGGTATTCGTCGACGGCGGCGAACTGGCCGGACAGGCCGATGGAGCGGCGGACCGCGTCGGGTTGCTTCAGTACGTCGATGCCCGCGACGACCGCGCGTCCGCTGTCGGGCCGCAGCAGGGTGGTCAGGCAGCGGACGGTGGTCGTCTTGCCCGCGCCGTTCGGCCCGAGCAGGCCGAGGACCGTGCCTTCGGGCACGTCGAGGTCGACGCCGTCCAAGGCCTTTACGTCACCGAAGGTCTTGACCAGGCCTTCGGCGTAGATGGCGCCTGGCATATGAGTCTCCACGTCGTCGTAGATGTCATAGATGTCCGGACGGACGTCCGGCGAGGCTTCACACCGACACACCATATCGCGATGTATCGCGTCTCACAATGAGTGGGTCCGTGGGTGTTCTCCGTGCGACGAAAGGATCTTCGACCGGGCCGGGAGCGGTCAGCCGATGACCGTGTAGCCCGCCTCGCGCAGCGCCTGACCCACCTCGGCGCAGTGCGCCGGGCCCTTCGTCTCCAGGTGCAGCTCGACCTCCGCCTCCGTGAGCCCGAGCCGCGGGTCGGTCCGTAGGTGGCTCACATCCAGGACGTTAGCGTCGACCACTGACAACACGCCCAGAAGCGTGGCAAGGGCACCGGGCCGGTCCGTCAGCCGCAGCCGGACCGCCAGGTAGCGGCCCTGTGCGGCCATGCCGTGCCGCAGCACCCGCTCCATCAGCACCGGGTCGACGTTGCCGCCGGACAGCACCGCGACGACCGGGCCCTCGAAGGTGCCGGCCTCGCTCAGCAGCGCCGCCACCGGGCTCGCCCCGGCCGGCTCCACGACGAGCTTGGCCCGCTCCAGGCACAGCAGCAGCGCGGCGGACAGCTCGTCCTCGCTCACCGTGCGCACCTCGTCGACCAGCTGTCCGACGATGCCGAACGGCACGTCGCCCGGCCGCCCCACCTTGATGCCGTCGGCCATCGTCGCCGGGTTCTCCACCGTCACCGGCCGGCCCGCCGCCAGCGAGGGCGGGTAGGCAGCCGCGCCCGCCGCCTGCACGCCCACGATCCGCACGTCCGGCCGCAGGGACTTCACCGCCACCGCGATCCCGGCGGCGAGTCCGCCCCCGCCGATCCCGACCAGGACGGTGCGCACCTCGGGGCACTGCTCCAGGATCTCCAAGCCCACCGTGCCCTGCCCGGCGATGATGTCGGGGTGGTCGAAGGGGTGGATGAACACCGCGCCCGTCTCGGCCGCGTACTCCTGCGCGGCGGCCAGCGTCTCGTCGACCACCTGGCCGTGCAGCCGCACCTCGGCCCCGTAGTCCCGGGTGGCGCTGACCTTGGGCAGCGGGGCGCCGTTCGGCATGAACACCGTGGAACGCACGCCCAGCAGGGAGGACGCCAGGGCGACGCCCTGCGCGTGGTTGCCGGCGCTCGCGGCGACGACACCGGCGGCACGCTCCTCGGGCAGCAGACCGGCGATCCTGACGTACGCGCCGCGCAGCTTGAACGAGCCGGTCCGCTGGAGGTTCTCGCACTTGAGATGCACCGGCGCGCCGACCAGCTGGGACAGGTGCCTGCTGCCCTCCATCGCGGTCACCCGCGCCACACCCGAGAGCATCTTCTGCGCGCCGCGCACGTCGTCGAGGGTGACGGGGCGAAAGGAGTCAGCCGTGCCGTAGCTCATGACTCCAGCATCGCAGTTCACAGGCGGGAACGACCGTTGTGACCAACCTCCGAGACCCGCTTTGCGCAGCGCCGGTACGGTCCGCCTTCCGTCCGCGTACCCTGTCCCCCAATCTGCCAGCCCTCCACGAAGTGAGCCCCCGGCCATGCCCACAACACCTGAAATGTCGATGGACATGACGACCGTCGGTGACACCGGTCTTCTCGACACGCTGCAGCACGAGGTGGCACTGTTCGCCCGCCGTGCCGAACAGACCCGGCTCGGCGGCGTCGGGCAGGTGCGCAATTCCATGGACCGTGCCGCGTACCTGCTGCTCAACCGCCTCGACAAGGAAGGCCCGATGGGCGTGAAGGCGCTCGCCGCGAGCATGGGGATCGACTCGTCGACGGTCACCCGGCAGGTGGCTCCGCTCGTGGACACCGGCCTGGTCAAGCGCACCTCCCACCCCGAGGACGGGCGCGCGGTGGTGTTGCAGCTGTCCCCGCGCGGTCAGGCCCGCCTGGAGGAAGTGCGCTCCTCGCGGCGGCAGTTGATGGCCGAGCTGACCCACGACTGGGAGCCGGAGGAGCGCGAGGCGTTCTGCGACCTCCTCACCCGGTTCAACACGGCGCTGTCCTCCCGGATGTCGGCCCAGGGAATGCCGGGGCCGGAGGCGCAGCCGACGGCCTGAGGGCCGCACGGCGCGGTCGCTCGCGGCACGCGCTCGGCACGGCACGCGTACGGCAGCGATACGACGGCCGGGGTGCCATGCGCGCGTGGCACCGCGCGAGCCGTGCGCGGCTCTTGACCCCGGGGCCGTCCCTGGCCTGATATGAGACCGGGTCCCCGTTCGTGTGCGACCGGGGCCCGCATCCTCAGGGTCGCCGTCAGGCGGGAGGCGCGGTGCTGGAGCGGCATGCGGCCCGGGCCACCCGTCGCGCCCGGGAGTTCGAGGCGTTCGTCGCGGGCGCGGCCGGGCGGCTGCTGCACGCCGCCACGCTGCTCACCGCGGAGGCCCCGGACGACAATCCCCGCGCGCGGCGCCTGCTGACCCTGTCGCTGGCCCACACGTACGCGCGCTGGGACCGGCTGCGCGGCGAGGACCCCTACGACCGCACCCGCTGCCACCTGGCCACCCGATTCGCACGCGGCGCGTGGCACCACGGCGGACTCGGCCGCCCCCGGGCGCACCCCGCGAGCCCCCTGGCCACGCTGACCCCGCAGGAACGGCTGATCCTGGTGCTCAGGCTCCACGAAGGTGTCGCCGAGGAGCAGACGGCGGCCCTGCTGGGGCTGTCCCCGGAGCGGGTTCGCGCCATCTGCCACCGGGCGACCTCGGCCCTCCTGCACCGCCCGCAGGGCCCCTCGCCCACCGTGACCACCGCGAAGCCGGTGCCGTCATGAACCGGGCCGGCGACCGGAGGGCGTCATGAGAGGGACCGACCGTGAGGCGGCCGTACGGCGGCTGCTGGAGCAGGCGCCGCGGCCCCTGCCGCCCGAGATCCATACGGAGGCGGTGCGCAGGGGCGGACGGATCCTGCGGCGCCGGACGCTCGCCCGCCGCGCGATGTGGCTGCTGCTCTTCGCGGCCGCCGTCGCGTTCACGGTGTGGGCCCTGACGGCCCGCCCGTGGGTGGAGCCGCCGTCCGACACGACTCCACCCCTCACCGGCTGGTGACGCAGCTCGGGTCCCGCTAGCCCAGCGCCTGCTGGAGGTCCTCCAGCAGGTCGTCGGCGTTCTCGATGCCCACCGAGAGGCGCACCAGGTCGGCCGGGACCTCCAGGGCCGAGCCGGCCACGGAGGCGTGCGTCATGCGGCCGGGGTGCTCGATCAGCGACTCGACGCCGCCCAGGGACTCGCCCAGCGTGAAGATCCTGGCGCGGTTGCAGACCTCGACGGCCGCCTCCTCGCCGCCCGCGACGCGGAAGGACACCATGCCGCCGAACGACTTCATCTGCTTGGCGGCGACCTCGTGACCGGGGTGCTCCGGCAGGCCCGGGTACAGCACGCTGGTCACGCGCGCGTGCCGGGTGAGCATGTCGGCGACCTTGACGGCGTTCTCGCTGTGCCGGTCCATGCGCACGGAGAGGGTCTTGGTGCCGCGCAGCACCAGCCAGGAGTCGAAGGGCCCGGCGACCGCGCCCATCGCGTTCTGGTGGAAGGCCAGCTCCTCGCCCAGGGCGGCGTCGCCGGTGATCAGGGCACCGCCGACGACGTCGGAGTGACCGCCCATGTACTTGGTCAGCGAGTGCACGACGACGTCCGCGCCCAGCGCCAGCGGCTGCTGGAGGTAGGGCGTGGCGAAGGTGTTGTCGACGACGAGGCGGGCGCCGGCGTCCCGGGCGACCTGGGCCACGGCGGCGATGTCGGTGATGCCGAGCAGCGGGTTGGAGGGGGTCTCCACCCAGACGACCTTGGTCTTGGGGGTGAGGGCGGCCCGCACGGCGGCCGGGTCGCTGGTGTCGGCGACCGACCACTCCACGCCCCAGCGGGCGACGACCTTGGCGAACAGGCGGAACGTGCCGCCGTAGGCGTCGTTGGGGATGACCACGTGGTCGCCGGGGACGAGCAGCGTACGCAGCAGGCAGTCCTCGGCCGCCAGCCCGGACGCGAACGCGAGACCGCGGCGGCCGCCCTCCAGGGCGGCGAGGTTCTCCTCCAGCGCGGTCCTGGTGGGATTGGCGCTGCGGCTGTACTCGTAGCCGCCGCGCAGCCCGCCGACACCGTCCTGCTTGTAGGTGGAGACCTGGTAGATCGGCGGGACGACCGCGCCCGTCAGGGGGTCGGCGGTGTTGCCCGCGTGGATCGCGAGCGTCTCGAAGTGCTGACTGATGTGCCTGTCGCTCATGAGCACCGAGGGTAGTGCGCCGACGCGAGGAGTGCCGGGGGACGGGGCTACGCGGGGTTTTCCACAGGTTCGCGGCCCACGTTGGCCAATTGTCGGCGCGGTCTGGTTCGCTTGTCGCATGGAGATTCTGTGGGTCCTGATCGCGCTGGTCATGCTGGGCTTCGTGCTGCTTCCCTTCCTGCGGCGCAGGCGCGGTGTCGCGACCGGGCTGGTCTCCCCCGACCACCCGGACGCGGCGGACCCGGCGAACTACGGCTTCGTCCTGGAGGAGGAGCTCGACATCCGCATGCCGGGCCCCGACCAGGACCTGCTGGACGTTCTGGACGTGGTGCAGCGCACGGGGGACTACCGCGCCGCACAGCAGCTCCTGGCGGGCACCGAGACGGAGGGCGAGCGGCGCTGGCAGCGCGTGCAGGCCTTCGCGGGCGCGGCCTCGCTGGAGCTCGCGCGGCGGCCCGGCGGGGTGAGCGAGGCGCCGGGCGGGCAGTGGCTGCGGGTGTGGCGGGCCGAGGCGCCCAAGGACGCGGGCGGCGCGGCGGTGCACGCCGAGTTCCTGGTGCAGCAGGCGTGGCGGACGGCGACGCCGGGGACGGACGAGTTCCGGATCATCATGGAGGAGGCCAGGACGGCGTGCGGCGACGCGGCGCTGCTCGCCCCGGGTGACCCGATCCCGTACATCGTGGAGCTGTCGGTGGCCCGCGGTCTCGGCTACTCCCAGAAGGACTTCGAGCAGATCTGGCTGAAGATCCTGGACCGCGCCCCGGCCCACATGGGGGCGCACCTGGCCGCGCTGCACTACTGGTGCGAGAAGTGGCACGGCTCGCGTGCCGAGGCGTACGCGTTCGCCGAGGCCGCGGCGGCGCGGGCGCCCCGGGGTTCGCTCCTCGCGGCGATGCCCCTCTTCGCGGTGTTCGAGCACCTGCCCGAGGTGACCCTGGTGGCGAACTTCTGGCAGAGCGAGGTCGTCACGAAGGCGGTGCACGGCGCGCTGCACGCGGTGCACTCGGCCCGCCCCGACGACCCGATGCTGGCCCATGTGCGGCACCTGCTGGTGTTCTTCCTGGTCCGCGGTGAGCGCTGGTCGGAGGCCATGCACCAGCTGGTGCACGTCGACGGCCACGTGGGCGCCCTGCCCTGGACCCTGTCCGCCGATCCGGCGGCCGAGTTCGCCGTGTACCGGGCGCTCGCGGTGGCGGGCTACGAGGCGAACGGCGGCAGCCCCGCGAGTCTGCCGCACTGAGGCGCGCCGGTGCCGCGGCCGCGCGGGAATGCCGGTCGCGTGCGGCACGTTGAGGGGGGCGTCGCCCCGATTGGAGCCCGCATGTTCCTGTACAGCCGTACGCCGACGCTGCCGACTCCCGAGCAGGCACTGTCCGGCCGCCCGGAACCGGTGTTCACGGTGCCCGACCGCCACACCGTCCTCGGCACCCCGCTGCTCGGCCCGTACCCCGAGGGCCTGGAGACGGCGGACTTCGGACTGGGCTGCTTCTGGGGCGCGGAACGCACGTTCTGGCAGCTCCCCTCCGGTGTCTGGACGACCCTCGTCGGCTACCAGGGCGGCCACACCGAGAACCCCACGTACGAGGAGGTCTGCTCGGGCCTGACCGGCCACACCGAGGTCGTCCGGGTGGTCTTCGACCCGGAGCGGATCTCGTACGAGCGGCTGCTGAAGACGTTCTGGGAGTCCCACGACCCCACGCAGGGCTTCCGCCAGGGCAATGACGTGGGCACGCAGTACCGCTCGGCGATCTACGCCCACACCCCCGAGCAGGAGGCCACCGCCAAGTCCTCCCGCGAGGCGTACCAGAAGGTCCTGACGTCGTCCGGCCGCGGCAGCGTCACCACGGAGATCGTCTCGGCCCAGGGCCGGCCCTTCTACCCGGCGGAGGGCTACCACCAGCAGTACCTGGACAAGAACCCCGCGGGCTACTGCGGCATCGGCGGCACAGGTGTGTCCTGCCCGATCGGTGTGGCCCGGGCCGATGGGTGACACCGCGAGCTTCGGCGGGGGCTGGATCTTCGAGGAGGGTCTGCGGCCGTTCTGCGAGTCGATCGCGGAGTTCTGCGGCTACGACTTCGACGACTCGGACTGGCTGGCCATCGACAACGCGATGCTGCACACGGACGTGGAGGAGCCCGACGGCTGGTACGACTACCCGCTGGCGGGCCGGGTGCCGATGACCCTGCTGGTGGCGGCCGACCCCGGCTCCTCCGTCGTCTTCGTCCGGCTCACGGGGGCACCCGACGACCGCACACGGGCACAGATCGAGGCGGCCCTGCACATCTTCAGCATGTACACCGTCCGCTGACGGCCCGCTCCCGAAGGACGGGGGGCTGCTGGGAACGTACGCACAGCCAATAGGGTGCCTGCGTGACTGCGCCCCTGAGTTCCGACAGATCCCGTGCCGCTCTGCGGATATCCGCGCGGGTTTCCGCCGATGTGCTGCTCGTGTTCGCCCTGTCCGTCGTGGCTCTGTGGCTGCTGGGCCGGATGTGGTCGGTGGTGTGGCCGCTCGTGGTCGGGCTGCTGCTGACGACACTGACCTGGCCCGCGGCCCGTTTCCTGCGCCGGCGCGGGTGGCCGCCCGCGCTGGCCGCTTCCGTCGTGACCGTGCTGTTCCTGCTGGTCGCCGCCGGTGTCGTGGCGCTGATCGCCGTGCCGGTGGCCTCCCAGTCCGGGGAGCTGACCGACGGGGTCGTGGAGGGCATCCAGCGGTTGCGCGAGTGGGCCGCCGGGCCGCCGCTGAACATCGGGGACGCGCAGATCAACAAGGCGTTCGACAGCGCGGTCGCCCGCGCCCAGGAGGGCGTCGGCAGCATGGTGGGCGCCGTCGTCACCGGGGTGAGCACCGTGGTGAACGGCGTCGTCACCGCCGTCCTCGCGCTTTTCCTGATGTTCTTCTTCCTCAAGGACGGCCCGCGGTTCCTGCCGTGGCTGTCCCGCCAGCTGCCCGGCCGGCTCGCCACCGACGTGCCGACCGTGTGCGCACGCGGCTGGGACACCCTGGGTGCCTTCGTGCGGTCCCAGGCGGCCGTCGGTCTGCTCGACGCGGTCCTGATCGGCCTGGGGCTGTGGATCCTGGGCGTGCCGCTGGTGCTTCCGCTGGCGGTGCTGACCTTCGTCTCGGCGTTCGTGCCGATCATCGGCGCCCTGTTCGCGGGCTTCGTCGCGGTGCTCATCGCGCTCGTCTCCAACGGCCTGACGGACGCGCTGATCGTGCTGGTGATCATCGTCGTGGTGCAGCAGCTGGAGGGCAACGTCTTCCAGCCCATGATCCAGAGCCGCGGTCTCGGTCTCCACGCGGCCGTCGTGCTGCTGGCGGTGACCCTGGGCGGCAGCCTCGCCGGCATCGTGGGCAGCCTGCTCGCCGTGCCCGTGGCCGCGCTGATGGCGGTGGTGTGGAACTACCTGCGCGAGCAGCTCGCCGACCCGGCGGGCGAGCCGGGAGACGGTGGACCGGACTCCACACCCGCCGTGCCGTCGTAGCGATTTCGGGGGCGTCCGCCATGCGAACGGCCCTGCCCCGGTCGCCGGACTCCTGCCCGCTTGAGAGCCTGCGGGCGAGGAGGAATGCGCCCATGAATCCTGTCGCCGCTTCCGCTGTGCGTCTGGAGGCGTCCGTCGATCCCCGCCTGTCCCGCTGGATGTGGCTGGTGAAGTGGCTGCTCGCCGTCCCGCACTACATCGTGCTGGTGTTCCTGTGGATCGGGTTCGTCGTCGTGACCGTGATCGCCTTCTTCGCGATCCTGTTCACCGCCCGCTACCCGCGGGTCCTCTTCGACTACAACGTCGGCGTGCTGCGCTGGAACTGGCGGGTCACCTACTACGCGCACACCGCCCTCGGCACCGACCGGTACCCGCCGTTCACCCTCGCCGACGTGCCCGACTACCCGGCGCGCTTCGACGTCGTCCACCCCGAGCGGCTGTCCCGCGGGCTGGTCCTGGTGAAGTGGTGGCTGCTGGCGATCCCGCAGTACATCGTCGTCGCGCTGTTCACCGGGGGCGGCTGGGGCGGCCAGGACGGCTGGCGGGGCGGGCTGCTGCCCTTCCTCTCCCTGGTCGCCGTCGTCATCCTGCTCTTCACCGCCCGTTACCCGCGGCACCTGTTCGACTTCCTGATCGGCCTGGCCCGCTGGGCGGCCCGGGTGACGGCCTACGCCGCGCTGCTGACGGATCAGTACCCGCCGTTCCGGCTCGACCAGGGCGGGCAGGAACCCCCGGCGGCGTCACCGCCGACACCGCAACCGGGCTCCCCGATGACCAAGGCCTGACCCCGCGTAGGCGTAATCCACAGCGGAAGCGTTTCCTCCCGCTCTACGCTCCCTCGCATGGTTCTCAGACGAGCGTTACAGCTGATCATGGTCATCGCTCTGGCCCTCGCGGGGGCGGTCCAGGGCGGGGCGGGCACGGCGCGGGCCGAGGGGAACGGGACGGCGAGCGGGCGTCAACTGCTCTTCTACAACCACGCCTACGGCGTGTTCGACCGGGTGACCGCGGACGCCATCGAGCACTCCTCCTATCTGCGGGACTTCGCCCACTTCCAGGTCCGCACCACGACCGGCTCCGGCGGGCAGACCTGGACCGGCCGCTATCTGATGGGGCGCGAGACCTATCTCGAGTTGTTCGGGGTGGGCGACGTACCCGGCAAGGACGGCACCCTCGGCTCCGCCGGCCTGGGGGTGTCGGCCGAGCGCGCCGGGGACCTGCCCACGGTGGTCGAGCGGCTGCGCGCGTCCGGGATCACCGACCCGGTCGAGTTCCGGCAGACGCGCGACTTCGGCGACGGCGTCCCTGTGCCCTGGTTCGACGCCGTCCTCACCACCGAGCAGTACGACCTCTTCGGGGCCTGGGGGATGGAGTACCGCCCGGAGTACTTCGCCGACCCGCGCGGCAACACCGAGCCCGCCTCCCACCCCGGTGACGTGGGCCGGGAGCGCTACCTGCCGGACACCTACCGCGACCGGCTGATGCGGGACGTCACCGGCATCAGGATCGCGGTCACCGCACGCGACCTCGCCAGTACGGTGCCGTTGCTGGAGGCCGGCGGGTTCGCCGTCCGCTCGCTGCCGGGCGGGGGCGTCGTCGCGAAGGGCGGCGGCACCACCATCCGCTTCGACTCCGTGCCCCTGGACCAGGTGGGCCTGCGGCAGGTCGAGATGTCGCTGAACCATCCGGTGCCGTACCGGCACGTGGAGCGGATCGGCCACTCGGCCCTGGTGGTCGGCCCGGGGTCGCACGCCGTGTGGACCTTCGAGGAGCAGGACCGGTCCTAGCCCGTGTCCGCGAAGTCCCTCCATGCGGACACGGCCTAGCCCAGCCTTTCCGCCAGGAATTCCTCCCACGTCCGCTTCCCCGCCTCCGCCCCGGCCTCCGCCAGGTTCGCCCCCGCCCGGTAGGCCCGCCCCGCCTTCCCCGGGATGCGCACCGGCAGCATCGGGCGGCGCTTGCCGCGCAGGCGGAGGTAGGGGCGGGCCAGACCGGCGAGGTCGTGGAGGTCCGGCCCGGCCAGGTCGGGGACCAGGCCGCGAGGAGCGCCGAGGGCCAGTTCCGCGAGGCGGGCGGCGACCTCGCGCGCGTCCACCGGCTGGAGCCGGAGGCCGCCGGGGACCGGGAACACCGGCAGTTTCGCCATCTTCTCGACCAGGGTGAACGCCAGGTCGTGGAACTGGGCCGCGCGCAGGGTCGTCCACGGGATGCCCGACTCGGCGACGGCCCGCTCCGACTCCAGCTTCGTCCGCATCCAGGCCAGCGGAATCCGGTCGGCGCCGATGACCGAGACGTAGAGCAGGTGCCGGACGCCGGCCCGGGACGCGGCGCGCACCAGGGCGCGGGTGGCCTCGTCGTCGCCCTTGGGGCCGCCCGCCAGGTGCAGCACGGTCCGCGCGCCGTCGACGGCGGCCGCCACGCCCTCGTCCTTCAGCAGGTCGCCGGTGACGTACCGGACGCCGTCCGCGGCCGGGCGGGCGTGCCGGGTGAGGATCCGCACGTCGTGGCCCGCGGCGCGCAGCAGCGGGACGACGTGGCCGCCCAGGGTGCCCGTGCCGCCGGTGACCAGGATCGGTGCTGCCATGACTGCTCCCCAGTTCTTCGTCGGGTGGTCGCCTTCGCCGGTATGACGCGCGGCGGCGCGACGATGTGACGAGCCGGGGGGCGGGCGGCTCAGCCGCCGCTTCCGTAGGGCCGCGTGATGATCTCCAGGCGGTGGCCGTCGGGGTCGTTGAAGTAGGCTCCGCGGCCGCCGTCGTTGTGGTTGATCTCGCCGGGACGGCTGTGGAACGGATCCGCCCAGTAGGTCAGGCCGGCCTTCTGGACGCGGCCCAGGATCTCGTCGAACTCGTCCTCCGAGACGAGGAAGGCGTAGTGCTGCGGCGAGATGGCTCCGGGGCTGTCCATGAAGTCGAGGGTCACGCCGTTGGAGATCTCGACCGGGAGGAACGGCCCGTAGGGCGGACTGACGTCGAGGCCCAGGAGATCGGCGAGGAAGCGAGCGGAAGCGCGCTTGTCGTGTGCGGCGACGATGGTGTGGTTCAGCTGCACGGTCATGGCGGGCCTCCCCTGACGTGGCCGGCGAACCCCTCTGGTGCACTCCCCCACGTGTACCCCCCGGGCCCCCTGTCGTGCATCACGAACGCCCTGAGGGCCCCGGCGCGCGGCCGGGGCCCTCAGGGGGAGGCAATCGTCCGGTCTCAGATGGTGGCCGTGTCGATCACGAACCGGTAGCGCACGTCGCTGGCCTGGACCCGCTCGTACGCCTCGTTGATCTGCTCGCCGCGGATCAGCTCGATCTCGGCGCCCAGGCCGTGCTCGGCGCAGAAGTCCAGCATCTCCTGGGTCTCCGCGATGCCGCCGATCATGGAGCCGGCGAGGGTCTTGCCGCCGCCGATCACTGAGAACAGGTTGAGGGCGATCGGCTCCTCGGGGGCGCCGACGTTCGCCAGCGTGCCCCCGGTCTTCAGCAGCGACAGGTAGGCGTTGAAGTCCAGCGGCGCGGACACCGTGGACACGATCAGGTCGAACGTGCCGGCCAGTTCCTCGAAGGTCTTCGGGTCGCTGGTGGCGTAGTAGTGGTCGGCGCCCAGCCGCAGGCCGTCCTCCTGCTTGCGCAGGGACTGCGACAGCACGGTCACCTCGGCGCCGAGGGCGTGGGCGATCTTCACGCCCATGTGGCCGAGGCCGCCCAGGCCGACGATCGCGACCTTCTTGCCGGGGCCGGCGCCGAAGCGCCTGAGCGGGGAGTAGAGGGTGATGCCGGCGCACAGCAGCGGGGCCGCTTCGTCGAGCGCCAGGCCGTCGGGGATGCGGACGACGAAGTTCTCGTCGACGACGACCTTCTCCGAGTAGCCGCCGTAGGTGGGCTCGCCGTCCTTGCCGATGCCGTTGTACGTCGGGACGTTGCCCTGGACGCAGTACTGCTCCCGGCCCGCCTTGCAGTTCTCGCACTCGCGGCAGGAGTCGACCATGCAGCCGACACCCACGCGGTCACCGACGGCGAACTTCGTGACGCCCGGGCCGACGGCGGAGACGACACCGGCTATCTCGTGGCCGGGGACCATCGGGAAGATCGCCTCACCCCAGCCCTCCTGGGCCTGGTGGATGTCCGAGTGGCAGATGCCGGCGAACTTGATGTCGATCAGGACGTCGAACTCGCGCACCTCGCGGCGCTCGATGGTGGTGCGCTCCAGCGGAGCCTTCGGGGCGGGAGCGGCGTACGCAGCAACAGTGGTCATGCCGGGGTTCTCCTAGCGGGGGTTCCGTGCCCGGTTGCCTTCTGGATCTTCCGGCCGGGCACGATGACCAGCGTGCCCGATCCGCGAGCGTTCACCCAGACCACGCTTTTGCGTACGCACACGGTGCGTACCACTGGCAGGGTCAGGCTCGTGTGCGTACGACCGTGAATACTGGACGGCATGGACGAACAGCCCGAACCCGCACAGACGGCCGGCGGCCTGGACCGGCGCGCCGAGCTCAGCGAGTTCCTGCGCACCCGGCGGGCCCGGCTGAAGCCGGAGGACGTGGGGCTGCCCGACTTCGGGCGGCGGCGGGTGCCCGGGCTGCGCCGGGAGGAGCTGGCCCAGCTGGCCGGGGTGTCGGTGGCGTACTACACGCGGCTGGAGCAGGGCAACGGCCACAACGTCTCGGCGGAGGTGCTGGACGCGATCGCGCGCGCCCTGCGGCTGAGCGACGCCGAGCACGCGCACCTGACGCACCTGGCGAAGCCGAAGCAGCACAAGAAGAAGCCGGTGGCGCGCAGCCAGCAGGTGCGGCCGGCGCTGCGGCACCTGCTGGACTCGATCGACAGCGTCCCGGCGTACGTCGTCGGCCGCCGCTCGCACGTCCTGGCCTGGAACCGGATGGCCGCGGCCCTGTTCGGCGACTGGGCGGAGCTGCCGGCGCAGGAGCGGAACTGGGCGCGGATGGTGTTCCTGCGGCCCGAGTACCGCGAGCTGTTCGTCGAGTGGGACCAGAAGGCGGCCGACATCGTCGGCTATCTGCGCATGGACGCGGGCTGCCACCCGGACGACCCGCAGCTGTCCGCCCTGGTGGGCGAGCTGTCGGTGAAGAGCGAGGAGTTCCGCCGCCTCTGGGCCGCGCACGACGTCAAGGAGAAGAGCTACGGCGTCAAGCGCATGCGCCACCCCCTGGTCGGGGACCTGACCCTGTCCTTCGAGACGTTCCGCCTGGTCGACGACGTGGAGCAGTCCCTGATCACCTACCACGCGGAACCGGGCACCCCCTCGGCGGAGGCCCTGCGCCTGCTGGCGAGCTGGGGGGCGGACGCGACGCGCTCGGGGGCCAGGGCTTCGACGCCGTCGGAGTGAGCGCCGGCGTATCAGTCCGGTACGCCGAGGTCCTGCCGCATGAGCCTGCGCATCACCGACAGCCCCGGCCTCAGTCTCCTTCAGCTCGGGCGGGACGCCTTGCGCGCTCTCGCCGTCGTGAGGCCGGGCGACGCGACGGGCCCGCCGGAAGCCGAAGCTCCCGACGGGCCCTGAACGCGCGGACGCCTACCGCTTACTTGCCGTAGTACGCGTTGTAGATCGAGATCGTCGACTTGTTGCCCTTCTTGTCGGCGATCTTGGCGTGGAAGGAGATGGCCTTCCCCTTCGCCGGGTTCTTGACGCTCACCTTGCCGTCCTTGACGGTGAGCTTCTTCCAGGTCTTGCCGTAGTCGTACGACGCGTACACCGACAGCGACTTCAGGTTGCCGCCCTTGGCCGCGCCCTCGACGGTGACCGGGATCTTGACGGTCTTGTCGGCGGGGACCTTGCTGTCCAGGCCCGTGGTCGCGCCGAAGCGGGCCGTGGAGACGGGCAGCTTCGTGATGTCGCTGGTCTTCTTCGAGCGGAACGTCCAACTGGCGTCGACGCGGGTGGAGGCCGCCGCGAGCTTGACGCTGCGCTTGACCGACGTGGTGAGCTTGTACTCGGCGTCGGCGGACGGGGCCTTGAACTCTTCGCCGAACAGCGGGTCGGCGTTGGAGCCGACCTTGGTGCCGTTGCGGTAGAGGCTCGTGGCGACCGACGTGAAGTCGGACGCGCCCGCGTGTCCGGAGCCGTCGGCGAACAGCGGCAGCGAGCCGTAGAGGGCGTTGCCCTTGCGGAAGACTCCGAAGTCGCCGTTCAGGCGGGGGCCGAACACTGCCGTGTTGAAGGTCTTGGTGTACTTCTGGCCGGCCTTGTACGTCTGGGGGTCGAGCGAATATCCGGCCTCGGGGATCGGGTCGCCGTTCGCGTCCTCGCCCTTGTATTGCGTGAAGTCGAACGACCACTGGACCTTGTCCGAGGTGGACAGATACATCGTGCGCGTGCTCGGCAGCTTCTGTTCCACGGGAACACCGAAGATCAACGTCTCGGGGAGCTGGCCCAGAGTGAACAGGTCGCCGGTCTTGCCGGACGCGGCCGCACCCATATTGTGCTTCACCGTGGCGAGTTCACTCGCCTTGAAGTGCCGGACCTTGTCGCCCTGGATCTTCTTGACCTTGGCGGAGGTGGCGACGCCGTATTCGGCGTTGTCACCCTTGGTCCACTGCCCGCTCCAGGTCTGACTCAGCCCGGAGACTTCCGGACCCAGGTGGGCCATGCGCAGGTCGCGGAACGTACCGGCACCCAGGCCGAGACCTGTGCCAGCCGCGTCGTAGGAGTAGTCGACCATGGCGGACAGCGGCTTGGCCTGCGCGTCCGGGACCCTGATGTCGGCCGGCTCGGCCTTGCGGGCGTCGATGGTCACCGTGGTGTTCTTGGTGACGGCCAGCTTCGGCTGGACCAGCCAGTCGATACCGCCCTCGAACGTCTCGGCGTCCTCGGCGATCAGGCCGTTCAGCAGGTAAGTGCCCGCGGGTACGCGCAGGGTGACGGTGCCCGAAGGATCGACCGGTGCCAGGTACTGACGCTCCTTGCCCAGACCCTCGTAGCCCCAGAGGTCGGTGCCGTAGATGTCCGTCGGCTTCCCGTCCCTGCCGATGTGCTTGACGGTGACGTCGTAGGACTCGATCTCGCGCTGCACCGCCGCCGCCGTGCGAACGCTCTGGCCGCCGCCCGTCGCCGTGATGTACGCCGAGTACGCGCCGTCGACCGTGCCGCCCAGCTTGGTGTCGACGGTGAACGGAACGGAGGCCTTGCCGCCGGCCGGGACCGTCACCGAGGTGGCGCCGAGCTTGAAGAAGCCGGCCGGGGCGGCCTGGCCCTTGGGGTTGGTGGCCGTCGACGTCAGCTTCAGCGTGACGTCCTTCGTACCGAGGTTGCGGTACGTCAGCTCTTTGGTGACCGGCTTGTCGTCGGTGTGCGGCCACTGCTGGACACCGAAGCTCACCGAGACCGGCTCGGCGATCACGGACTGCGCGATGGCCTTGTCGACCTGGATCCGGCCCGAACCCTGCTGGAACGGGGTGTACTTGCCGCCCTTGGTCGAACCGGTGAGGGCGCCCTTCAGCTCGGCGTACTTCCAGTCCGGGTGCTGCTGCTTGAGGATCGCCGCCGCGCCCGCCACGTGCGGGGTCGCCATCGACGTGCCGGAGATCGTCATGTAGCCGGCCGGCTTCTCGCCGACCTCCTGGGCTATCTGGTTGCCCGGGGCGGAGGCCGCGGTGATGTCCACGCCGGGCGCGGTCACGTCGGGCTTGAGGGCGCCGTCCATACCGGGGCCGCGGCTGGAGAAGTCGGCCAGCTTGTCCTTGTCGTCGACCGCGCCGACGGTCAGGGCCGCGGCGGCGCTGCCCGGGGAGCCGACGGTCTGCTCGCCGAGGTCGCCCTCGTTGCCGGCGGCGATGGCGAACAGGACGCCCTTCTCCTCGGACAGCTTGTTCACCGCCGCTTCCAGCGGGTCGATCGCGGGCGTGTCGCCGCCGCCCAGGCTCAGGTTGACGATGTCGGCGCCCTCGGCGGCGGCCCACTCCATGCCGGCGAGGATCTCGGAGTCGCTGCCGAAGCCGCCGTCGTCGAGGACCTTGCCGTTGAGGATCTTGGCGCCGGGCGCGACGCCCTTGTACGTGCCGCCGGACTTCTTGCCGGTGCCGGCCGCGATGGAGGCGACGTGCGTGCCGTGGCCGACCTTGTCTGAGGCGTCGGGCGAGGTGGTGAAGTTCTTGGCGCCGATCACCTGGCCCTTGAGGTCGTCGTGGGTGGCGTCGACACCGGTGTCCAGGACGGCGATCTTGACGCCCTTGCCGTCGTACCCGGCCGACCACGCCTTGGGCGCGCCGATCTGCGCGACGGACTTGTCGAGGCTGGCCTTGCGGACGCCGTCGAGCCAGACGTGCGCGATACCGGAGGCGGTCTTCTCGCCGTTGGTCAGCGCGTCCCAGAGCTCGGGTGTGTCCTTCTGCGGCGTCTGCACCGCGTCGGCGTTCACGGACTTCAGCGCGCGGCTCAGGGTGCCCGCTTCGCGGACGTCGGCCTTGGTGGCCGCGGCGCTGCCCTGATAGCCGACGATGACCTTCAGGCCCTTCCTCTGGGCCTTGCGGGTCGTGGACTTGTTCAGCTCGGTGACGTCGAAGAGCCGCTGGTCCAGCTTGCCGGTGGCGACCAGGCGAGCCGCGTCGGCCGGGATGACGAGGGTGTGGCCGTCGAGCTTGCGGATCTGGACGGGCACGTGCTCCCGGCCCTTGGCGTGCTCCAGGCCGATGACACGGCCCTTGGCGTCCAGGACGACCCGGTCGCCGGTGATCAGTGTGACGCGGTGCTTGGCGGTCAGGGAGGCCGGCTTGGCGGTCGCCGCCGCCTGTTCGCCGTCGGCCGACGCCGGGCTGGTCATGCCCGCCGCCAGAGCCACGGCCGCCGCGGTGGCGACTGTGGCGGCGTACGCCCTTTTCACTTGTCTGCGCAAGTTTCCCCCTTGCAGAAGAACCGGGTGAATTTCCCCGTTCACCCGGCCGGGGGTGGTCTCGTACGCATGCCCGTACACCCCCCGGAATACGCAGTATGCCGAGGGGTGATCAGGCGCTCAATAGATGAGAGGACGGTAAGAATTCCGTCGGCCGACTGTTACACGGCTGTCGGAACTCCGTTACAGGGCCGCATGGTTACGCACGCGCGTTCTCCTTGACGCCGATCCGGACCCGAGGGAAAAGCGAGGGGCCGCTGCCCACCCCTCGTCCGGAGTGGGCAGCGGCCCTTCGTCAGTGGAGCCGACGGACCGTCAGGCCGCGGAACCGGCCTTCCAGTCGGCCCAGCTCATGTTCCAGCCGTTCAGGCCGTTGTCCGGCGCGATCGTCTTGTCGCCGGTGTTCTCGACGACCACGACGTCACCGATGATCGAGTTGTTGAAGAACCACGCGCCCGGCGTGTTCGGGTCGTTGGCGCCCTTGGCGTCCTGGAGGCCGACGCAGCCGTGGCTGGTGTTGACGCTGCCGAAGATGGACTTCGCGCCCCAGTAGTTGCCGTGGATGAACGTGCCGGAGCTGGAGAGGCGGATGGCGTGCGGCACGTCCTTGATGTCGTACTCGCCCTTGCCGTCGTCGTCCGTGAAGCCCACGGTCGCGCCGTTCATGCGCGTCTCCTTGAACTTCTCGGACATCACCATGACGCCCTCGTAGGTCTTGTTCTCGGGCGAGCCGGCGGAGATCGGGATCGTGCGGACGACCTTGCCGTCCTGCGTGATCTTCATCTTCTTGGTCTTCGCGTCGACGTACGAGACCTGGTTGCGGCCGATCTTGAAGGTGACCGTCTTCTGCTGGACGCCGAAGACGCCCTTGGCTCCCTCGACTCCGTCGAGCGCGAGCTTCAGCGTGACGGTGGAGCCTTCCTTCCAGTAGTCCTCGGGCCGGCAGTCCATGCGGTTGGCGTTGAACCAGTGGCAGGCGACCTCCTGGCCGCCGGTCGTGCTGACCTTGATGCCCTTCTGGACCGCGGCCTTGTT
The DNA here is from genome assembly GCF_056436585.1 of Streptomyces sp. NPDC043685. NCBI lineage: Bacteria > Bacillati > Actinomycetota > Actinomycetes > Kitasatosporales > Streptomycetaceae > Streptomyces > Streptomyces sp. NPDC043685. The sequence continues at coordinate 523,125 of NZ_JBWKCH010000001.1, read as the reverse complement.
GGTGATCGCCTTGTCGAAGGTGATCGACACCGGCATGCCGACGCCCACGGTGGTGCCGTCGTCCGGCGTGAAGTTGCCGATGAAGCTGTTGGCCGGGGAGACCGTGGTGAACGAGGCGTTCTCATGGGCGACGCGACCCTCGGAGTCCTTCGCCTCGGCCGCCAGCTTGTAGGTGGTGGACCGCTCCAGCTGGGTGGTGGGCTTCCAGCTGGTCTTGTCGGCGGATATCTGGCCGCTGACCTCGGTGCCGTCGGCGGTCGTCATCTTCACGTCCGTGAGCGTGCCCTTGCTCACGGTGACGGCGGCGGAGTTGTTGATCGAGGCGTTGTCCGAGCCGTCCTTCGGTGTGATCTTGATCTGGGCCTCGGAGGTCTTCTTGGCCGCGGCCTCGTCGACCTTCGACTGGGAGCTGTCGCCCCCGTCGCCCCCGGAGGCGCTGTCGTCGCCTCCGGAACACGCCGAGAGCATCAGCACTCCGCCGAGCAGTGCGGACGCGACCGTCAGGCCCTTGCGCCGCTTACTGACCGTCATCACACGCTTCTCCATCGTTGCCGATTTCCCCAAAACCCCGAATGTCCCCCCGTCGAGGACCTGAGTGCCCACGGCGGGACCGGTGAGTCCTCGCCGGGACGCGTGAGTCCTCGTCCGGAACGTTCAACGCTACGACCGGTTCGTCCGGTTCCCCAGGTCGCGCAGGTGTGGGGATCAACACGTCCGTGACGGACGGGACCGGTCGACACGGGTGCGGTCGGTGCGCCGTCTGAGACGCGAAGACCCCGGGCGGCGGTTGCCGCCCGGGGTCACGACTTCCGGACAGCTCAGCCGTCGCTGTCGTCGCCATCATCCTCGTCGAGGTCCCAGTCCGGCGAATCGGGGTCGTAGTCGATCCGCTCGCTGCTCCAGGAGGCCTGCTGGAGCTCCACTCCCGGCACCTGGCTGACCAGGTCGAACGGGTCCACGAGATAGGCCAGGGCCTCCGCGGTGTCTTCCGTCACAGCGCCCTCGGCGTGGGCCCGTTCCGTCTCCGGCATCTCGCTCTCGCCGGCGATCTTGCGCAGCGCGGCCTTGGTGACCGCGTCCGCGTCGTCGACCTCGAGAACGACTTCCACCCGAACCCGTACAAAACGTGATGTCTCTGGAGTGCTCATGGCGCGAGCGTACGTCCAGGTTCTCCCGTGACTTTCCCGTGACCCGCGACTTTCACTAACATCGCCCCACACGGCCAATTCGCCGACGTCACAAGGGGATCGATATTCCGTGTCATCCGCTCGCCGTCCGTTGCTGACCGCCACCGCCGCGGCGTCCCTGCTGGGCGCCCTGTGGTTCGTCCCGTCCGCGAACGCGACGTCGGACTCCCCGGTCAGAGACGCGGTCTCGTCGAGCCCGTCGCCGCACGTCACGGAGCAGGCGAGGATCGTGGAGACGACCGCGGACGCCTCCGTCGCCGGCACCCGTCTCGCCGACACGGGCAGCTTCGACAGCACGCCGTACGTGATCGGCGGGACCTTCTGCCTGACCCTGGGCGCCGGGTTCGTCGCGTACTCGGTGCGCCGGGAACGCCTGGGCTTCTGACGGGCGTTGGGCGGGGCCCCGCCGGGCGGCGAGGCCCCTGCCGTCCTACTGGAGCGGCCCGGTGACCTTCTCCACCGCGGCCAGCAACCGCCCGTCGCGCACGAACGCGTCCGCCGCGGCCAGGTCGGGCGCGAGGAACCGGTCCGGCCCGGGCCCCTGGACGCCCGCCTCGCGCACGGCCTCGACGACCGCCTGCGACGCGGGCGCCGGGGTCAGTCCCTCGCGCAACTCCACGGCGCGCGTGGCGGCGTAGAGCTCGATGGCGATCACCCGGGTGAGGTTGTCGACGGCCGTACGCAGCTTGCGCGCCGCCGACCAGCCCATCGAGACGTGGTCCTCCTGCATGGCGGAGGACGGGATGGAGTCGGCCGAGGCCGGTACGGCGAGCCGCTTCAACTCGCTCACCAGGGCGGCCTGCGTGTACTGAGCGATCATCAGACCCGAGTCCACACCGGGGTCGTCGGCGAGGAACGGCGGCAGGCCGTGGCTGCGGTTCTTGTCGAGCAGCCGGTCGGTGCGCCGTTCGGCGATGGAGCCGAGGTCGGCGGCGGCGATGGCGAGGAAGTCCAGCACGTAGGCGACGGGCGCCCCGTGGAAGTTGCCGTTGGACTCCACCCGGCCGTCGGGCAGGACGACGGGGTTGTCCACGGCGGCCGCCAGCTCGCGGTCGGCGACCAGCCGGGCGTGGGCCAGGGTGTCCCGCCCGGCGCCGGCGACCTGCGGGGCGCAGCGCACCGAGTAGGCGTCCTGGACGCGCGGGGCGTCGTCCTGGTGATGCCCGGTCAGGCCGGACCCCTTCAGCACGGCCAGCATGTTGGCGGCGCTGGCGGCCTGCCCCGGGTGCGGGCGGATGGCGTGCAGCTCGGGGGCGAGGACCTTGTCGGTGCCGAGCAGGGCCTCCAGGGACAGCGCGGCGGTGACGTCGGCGGACCGGTAGAGCGTCTCCAGGTCGGCCAGGGCCATGATCAGCATGCCGAGCATGCCGTCGGTGCCGTTGAGGAGGGCGAGGCCCTCCTTCTCGCGCAGTTCGACGGGCTGGATGCCGTGCGCGGCGAGGAGTTCGGCGGCCGGGCGCACGACGCCGTCGGGGCCCTCGGCGTCCCCTTCGCCCATGAGCGCGAGCGCGCAGTGGGACAGCGGCGCGAGGTCGCCGGAGCAGCCGAGGGAGCCGTACTCGTGCACGACCGGGGTGATACCGGCGTTGAGGAGGTCGGCCATGGTCTGCGCCACCTCGGGCCGCACGCCGGTGCGCCCGGAGCAGACGGTCTTCAGCCGCAGGAACATCAGGGCGCGGACGACCTCGCGCTCCACGGCCGGGCCCATCCCGGCGGCGTGCGAGCGGACGATGTTGCGCTGGAGCTGTGCGCGCAGCTCGGGGCTGATGTGCCGGGACGCCAGGGCGCCGAAGCCGGTACTCACGCCGTACACGGGGTCCGGCTTGGCCGCCAGGGCGTCCACGATCTCGCGGGCCGCGGCGAGGGCGGCCACGGCCTCCTCGGAGAGCTCGACGCGGGCGCCGCCGCGCGCCACGGCGAGCACGTCGGACGCCCTCGTCCCGGACGTCCCCACCACCACAGTGTGCATATCCATATTCAGGAGCGTACGCAGTGAATTCGATGATGTCACCACTGGGGGCGGCGTTCACCCCTTACCGAATGCGTCACACCGCCGGGCCGCGGTCAGGGCGTGTGCCGGCCCCGGAACCTCCGGCGCTCACCGCCCGCCTCGTGGGACGGTTCGTCCGCCAGCCGCACGACGGGATCGTTCGGACCGGCCCGCCCGGCCACGACCGGCCGGTTCGCCCGCTCGGCCTTGGCCCGGTACTGGGCGGCGTCGGCCAGACGGAACAGCCGCCGGGCCGAGCGCACGGGCCCGATCGGGTCCTCGGTGGAGGCGACCCCGCAGGCCACCCCGTCCCCGAGCTCCAACTCCGAGGCCCTGCGGCACAGTTCACCGGCCGCCTTGACGACCTGGTCGGCGGACGGCCCGACCGCGAGCAGACAGAACTCGTCCCCGCCCAGCCGCGCAGCCAGCGCCCCCGGCAGCATGGCCCCGCACAGCGAAAGCACCGAGCCGAACCGCTCCAGGAGCCGGTCACCGGCGGCGTGCCCATGGGTGTCGTTGACCCGCTTGAGCCCGTTCAGATCGCACACGACGAGACTGACGACGGACCCGTCACCGCGGTGCCGCTCGATCGCCTGCTCCAGGCGCACATCCACGGCCCGCCGGTTGGCGAGGCCGGTGAGGGAATCGGTGAAGGCCAGCCGCCGGACCTCCTCCAGCCGCTCGGTCTGCGCGAGACCGGCCGCCACGACGGCGGCCAGGACGGTCGCGAAGTCGGCGTCGCCCCGCCCGAAGACGGCCTCGCCGGCCGGCCGGGCGACATAGAGCTCGCCCCAGGCCCGCCCGTGCAGCACGATGGGCGCGACCACACAGCAGCCCCGGCCCCGGCGCCGCAGGGCCGCCACCCGCTGGTGGCAGTACCCGGGCCGCCCGGCGGCGGGCCCCTCGGCGGTCTCCACCCACGCGTCGGGCTCCCCGCCACCGGCCCACTGCTCGTGCAGGAACTCGGTGATCTCCGCGAACTGGTGCACCGGGTAGGCCTCGTCCTCGGGGAACTCCTCCTCCCCCTCGGCCAGCTCGCCGACGTTCACGAGGACCCTCAGCCGGCCGAGCTCCCGCTCCCACACCGACAGCGCGGCGAAGCTCCCGCCCAGCGCCCGGCACGCCCCGAGGGCCGCTGCGCGCCACGCCTCCCGCGACCCGTGCGCGGCCGCCATCCCCTGAGCCAACGCGACGACGGCCGCCAGCCGTCTGTCCTCACCCATCACTCCAGGCTAGGGAGTTTCCAGCCAGACTGACCTGTTTACGACGCGAACGGGGACGACCTCTTCGGCCCGGGCCGCCGGACCGGGCTCCCTACTCCCCCGGCCACTGCGGCTTGCGCCGTTCGTTGAAGGCCGCGACGCCCTCCGCCCGGTCCCCGGAGAACGCCGTGGCCCGCCACGCCGCGTCCTCGACCTCGAGCCCGGCCCGCAGATCCAGGCCCTGGCCGAGCCGCAACGCCCGCTTCGCCGCCCGGAGCCCCACCGGGGAGTTCCCCGCGATCCGGGCCGCCAGCGCCAGCGCCTCCTCCCGGTCCCGCCCCTCCTCGACCAGCTGGTCGACCAGCCCCAACTCCCCCGCCTCCACGGCCTCCACCCGTCGCGCGGAGAAGATCAGCTCGGCCGCCCGGGCCGCCCCGACCCGCCGGGGCAGCAACTGCGTCCCCCCGCCCCCGGGGATCACCCCGACCGAGACCTCCGGAAGCCCCACCACGGCCGTCCGGTCCGCCACGATCACGTCACAGGCGAGGGCCAGCTCGAACCCGCCCCCGAGCGCGAACCCGTGCACCGCCGCCACCGTCGGCACCGGCAGCTCCAGCACCCCGGTGTACGCCGCCCGCGTCACCGGCCGCTGCCGCAGCAGATCCGCGTCGCTGAACGAGTTGCGCTCCTTCAGGTCGGCCCCGACGCAGAAGGCCCGCTCGTGCGTCGAGGTCAGCACGACCGCCCGGACGTCCCGGTCCTCCCCCAGGGCCGTGCACGCACCGGTGATGGACCGCGCCATCTGCGTCGACACCGCGTTCATGGCCTTGGGCCGGTCGAGGACGAGCTCCGCGACATGCCCCTGCTCGTGCCGCCGCACCAGCACGAACTCCCCGAACCGTTCCTCACTCATGACACCCTCCGGTTAACGCGGGTTAACAAGGTCGACGCTCAGATCATCGCAGCCGCGCCCCACCCGCGAAAGGCCGGACGGGTCCAGGTCCCGGCCACCCCGCCCACCCGTTCGAGTGACATCACCCCAACTCCGACCCAACCGCCCATGGGAGCGCATAGCGTGCGTCCTTCTCGGCGCACCGGGGCGCGGGTGCTTCGGGGAGGGGCCGTTCCAGGGAGGGACCGTCCCGGGGGGAGGGACTGTGATGACGACGAACACACCGGCGAGGCCGCGAGAAGCCACCGGGGCCGCCACGCCGCCCACCCGGCGTGAGCCGCCCGCTCCCCACGCGCCGGCCCCGGCCGAGACCGGCCCCTTCGCTCCCCGTGCCCGGGGCCGTCACCGCAAGCCACGCCCCCGCAAGGTCCTGCTCGCCGCCGGCGGTCTCGCCCTGGCCACGGGCGCCCTGAGCCTGCTGCGCCTGACCTCCGGCCCCGGCACGGACACCGGCCCCGTCGAGGCCGGGGCCCGCCCGGACCCGGTCAGCAGTGCCACGGACGACGCCACTCACACCGCCGCGACCTTCCCGGCCGTTCCTCAGGCCGGTCCGTCGTCACCCACGACCCTGGGCGGCCCGGCCCCGTCCCGGGGCGGCACCGAGGGGGCCCGGCCGTCCCCTGCCGCCGCGACCGGCACACCCGTGACCTCCGCGGTCACCGGCCCCGCGCCCATCCCCGACACGCCGAACACCGCGGATCAGGCCCCGGCTCCGAGGGCCTCGGGCGGCGGCACCCCGCGCCCCGCCCCGCCCGCACCACCGACCGGGACGACATCCCCGAGCCGGACCACCGACGCCCCCGCACCCCGGCCCGACGAGCCCGAGCAGCCGCACGATCCCGGTCTGTGCGTGCCGGTCGTCGGCGTCTGCGTGGACTCCCCCCTGGGCCGCTCATGACGTCCCAGGGGCCTCGCGGCTACGGCGCGCTGTCCCGGCGCGTGAGCAGCCACGGCTCCACCACGCCGAGCCCGCGCACCGGCCGCTGCCACATCGGCTGCAGCCCGAACCGGTACACCGGGGGCTCCTCGCCCTCCTTCTCCGCCGCCGCGGCCTCCTCGGCCGCCTCCGCCTCGGAGGCCGGGGCGTCCTGCGTGCGGATCAGCTCCTCGGCGAAGGCGGTGTCGACCAGGACGGCGTCCTTGGGAGCTATCGACGTGAGCCGGGAGGCCAGGTTCACCGTCGTCCCGAACACATCGCCCATACGGGTGGTGACCGTGCCGAACGCCATGCCGACGCGCAGCTCCGGCATCGTCTCGTCGTGCGCCATCGTCTCGATCAGCCGCAGGGCGATCTCGGCGGCCGTTCCGGCGTCGTCCGCGGCGTACAGCACCTCGTCGCCGAGGGTCTTGATCAGTCGCCCGCCGTTCGCGGCCACCAGGTCGGCGGCCGTGGTCTCGAAGGCCTCGACCAGCTCGCCGAGCTCCTCCTCCTCCATGCGGCGGGTCAGCCGCGTGAACCCGACCAGGTCGGCGAAGCCGACGGCCAGCCGCCGGTCGACCATCTCCTCGTCGTCGGCCGCCTGCACGACCCGTCCGGCCGACGCGGCGAGCTGCCGGCGCCAGACGTAGACCAGGAACTCCTCCAGCTCGGGCAGGAGCAGCTCGACGATCGGGTACGTCACCTCGGTGCGGGTCATGCCCGGCTCGGGCGGCTCGGTCAGGCCCTCCAGGAAGGAGTCGATCTGCCACTCGGCGAGCCGCGCGGTGGTCTGGCCCGTGGACCGGGCCACCTGGACGGCCATCGCCTCGCTCAGCAGCCCCGCCTCGACGAGACCGGCCAGGCGCCGCAGCGCGAGGACGTCCGCCTCCGTGAGGGCCCTGGCCTGGCCGATGTCGGCGAAGCCCATGGCCCGCCAGAAGCGGGAGGCCAGCTCCATGGAGACACCGGCGCTGCGGGCCGCCTGGAACGGGGTGTAGCGGCGCTCGGCGCCCAGGATGAGCCCTTCGAGGCGCAGGGCGAGCGGATCCTCGCCGGAGTCGGCGCCCTGCGCGTCCTCGCCGGAACCCGAGTCGTCGACGGTCACGCGTGTTGCCCTTCCGATCTGTCACGGTCATGTATCGACCGGCCTCAACTCTACGGCAGGTGTGCGCCAGCTCACTCCGTTGGTTGAGCCGAGGGGTGAGGTGCCCGGCGTCGTACAGAAACTCGCCGTCTGTGCCGCTGTTCCCAGGAGGCTTCGCCCCCTGGACCCACGATCGGCCTGGACGGCCCGGTCATCAGTCGCCGGACGGGCCGGGAAGTCCGGAACCGCCGGTTCGCGGCACGCTCCGGCCTCGGCTCACGCCGGCCTCAGGTGCACGATGTCCCCGGCCCCGACCGGCTCCTGCACGCCCTCCTCCGTCGCCAGCACCAGCCGCCCGTCTCCGTCCACGGCCACCGCTTCCCCCACGACCGACCGGTCCCCCGGCAGCTCCGCCCGCACCACCCGTCCGAGCGTCGCGCAACCGGCCGCATACGCCTCGTGCAACCCGCAGGCTCCCGCGTCACCCCCCGCCGCACGCCACATGCCGTACCAGTCCTCCAGCGAGCGCAGCACGCCCCGCAGCAGCGGATCCCGGTCCGTGCTCACGGCCCCGGCCAGCGCCAGCGACCCGGCCGTCGGCACGGGCAGCTCGTCCTCCTTCAGCGACACGTTGATGCCGACCCCGATGACGACCCCGTCGTCGCCGGCCCGCTCGGCCAGGATGCCCCCGGCCTTGCGCTCCGCGCCCCCCACCGTGACCAGCAGGTCGTTCGGCCACTTCAGGGCCGTGTCCACACCCGCCGCCCGGGAAAGGCCCGTCGCGACCGCGACCCCGGTCAGCAGCGGCAGCCACCCCCAGCGCGCGACCGGCACCTCGCTCGGCGTGAGCAGGACGGAGAAGAAGAGGCCGGAGCGCGGCGGGGCCGACCACCGGCGGTCGAGGCGGCCGCGGCCCGCCGTCTGTTCCTCGGCGACCAGCACCGCGCCCTCGGTCACCACGCCCTTGTCCGCCCGGGCCACCAGATCGGAGTTGGTGGAGCCGGTGCGCTGCACCAGGTCCACCTCCGACCACAGTCCCCCCTGGCGCACCAGACCCCGGCGCAGGGCGGTGATGTTGAGGGGCGGACGGTCCAGATTGGACCACCGGCTTCCGTTCGGCTCTGATGCATCTCGCGGCGTCATGCAAGCCACCCTAGGTGTGGTAAACGCCGCACTGCCGATGTGGAGGGCCCCCACTACTCTACGGATGAGTAACCGTCCCCCCTTTTGAGCAGGCAGGGAGCCGCATCCCGATGTCCGAGCCGGAAGAGCAGCAGCAGCCCGACATTCACACGACCGCGGGCAAGCTCGCGGATCTGAAGCGACGCATCGAGGAAGCGACACACGCCGGCTCCGCCCGTGCCGTCGAGAAGCAGCACGCCAAGGGCAAACTGACGGCCCGTGAGCGGGTCGAGCTCCTGCTCGACGAGGGGTCCTTCGTCGAGCTCGACGAGTTCGCCCGGCACCGCTCCACCAACTTCGGCCTCGACAAGAACCGCCCGTACGGCGACGGGGTCGTCACCGGCTACGGCACGGTCGACGGCCGCCCGGTCGCGGTGTTCTCGCAGGACTTCACCGTCTTCGGCGGAGCCCTCGGCGAGGTATACGGGCAGAAGATCGTCAAGGTCATGGACTTCGCCCTGAAGACCGGCTGCCCGGTCATCGGGATCAACGACTCCGGTGGCGCCCGCATCCAGGAGGGCGTCGCCTCGCTCGGCGCCTACGGCGAGATCTTCCGCCGCAACACCCACGCCTCCGGTGTCATCCCGCAGATCAGTCTGGTCGTCGGGCCGTGCGCGGGCGGCGCGGTCTACTCCCCGGCCATCACCGACTTCACGGTCATGGTCGACCAGACCTCGCACATGTTCATCACCGGCCCCGACGTCATCAAGACCGTCACCGGCGAGGACGTCGGCTTCGAGGAGCTGGGCGGCGCCCGGACCCACAACGCCACCTCCGGCGTGGCCCACCACATGGCGGGCGACGAGAAGGACGCGATCGAGTACATCAAGCAGCTGCTGTCCTACCTGCCGTCCAACAACCTCTCCGAGCCGCCCGCCTTCCCCGAGGAGGCCGACCTGGAGGTCACGGACGAGGACCGCGAGCTGGACGTGATCGTCCCGGACAGCGCGAACCAGCCGTACGACATGCACACGGTGATCGAGCACGTCCTGGACGACGCCGAGTTCTTCGAGACCCAGCCGCTGTACGCGCCGAACATCGTCACCGGCTTCGGCCGCGTCGAGGGGCGGCCGGTCGGCATCGTCGCCAACCAGCCGATGCAGTTCGCCGGCTGCCTGGACATCAAGGCCAGCGAGAAGGCCGCCCGCTTCGTGCGGACCTGCGACGCCTTCAACGTCCCGGTGATCACCTTCGTCGACGTCCCGGGCTTCCTGCCCGGTGTCGACCAGGAGCACGACGGCATCATCCGGCGCGGCGCCAAGCTGATCTACGCCTACGCCGAGGCGACCGTCCCACTCATCACGGTCATCACCCGCAAGGCCTTCGGCGGCGCCTACGACGTCATGGGCTCCAAGCACCTGGGCGCCGACCTCAACCTCGCCTGGCCCACCGCCCAGATCGCCGTCATGGGTGCCCAGGGCGCGGTCAACATCCTGCACCGCCGCACCATCGCGGAGGCCGAGGCGGCCGGGGAGAACACCGAAAGCGCAGAGGCGGTCAGGGCGCGGCTCATCCAGGAGTACGAGGACGCCCTCCTCAACCCCTACGTCGCGGCCGAGCGCGGCTACATCGACGCCGTGATCCTGCCGTCGGACACCCGCCGGCACGTCGTACGGGGTCTGCGTCAACTGCGTACGAAGCGGGAATCCCTGCCTCCGAAGAAGCACGGCAACATCCCCCTCTAGCCCGCAGCGAGCCCAGGAGGCCCACATGACGATCAAAGTCGTACGGGGCAACCCGACCCCGGAGGAGCTGGCCGCCGCCCTGGCGGTGGTCAGGGCCCGCGCCGCGGCGGCTGCGGTGACGCCGCCCGGCGCGCCCGCCACCCGCGACTCCTGGTCCGACCCGTCCCGCATCGCGGCCCACCGTCTGCCCCAGCCGGGACCGGCGGCGTGGGGCCGCACCTACTGGCCGGGCTAGAGCCCGCGCCCCCGGGGGCGCGGGGAACCGCGCACGGCGGAACAGCGCGGGGCGCCGATTTGAGTACCCCTACTCAGGCGCCCCGCCCCGCCGAGCCGCACGCTGGACTCATGCTGTGGTCCGACCCCGAGAACGAACCGCCGAAAGAACTCCGCGACCTGCAGGACATGCTCCGGCGGCTGGGCGTTCTCATGGCGTTGGCCATGTTCGTGGCCATGCTGGTGATCGGTGTGAGGTGAGGAGGCCTCACCCGTTTGACTAACCTGACCGCATGACTGCTCAGCGCCGCAGGCGACTCGTCCTCGCCTCCCAGTCCCCCGCCCGGCTCGGACTGCTCCGCCAGGCCGGCCTCGCCCCCGAGGTCATCGTGAGCGGCGTCGACGAGGACGCCGTCACCGCCCCCACCCCCGCCGAGCTGGCGCTCGCCCTGGCCGAGGCGAAGGCCTCCGTCGTGGCGGCCCGCCCGGAGGTCAAGGGCGCGCTCGTGATCGGCTGCGACTCGGTGCTCGACCTGGACGGCCAGGCGCTCGGCAAGCCCGCCGACGCCGAGGAGGCCACCGCCCGCTGGAAGTCGATGCGCGGCCGGGCCGGCACCCTCCAGACCGGCCACTGCGTCTACGACACGGGCACCGGCCGCTACGTCTCCGCCACCGCCTCCACGGTCGTCCACTTCGGCGAGCCCACCGACGAGGAGATCGCCGCCTACGTCGCCTCCGGTGAACCCCTCTACGTCGCCGGGGCGTTCACCCTGGACGGCCGCTCGGCCCCGTTCATCGACGGCATCGACGGCGACCACGGCAACGTCATCGGCATCAGCCTGCCCCTGGTCCGGCGCCTGCTGGCCGAACTGGGCGTGGGCATCACGGAGTTGTGGGCGCCGGCGGAGAAGTGACCGGGGAGCCGTCGCCGCTCTTCCCGCCCCCGGGCGCGGCGTCGGCGGGCGCGGCCGGACGGTCGTACGTCATCAGCAGCAGCACGATCAGGGCGAGCACCAGCACCATGAAGAGGAACGCCGGCCAGCCGACCAGGCCCCAGGTGAACGCGCCCAGCAGTCCGTGCACCACGGCCGCGCTGATCAGCAGCACCCGTCCGAAGCCCGCCGGGCGCTGATCCCGCAGCGCCACGAGCAGCGCGACGAGTCCGCACAGGGCGAAGTAGAGGCCGAAGGCGATCCCGCCGATCTTCGACGACGCCGACATCATCTGCGGGTCCAGCCCGGCCAGCGACATGTCCTGCCGGTCGACGACGACCCCCAGGAACCAGTTGAGCGCCGCGACACCGATCGCCTCGGCGAACAGCACCACGGCCACGACCCACGCCACCGGCCTGCGTATCACCGGGCCCACCCTCTTCCCTCTGAAGACATCGCGAACGCTACTAACCGGTAAACCGGGGGACAAGGGTCCGGCGGCGGGCAAAGAATCATTGGGCCATTCGTAGGGACTCGACAAAGAAACCGAGTGGCCCGCAGCACGTGATGACAGAGACCTTGACCACAGGAGACGGCTAGGGTTTCCCGCAGGAGTACTGCGTACCGCGGTGCGACAAGGGATTACGCGGGTCGAGCGAGCCAGCATCACGCTCCGTGTGGGCAAGCTCACCACTGGGGACGGGTCGTAGTGCCGTGTCGGCAGTCCCTAAACTCGGCTTGTTTCAAGGAGGGAGCCTCAATCGTGCGCAAGGTGCTCATCGCCAACCGTGGCGAAATCGCTGTCCGCGTGGCCCGGGCCTGCCAGGATGCCGGTATCGCGAGCGTGGCCGTCTACGCCGACCCGGACCGGGACGCTCTGCATGTCCGCGCCGCGGATGAGGCGTTCGCCCTGGGCGGTGACACCCCCGGGACCAGCTACCTCGACATCGAGAAGGTGCTGAAGGCCGCCCGCGAATCGGGGGCGGACGCGATCCACCCCGGCTACGGCTTCCTCTCGGAGAACGCCGAGTTCGCCCAGGCGGTCCTGGACGCGGGTCTGATCTGGATCGGCCCGCCGCCGCAGGCGATCCGCGACCTCGGCGACAAGGTCGCCGCCCGGCACATCGCGCAGCGCGCCGGTGCCCCGCTGGTGGCCGGCACGCCCGACCCGGTGTCCGGTGCCGACGAGGTCGTCGCGTTCGCCGAGGAGCACGGCCTGCCGATCGCCATCAAGGCGGCCTTCGGCGGTGGCGGCCGCGGCCTGAAGGTCGCCCGCACCCTCGAAGAGGTGCCGGAGCTGTACGACTCCGCCGTGCGTGAGGCCGTCGCCGCGTTCGGCCGGGGCGAGTGCTTCGTCGAGCGGTACCTGGACAAGCCGCGGCACGTGGAGACCCAGTGCCTGGCCGACACCCACGGCAACGTGGTGGTCGTGTCCACCCGTGACTGCTCCCTGCAGCGCCGCCACCAGAAGCTGGTGGAGGAGGCCCCGGCCCCCTTCCTGTCCGAGGCGCAGGTGGAGCAGCTGTACTCCGCCTCCAAGGCGATCCTGAAGGAGGCCGGCTACGTCGGCGCCGGCACGGTCGAGTTCCTCGTCGGCAACGACGGCACGATCTCCTTCCTGGAGGTCAACACCCGCCTCCAGGTGGAGCACCCGGTCACCGAGGAGGTCGCCGGCATCGACCTCGTGCGCGAGATGTTCCGCATCGCCGACGGCGAGGCGCTCGGCTACGGCGACCCGGAGCTGCGCGGTCACTCCTTCGAGTTCCGCATCAACGGCGAGGACCCGGGCCGCAACTTCCTGCCCGCCCCCGGCACGGTCACCACGTTCGCCCCGCCGTCCGGCCCGGGTGTCCGGCTGGACGCGGGCGTGGAGTCCGGCTCGGTCATCGGCCCGGCCTGGGACTCCCTGCTGGCCAAGCTGATCGTCACCGGCCGCACCCGCAAGGAGGCCCTGGAGCGGGCCGCGCGTGCGCTGGAGGAGTTCCAGGTCGAGGGCATGGCCACCGCCATCCCCTTCCACCGCGCGGTGGTGAAGGACCCGGCGTTCGCGCCCGAGCTCACGGGCTCCGCCGACCCGTTCACGGTGCACACCCGCTGGATCGAGACGGAGTTCGTCAACGAGATCAAGCCGTTCGCCGCGCCGGCCGACGCCGAGGCGGACGAGGAGCCGGGCCGCGAGACGGTCGTCGTCGAGGTCGGCGGCAAGCGCCTTGAGGTCTCCCTGCCGTCCTCGCTGGGCATGTCCCTGGCCCGTACGGGCCTCGCGGCGGGCGCCAAGCCCAAGCGCCGCGCGGCGAAGAAGTCGGGCCCCGTGGCGTCCGGTGACACCCTCGCCTCCCCGATGCAGGGCACCATCGTCAAGGTCGCCGTCGAGGAGGGCCAGGAGGTCAAGGAGGGCGATCTGATCGTCGTCCTGGAGGCCATGAAGATGGAGCAGCCCCTGAACGCGCACCGGTCGGGCACGATCAAGGGCCTGAGCGCGGAGATCGGGGCGTCGGTGACGTCGGGCGCGGCGATCTGCGAGATCAAGGACTGACCGGCCCTCACCGTACGAACGTGTGCGGCGCGGCCCCGACCCGGGGCCGCGCCGCACACGCATATCCGGGGCCCGCCCGCCCCGGGCGCACGCACCGACGGCCGGGGGCGCGCCCGGCGGCCTGCCCCACCCCCCTGCGGCTCTTCGCACCGGCCGCGAGGACCGCCCACCGAACCCGCCCCCCTGCGGGCATGCGTGTCGGTCACAGGACCGCCCTCATCCGACCCCGCTGCGGACACGCGTGCCGGCTACCGGACCGCCCCACCTGTGCCGCCCCGTACGGGCACCCGTACACACGGGGCCACAGGAACCGTCCGCCGAACCACCCCAGGGCGGCACGGGTCGGCGGTGAGGGTCCCCCCGCGCGAAACCGGGAGCTGGGAGCTGAAGGGGGGAGGCACCCCACCCGCTCTGCCGGGTGGCGGGCCGATCCCGCTCCGGCACCGGCGGTCAGCCCACCGTCGGCGTCAACGCCGCCGCAGATCGGCCACCCGCGCCCGTTCCGACCCGGGACTCTGCTCCCCCAGCATCGAGGCGGACGCGGAGGCGGACCTCAACTGCCCCGCACTCCCCGGCACCTGCCGCCGGGGCCCGGGCAACGGCACGTCCCGGCGCTGCTGACGCGCCGGGACGGAATCACCCCCCGGGCCCCCCGCCCCCGCTCCGGCAGCGCCCCCTTGCCCACCGGCGACAGCGATCTGCACGCCCTGGTCGGCAAGCGCCTGGAGTTCCGTGGCGGCACGGTCGTCATGCGCGGGCGGCTCGTCCGTGACGAGGCGCGTGATGAGATCCGTCGGCACGGTCTGGAACATGGTGTCGGTGCCGAGCTTGGTGTGGTCCGCGAGGACCACGACCTCCGCCGCGGCCTGCACCAGCGCCCGGTCGACGGATGCCGACAGCATGTTGGACGTGGACAACCCGCGCTCGGCGGTCAGCCCGCTCCCGGACAGGAACGCCCGCGACACCCGCAGCCCGTGCAGGGACTGTTCGGCCCCGCTCCCGACGAGCGCGTAGTTCGACCCGCGGAGCGTACCGCCGGTCATCACGACCTCGACCCGGTTGGCATGGGCCAGCGCCTGGGCGACGAGGAGGGAGTTGGTGACGACGGTGAGCCCGGGCACCCGGGCGAGCCGGCGGGCCAGCTCCTGGGTGGTCGTACCCGCCCCGACCACGATCGCCTCCCCCTCTTCCACGAAGTTCGCGGCGAGGTCGGCGATGGCGGTCTTCTCGGCGGTCGCGAGATGAGACTTCTGCGGAAAGCCGGACTCCCGCGTGAAACCGCCCGGCAGTACCGCACCGCCGTGCCGGCGGTCGAGGAGTCCTTCTGCCTCCAGCGCGCGCACGTCCCGCCGTACGGTCACTTCGGAGGTCTGGACGACGCGGGCGAGCTCACGGAGCGACACGGCCCCGTTCGCTCGCACCATTTCGAGGATCAATTGGCGACGTTCTGCAGCGAACACGAAACTGACAGTAACGCCAGCGACCGTCTGCTTTCAGCAGTTTGCGCTGAATAGCAGAAGATGTTCGCACCGAGCAGCGGGAAGTGGTATAGGGCCTAGTCCCGCCGCCTATGCCGTACGCATGGTCGAACACTCCCCGTGACCAGCGAGGAGTCGGTTTCGGCCTCAGCCGTGGCCGTTCTCCTTGCGGGTGTGCAACTGCCGTGCCACCTCGGCGATCGAGCCCGACAGGGAGGGATAGACGGTGAAGGCGTTCGCGATCTGTTCGACGGTCAGATTGTTGTCGACCGCGATCGAGATGGGGTGGATCAGTTCCGAGGCGCGCGGCGCCACGACGACACCGCCCACCACGATGCCCGTGCCCGGCCGGCAGAAGATCTTGACGAAGCCGTCGCGGATGCCCTGCATCTTCGCGCGCGGGTTGCGCAGCAGCGGCAGCTTCACGACCCGGGCGTCGATCTTCCCGCCGTCGACGTCGGCCTGGGTGTAGCCGACGGTGGCGATCTCCGGGTCGGTGAAGACGTTCGACGACACCGTCTTGAGGTTCAGCGGGGCCACGGCGTCGCCCAGGAAGTGGTACATCGCGATACGGCCCTGCATGGCGGCCACCGACGCGAGGGCGAACACGCCGGTCACGTCACCGGCGGCGTACACGCCCGGCGCGGTCGTACGGGAGACCTTGTCGGTCCAGATGTGCCCGGACTCGCGCAGCCGGACCCCGGCGTCCTCCAGCCCCATGCCCGCGCTGTTGGGCACGGCACCGACGGCCATGAGGCAGTGCGAGCCGGTGATGACCCGCCCGTCGGCGAGGGTCACCTCCACCCGGTCCCCGACGCGCTTGGCGGACTGCGCCCGGGAACGCCCCATCACGTTCATCCCGCGCCGCCGGAAGACGTCCTCCAGCACGGCGGCGGCGTCCGGGTCCTCACCCGGCAGCACGCGGTCGCGCGACGACACGAGCGTCACCCTCGACCCGAGCGCCTGGTAGGCCCCGGCGAACTCGGCACCCGTCACACCCGACCCGACCACGATCAGCTCCTCCGGGAGCTCGTCGAGGTCGTACACCTGGGTCCAGTTCAGGATCCGCTCGCCGTCCGGCTGGGCGTCGGGCAGCTCACGCGGATGCCCACCGGTGGCGATGAGCACGGCGTCGGCCGTCAGCGTCTCCTCACTCCCGTCGGCGGTGCGCACCACGACCTTGCGCGACCCGTCGAGCGCCTGCATGCCCTCCAGCCGCCCGCGCCCGCGCATGACACGCGCCCCGGCACGCGTCACGGAGGCCGTGATGTCGTGCGACTGGGCGAGCGCGAGCCGCTTCACACGCCGGTTGACCTTCCCCAGGTCGACGCCCACCACCCGGGCGGCCTGCTCGATGTGCGGGGTGTCGTCGGCGACGATGATCCCCAGCTCCTCGTAGGAGGAGTCGAAGGTCGTCATCACCTCGGCCGTGGCGATCAGGGTCTTCGACGGCACGCAGTCGGTGAGCACCGACGCCCCGCCCAGACCGTCGCAGTCGACGACGGTCACCTCCGCGCCGAGTTGAGCGGCCACCAGCGCCGCTTCGTATCCGCCGGGTCCGCCACCGATGATCACGATCCGAGTCACGTACTCCATTGTCCCGCACCGCTCAAGGTGCCACCGCCCCGGGGCCCCGCCGGTGCGTCGGTTGTTACGACAGTGACGCCGGGGCCGCCTGCCGTACCCTCTCCCCATGTCGCTCTACGCCGCGTACGCCGGCAACCTCGACGCGCGGCTGATGTCCCGCCGCGCCCCGCACTCGCCGCTGCGCGCCACCGGCTGGCTCAACGGATGGCGACTGACCTTCGGCGGCGAGCACATGGGCTGGGAGGGCGCGCTGCCGACGATCGTGGAGGACCCGCTCTCCCAGGTCTTCGTCTCGCTGTACGACATCGCCCCGATGGACGAGGAGTCACTCGACCGCTGGGAGGGGGTGGGCCTCGACATCTACCGCCGTACGCGCGTACGGGTCCACACCCTGGAGGGCGAGGACTCCGCCTGGGCCTTCACCCTGAACGCCTACGAGGGCGGCCTGCCCTCCGCCCGCTACCTGGGCGAGATCGCCGACGCGGCCGAGTCGGCCGGCGCCCCGCACGACTACGTGATGGAGCTCCGCAAGCGCCCCTGCTGACGGCGGCCCCGCGGCACCCCTTCGTCGGAAACGACAAGACAACGATCGCCACCCCGTGAGCTCTGCCATCTACGCGCGTAGGCAAACAGCCGCTACCCTCGTCGGCGTGAACGCATCTCTTCTTCCGGACGACATCCAGGGCGACCCGCGCGCGGCCGCCGACGCCGCCGCGGCCCGCCTGCGCGAACTGACGGGCGCCGAGACCCACGACGTCGCCCTCGTGATGGGCTCCGGCTGGGCCCCGGCCGTGGACGCCCTGGGCGCCCCCGAGGCCGAGTTCCAGGTCACCGAGCTCCCCGGGTTCCCGCCGCCGGCGGTCGAGGGCCACGGAGGCAAGATCCGCTCCTACCGGATCGGCGACAAGCGGGCCCTGGTCTTCCTGGGCCGTACGCACTACTACGAGGGCCGCGGGGTGGCGGCGGTCGCCCACGGCGTCCGCACCGCGGTGGCGGCCGGCTGCAAGACGGTCGTCCTCACCAATGGCTGCGGCGGCCTGCGCGAGGGCATGCGCCCCGGCCAGCCGGTCCTCATCAGCGACCACATCAACCTCACGGCCACCTCCCCCATCATCGGCGCGAACTTCGTCGACCTGACCGACCTGTACTCCCCGCGGCTGCGGGCCCTGTGCAAGGAGGTCGACGCCACGCTGGAGGAGGGCGTCTACGCCCAGTTCCCCGGCCCGCACTACGAGACTCCGGCCGAGATCCGCATGGCCCGCGTCATCGGCGCGGACCTGGTGGGCATGTCGACGGTCCTCGAGGCGATCGCGGCACGTGAGGCAGGCGCCGAGGTCCTGGGCATCTCCCTGGTCACGAACCTCGCGGCGGGCATGACGGGCGAGCCCCTGAACCACGAGGAGGTCCTCCAGGCGGGCCGCGACAGCGCCACCCGCATGGGCTCCCTGCTGACTCAGGTCCTGGGCCGCCTCTGAGGGACGCCCCTGCTGGTCGTCCGGCGGCTGCGGGCCCGTAATGGCTGGTCGCGCGGTTCCCCGCGCCCCCGGGGTGCTGCGGCCGCCTGCGCGACAGAGCAGCCGCCGTGGTGCGCTCCCGCACCCGCGCACGGCGAGAAGGGGCCGTGTCGGGGGGTGTCCGCCCGCAGCGGTTGGCGCGTCGACGGACGGTCAGTCGGTACGCGACCCCATAGCGCCGTTCCGAGGACGGACACCCCCGGCGCGGCCCCGCCCCCCCCGCCCCCACCCGGGGGAAGGCGCACGCACCCCCACCCCGCCGCAGGCAGGCACACCCCCACCACCGCCGCAGGCAGGCACCCACACCACACCGGAGAGGCTGACACCACACCGTGCACGAAGAACTCATCGCACAGGCCCAGGCGTGGCTCACCGAGGACCCCGACCCGGAGACCCGCACCGAGCTGGCCCGTCTCATCGACGCCGGGGACCACGCGGAACTCGCCGCCCGCTTCGGCGGCACCCTCCAGTTCGGCACCGCCGGCCTCCGCGGCGAACTGGGCGCCGGCCCCATGCGCATGAACCGCTCGGTCGTCATCCGTGCCGCCGCGGGTCTCGCCGCGTACCTCAAGAAGCAGGGCCACGACGACGGCCTCGTCGTCATCGGCTACGACGCCCGCTACAAGTCCCACGACTTCGCCCTCGACACCGCCGCCGTCATGACCGGCGCCGGCCTGCGCGCGGCCGTCCTGCCCCGCCCCCTCCCGACCCCCGTGCTCGCCTTCGCGATAAGGCACCTCGGCGCGGTCGCCGGTGTGGAGGTCACCGCCAGCCACAACCCGCCCCGCGACAACGGCTACAAGGTCTACCTCGGCGACGGCTCCCAGATCGTCCCCCCGGCGGACATCGACATCGCGGCGGAGATCGCCGCCGTCCCGTCCCTCACCACCGTCCGGCGCCCCACCGAAGGCTGGGACGTCCTCGACGACAGCGTCCTGGACGCCTACCTGGCCCGCACGGACGCCGTCCTCGCCGAGGGGTCCCCCCGCACCGCCCGCACGGTGTACACGGCGATGCACGGCGTCGGCAAGGACGTCCTCCTGGCCGCCTTCGCCCGCGCCGGCTTCCCGGAGCCGGTCCTCGTCGCGGAGCAGGCCGAGCCCGACCCGGAGTTCCCGACCGTCGCGTTCCCGAACCCGGAGGAGCCCGGCGCGATGGACCTGGCCTTCGCGACGGCCCGCGCCGGTGAGACCCCGCCGGACCTGATCATCGCCAACGACCCGGACGCGGACCGCTGCGCCGTCGCCGTACAGGACGGCCCGGACTGGCGGATGCTCCGCGGTGACGAGGTGGGCGCCCTGCTCGCAGCGCACCTGGTCCGGCGCGGGGCGACCGGCACGTTCGCGGAGTCGATCGTGTCGTCGTCGCTTCTCGGCCGGATCGCCGAGAAGGCGGGCCTGCCCCACGTCGAGACCCTCACCGGCTTCAAGTGGATCGCCCGGGCCGAGGGCCTGCGCTTCGGCTACGAGGAGGCCCTCGGCTACTGCGTGGACCCCGACGGCGTGCGCGACAAGGACGGCATCACGGCCGCGCTGCTGATCACGGAGCTGGCCTCCCAGCTGAAGCAGGAGGGCCGCACGCTCCTCGACCTGCTGGACGACCTGGCGGTGGAGCACGGCCTGCACGCGACGGACCAGCTCTCGGTCCGGGTCGAGGACCTGTCCCTCATCGCCGCCGCGATGCACCGCCTGCGCGAGCAGCCCCCGACGCAGCTGGCCGGCCTGCCGGTCACCCGCAGCGAGGACCTGACCCTGGGTACGGCCGACCTCCCGCCCACGGACGGTCTGCGCTACACCCTCGACGGCGCCCGGGTGATCGTCCGCCCGAGCGGCACCGAGCCGAAGCTGAAGTGCTACCTGGAGGTCGTGATCCCTGTCGCGTCCTCCGAAGACCTCCCGGCGGCTCGCGCCGAGGCCGCGGACGTCCTGGAGTCGATCAAGCGCGACCTGTCGGCGGCGGCCGGCATCTGAGGCAGGAGGCCGGGGCGTCGGCCGGGTCCACGCCACCGCCCCGGCCGACGGCTCAGGAACTCTTCCGGGCGGCCTCCCGCCGCTGCCGCTTGCCGAGAGGCGCCTGGGAGAGGTCCTCGGTGGTGGACCTGAGGTTCTTGTAGCCGTACCCGCGCTGCTCCAGCCACTCCCGCGCGGCCCCCTCGGCCCGTTCGGCGGCCTCCAGGATGTCCTCCTCGGTCTCCCCGGAGTCCAGGAACCGGAAGGTGAAGGCGGGCCGCACGGCGATGTCGTACGTGAGGCTCCCCTCGAGTGTGAAGGCGGCGCGCAGCAGGTCGTGCTCGGCGGCCCGCTCCAGCAGCTCGGCACGCTGGCCGGCGCTCAGCCCGTCGAAGACGCCCCGGACGGTGACACGGAAGGTACGGGTGCTCATCCCCCGAACCTAGGCGCGCGCCTCGCAGGGCTCCACCGGTTTTCCCGCGGCCCGGGGCCGGAGCCCTCCGGCCCCGGCACTCCCCGGCGCTCCCCGGCACTCCCCCGGCTCGCTACGGGCCTCCAGGGGAGCCGCACCCGCGCCGCCCCACGGCCCCCTCACCGGGCCACGGGCCGTCACCGCGCCACCCCCACGGGGGTCTCCTCACCGGGCCACCGGGCTGTCCCCGCGGCACCCCACGGCCCCCGCACCGGGCCACGGGCCGTCCCCGCGCCACCCACGGGTCCCCTCAGTCCACCGGGCCGTGCCCGCGACACCCCACGGCCCGCACCGGACCACCCCGCGCCACCCCCGTGGTGCTCGTGCTCGTCGCGATCGCCCTGCTCGCGCCGGTCATCACGAGCTGGTGGGCCAGGACCCCACGGCCCCCACACCGAACCACCGAGCCACCCCCGGCTCCGGACCACCCCCGGCTCCGGCCCGGCCCGGCCCGGCGCGACCCGGCCCCGACGACCCCGTCAGCCCACCACCACGAGGATCAGCACCAGCACGGCCCCCGCGACCGCGGGCGCCAGCACCTCGTAGGCCCACCGCACGCTCACCGCACCCCGCGCCGACGCCGCCTCGTGCCGCGCTTCGCGCAGCGCCCGCAGCTCGTCCATGATCCGGTCGGTCTCCGCCCGCACGGGCCCGTCCGAGATCGGCTCCCGGCTGAGGCCCTGCCCCAGCCCCGCGGTCATCCCGAGCGCGCTGCCGCGGCCCTCGTCCCGTCCCATCGCACGCCGCGCCTGCGCCGTCGCCCGCGACTCGCGCCGCGCGGCCTTCTTGCGCGCGCGCAGCGAGACCGGCACGGCCCACAGCTGGTACTTGGCACCGGACTCGGTGAGGACCTCGTTCGAGTAGGCGGAGCGCAGGGCGGCGACCTGCGCCCAGGGCACGACCACGACGCGGAAGGGGTTGCGGATCCGGAGGCGGTCGTCGCCTGCGTACACGGCGGGCCGCAGGGTGAAGGCGACGATCAGCGGCACGACGAGGAGCAGCACGGCGAGTGCCAGCCACGGCGTGCGCCCTTCGCCGGAGATCACCGCGTCGATGCCGAGCCACCCGGTGAGGGCGAGCAGCAGCACGCCACCGGCGATGGCCGGGGCCGACCGGTACACCCGGTCCTGGGACTCGGGCTCCGAAGGCTGCGGCGCGGGCGACTGGGACTCGGGGCTCGTCATGTCTCGATTCTGCCGGACCGTTCCGCGCGTCCGTCATCCGCCCGAGGACAAGGGGCGCACACGTTCGTCATCCGCCCGAGAACACCGGGCGCACGCGTTCGTCGTCCGCCCGAGGACAACGGGCGCACGCGTGGTCATTGGCCCGAGAACACCGGGCGCATCCGTCCGCGAAGAACCCGGGGGCTGTACAGCCGCTACGCGCGTAGATATGCTCGTCTGGTGACCATGCCCAGTTCTGCACTCACCGCAGCTCACCCCCTCAAGGACGTCGCCTCGTCCGACAGCGCGCTGCGCCGCTTCCTCCACGGGCTCCCCGGCGTCGACGCGGTCGGACTCGAGGGCCGTGCGGCCTCCCTCGGCACGCGATCGATCAAGACGACCGCGAAGGCCTACGCCATCGACCTCGCCATCTCGATGGTCGACCTGACGACGCTGGAAGGCGCGGACACCCCGGGCAAGGTCCGGGCGCTCGGCGCGAAGGCGGTCCGCCCCGACCCGACGGACCGTACGACGCCCGCCACCGCGGCGGTCTGCGTCTACCCCGACATGGTGGCCGTGGCCAAGGAAGCCGTCGCCGGCTCCGGCGTGAAGGTCGCCTCGGTGGCCACGGCGTTCCCGGCCGGCCGCGCCGCGCTCGACGTCAAGCTGGCGGACGTGCGCGACGCCGTCGCCGCCGGTGCGGACGAGATCGACATGGTCATCGACCGCGGGGCGTTCCTGGCGGGTCGATACTTGAAGGTGTACGACGAGATCACCGCCGTGAAGGAGGCCTGCGGGACCTCCGCGCGCCTGAAGGTCATCTTCGAGACGGGCGAGCTCTCGACGTACGACAACATCCGCCGCGCGAGCTGGCTCGGGATGCTGGCGGGGGCGGACTTCATCAAGACCTCCACCGGAAAGGTCGCGGTCAACGCGACCCCGGCGAACACGCTGCTCATGCTGGAGGCGGTGCGCGACTTCCGCGCCCAGACCGGCATCCAGGTGGGTGTGAAGCCGGCCGGTGGCATCCGCACCTCCAAGGACGCCATCAAGTTCCTCGTGCTGGTCAACGAGACGGCGGGCGAGGACTGGCTGGACAACCACTGGTTCCGCTTCGGCGCCTCCTCGCTGCTGAACGACCTGCTGATGCAGCGGCAGAAGCTGGCCACCGGCCGCTACTCCGGTCCCGACTACGTGACGGTGGACTGATCACCATGGCACCCGTATTCGATTACGCCCCGGCCCCCGAGTCGCGCTCGATCGCCGACATCGCGCCCTCGTACGGCCTGTTCATCGACGGCGAGTTCGTCGAAGCGGCGGACGGCAAGGTCTTCAAGACCGTCTCCCCGTCCACCGAGGAGGTCCTGTCCGAGATCGCCCAGGCCGGTTCCGAGGACGTCGACCGTGCGGTGAAGGCCGCGCGCCGGGCGTTCGGGACGTGGTCGGCGCTGCCGGGCGCGGAGCGCGCGAAGTACCTCTTCCGGATCGCCCGCATCATCCAGGAGCGCTCCCGCGAGCTCGCCGTCCTGGAGACGCTCGACAACGGCAAGCCGATCAAGGAGACGCGCGACGCCGACCTCCCCCTGGTCGCCGCGCACTTCTTCTACTACGCGGGCTGGGCCGACAAGCTCGACCACGCGGGCTTCGGCGCGAACCCCCGGCCGCTCGGTGTCGCGGGCCAGGTCATCCCCTGGAACTTCCCGCTGCTGATGCTGGCGTGGAAGATCGCCCCGGCGCTGGCGACGGGCAACACGGTGGTGCTGAAGCCCGCCGAGACGACGCCCCTGTCCGCGCTGTTCTTCGCGGACATCTGCCGCCAGGCGGGCCTGCCCAAGGGTGTTGTCAACATCCTCCCGGGCTACGGCGACGCCGGTGCGGCGCTGGTCGCCCACCCGGACGTGAACAAGGTCGCCTTCACCGGCTCCACTGCCGTCGGCAAGGAGATCGCCCGCACGGTCGCCGGGACCCGCAAGAAGGTCACGCTGGAACTGGGCGGCAAGGGCGCGAACATCGTCTTCGACGACGCCCCGATCGACCAGGCCGTCGAGGGCATCGTCAACGGCATCTTCTTCAACCAGGGCCAGGTCTGCTGCGCGGGCTCCCGCCTGCTGGTCCAGGAGTCGATCCAGGAGGAGCTGCTCGACTCCCTCAAGCGGCGCCTGTCCACGCTCCGCCTCGGTGACCCGCTGGACAAGAACACCGACATCGGCGCGATCAACTCCGAGGAGCAGCTGACCCGCATCACCTCGCTCGTCGAGCAGGGCGAGGCGGAGGGCGCCGAGCGCTGGTCCCCGGCGTGCGAACTGCCGGAGAGCGGCTACTGGTTCGCCCCGACGCTGTTCACGAACGTCACCCAGGCGCACCGGATCGCCCGCGACGAGATCTTCGGCCCGGTGCTGTCGGTGCTGACCTTCCGCACGCCGGACGAGGCGGTCGCCAAGGCCAACAACACGCAGTACGGCCTGTCCGCCGGCATCTGGACGGAGAAGGGCTCGCGCATCCTGGCGGTCGCGAACAAGCTCCGCGCGGGTGTCGTCTGGTCCAACACGTTCAACAAGTTCGACCCGACGTCGCCGTTCGGCGGTTACAAGGAGTCGGGCTTCGGCCGCGAGGGCGGCCGCCACGGCCTGGAGGCATACCTCGATGTCTGACACGCGACTGAGTGTCCTCAAGACCTACAAGCTGTACGTCGGCGGGAAGTTCCCGCGTTCCGAGAGCGGCCGGGTGTACGAGGTGACCGACTCGAAGGGCAACTGGCTGGCCAACGCGCCCCTGTCATCCCGCAAGGACGCGCGTGACGCGGTCGTCGCCGCGCGCAAGGCGTTCGGCGGCTGGTCCGGGGCGACGGCGTACAACCGGGGCCAGGTGCTCTACCGCGTGGCCGAGATGCTGGAGGGCCGCCGGGGCCAGTTCACCCGTGAGGTGGCCGAGGCGGAGGGCCTGTCGAAGTCCAGGGCGGCGGCGGTCGTGGACGCCACGATCGACCGCTGGGTCTGGTACGCGGGCTGGACCGACAAGATCGCCCAGGTGGTCGGCGGCGGCAACCCGGTCGCGGGCCCGTTCTTCAACCTCTCCTCCCCCGAACCGACGGGCGTGGTCGCGGTCCTGGCCCCCCAGGAGTCGTCCTTCCTGGGCCTGGTGTCCGTGCTGGCCCCGGTGATCGCGACGGGCAACACGGCGGTCGTGGTGGCGAGCGAGAAGGCCCCGCTGCCCGCCCTGTCCCTGGCCGAGGTCCTGGCCACCTCGGACGTCCCCGGCGGCGTGGTCAACATCCTGTCGGGCCGCACGGCCGAGATCGCCACCCCGCTCGCCGCCCACCAGGACGTCAACGCGATCGACCTCGCGGGCGCCGACGAGGTCCTCGCGAAGGAGCTGGAGATCGCGGCGGCCGACAATCTCAAGCGCGTCCTGCGTCCACAGCCTGTGGATTACACGCAGACCCCCGGCATCGACCGCCTGACGGCGTTCCTGGAGACCAAGACGGTCTGGCACCCCACGGGTTCACTGGGCGCGTCGGGTTCCTCGTACTGACCCCGCACCCCCGCATACGGAAGCCCTGGCCCTCCTCCGTCCAGGAGGGGCGGGGCTTCTTCTCTGACCGTGCGGCCGACAGAGGAAGGCGCCTTCGCCCTCCCCCCGGCCTCCTTGCCTACCGCTGCGACAGCAGCCCGGTCGCCTGCCCCACCAGTGGGATGCTGCCGATCGACTGCGCCTGGGCCACCGGCCCCGTCAGCGCCTGGGACGTCATCGGCTTGAAGTCGGCGAGGTCGGTGCCGATGCCGTTGTCGAGCGGGTCCACGCCCGTGCCGGCGAGCGGGTTGGGCTTGAGGCCGGCGACCGGGCCTGTGACGTAGCCGAGGGTGCCGGTGGCGGCCTGGAGGCCGGACTGGGGGTCGATCCTGCCGAGGGAGGTGGGCCGGGTGTTGACCACGCCCAGGATCGACTCCGTGTCCGCCGCGGCCGTCGCCGTGCCCGCCCCCAGCGCCACGCCCGCGGTCGCGAGGACGGCCAGGGCGCGCCGGGCGGCCGGGTTGGTGGGGGAGTCGTGTCGGGCCATGGGTGCCACCTTCTGATGCACTGGGTGATCGGGTCGGGACCGAGGGTAGTTGAGGTGTGACGCGCGCATCAAAGCCGACCCGCAGGGCGTACGGCCCCCGGTGGATGCCTCACACTGGTGTCCCGTGAGTTCTCCACTGCCCCTACCGACGCGAGTCGTGCTGCTCTGCGGCCCTTCCGGCTCCGGCAAGTCCCTTCTCGCGGCCCGCTCCGGTCTCCCGGTGCTGCGGCTCGACGACTTCTACAAGGAGGGCGACGACCCGACCCTGCCCCTGGTGGCGGAGAGCTCCGACATCGACTGGGACCACCCGGACTCGTGGGACGCGGACACGGCCGTCGCCGCGATAGCCCGCCTGTGCCGCACGGGCCGTACGCAGGTTCCCGTCTACGACCTGTCGCTCAGCGCCCGCACCGGTGAGGAGACCGTCGACGTCGGGCGGACCCCGCTGTTCATCGCGGAGGGCATCTTCGCCGCGGAGATCGTCACCCGCTGCCGCGAACTCGGCCTCCTCGCCGACGCGCTGTGTCTGAGCCGCGGTCCGGTGCGGACCTTCCGCCGCCGCTTCCTGCGCGATCTGAAGGAGGGCCGCAAGTCGGTGCCGTTCCTGCTGCGCCGCGGCTGGCGTCTGATGCGACAGGAGCGGACGATCGTCGCCCGCCAGACGGCACTGGGCGCGTACGCCTGCGACCGCGACGAGGCGATGGGCCGGCTGACGGCAGCGGCGGCCGGCCGGTTCGCGGGGCTGGGCACGGCGGTCTGATGCCCCGGGCGGACGCCGGGGCCGCGCTCGCGACCGAATTGGGCGCACGGGCGGAGGACGTCCAACGGGTGCGCACCCCGCGCGGGGGCACCCTCCTGGGCTTCCGGTGCGCGCCGGACGCGTGCCTGGACGTGTGGCGGCGCGCCTGTGAGCGCTACCCGGCCACGGGATGGTGGCCGTTCATCACCCACACCCCGCCGTCGGACTGGGAGTGGGCGGAACTGCCGGGCGGCAGTCACCGCGGCGAGGCCCGCGTGCCTTTCGTCGACACACTGATGGAGCTTCAGGCGGCGGAGCTGCTCCAGGAGGCGGAGACGTTCCGGCCACCGACGGGACACCTCCCCGTGCGGGACCTGGACGACCTGGCCCGACGTCTCACTGCCGCCGTTCCGCACCCCGCGCCGCCCCGCCCCGCGGAAACACACCTCGCCACCTTCTTCGTGGGGCCCCCGGAGTGGATCTGCCTCGTCCCCACCGAGGACCCGGCCGGCCTGCCGGAACTCCTGGACGCGCCCGACACACCGAACCACACCCCCTTCCCCGGCGAGGAATCCCTCTCCTACCAGGATCACGCCGACGTCCTGCGCGAGTGGCACGACCGGTTCGGGGCCGAGATCTGCTACCTCGACAGCGACGCGCTCCTGCTGTCGGTCGAGAGTCCTCCTACGGATCCGCTCCAGGCGGCGCGGGTCGCGATCGAGCAGTACGCGTACTGCCCCGACTTCGACCAGCTCATCGGCGGGCTGCCGGAGATCGCCGCTCATCAGGCGCCGACACCGTTCTGGTTCTTCTGGTGGGACTGAGCCGACCGGCGGACGGGAGGAGCACACGGCACGAAAAGCGGGACTGGACGGACCCCCCGGCCCTCCAGTCCCGCTTCCGTGCTCCCCCGTTGCCCTCCCCCGCTCTCCCGCGATGACGCCCCCCGGCGTCCCCGCGGTCCCCCACTCTCCCGCGAAGACGCCCCCCAGCGTCCGTACGGTTCCCCCGTGGGCCCCCTTGTGGTGCTCCCCCCCGTACCTTCAGGCGACGAGCTCGCCGAAGGCGTCTTCCTCGTCACGGCCGAAGCTGAGGACCTCGTCCTCGCGCAGCCGGCGGAGCGACCGCCAGATGCTGGACTTCACCGTGCCGACACTGATGTCGAGGATCTCCGCGATCTCCGGGTCCGTGCGGCCCTCGTAGTAGCGCAGGACCAGCATGGTGCGCTGGAGTTCGGGCAGCCGGGCCAGCGCCTGCCACAGGACCGCGCGCAGCTCGGTGCCGCGCATCGCGTCCGTGTCGCCGGCCGTCTCCGGCAGTTCCTCGGTCGGGTACTCGTTGAGCTTGCGGCGCCGCCAGGCGCTGATGTGCAGGTTCGTCATGGTGCGGCGCAGGTAACCGCCGACCGCCGCCTTGTCACTGATCCGGTCCCACGCCCGGTAGGTCGAGAACAGCGCGCTCTGGAGCAGGTCCTCGGCCTCGAAGCGGTCACCGGTGAGGTGATAGGCGGTCGCGTACAGGGAGGCGCGGCGCTCCTTGACGTAGGCCGTGAACGCCGCTTCGGCATCCGCGGTCTCCGTCAGCGAGCGGCGCTCCCCCGAGCCCTCCCCGTACGCTGCTCCCCCGTTGGTGCCCGTGGCTGCTGCCGCCGCGGACCCCTTGTCGATCTCCCCCGTGGGTGCGTCGACCACCGTCATGTAGGCGGTGTGCTGACGCCCGGCGCCGCGAGCGCACCCCCGCACGCTCACTACACCGGCCTTCTCGGAACCCCTGTGCACGTCGTGCAGACGCGTGACAACTGCGCTGGTGCTGATGCCGTGCAGCGTGTTCATCTCGCGCCCCCCGTCGTGGACTTCCGTTGTGCGGCCCGCCTGTTGGGGCGGGCTTCCTTGCCTGTGCCGAAAAGCTTGCCGCCGCACTTTCATGGCCGTGTCCGCCGACTGTCACAGGCCTGTCACAGGGGTCGGGCACAGGCCGACCACAGCCCCAGCACACGCGTCGGCGGTACCGGCCATAACGAGTGGGCCCCACCGGTCGAACCCCGAGCCCTCCATGGGCCAGAATGAGCGCGTGCCTTCCCTGTTGCTGATCGAGGACGACGACGCCATCCGGACGGCCCTGGAGCTCTCACTGACGCGCCAGGGCCACCGCGTGGCGACCGCTGCCAGCGGTGAGGACGGTCTGAAGCTCCTTCGCGAGCAGCGGCCGGATCTGATCGTGCTGGACGTGATGCTGCCCGGCATCGACGGGTTCGAGGTGTGCCGGCGCATCCGGCGCACGGACCAGTTGCCGATCATCCTGCTGACCGCGCGCAACGATGACATCGACGTGGTGGTCGGGCTGGAGTCCGGCGCCGACGACTATGTCGTCAAACCGGTGCAGGGGCGGGTGCTCGACGCCCGGATCCGGGCCGTGCTGCGGCGCGGCGAGCGGGAGTCGAACGACGCGGCGAGCTTCGGCAGCCTCGTCATCGACCGCTCGGCGATGACCGTGACGAAGAACGGCGAGGACCTCCAGCTCACGCCGACCGAGCTGCGGCTGCTGCTGGAGCTGAGCCGGCGGCCGGGCCAGGCGCTGTCCCGGCAGCAGTTGCTGCGGCTGGTGTGGGAGCACGACTACCTGGGCGACTCGCGGCTGGTGGACGCCTGTGTCCAGCGGCTGCGCGCCAAGGTCGAGGACGTGCCGTCGTCCCCGACGCTGATCCGTACCGTGCGGGGTGTCGGCTACCGGCTGGACGCGCCTCAGTGACCCAGGCGCACCAAGGGGGGGCCCACGGCTGGACCGGGGCGCGCAAGGGAGTTCTGTCGGGGCTGCGCTTCACCAGCCTGCGGCTGCGACTGGTCGTGGTCTTCGGGCTGGTGGCGCTGACGGCCGCCGTGTCCGCGTCCGGCATCGCGTACTGGCTCAACCGCGAGGCGGTGCTCACCCGCACCCAGGACGCGGTGCTGCGCGACTTCGAGCAGGAGATGCAGAACCGGGCGGGCGCGCTGCCCGAGCGGCCGACGCAGGACGAGTTGCAGCACACCGCGGGCCAGATGGCGGGCAGCGACCAGCGCTTCAGCGTGCTGCTGGTCGGCCGCGACAGCGCGGGCCGCACGGTCTACGGCAGCTCCGGCGGGCTGAACGGCTTCTCGCTGCGCGACGTGCCGAAGTCGCTGCGCACGGCGGTGAACCGGACGCAGAAGGTCGACGGGTCCAACAAGCACCCGTACCACCTGTACTGGCAGCGGATAGTCGACCACGACACCCCGTACCTGGTGGCGGGTACGCGGGTGATCGGTGGCGGCCCGACCGGTTACATGCTCAAGTCGCTGGAGCCGGAGGCCAAGGACCTCAACTCGCTGGCCTGGTCGCTGGGCATCGCCACGGGGCTGGCACTGATCGGCTCGGCGCTGCTCGCGCAGGCCGCGGCGACGACCGTGCTGAAGCCGGTGCAGCGGCTCGGGACGGCGGCTCGGCGGCTCGGCGAGGGGAAGCTGGACACCCGGCTGCGGGTGTCCGGGACCGATGAACTCGCCGATCTGTCGCGGACGTTCAACAACGCCGCCGAGGCGCTGGAGAAACGGGTCGCCGACATGGCCGCGCGCGACGAGGCCTCCCGTCGGTTCGTGGCCGACATGAGCCACGAGCTGCGCACGCCGCTCACCGCGATCACCGCCGTGACGGAGGTGCTCGAGGAGGAGCTGGAGGCGGAGACCGGCAGCATGGACCCGATGATCGAGCCCGCGGTCCGGCTGGTGGTCAGCGAGACGCGGCGGCTGAACGACCTGGTCGAGAACCTGATGGAGGTCACCCGCTTCGACGCGGGCACCGCCCGGCTCGTCCTGGACGACGTCGACCTCGCCGACCAGATCACCGCCTGCATCGACGCCCGCGCCTGGCTGGACGCGGTCGATCTGGACGCCGAGCGCGGCCTGCACGCCCGGCTGGATCCGCGGCGGCTGGACGTCATCCTGGCCAACCTCATCGGCAACGCGCTCAAGCACGGCGGCTCCCCGGTGCGGGTCTCCGTGCGGGAGGCGGAGGAGTGGATCGTCATCGAGGTGCGGGACCACGGACCCGGCATCCCGCAGGACGTCCTGCCGCACGTCTTCGACCGCTTCTACAAGGCCAGCGCCTCCCGGCCGCGTTCGGAGGGCAGCGGCCTGGGCCTGTCCATCGCGCTGGAGAACGCCCACATCCACGGCGGTGAGATCACCGCGGCCAACTCGCCCGACTCGGGCGCGGTGTTCACCCTGCGGCTCCCGCGCGGCACGTCCCCGGCGGAGGAGCATCCCGCCGAGGACGAGGTGCGGCCCGGCGGCGACACCGACCGGCCGCAGGGCGAGGATTCGAAGGGGGACGCCTGATGACCGCGCGTTTCGCGGCCGTGCCCCGGCTGCTGGCCGTTCCGGTGCTCGCCGTGCTGCTGGCCGGCTGCGGGATCCGGGCCACCGAGGTGCCGACGAACTTCGGGCCCGCGCCCTCGCGGGTGCAGTGCTCGCTCACCGAGCCGGACGTCTCGACGCAGGCCGCCCGTGGGCTGCCGGTGCAGGTGTTCCTGCTGTGCGGCTCCTCGCTGGTGACCGTCGACCGGGCCGTGCGGGTCCCGGACGGCGCGGCCGACTCCGAGCGGCGCATCCTGGTCGCGCAGGGCCTGCTGGACCAGCTCGCCACACCGCCGTCGACCGCCGAGAAGGAGGCCGGGTACAGCACGGACGTCCGCACCGGCATCTCCGTGGGCGGGCCGCGTCCTGGCGACCCGGAGGACACGCTGCGGCTGAGCACGGCACCGGCCGGACTCACCTCGTACGCCCTCGCGCAGATCGTGTGCACCTTCTCCGACTCGGCGGCGGCCGAGGGGGACGGCTCGGTGGTCCTGGGCGGGCCGGGCGCCGAGGCACCGCGCCGCTACGAGTGCACCGACGAGGTGCGGGCCCGGCCGGGCAGTTCGGAACCGCCGTCCAAGGACGTGGCCGGGGAGTGACCCGCCCGGGCTGTGGCGCATGCCTCACCGGCCGATCGGGGCCCCTCCCGGAACCGATCCGGCCGCGGGCCGCGTCTAGGGGGACGTGCAGCGTCAAGGCTCCATCGGCGGCAGCGCCGCGTTCCGCATCCGTGTGACAGGAGGTGTCCTCCTCGTCGCCCACCTCGCGTTCGTCGCCTGGTTCACGCTGCGGCCGCTGGACGTGCCCTGGGTGATGCCGGCCAACTTGCGGCCATTCGCCGGTATCCGGGCCGATCTCGCCCTGGGCTGGCCCGAGGCGGCCCGCAGGATCGGTGAGGGGCTGGCCCTGCTCGCCCCGCTGGGTGTGCTGCTGCCGGTGGTGAGCGGCCGGCTGGCCGTCTCGCCGCTGGTGTCCCTGCTGCGCACCGTCGCGGCCGGCGCCCTGCTCTCCTGGGGCATCGAACTGCTCCAGACCGGTGTGCCCGGTCAGGTCGTCGACGTCGACTCGCTGCTGCTGAACACCGTGGGCGTGGCTCTCGCGCATCTCGCGCTGGTCCCGGCCGGCCGCTCCTGGCTGCGCCGCCGCACCACCGCCCGTCCGCTCCGCACGCCCCTCCCCACGGAGGAGCCGGCTCAGGGTCGGACCCCGACGATTCCCAGGGTCGGGATCGCCCCGTGGAGCGACGCTTTGCCCCCTTCGTCTCCGTAGCGTGGAGTGCAGATGGGGTACTCGGACGAGAGGCCTCACGCACCCTCACGAAGGAGCCGCACATGTCCCGCCTCGCCCGCCCCACCCACGGCCGCATGATCGGCGGAGTGTGCGCCGCGCTGGCACGGCGCTTCGGCACCTCCACGACCACGATGCGGGTGATCTTCCTGGTCTCGTGCCTGCTGCCCGGCCCGCAGTTCCTGCTCTACATCGCGCTGTGGATCCTGCTGCCCGCGGAGAACAAGACGCACGGCGCGACCCGGACGGCTTGGTGACACGACACCCGTACGCGAGAACGCCGATGGGGCGCACCCACTGTGGGTGCGCCCCATCGGCGTGTGCCCGCCTCGGGAGGGTCAGCCGACCGGCACGCCGTTCACCGGCAGGCCGTGGGTGGGCATGCCCTTCACCGGGAGCCCGCCCAGGAGCTTGGCGGCCGGACCCGTCGGGCCGTTGGCGAGCACCTGCTCGGCGACCGGCTGGGCGGCGGCCAGACCGGCACCGGCCGCCGTCTGCCCCTGGCCCAGCGCCTCGGCCGAGCCCGGCAGCGTCTGGGAGAGCTGCTCCGCCGGGAGCGCCGCGGTGACGGTCTCCAGCGCCTGGGCGGTGTCGGGGAGGGAAGAGGCCGCGTTGGCAGCACCCGCACCGGTGGCGGCGAAGGCGGCACCGAGAGCGGCGACACCGAGGGTCTTGGCAGCAGACTGCTTCATGAAATGCGTCCTCGTAATGGGATGACAGGGGGGTGAGCGGTCCAGCGACCGTAATCACGCGGCCCCGCCCGCCGCAAACATCGAAATGCGGACGGTTGGTGAACACCGCCCGCATTCGAGGTGTGCCGAATATGCCCGAGTCAGCCCTCGGAGGGCGTGGAATCGCTGGTGGAGGCGGTTTGACGGAACAGCCATTCGGATTTCAGCTCCGCATATCCGGGCTTGATCACGTCATTGATCATGGCGAGTCGTTCATCGAAAGGGATGAACGCTGATTTCATCGCATTGACGGAGAACCACTGCATGTCGTCGAGCGTGTAACCGAATGCCTCGACAAGGTGCTCGAATTCCCGGCTCATGCTGGTGTGGGACATCAGGCGGTTGTCCGTGTTGACCGTCGCCCGGAAGTGCAGCCGGCGCAGCAGCCCGATGGGGTGCTCGGCGTACGAGGTGGCCGCCCCGGTCTGGAGGTTGGAGCTCGGGCACAGCTCCAGCGGGATGCGCTTGTCCCGGACGTAGGAGGCCAGCCGCCCCAGTTCGACCCGGCCGTCCTCGTGCACCTGGATGTCGTCGATGATCCGCACCCCGTGCCCGAGCCGGTCGGCGCCGCACCACTGGAGGGCCTGCCAGATGGAGGGCAGCCCGAAGGCCTCGCCGGCGTGGATGGTGAAGTGGTTGTTCTCGCGCTTGAGGTACTCGAAGGCGTCGAGGTGCCGGGTGGGCGGGTAGCCGGCCTCGGCACCCGCGATGTCGAAGCCGACGACGCCCAGGTCGCGGTGGCGGTTGGCGAGTTCGGCGATCTCCAGGGCGCGGGCCGCGTGCCGCATGGCGGTGAGCAGCGCGCCGACGCGGATGCGCAGGCCGTTGTCCCGGGCGCGCCGTTCCCCTTCCCGAAAGCCCTCGTTGACGGCCTCGACGACCTCTTCGAGGCTGAGGCCGCCCTCCAGGTGCTGTTCGGGGGCGTAGCGCACCTCGGCGTAGACGACGCCGTCGGCGGCCAGGTCCTCGGCGCACTCGGCGGCGACCCGGACCAGGGCGTCACGGGTCTGCATGACGCCGACGGTGTGCGAGAACGTCTCCAAGTACCGTTCCAGGGAGCCCGAGTCGGCGGCCTCGCGGAACCAGACGCCGAGCTTCTCCGGGTCGGTGTCGGGCAGCTGCGCGTAGCCGCTCTCACGGGCGAGTTCGATGATCGTGCCGGGGCGCAGACCGCCGTCGAGGTGGTCGTGCAGCAGAACCTTGGGCGCCCGGCGGATCTGGTCCGATGTCGGGGTGTTCGCGATGGTCTGGCTCGTCATTTCCGCACTCTAACTCCTACGCGCGTAGACGGCGCGTTCCCGTTCGCTCGACGTTTTCGTCGATACGTAACGGTGACCCCGATGACGGGTCGAGTACACCCGCGCTTCTGACACTGTTCTGTCATGGCACACCAAGCGACGCCGGAGCGCAGGGCCCGGCTGGGCAGGTCACTCGGTCCGGAGCCGACGGCGGTGAGCGGCGTGGTGCTGCTGCTCCCCGGCGGCGACGAAGTGTCCGGCCGCAGGCCGTCCCCGCTGCTGGCGACCGCCTCCGTGCGCGGCGTCGGGCGCCGCCTGGCGCGCGCGGGGCGGGACGAGGGTCTCGCCACGCACGTGGTGCACTACCGCTGCCGCGGCTGGAACGGCGCCGAGGCCAACCTCGCCCAGGACGCGACCTGGGCGGCCGACGAGGTCGTACGGCGCTACGGGGACGTCCCGGTCTGCCTCCTCGGTATCGGGATGGGCGGCCGCGCCGGGTTGCGGGCGGCCGGGCACGAGGCCGTCAACTCCGTGCTGGCACTGGCCCCTTGGCTGCCGGAGGATGATGTCGCGGCGCCACCCGAACCGGTGAAGCAGCTGGTCGGGCGCCAAGTGCTCATCGTGCACGGCACGAACGACGGGCGGACGGATCCGGAGCTGTCGTTCCGGCTGGCGGCCCGGGCGAAGAAGGCGAACCGGGACGTGTGCCGGTTCGAAGTGCACGCGGACGGGCACGGGCTGAGCCAGTACCGGGACGAAGTCCTGGCCCTGGCCGAGGACTTCGTGATGGGGGCGCTGTTCGGAAGGGCGGTGTCGCGGCCCGTGCGGGACGCGTTCGCCGCGCCGCCGCCGCTGGGTTTGCGGATGCCGCTCGCCGCGGGGTTCAGCCCTTCGAGGCGTAGCGCCATGTGAGGTGCCCGTGGATTTCGGGGTGCGGGTTCGCGGTGGGTTGCTCGCGCAGTCCCCCGCGCCCCTTCAGGTGGGCAACAGGCTGCCCCTTCTCGAGAGCAGGAATTTCTTGAAGGCCGCCACCGGGGGCGTGTCCGGGCGGCCCTCCAGCCAGGCCACGCCGATTTCCCGTGCCGCTCTCGGGGCCGTCACCGTCAGTTCCACCACTCCCGGGCGCGGAACGGCCGGCGGGGGCAGGAGGGCCACACCCAGACCCGCCGCCACCAGCCCCCTCAGGGTTTCCGCCTCCTCGCCCTCGAAGGCGATGCGGGGCTTGAAGCCGGCCTCCTTGCAGAGGTCGTCGGTGATGCGGCGCAGGCCGTAGCCGGGTTCCAGGGTGACGAAGGTTTCGTCGGCCGCCTCGGCGAGGCGGATGCGGCGGCGGCCGGCGAGGGAG
Organism: Streptomyces sp. NPDC043685; assembly: GCF_056436585.1. NCBI lineage: Bacteria > Bacillati > Actinomycetota > Actinomycetes > Kitasatosporales > Streptomycetaceae > Streptomyces > Streptomyces sp. NPDC043685. Next base: position 487,316 of record NZ_JBWKCH010000001.1, on the reverse strand, counting down.
TGGTCGGCGGGCACGACCAGGCGCAGCTTCTGTTCGTCCAGGCGGCGGGCCACCAGGTCGGGGGCGTCCGGCACCGGGGACGTCAGGCACAGGTCGAGCTCGCCGGCACGCAGGCGTTCCAGCATGGCCTCGCCGTAGTTCTGGACGAGGCTGAAGCGCACGCGCGGGTGGTGGGCGCGGAAGGCGTGCAGCAGGCCGGGGACGGTCTCGGCGCCCATGGTGTGCAGGAAGCCGAAGGCGACCTTGCCGGTGGCCGGGTCGGCGTCCGCGCGCACCTCCTCGGCGGCGCGCTCGACTTCGCCCAGGGCACGTTCGACGGAGGTGAGGAAGGTGCGGCCGGCCGGGGTGAGGGAGACCGTGCGGCCGTGCCGGGCGAACAGGTCCACGCCGAGGTCCTGCTCCAGGCGCGCCATGGACCGCGAGAGCGTCGACTGGGGGACGTTCATCTCCTGGGCGGCGCGGGTGACGTGCTCGGTGCGGGCGACGCCCGCGAAGTACGCGAGGCGCGGCGCCAGCAGCTTCGACATCTCGGCCCTGTCTTGTGTGTCACTGTTGGGTGACAGGCGGCCCTGTGAGCTGGATTGATGCACCATGGGAACGATTATGGCCGATCCATGCATTGGACGGATCAGTGAGGGCGTACGTACTTTCGAGGCATGTCTCCCGCCAGTACCGGGGCGTCCACGATCGTGGGCGCCGATGCCTCTGTCCCCGCCGCCGACTCACGCATGTCCCCGGGTGGCCCCGGCTACCGCCGGATGAGCTTCGCCCTGTTCCTCGCGGGTGTCGCGACGTTCGCGCTGCTGTATTCCACGCAGGCTCTGCTCCCCCTGATCTCGGGTGAGTTCGGGGTGGCGGCGAGCGACGCGAGCTGGACCGTGGCGGCCGCGACGGGCGGTCTTGCGCTGTTCGTGCTGCCGATGAGCGCCCTGTCGGAGCGCTTCGGACGCCGCGCGGTGATGACGGCGTCGCTGGCCGTGGCCGTCACACTCGGGCTGCTGGTGCCGCTGGCCCCGTCCCTCGGTGTGCTGATCGTGCTGCGGGCGTTGCAGGGCGCCGCCCTGGCCGGGCTGCCGGCGTCGGCGACCGCCTATCTCGCCGAGGAGGTCAGCCCCAAGGCGCTGGTCACCGCGATCGGGCTGTTCGTCGCGGGCAACAGCGTCGGCGGGATGAGCGGCCGGGTCATCACCGGCTGGGTCGCGCAGGAATGGGGCTGGCGGGTCGCCGTCGGTGTCATCGGGGTGATCGCGGTGGCGTGCGCGGTGGCCTTCCGGCTGCTGCTGCCCGCCCCGAAGCACTTCCGGGCCGGTTCGCTGCGGCCCCGTGTCCTGGCCCGGACGGTCCGTGACCACCTCTCCGACCCGCTGCTGTGCCGGCTCTACGCGATCGGCGCGCTGTTCATGACGGTGTTCGGCGGCGTGTACACGGTGATCGGCTACCGGCTCACCGAAGCCCCGTTCTCGCTGCCGCAGGGCATCATCGGTTCGATCTTCCTGGTGTACCTGGTGGGCACGGTCTCGGCGTCGACCGCGGGCCGGCTCGTCGGCCGGCTGGGCCGCCGGGGCGCGCTGTACGCGGCGGGCGGCACGACGGCGGCGGGCCTGCTGCTGTCCCTGGCGGGCTCGCTCCCGCTGGTCCTTGCGGGCCTGGTCCTCATCACCGGGGGCTTCTTCGCGGGCCACGCGGTCGCCTCCTCCGCGGTCAGCAAGACGGCCACGCACGGCCGCGCCCAAGCCTCGGCGCTGTACCAGTCGGCGTACTACATCGGCTCCAGCGCGGGCAGCACGGTCGGCGCGATCGCCTTCCACGCGGGCGGCTGGGCCGGGACGGTCGGGGTCGGAATCCTGGCGGTCGTGGGTGTCGTGACGATCACCGTCTTCGGCACCCGGGCGGCGCGGCTTCAGCGCAGGCAACTGACGGCCGCCGCCTGAGCGTTGTGACGAATCCCCCTGGTCGGGGCCGGTTGTCAGAGGGTGCGGATACCGTCCGCGTCGACTGATCACCGGACCGAGCAGGGGGATCTTTCATGGAGTTCCGGGCCGACCGTACGGAGTTCGCCGACGCCGTGGGACGGCTCGCGTGAAGGCGTGCCGGCCTGTCGCAGCCGGTCTGGATCACCTGCTTTCACCTGCGCCTTTGTGCGCTCGGGGGGCCGTTGTCAGTGGGCTGCGGTAGCTTCCGAAGTGCTGGGGCGCAACGGCGCGTGAACAGAACGTCCACAGGGGTGGGTGGAGATGGCGAACGGCACGGCGGCACCGACGGACCTGGACATCAGGCTGGAGGCACACCGCACCGAGCTCACGGGCTACTGCTACCGCATGCTCGGTTCCTCCTTCGAGGCCGAGGACGCGGTGCAGGACACGATGGTCCGTGCCTGGCGCAGCTACGACAAGTTCGAGGGCCGTTCCAGCCTGCGCTCCTGGCTCTACCGGATCGCGACCAACGTGTGCCTGGACATGCTGACCGCGGGCAACAAGCGCGCCCGGCCGATGGACCTGACCGAGTCCACACCGCTGGCCCGGGCGGCCCTCTCCCCCCGCCCGGACAACACCTGGCTGGAGCCCATGCCGGACGCCCGTGTGCTGCCCACGACCGAGGATCCGGCGGAGGCGGCGGTCGCCAAGGAGTCCGTGCGGCTCGCCTTCATGGCCGCGCTCCAGCAGCTCCCCGCCAAGCAGCGGGCCGTGCTGATCCTGCGCGAGGTGCTGGCCTGGAAGGCGAGTGAGGTCGCCGAGCTCCTGGACACCTCCGTGGCGTCGGTCAACAGCGCCCTGCAGCGGGCCCGCGCCACCCTCGCCGAGCGGCAGCAGCCGGGCGCCGACGCGGCCGTCTCCGACCCGCTGGACGAGGACCAGCAGAAGCTGCTGGACCGCTACATGGCGGCCTTCGAGGGCTACGACATGACGGCGCTGACGGCGCTGCTGCACGAGGACGCCGTCATGACGATGCCGCCGTTCGACCTGTGGCTGACCGGCGCCGGGGACATCACCGGCTTCATGACCACCCTCGGCGCGCCCTGCGCGGGTTCCCGGCTGGTGCCGGTGCAGGTCAACGGCCTGCCCGGGTTCGCGCAGTACAAGCCGGACCCGGAGAAGGGCGGCTTCACCCCCTGGGCGGTCCAGGTGCTGGAGATCTCAGACGGCCGGATCACCGGGTTCCACTGCTTCCTCGACACCCAGCGCTGGTTCCCGCTGTTCGACCTCCCCCTCCACCTCGAAGCGGAGACCGACCAGGTCGAGCAGGGTGCGTAGCGCCGGGTCGGGGTCGCGCAGCCTGATCCGGCCACCGGCCCGGCGGGCGGCCAGCTGGAGTCTCGCCAGCACATCGACGGCGGCGAGCCCCGGCGGCCCGAGGCCCGCGACATCGCACACCACGACCCGGGCACCGCTGCCGCGCAGCAGTGCCCGCACATCGTCGCTGAGCCCTCTCACCTCGTCCCGGGTGAGGGGGCCGGGCAGTACGAGCACGGGCGGTGTCATGGCGTCCACGATCGGTAGACCGGGCGGGCGGCCGTAACTCATCGGGGCCGGCCGTCCCGGCGGCGCCGTGCGCCCCGCTCGGCGCCGGAAGGATCACATTGACCGGGACAGCGCCTTCCCCGGAGGGTTGGCTGTATGCCCCAACCATCTCCCGCCGCCGCGCTGCCCGATGCCCGCTTCGCCGGTGAGGAGGCGCCGTGCAGGGGGTGCTGAGCGGGTTCGCGGTCATCGCCGTCGTCATCGGCGTCGGCTATCTGATCGGCCGCCGGGGGTATCTGGGCGACGGGGGCCGGGAGGTCCTGACCAAGCTCGCCTTCCATGTGGCGTCCCCGGCGCTGCTCTTCACCACCCTCGCGCGGGCCGACCTGTCGGTGATCTTCTCCGACCGGCTGCTGGTCACGGCGATGAGCACGGCAGCGGTGGCGGGGGTCTTCGTGGCGGTGGGCGTGGCGCGCGGCTGGGGCGTGGGCCGGACGACGATCGGCGCGCTGTGCTCCAGCTACGTCAACTCCGGGAACCTGGGCATCCCGATCGCCGTGTACGTGCTGGGCGACGCGTCGCTGGTCGCGCCGGTGCTGCTGTTCCAGCTGGTCGGCGTCACACCGGTGGCGCTGACGGTCCTGGACCTGGCGAGCGGCGGGGCGAAGCGGCCCCTGTGGCAGCGGCTGCTCACGCCGCTGCGCAATCCGATAGCGGTGGGTTCCCTGGCGGGGGTGGCGGTCTCGGCGTCGGGCCTCACGGTGCCGGGCCCCCTGATGGATCCGCTGACCCTGATCGGCAACATGTCGGTCCCGGCGGTCCTGCTGGCCTTCGGCATCTCGCTGCGCGGCAGCACGCTCCCGCTGCGCGGTGCGGAACGGGCTCCGGTGCTCCTCGCCGTGGCCCTGAAATCCGTGGTCCAGCCCCTGGTCGCCTGGGCCCTGGCGGCTGGCGTCTTCGGCCTGCGCGGCGCCTTGCTGCTCGATGTGGTGGTGACCTCGGCGCTCCCGGCCGCCCAGAACCTGTTCACCTACGCGAGCAGCTACCGGGTGGGCGAGGTGCTGGCGAGGGAGGCGATCCTGCTGTCGACGGTGCTGGCGGTACCGGTGCTGGTGGTGGTGGCGGCGGTGCTGGGGTGACTCAGTTCTCGGCGAACTCGCCGGTGTCGAGTTCGAGGCCGAAGGGCTCGGGCAGCGCGATGTGTTCTCCGAACTTGCCCGCGTCGAGAACCCGGTAGACGTCCCGCCGCGGTTCGCCGTAGAGCGTGATGGTGGGACCGCCGGGGGCCCAGCCGTCGATGAGTAGGTACAACGGCACACCCGCCTGGGCGTAGCCCGCGGCCTTCTTGATCCGGTCGTGCGCCGCGTTCGACTTGGACGTGATCTCGACGATGAGTTCGGCGGCAGCCGCTGGGATGAAGTTGCCATCCTCGTCACGCAGCACCTGCCTGGGGGCCACTGCGAGATCAGGAATGTAGAGCCCGTCACGGGACGGGACCGCCGTCCCCAAAGTCTGGTAGATGCCCCAGGTCCTGGGGATGACCTCGTACAGGGCCCGCTGAACCAGATCAGCGATGTCGTTGTGGGCGTTGGACGGCGGTGGCGCCACGGTGACGATCCCCTCGATGATCTCCACCTTGCAGCCCTCAGGCGCGTCCGTCTCCTGCCAGATCCGGACGAGGTCGTCCCACTCGCGGCCGTTGGCCGTCGAGTGGTCGACGGTGAGTGCGCTCATGGCGGTTCTCCAATCAGTGCGTCACCGATCCCAGCATGCCGAACGGGACCGGCGGGGGTCCACCGGTCCCGTTCACCCGCAAGGGAAACCGCCTGGTCAGGCGATACGTTCCAGCACCACGGGGGAGGCCGTGAAGTCCGTCCCCGGGGCCGCGATGTCGTAGGAGCCCTCGATCGACTGAAGGGCGTAGTCGAAGCGCTCGGGGGTGTCCGTGTGGAGGGTCAGCAGGGGCTGGCCCTCGGTCACGGTGTCGCCGGGCTTGGCGTGCATCTCGACGCCCGCGCCCGCCTGCACCGGGTCCTCCTTGCGGGCCCGGCCCGCGCCGAGGCGCCAGGCGGCGACGCCGATGCCGTAGGCGTCGAGGCGGGTCAGGACACCCGAGGACGGGGCCTTGATCACGTGCTGCTCACGGGCCACCGGCAGGGCCGCGTCCGGGTCGCCGCCCTGGGCCGCGATCATGCGCCGCCAGACGTCCATCGCCGAGCCGTCGGCCAGGGCCTTCGCCGGGTCGGCGTCCTTCACGCCCGCCGCGTCGAGCATCTCGCGGGCCAGCGCGACCGTCAGCTCCACCACGTCCGCGGGGCCGCCGCCCGCCAGGACCTCCACCGACTCGCGGACCTCCAGGGCGTTGCCGGCCGTCAGGCCGAGGGGCGTGGCCATGTCCGTGAGGAGCGCGACGGTCTTCACGCCGTGGTCGGTGCCCAGGCCGACCATGGTGGAGGCCAGTTCCCGGGCGTCCTCGATGGTCTTCATGAAGGCGCCGGTGCCGACCTTGACGTCCAGGACCAGCGAGCCCGTGCCTTCGGCGATCTTCTTGGACATGATCGAGGAGGCGATCAGCGGGATCGCCTCGACGGTGCCGGTGACGTCGCGGAGCGCGTAGAGCTTCTTGTCGGCGGGGGCGAGGCCGTCACCGGCGGCGCAGATCACCGCGCCGGTGGTGTCGAGGACGTGCAGCATCTCCTCGTTGGACAGCAGCGCGCGCCAGCCGGGGATCGACTCCAGCTTGTCGAGGGTGCCGCCGGTGTGGCCGAGGCCGCGGCCGGACAGCTGGGGGACGGCCGCGCCGCAGGCGGCGACCAGGGGGGCCAGCGGGAGGGTGATCTTGTCGCCGACACCGCCCGTGGAGTGCTTGTCGGCGGTCGGGCGGGACAGGGACGAGAAGTCCATGCGCTCGCCGGAGGCGATCATCGCGGCCGTCCAGCGGGCGATCTCGCGGCGGTTCATGCCGTTGAGCAGGATCGCCATGGCGAGCGCGGACATCTGCTCGTCGGCGACCTCCCCGCGGGTGTACGCGTCGATGACCCAGTCGATCTGCGCGTCGCTGAGCTCGCCGCGGTCCCGCTTGGTGCGGATGACGGAGATGGCGTCCATGGCCATGGCTTGGCTTCCCTTCCGAGGGTTCCAGAAGCCGTGCGGCCCCCCTGAGCCGGTCGCGTGAGCAACTCAGGGGGGCCGCACGGGGATTACTTGGTGAGGTGGTCCGGGCCGAAGGCCTGGGGCAGCATCTCCGCGAGCGGCAGGATCCCCGCGGGGGTCTCCAGCAGGAGCTCCGGGCCGCCGAACTCGTGGAGCAGCTGGCGGCAGCGGCCGCACGGGACGAGGATCTCGCCGTCGCGGTCGACGCAGGTGAAGTGCGTCAGCCGGCCGCCGCCGGTGTTGTGCAGCTCGGAGACCAGGCCGCACTCGGCGCACAGGCCGAGTCCGTAGGAGGCGTTCTCGACGTTGCAGCCGGAGATGATCCGGCCGTCGTCGACCAGGGCCGCCACACCGACCGGGTAACCGGAGTACGGGGCGTACGCCCGGGACATGGCGTCCCGGGCCACCGCGCGCAGCTTCTCCCAGTCGACGGCGGGGCCGGTGCCGGTCACTTGCCCTGCCCCTTCCGGTAGGGCAGTCCGTCCGCCTTCGGCATGCGCAGCCGCTGCGCGGACAGGGCGAGGACCACCAGGGTGATGACGTACGGCGTGGCGGAGACGACCTGGTTGGGGACCTCGTCGGTGGTCGCGTACCAGGTGAACACCAGGGCCCCGGCGATCAGGGTGGCCACGGCCGGGACGTACTTCTTGCGCACGACCAGCCAGATGGCGCCGATGACCAGCAGCAGCGCGCCGAGCAGCAGCAGGGCGTGGACGTTGGCGGAGCCGCCGCGCAGGTTGAGGCTGTCGGTGTAGCCGAACAGGCCCGCGCCGAGGGCGAGACCGCCCGGCATCCAGTTGCCGAAGATCATCGCCGCGAGGCCGATGAAGCCGCGTCCGCTGACCTGGCCCTCCAGGTAGAAGGGGTTGGCCACAGTGGACAGGAAGACACCGCCGAGACCGGCCAGTCCGCCGGAGATGACGACGGCGATGTACTTGTACTTGTAGACGTTGACGCCGAGGGACTCGGCGGCGACCGGGTTCTCGCCGCAGGAGCGCAGCCGCAGGCCGAACGCGGTGCGCCACAGGATCCACCAGGTCGCGGGGATCAGCGCGATGGCGATCAGGGTCAGCCAGGACACGTTGGTGACCAGGCCGCCGAGCAGGCCGGCGATGTCCGAGATCAGGAACCAGCCGTGGGCGTTGAGGTCCCGCAGGGCGTCGGACAGCCCGGGCACCGTGAAGCTCCCGAGGGAGTCGACCGCCGGGGACTGCTTGGCGGAGCCGCCGGTGTGGCCCTCGAAGGCGAGGGGCGCGAGGTAGCGGGTGGCGCCGAGGGCGAGGATGTTGATGGCCACACCGGAGACGATGTGGTTGACGTTGAAGGTGACGGTCACGAAGGCGTGCAGCAGACCGCCGATCGCGCCGCCGAGGATGCCCACCAGGACACCGGTCCACGGCCCCCACTGGAAGCCGGCCCAGGCGCCGAACCAGGTGCCGAGGATCATCATGCCCTCGAGGCCGATGTTGACCACGCCCGCGCGCTCGGCCCACAGGCCGCCCAGACCGGCGAGGCCGATCGGCACGGCGAGCTGGAGCGCGGTGGACATCTGGCTGACGTTGGTGATGCCGTCGGCGCCGGTGATGATGCGGACGAGCGAGGTGAGTGCCAGGCCTCCGGCGATGATGAGCAGCAGGACGGGCCACGACAGGCGGCGGCCGGTCGGCGCCGCGGGCTGCAGCGTGGGCTGGTTGACGTCGATCGCCGAGGTAGGAGCGGTCATCGGCCAGCCACCTCCTTCGTGTTCTGAGCGCCGAGGACGTGTCCGGCGGCGAGTTCGGCGCCGACGCGACGCTGCTGACGGCGCAGACCCCATTCGCGGACGGCCTCGTAGGAGACGACGACCGAGAGGACGATCAGGCCCTGCATGATGACCGCGATCTCCTTGTCGTAGCCGTGGAAGTCCAGCTCGGGCGAGGCCTTGTCGAGCCAGGCCCACAGCAGGGCGGCGAAGGCGATGCCGACGGGGCTGTTGCGGCCGAGCAGGGCGATGCCGATGCCGAGGAAACCGATGCCGGTGGGAAAGTTCAGGCTGTAGGTGTGGGTGTCGCCGAGCAGGATCGGCAGGCCGGCGAGGCCCGCGATGGCGCCGGAGATCAGCATGGCGCTGAGGACCATGCGCTTGGGGTCCACACCGCTGGCCGCGGCGGCGGTCTGCGAGGCGCCGGAGGCGCGCAGGTCGAAGCCGAAGCGGGTGCGGTTGAGGACGATCCAGTAGCCGATGCCGAGCAGGACGGCGAGCAGCACCAGTCCGTAGATCTCGCCGGCGTCGCCCATCGGGATGCCGGGGATCCAGCCGGACTCGTACATCTCGCCGGTGGTGTTGTTGTTGCCGACCTTCACACCGAAGACGTTCGGCAGCCACAGGTAGGCGATCACGGAGGTGGCGATCGCGTTGAGCATGATCGTGGCGACGACCTCGCTGACACCGCGGGTGACCTTGAGGACACCGGCGATGCCGGCCCAGAAGGCGCCGGTGAGGACGGCGGTCAGCAGCAGCAGCGGGACCTGGAGGGCGGCCGGCAGGTTCACGTGGGCGCCGACGACGGCGGCCATCATGGCGCCGAGCTGGTACTGGCCGTCGACGCCGATGTTGAACAGGTTCATCCGGAAGCCGATGGCCACCGCCAGGGCCGCGATGTAGTACATCGAGGCCTGGTTGATGACCAGCACCTGGATGTCCGAGAAGCCGATCTGCTCGAACATCAGGGCGAACGGCTCGAAGGGGCTCTTGCCCGAGGCGAGCAGCACGATCGCGCTCAGGACGAAGGCCACGGCCAGCGCGATGACCGGCCCGGCCACCGCGAGGAGCACGCGCTCCTTGTCGAACTTCTTCATCAGCGGGCCTCGTCTTCCGGAGACTCGGGGGCGTCGGCCTTCGAGGTCTCGGGGGTGTCGTCGTGCTCGAGGTGCCCGGTGACGGCACCGGTCATGGCCGAGCCGAGCTCCTCGGGGGTGATGGTGGCCGGGTCGGCGTCCGCGACCAGCTTGCCGTTGTAGATCACGCGCAGCGTGTCGGACAGGCCGATCAGCTCGTCCAGGTCGGCGGAGATCAGCAGCACGGCCAGGCCCTCGCGGCGCGCGTCGCGGATGTGGTCCCAGATGGCGGCCTGGGCGCCGACATCCACGCCCCGGGTGGGGTGCGCGGCGATGAGGAAGCGCGGCTTGTGGCTCATCTCGCGGCCGACGATCAGCTTCTGCTGGTTGCCGCCGGACAGGGAGGCCGCGGTGACGTCGATGCCGGGGGTGCGGACGTCGTACTCCGTGACGATCCGGCGGGTGTCCTCCTGGGCCGCCTTCGGGTCCAGCCAGACGCCCTTGGCGAGGGGCTTCTCGGTGACATGACCGAGGATGCGGTTCTCCCAGAGGGGTGCCTCCAGGAGGAGGCCGTGGCGGTGCCGGTCCTCGGGGATGTAGCCGATGCCCTGCTCGCGGCGGCGGCGGGTCGGCCAGGAGGTGATCTCCTCGTCGGCGAGCCGGATGGTGCCGGAGTCGGCGGCCCGCAGGCCGATGAGCGCGTCGACGAGCTCGGTCTGGCCGTTGCCCTCGACACCGGCGATGCCGAGGACCTCGCCGGCGTGGATGGTGAAGGTGATGTCGTCCAGGAGGGCCTTGCCGCCGGGGGCCGTCAGGCGCAGCCGGTCGACGCTGATGACCGGGCGGTCGGTGACCGTGGACTCGGCCGTCTCGGGCGTGGGCAGCTCGCTGCCGACCATCATCTCGGCGAGCTGACGGGGCGTCGTCTCGGCGGGGACGGCCGTGCCGACGGTGGTGCCGCGGCGGATGACGGTGATGTCGTCGGCGACGGAGAGCACCTCGCCGAGCTTGTGCGAGATGAAGATGACCGACAGGCCCTCGGAGCGCAGCTCGCGCAGGTTGGCGAAGAGGGCGTCCACTTCCTGCGGCACGAGCACGGCGGTCGGCTCGTCGAGGATGAGGGTGGTGGCGCCGCGGTAGAGGACCTTGAGGATCTCCACGCGCTGGCGGGCGGCGACGCCGAGCTCCTCGACCAGGAGGTCGGGCCGGACGTCGAGGCCGTAGCGCTCGGAGAGCTCCTTGATCTTGCGGCGGGCCTTGGCGCCGATGCCGTAGAGCTTCTCGCTGCCGAGGACCACGTTCTCGAGGACCGTGAGGTTGTCGGCGAGCATGAAGTGCTGGTGGACCATGCCGATGCCGCGGGCGATGGCGTCGGCCGGCGACGAGAAGGCGACCTGCTGCCCGTCGACGGCGATGGTGCCCTCGTCCGGCTTCTGCATGCCGTAGAGGATCTTCATCAGCGTGGACTTGCCGGCGCCGTTCTCACCGACGAGGGCGTGCACGGTGCCCTTGCGGACGCTGAGGTGGATGTCGTGGTTGGCCACGACCCCTGGGAAACGCTTGGTGATCCCGGCGAGTTCGACGGCGGTCACCGATTCGTTGACCGCCGCTCCGGCCGGAGGGCTGCTGGACGCGTTGATGGCGCACTCTCCTGGGGACGGGGGTCGTCTACGCGCGTAGCGCCCCTACGGCATACAAAGGGGCCGACGCCCCGCGGCAACGGGGTACGGGGAGCGGCTCCCCGTACCCCGTCGAGCGGACGTAACCCCGGGGGTTACCGCCTGCTTCGAGGCAGTCGCTCGTCAGCTGCTCTTGACCTTGATCTCGCCGCTGATGATCTTCTCCTTGGCCGTCTTGATGGCTGCCTGGAGCTCGGCGTTGTCCGCGAACTTCGGGTTGGAGTTCGACAGGCTCACCTCGCCGGTCTTCAGATCGCCACGAACGATACCGGTCTCGGGCTTGCCGTCCTCGACCGACTTCGCCAGGTTGTACACCGCCTTGGCGACGTCCTTCATCGCCGAGGTCAGGATGGAGTCCTTGTACTTGGCAAGGGCTTCCTGCTCGTACTGGTCGGAGTCGACACCGATGGCCCACACCTTCTCGGTGGCGGCGGCCTCGATGACACCCTGACCGGACAGGCCGGCGGCCGCGTAGACCACGTCGGCCTTCTTCTCGATCTGGCCCTCGGCAGCCGTCTTGCCCTTGTCGGGGCTGGCGAAACCGCCCTCCTCGGCCGTCTGGGTGAGGTACTGCGAGAGCACCTTGACCTTGGGGTCGGTGTCCTTGACGCCCTGCGCGAAGCCCGCCTGGAACTTGTGGATCAGCGGGATGTCCACACCGCCGACGAAGCCGACGACCTTCGTCTTGGAGGTCTTGGCGGCGGCGACACCGGCCAGGTAGGAGGCCTGCTCCTCGTTGAAGACCAGGTCGGCCACGTTCTTGGTGTTGATCGTGGCGTCGTCGACGATGCCGAAGGTGGTCTTCGGGAACTTCTCCGCGGCGGCCTTCACGGCCGAGGCGTAGGCGTAGCCGACACCGACGACCGGGTTGTAGCCCTGCTTGGCCAGGGAGACCAGGCGCTGTTCCTTGTCGGCGTCCGTCTCGCCCTCGGTGGGCTCCACGTCGGCCGTCTGGTACCCGAACTCCTTCTTCGCCTGCTCCAGGCCTGCGTAGGCGGCGTCGTTGAAGGACTGGTCGCCCTTGCCGCCGACGTCGTAGGCGATGGCGAGACCCTTGTCACCCTTCGAGTCGGACGACCCGGAGGTCGAGGTGCTGCCGCAGGCGGAGAGGGCGAGGGCCAGGGAGGCGGTCGCTGCGCCTGCGACCGTGATCCGGGAAATCCGGCGCATGTCTGGGTGCTCCTGTCGTACAACCGAGGTCGCACAGCGCCGGGACGGTTCAGCTTCAGCGCTGGCTTCGCCGCAGATTAACGCGCGTAGACCTGCCTGAAAACCCCTTCTGTCCACCTTGTTATGCGCCCGTGGCCAAGCCATCACCCGGCCTTGGCCCGGGTGTTGCCGACCGCAAACGGAGGGTGGCGCTGGGTGATCCGGTGCGGGCGGGGGGCTGGGGGTGTTCCGGCGGGATGGAGAGCTGGGTGTGCCGGTCGGGCGGAGAGCTGTGGCGGGCCGGTTCGGGCGGAGAGCTGGGTGTACCGGCCGGTCGAAGAGCTGGGTGTTCCGGTCCGGGCGGAAACGCAGAAGCGGGCGGGTACCCAGGGGGTACCCGCCCGCTTCTGCCGGTCAGACCGGTCGGATCACTCGGTGTTGACCTTGATCTTGCCGTCGATGATCTCCTGCTTCGCCTTGTTCACGGCGTCCTGGAGACCGGCGACCTTCGCGTACTCGGGGTTGGACTCGGAGAGCCCGACACCGTTGACCTTCAGGTCGAAGGTCTGGGTGCCCGACAGCGGCTTGTCGTCGTGGACCGACTTGGCCAGCGTGTAGACCGCGCCGCCGACGTCCTTGAGGGCGGAGGTGAGGATGTAGTTCTTGTACGGCGCCAGGGCGGCCTGCTTGTACTGGTCGGAGTCGACACCGATCGCCCAGACCTTCGCCTTGGCGGCGGCCTCGATCACGCCCTGACCGGACAGACCGGCGGCCGCGTAGAGCACGTCGGCCTTCTTCTCGATCTGGCCCTCGGCGGCGGCCTTGCCCTTGTCGGGGCTGGAGAAGCCGCCCTCCTCGGCCGTCTGCGTCAGGTACTGCGACAGGACCTTCACCTTGGAGTTGGTGTCCTGCACGCCCTGCTTGTAGCCGGCCTCGAACTTGTGGATCAGCGGGACGTCGACACCGCCGACGAAGCCGACGACGTTCGTCTTCGTGGCCTTGGCGGCGGCGACACCGGCGAGGTAGGACGCCTGCTCCTCGGCGAAGACCAGGGAGGCGACGTTCTTGCCCTCGACCACGGAGTCCACGATGCCGAAGGTGGTCTTCGGGTACTTGGCGGCCACGGCCTTCATCGCCGGGCCGTAGGCGAAGCCGACGCCGATGACCGGGTTGTAGCCCTGCTTGGCCAGCGACGCCAGGCGCTGCTCCTTGTCGGCGTCCGTCTCGCCCTCGGTGGGCTCGATGTCGGCCGTCTTGTAGCCGAACTCGTCCTTGGCCTTCGTCAGGCCCGCGAAGGCGGCGTCGTTGAAGGACTGGTCGCCCTTGCCGCCGACGTCGTACGCGATGGCGACGCCGCGGTCGTTGCTGTCGCTGTCGCCGCTGTCACTGCTGGTGCCGCCGCAGGCCGTGGCGACGAGCCCGAGCGACGCGACCCCCACCGCGACACGGGTCAGTTTGGAAATCCGACGCATCTGAAGTTCCCCATTCTCCAAAGCCCCGCAGTGGGTGCTCGGTTCGGCGCACATTAACGCGCGTAGACACTCCTGGGAACGGTTCGCCGGGGCCGTTATCCATTCGTGCCGATGGCCGGTTACGCCCTTGTGAACCACGAGATCGAACGGGGTCGAAAGGTGTACTCGGGGATACGGCGTGTGTCTACCTCGTGACGCGCACCACGCTGCCGTGAGGCTGCGCCGCTCGCAACCGGAGGCTCTGCCGGGGGTGAGGTTGGGAGGTTGTGGGAGTGGGTTCGGTGCTGGTTTGCGGGGTGGGGTGGGGGTTGGGGTGGTTTTTGGGGTGCGGCGGCGTTGTGGTTGGTCGCGCAGTTCCCCGCGCCCCTCAACGAGGCGCCGGCGCCGTCGTGGGCCCGTGCGGCGCCGTCGTGGCTAACCGCGCAGTTCCCCGCGCCCCTGAACGACGTGCCACGCCGTCGTGGCGCGGACGCGCCGCATGAGACGCGGCGTGCCCCAGATGGCGTCTGCCGCGCCGTCGTGGCTGGTCGCGCCGTTCCCCGCGCCCCCGAACGACGTGCCGCGCCCCGGCGGGGGTGGGCTAGCGGAGGCCGTTGACCAGGGCCGCTGCTGTGAAGAGTTCCACTCCTACCGTGATGGCCGACTCGTCGACGTCGAAGTCGCCCTGGTGGAGGTCGCGGATCTGGCGTTCGCCGGGGGTGCGGACGCCGAGGCGGGCCATGGCGCCGGGGACGTGTTCCAGGTACCAGGAGAAGTCCTCGCCGCCGAGGCTCTGCTCGGTGCCCTCGACCGACTCGACACCGCGCCGGGCGATCATGGCGTCGCGCAGCAGCTCGGTCACGCCGGGCTCGTTGACGACGGGCGGGACGCCGCGGACGTAGTTGATCTCCGACTTGGCGCGGTGCAGGTTGGCGATCTCGTCGATCGCGGCCACCACGACGTCGGGGGCCTGTCGCCACGCTTCGATGTCGAGGCACCGGACCGTGCCGGAGAGCTCCGCGTGCTGCGGGATGACGTTCGGCGCGTGGCCCGACTCGATGCGGCCCCAGGTGATGGCGAGCCCGCTGCGGCTGTCGAAGCGCCGGCCGACCAGCGCGGGCACGTCGGTGACGACCCGGGCGGCGGCGGTGACCAGGTCGGTCGTGAGATGCGGGCGTGCGGTGTGGCCGCCCGGGCCGTCGAGGCCGATCTCCAGCCGGTCGCACGCCGAGGTGATGGGCCCTTCCCTGAGCCCGATCCTGCCCGCGTCCACCCGGGGGTCGCAGTGCACGGCGATGATCGCGCCGACGCCTTCCAGCGCCCCGCCCTTGATGGCGTCGGCGGCGCCGCCGGGCAGCACCTCCTCGGCCGGCTGGAAGATCAGCCGGACGGGGCGGGGCAGCGCGCCCCGGCGGTGCAGGTCGGCGAGGACGAGACCGGCCCCGAGGACGACCGTGGTGTGCACGTCGTGGCCGCAGGCGTGGGCGCGGTCGGGCACGGTCGAGCGGTAGGGGCACTCCGCCTTGGTGTCCGGGATGGGCAGGCCGTCGATGTCGGCCCGCAGGGCGAGCATGCTGGGACCGCCGTCCCACTGCACCCCCTCCACGCCGATGTCACAGACGAGGCCGGTCCCCACGGGCAGGACGCGCGGCTTGAGCCCGGCCCGCTCCAGCCGCTCCTTGATCGCGGCGGTCGTGCGGAACTCCTGATTGCCGAGCTCCGGGTGCATGTGCAGGTCGCGCCGGAACGCGATGAGCTCGGCCCGCAGAGCGTCGGGCAGGGCACCGGGAAGTACGGCTCCTCCGGGAAGGTCGACCTCGGACTCCAGTGACATCAGTGGCTTCACCCTTTGAAGGGTAGGGCGCCAAGGCGGTCGGCTGACCCTGGATCAACAAAACTTCAACCCGATAGGGGAAGAAAATATGACCGCCGGGCGCATAGCTATCAAGTGAGATGGGTAAACTGGCCTGCTTTTTGGGCCTGACCGGGCCACCCACCCCCCGGAGTGTGACTTCGATCACACGCGCGTCACGCATCCGGTATCCATCCATCTTCTCCACGGATACCACGCCCTGCGCGGTGAACACGGGCTCGTTCATCTGCCGGACGCGCGCCCCGCTAGTGTGCGCCCCGTGAGCGCCCCCGAGTTCTTACGGTCCACACGGTCCTCGTACGACGCCATCGCCGAGGCCTACACCGCCGAGCACCCCGACAGCCTGGCCGGAAGACCGCTGGAGCGGGCCCTGCTCGCCGCCTTCGTGGATCTGGTCCGGGCCGTCGAGGGCGCTGCGCGGGCCCCGGTCGCGGACATCGGCAGCGGCCCCGGGTACGTGACGGCACGGCTGCACGAGGCCGGGCTGCCGGTCTTCGGGGTCGACGCCTCGCCCCGGATGGTGGCCCTGGCCCGCAAGGCCCACCCGGAGCTGCGGTTCCACGTCGGTTCGATGACGGCCCTGGACCTGCCGGACCGGACGCTCGCCGGCATCGTCGCGCTCTACTCGATCATCCATGTGCCGGACGAGGAGCTGCCCGGGGTCTTCGCCGGGTTCCGCCGTGTCCTGCTGCCGGGCGCGCCCGTGCTGCTCGGCTTCCAGTCCGGGCAGGAGGACGGGCACCGGCGGCTGACCGAGCGCTTCGGCCGGGAGATCTCGCTCGACTACTACTGGCGCACTCCGGACACCGTCGCCGGGCACCTCGCGCGGGCCGGTTTGCGTCCGCACGCCCGCGTCCTGCGCGAGCCCGAGTCCGGGGAGACGATGCCCCGCGCGTTCCTGCTGGCCCGCAGGCCGGTGGAGTCGCAGGAGGAGCCGGCCGCGGACTGACGGCCGGTGGACGGCGGGGACGCGCGGTGGATCGACCAGGGCCGCCGAACCGGGCCACCGGGCCACAGAGCGCCGGCCGCCGGGCTCGTCTCAGCCCGCCGCCACCGCCCCGGCAGCCCCCGGCGGGGCCGCGAAGCTCGCCGTGCCCGCCGACTCGGCGGGGTCGGTGGGATCGGCGGAGTCGGGCGGTTCCGGGTGCGGCGGTTCCGTCGGGTGGGTGGCGGCCGTCGGAGACAGCCGGTGGACGTCGCGGGCCGTGCCCGTGACCCCGGAGAGGAAGCCCTGGGCACGGGGGGAGGCGTTCTCGGCTAGCCAGGCCGGGTCGATGTCGCAGACGGCGACGCGCACCTCCGTGCCGGACAGCGCGAGCGGGAGGGTGTGGACGACCGTGGAGGGGAAGCTGAGGATCGTGCGGCCGATGGGGCCGCGGCGGGCGATCAGTTCCAGGGGAAGCTCGGGGCGGACGATCTCCAGGCCCGTCTCGACCGCCAGGCGGTGCAGCTTGTCGGTGCTCTCGCGGCGGTGGGCGAAGTAGCGCGTGGCCCCGTGGGCCGCGGCCAGGGCGCGGACGGCCTCCAGATAGCGGCCGTCGTCCACCACGCCCGTCTCCACCAGGGACGTGCCGACCATGTCCGCTCCCTTGGTCAGGCGCGGCGGGCCGAAGCGGGCCCGGGTCCAGGCGAACGCGTTGGCGCTCACCGTCACGCCCGTCGGGGCCTCCTCCATCGGCATGGAGGAGAAGATCTCGACGCGGCGGCCGTCGCCCGGGGTCAGGCGGCGGCGCGCCGAGGCCGACACCGGCGCGAAGAGGACGTCCCGCGGGCCGGGGCGGCCGCCCTTGCGGTGCCAGCGCACCAGGCGTTCGCCCCGGGCCAGCTGCCCGACGAACTCCATGGTGGCCGTGCCGTCGTCGACGACGACCAGGTCACGGGCGCGGGTGATCGTCAGCAGCAGCTGGACGTATCGGGAGAAGGGGTCCCCCAGCACGACCCGGCTCGCCCTGCGGAGCAGGCCGGTCAGGCCGCCGATGGTCTGGAAGGGCGCCAGCGGACCGCCGCGCGCTTCCTCCCAGCGGACCTCGTGCCCCTCGTCGCGGGCCAGGTCGGACATCCGTCGCAGCTGGCCGCGCGTCATCGGGTCGACGGGTGACAGCACCACGAGGGTGAGCCCCACGCCGGGGGCATGCGCGTGCGCCCACTCCAGCACGTTCAGCAGCTGTACCGGGCTCTCGACGAAGGCGAGAGTGTGGGGGCCGGCGTTCCCGGCGCGGGGGCTCATCGACGTACGACCGTCCCGTCGTAAGGGGGGTTGTGGGGGTGGTGCGTTCAGACGCCGACCGGCTCGCCCGCGGCCGTGGCGATCTCCGCCTCGGCGACCACACCGCTGACGCGGCGCAGCTTCTTCATCGGGCCGAGCTCGGACTCGTAGACCTTCTTGACGCCGTCACCGAGGGAGGCCTCGATGGTGCGGATGTCGCGGACGAGGCGGGTCAGGCCCTGCGGCTCCACGGAGGCGGCCTGGTCGGAGCCCCACATGGCGCGGTCGAGGGTGATGTGGCGCTCGACGAAGGTGGCGCCCAGGGCGACGGCGGCGAGGGTGGTCTGCAGGCCGGTCTCGTGGCCCGAGTAGCCGATCGGGACGTTCGGGAACTCCTTCTCCAGGGTGTTGATCACCCGCAGGTTGAGCTCCTCGGCCTTCGCCGGGTAGGTCGACGTGGCGTGGCACATCAGGATGTTGTCGGAGCCCAGGACCTCCACCGCGTGGCGGATCTGCTTCGGGGTCGACATGCCGGTGGACAGGATCACCGCGCGGCCGGTGGCGCGCAGGGCGCGCAGCAGCTCGTCGTCGGTGAGGGAGGCGGAGGCGACCTTGTGGGCGGGGACGTCGAACTTCTCCAGGAAGGCGACGGCCTCGGTGTCCCACGGGGAGGCGAACCAGTCGATGTTCTTCGACTTGCAGTAGTCGTCGATGGCGCGGTACTCGTCCTCGCCGAACTCCACGCGGTGGCGGTAGTCGATGTAGGTCATCCGGCCCCAGGGGGTGTCGCGCTCGATGTCCCACTGGTCGCGCGGGGTGCAGATCTCCGGGGTGCGCTTCTGGAACTTCACCGCGTCGCAGCCGGCCTCGGCGGCGGCGTCGATCAGCTTGAAGGCGTTCTCGAGCTCGCCGTTGTGGTTGATGCCGATCTCACCGCAGACATAGACCGGACGGCCCGGGCCGACCTCGCGCGAACCGAACCGGCGGATACGGGAGTTGGTGCTCATGGCAGAGATGTCCTTACTTGGTGAGGGAATCGAGAGAGGGGCCGAGGATCCAGCTGGCGATCTCTCGGATCGCGCCGTCGCCACCGGGGACGGTGGTGACCGCGCGTGCGGCGCCGCGCACGACGTCGTGGGCGCTCGCGACCGCCACGGGCCAGCCCACGAGGGCGAAGCACGGGAGGTCATTGACGTCGTTGCCGACGTAGAGCACGCGCTCCGGCGCGATGCCCTGCTCCTCGCACCACTGCTTCAGCGCGAGGTCCTTGCGGTCGATGCCGTGCAGGACCGGGAGCTTGAGCTTCCGGGCCCGGGCGGCGACCACAGGGTTCTGTTCCGTGGACAGGATGAGCATCTTCAGGCCGCTGTCGCGCAGGGCCGCGATGCCGAGTCCGTCCCCGCGGTGCACGGAGACGAACTCCCGTCCGTCGGAGTCGATCAGCACCCGGTCGTCGGTCTGGGTGCCGTCGAAGTCGAGGACGACCGCGTCGATGTCGTCGGCGGTCGGGAGCGAACCGGGGCGGTCCGCGTCGAAGAGCGGGGCCAGCGCCCGGGCCCGCGCGAGGTCGTGCGGGTCGTCGACCTCCAGCACCCGGGCGGGGTCGGTGCGGACCAGCTCGGTGCGGCCGAAGAAGCGGTGCTGGTGCTTGCGGAAGCCGGTCGCCTCCATGGCGTAGGCGGCGCCGGTCTCCAGCAGGTCCTGGGGGCGGTCCTGGCGGCGGGGCCGGAAGGACTTGTCGTGGTTGACGCCGTAGCCGCCGCCGGTCGCGGCGTCGGACTCCGCGACGGAGCCGGCCGTCACCTCATCGTCGGCGTCCCGCCAGATGAACCCGTGGAAGGGCGCGACGGTGACCGCGGTGTCGGCGCCGTTCCCGGCGATCGCCCCGGCGACTTTGTCGATGTCCTCGCGGACGAGGAACGGGCTGGTGCACTGCACGAGCAGGACCACGTCCACCGGGGCCCCGTGCAGGGCCTCGTGGGCGTCCATGGCGTGCAGGACGGCGGCCTCGGAGGTGGCGGTGTCACCGGCGATGGCGGCGGGGCGCAGCACGACCTCGGCACCGGCCTCGCGGGCGGCGGCGGCGATGGCCTGGTCGTCGGTGGAGACCACGACGTCGGTCACCAGCCGGGCCGCCCGGCACTCGCGCACCGCCCGGGCCACCAGCGGGACGCCGCCGACGGGCAGGAGGTTCTTCGCGGGGACGCCCTTGGAGCCGCCGCGTGCGGGGATCACCGCGAGCACGCGGCGCACGGAGGCGCCTTGGCCGGCTTCCGGTCGGGACATGGGGTCTACTCCTTGGGCAGGGGTCTCGGGGCGGCTCACAGCTCGCCCATCCGCCGGATGACGGGCGCCACGCGCTGCACGCCGTGCCGGTAGGCGCCGCGCGCCGCCCGGCGCACGATCTGCCGGACCGGTCCGGGCTCCTTGTCGGCGGCGGGCGCGCCGGGCAGCGGGGTGCCGTCCGGGCCGAGGTGGTGGCGGGCGAGGATCCCGGGCAGATAGCCGGGCGCGGTGACGGGGGTGTAGTACGGGGCCAGCGGGGGCAGGCCGCCGGGCCGGGCGAGGAGTTTCGCTATGCGTTCGCGGGCCGCGTCGAAGGCCGAGTCGTAGCCGCCGTCCGCCGCGACGCCCTGCCGGGCGACCCACTCCTGGTCGGGCGTGGGCCGGTGTCCGGCGTCGAGCTGGTCCCAGGAGGCGAGGCAGCCGGAGCCCACGAAGTGGTGGTTGCCGAGCGACTCGCGGATGCCGAGGTCGCTCAGCACGACGGTCGGGACGCGGCGGTGCAGCGACTCCAGGGCGGCCGTGGAGCTGACCGTCACCAGCAGGTCGGTGCGGTCGAGGACCTCACCCATGTTCCCGTACACCAGGCGGAAGTTGGCGGGCGGATCGAGGCGCTGCACCAACTTCTGGTACGGCAACTCCTCGATGTGGGTGGTGTGTTCGCCCGGCTTGGAGCGCAGCTTCAGCAGCACCTCGCGCTCGGGGTGACCGCGGGCGTGCCGCACCAGCCGGTCCAGCAGGTACATACGGTCCCTGCGGCTGTCGGGGACCGAGGGCTGGGCGGCGAAGACGACCGTGTAGGGGTCGTGTTCCCCTTCGTACGGAGCACCGCCGAGGAAGGGCAGGGCGACCTCCGTCACCGAGGAGGCGTCGGCGCCCACACCCTCGTAGACGGCCCGGAAACGGTCGGCGTCCTGGCGGGAGTTGGCGAGGACGAGGTCCGCGCCGTGCCGCAGCAGCAGGCCGTCGGCGAGCTTCTCGTAGACGACACCGACGTAGCCGGTGACGACGACGGGCCGCTCGGCGCGGTTCTCCCAGACGCGGGCCAGGCCGTGCAGCATCGCCTGCACACCGCCGCCGACGAGGGAGAGGACCAGGACGTCGTAGGTCCCCTCGGCCATGGCGCGCAGGAACTCGACGGCGGTCACCTCCCGCAACGAGTCGGCGCGTACGCCCACTTCCTCCAGCTGGCGCGGGGTGGGCGTGGCCCGGCCGCGCAGCAGGAAGCCGTCGACGAGGGGGCCGGCTTGCGCGTCTTCGCGCGGTGCGGCTTCCATGGACGGTCGCGGGGCGATGCGGTCCGCGGTCAGCGCACCCCATTTCCATCGGGTGTCACTGTCCGCGAGGACCGCGATGCGCGGGCGCTTCGGTGTACTTACTGGCACGTCGAAAACGCTAGGAAGCGAATGCTAGGTATGGCGGAACCAGGACTCAACGAAAAGTTAACAACAGCCCACTGAGAGCCGAACTGGCCTGCCGGGAAGCGGGAAGTACACGCGGTGCACCGTTCTGACACACGGAGTTCACCCCGTGTACCCGCATCGGAAAGTTCCGCTGCCGGGCGGCCTCCTAACGTTTTGCGGGTGCCTAAGCTTTCCGTGATCGTGCCGTTCTACAACGTGCAGCAATATGCCCCGGACACCCTCAGAAGCCTGCGGTTGAACGCCGACCGCGATTTCGAGTTCATCCTGGTCGACGACCATTCCAAGGACGAAACTCCGGCCATTCTCGAACGAGCGGCCGAGGAGCTTTCGGATGTCGCCCAGGTGCGGTACATCCGCCACGAGCACAACGGCGGGCTCGCCACCGCGCGCAACACCGGCCTGGACGCGGCGCAGGGCGAGTACCTGACGTTCCTGGACGGTGACGACTGGCTGGCCCCCGGCTATCTCACCGAACTGGTGTCCGCGATGGAGGACTTGGGGTGCGACTTCGTGCGCACCGACCATGTGCAGGCCACCGCGCGCGCCCGTTCCGTGCACCGGGTCCCGGTCGGTCGCCGCTGGGAGGCGTTCGACCCGCGGGAGGCGATTCTCCCCGCCCACCGCTCCACGTCCGTCGACTACGCCTACGCCTGGGCCGGCGCCTACCACCGCCGTCTTGTGGACAAGGGCGTGCTCCACTTCACCGACGGGCTGCGCACGGCCGAGGACCGGCCGTGGATCTGGAAGTTGCACCGCGAGGCGGAGTCGTTCGCCGTGGTGAGCCTGCTGGGCGTGTTCTACCGGCGTGGCGTGGCCTCGTCCCTGACGCAGATCGGCGACGTCCGCCAACTCGACTTCATCCGGGCCTTCGACCAGGTGATCGAGGAGACGGCCGCGGACCGGGACGCCGACCGGCTGCTGCCCAAGGCGGTGCGCACCTACTGCGCGATCATCGCCCACCACCTCTCCAACGAGGACCGGTTCGAACCGGCCGTGGCCAGGCAGCTGCGGTCGATGAGCGCGGCGGCCATCAAGCGCATGCCGCAGGACGCACTCTCCGAGGCACTGGAGGCCATGGACATGGACCGCTCGTCCAAGCTGCGGCGGCTGCGGCGCCGGGTGACCACGACGGGAGCGGCCGCCTGATGCCCGGGACCACTCAGATCTTCTGCGCCTCGACGCTGTACGGCGTCGCCACCCTGGCCGCCGCGATCGACTCGGACCTCTTCGAGGAGCCGGACCGCCGGGTGCTGCTGGTGTTCAACAACACCACGACCCCGGAGATCACTCCGGCCCTCGACGAGATGCCGGGCTTCGCTCCGCTGCGCGAGCACTTCGACGAGGTGCTGTCCTGGAACGAGGCCATCCGTCCCTTCCACCCCGGGGCCTGGACACCGCGCTCCGACGACATCCCCCTCTTCGAGCGCTACCTGCGGCTGCTGTGGGGCCTCGGCGACGACCGGGTGAGCCTGGTGCTGGAGTCCATCCAGGTGGCGCCCGCCCTCACGGTGGCCCAGCTGTTCACCGACGCACCCATCGACGTCTACGCCGACGGGCTGATGAGCTACGGCCCCACGCGCAACAAGCTCGACCCGCTGGTCGGCACGCGCGTACGGCGGCTGCTGCACCTCGACCTGGTGCCGGGGCTCACGCCGATGCTGCTGACCGAGTTCGGCGTCCCTGCGCACCTGGTGCCCTCGCCCGCGTTCCTGAAGGTGCTCGGCGAGGTCACCGAGGCGGTGCCCGAACTGCCGCACGTGCCGGGCGACTCGGCGCTGCTGCTCGGCCAGTACCTGTCCGCGCTGGACATCCTCTCCCCCGAGGAGGAGGAGGACCTGCACGTGCGGATGATGCGGGGCGCCGTCGCCCGCGGCCACCGCACGGTCGTCTTCAAGCCCCATCCGAGCGCACCGGCCCGCTACAGCCGCGCCCTGGAGACGGAGGCCGAGCAGCTCGGCGTGGACCTCACGGTCCTGGACACGCCGGTGCTCGCGGAGGTGCTGTTCGACCGGGCCCGGCCCGCCCTCGTCGTCGGGTGCTTCTCCACCGCCCTGTTCACGGCCTCCGCGTTCTACGACCTGCCGGCCGCCCGCATCGGCACCGAGCTGCTCCTGGAGCGGCTGACGCCCTATCAGAACAGCAACCGCGTCCCCGCCACGCTGGCGGACGCGCTGCTGCCCGGCCTGGAGAGCGACACGGCCGGTGACGTCCTGCCGGCCGAGCGGCTGTCCGGCCTCCTCACGGCCCTCGGGTTCACCATGCAGCCGCAGATCTACCCGGAGCTGCGCCCGCAGGCCGAGCAGTTCCTCGCCCGGCACCTCGGCCCGCGCACCCGGCGCTACTTCAAGAAGCGCCGCCTCACCGCGCTCGGGCTGCCCGGTGGCATCCCGCAGCGGCTGGCGTTCCTGCCGCGCAACTCCACCGCACGCCGCGTGGTGCGGCGGGCCCGGGCGCTGCGCAAGGCGGTGCGCCGCTGAGCCACTCGGCCCGGCGGCCCGCCCCGGCGACATCCAGGTGAACCCATGGGGACCGGCAGGAGAAGCCTGTCGCCATCGAACGTGATTGCGTCAACTTCCGTCCTAGGGTGACAGGCGCCCGCCCACCGGCGCCCGCCCACAGGCGGCTCGGGCAAAGGACATACGAGCCACACAGAGGTATCCAGCGTGACCGAGACGGTCGTCAGCACCCACAAGCCCCGGCCCGGCGTCGCCGTGCCGGTCGAAGAGCCGGGCGCCACGACCGTCCCACGGCGCCGAAGGGATTCCGGCGGGCGGCTGCGCGCCCTCGACGGACTGCGGCTGGTCGCGGCGCTGATGGTGGCGCTGTACCACTACGGCGGACGCGGCGGCGAGGTCGCCCAGGCCTGGGGCACCTCGCCCAAGGACCAGTTCCCGACCCTGCACTCGCTGTTCGCCTACGGCTGCCTCGGCGTCCAGGTCTTCTTCGTGATCAGCGGGTTCGTGATCTGCATGAGCGGCTGGGGCCGTCCCCTGAAGTCGTTCTTCGCCTCCCGCGCCTCCCGGCTGCTGCCCGCCTACTGGGTGGCGGTGCTCCTGGTCACGGCGGTGTTCGCGCTGCCGATGGTGGCCTACAAGGCCGTCTCGCCCAGCGACGCCCTGGTCAACCTGACCATGTTGCAGATGCCGCTCGGCGTGGACCGGGTGCTCGGCGTGTGCTGGACCCTGTGGGCGGAGGTCCGCTTCTACGCCCTGTTCGCCCTGTGCGTCGTGCTGCCCGGGGCGAACCGCCGCCGGGTCATCATGTTCTGCGCGTGCTGGACGCTGGCCGCGGTGATCGCCGAGAACGCGAACATGCCGCTGCTCGACATCGTCCTGATGCCCGAGTACGCGCCCTTCTTCATAGGCGGCGTCGGCCTCTACCTCGTGCACCGCGACCGGCGGGACGTCTACGGGTGGGGCATCGTGGCCGTCTGCTGGCTGATGGGCCAGCACTACGCCGTTCAGGCGCTGTGGCACGCCCCCGACCCGCAGGCCTTCTCCTACCGCTCCGCCTTCGGGATCATCGCCGTCGTCACGTTCGGCTTCGTGGCGGTCGCCGCGATCGCGCTGGGTCTGCTCAACCGGGTGAACTGGCGGTGGCTGACGGTGGCGGGCGCCCTGACGTACCCCTTCTACCTGGTGCACGAGCATCTGGGCTGGGTGGTGATCCACGCCCTGCACCGCGGTCTGGGACTGGCCTCCGGGGTGACGTTCGCGCTGACGGTGGCGTCAATGCTGCTGCTGGCGTGGTCGCTGCACAAATATGTGGAGAGGCCGCTGACGCCCCGACTGCGGTCGGCGCTGGCGAAGGCCCCCTGATCCGTTCACGGGACGTTCAGCCGGCCGTCGTCTCGGGCACCGCTCAGAGAGAAGGCTCGCCGCATGAACAACGCACAAGCGACCGACAAGCACCCCGGCGAACTCGCCGACGTCCCGGGCTGGTTCCCCGCGCTGGACCAGATGCTGTTCACCTGGTTCCTGGACCGGCAGACGGCGGCCGGGACCAAGGGTGACCTGCTGGAACTCGGCGTCTACATGGGCAAGAGCGCGATCCTCCTCGGCCGGCACCTCCAGGACGGCGAGCGGTTCACCGTCTGCGACCTGTTCGAGGGCGAGGCCCCGGACGGGGCCAACCAGGCCGAGGCGGCCATGTCGTACGCCTCGCTGACCCAGCAGGCGTTCGAGCGGAACTACCTCTCCTTCCACGACACCCTGCCGACGGTGATCACCGGTCCCAGCTCCCTGGTGTCCGAGAAGGTGGCCCCCGGGACCTGCCGCTTCGTCCACATCGACGCCTCCCACCTGTACGAGCACGTGTACGGCGACATCGGCGCGGCCCGCGACCTGCTGCTGCCCGGGGGTGTCGTGGTCCTGGACGACTTCCGTTCCGAGCACACCCCGGGTGTCTCGGCCGCCGCGTGGGAGGCGGTCCTCAACCGCGGTCTGAACCCGATCTGTCTCAGCACGCAGAAGCTGTACGCCACCTGGGGCGACCCCGAGCCGCTCCAGGAGGAACTGCTCCGGACGCTGCGGGAGCGCTCGGACGTCGGACTGAGCGTGCAGGAGGCGGCCGGGCACCGGCTGATCCGGACCCGGTCGCGGGGCATGAAGCCCCCGCCCTTCCCGCGCTCCCGGCACTACGTGGAACCCCCGGTCGTACCGGCCCCCGCACCGGCCCCCGCCGCCGAGGCCGGTGCCTCGCGCCCGGCCCGTCCCGCCCCGCTCCGCCGGCTCGCCAAGGACCTGCTGCCGCCCGTGGTCACCCGGGCCGTACGGCGGGCCCGCCGGAAACGGCCCTGACCCGCCCCGGGCGCGTCAGGAGACCCCGTAGCGCGCCCCGATCCCGGCGATCACGAGGGCGAGTCCCTCCTCGAAGTGCCGGTCGTAGTCCTCGAAGATCTCCGCGCCCGCCCGGGCCGACAAGGGAAAGTCGGCCATCAGGCGGGCGCGTTCGTCCATGTCGTAGCCCTCGCGGCGCTCGTCCGGCAGTGGCCGGACGCCCTGCTCCTCGGTGACGAAGCCCAGCGTGTACAGGTACGCCGTGGTGAGCGCGCGGACCGCCTCGGCGAGGGTGAACCCGGCGCCCGTGAGCAGGCGCAGGTTGTCCTCCATCGGTCCGGCGTGCTCGATGCCGGTGAAGCGTGAGCCGCTGAAGACCTTCGCGCCGTCCCGGTAGCCGAGCAGGGCCGCGCGCAGGCCCCGGTTGGCCTTCAGCAGCCGGTCCTGCCAGGTGTCGGCCGGGTCGAGAGCGGTCCCGGCGACCATCCGGCGGAACATCTCCGTCGCCATCTCGTCGAGCAGCGCCTGCTTGTCCTTGAAGTGCCAGTAGAGGGCGGGCGCCTTCACGTCCAGCTCGCGGGCGATGGCACGCAGGGTCAGGCCGTCCAGGCCGGTCTCGTTCAGCAGCCGCAGCGCGGTGTCCGCCACCCGGCGGCGGTCCAGGGGCTCACGTCGTTCCGTGCTCACGCTTGACAACTTAACACCGTTAAGGCGACGCTCGTGCGGCGGAGCTACTTAACAGCGTTAAGGAAGGTGGCCCATGAACAGGGACACGGACGTACTGGTGGTGGGCGCGGGCCCGACGGGTCTGGCGCTCGGCATCGACCTGGCACGGCGGGGCGTGGCCGCGCTGGTCGTCGAGAAGGCGCGGGCGTTGTTCCCCGGCTCGCGCGGCAAGGGGATCCAGCCGCGCACGATGGAGGTCTTCGACGATCTGGGCGTGCTCGACGCGATCCGGGCGGCGGGCGGCACCTACCCGGTCGGGATGATCTGGCAGGACGGCAGGCGCACGGGCGAGCACCGGATGTTCGACCCGGCCGAACCGAGCGAGGACGCGCCCTGGAACGAGCCGTGGATGGTGCCGCAGTGGCGCACCCAGCAGATCCTGCGGGAGCGGCTGGAGGAGCTGGACGGGGAGGTGGCCTTCGGCCGGGAAGTCGTCGGGCTGACGCAGGACGAGGACGGGGTGCGCGCGAGGTTGTCCTCGGGCGAGGTGGTCACCGCCCGGTACGCCGTCGCGGCGGACGGCGGGCGTTCGACCGTGCGCGGGCTGCTCGGCATCGGCATGACGGGCGAGACGGTCGACCCGTACCCGACCGTGGTGGCCGACGTCCGGATCAGCGGCCTGGACCGCGACCACTGGCACCTCTTCCCGCCCGGCCGGGCCGGCGACGACTTCCTCGCGATCTGCCCGCTGCCGGGCGTCGAGGATTTCCAGCTGGTGGCACGGTTCCCGGAGGGGACGACACCGGACCTGTCCCTCCAGGGCATACGGAAGGTCGTCGCCGCCCGCTCGCACCTGGCGCCGGAGTCCGTGACACAGCTGTGCTGGGCGTCGGACTTCCGCCCCCGGGCGGCCCTCGCGGACCGTTTCCGCTCCGGGCGGGTCTTCCTCGCGGGCGACGCGGCACACGTGCACTCCCCCGCGGGCGGCCAGGGCCTCAACACCAGCGTCCAGGACGCCTACAACCTGGGCTGGAAGCTGGGCGCGGTGCTGCGCGACGGCGCGGACGCGGCCCTGCTGGACTCCTACGAGGAGGAGCGCCGGCCCGTCGCCGCCGACGTGCTCGGGCTGTCCACCCGGGTGCACCGCGGCGAGACCCGGCGCGGCGAGGCCACCCGCCAGCTCGGCCTCGGCTACCGGGAGTCGTCGCTCACCCGCGAGACCCGGCCCGGCCCCGGCCCGCTGCGGGCGGGGGACCGCGCTCCGGACGCGACGGTGGCCGGAGTCCGGCTCTTCGACGCCTTCCGCGGCCCGCACTGGACGCTGCTGGTGCTGGGGGACGCGCAGGCGCCGGAGCCCGGCGGGCGGACACGGGTCGTCCGGGGCCCCGCACCCGGCGCGTACGGGCCCGGCCTGTATCTCGTCCGCCCGGACGGCTACATCGGCTGGGCGGGCGCCACGGCGGCCGGGCTGCCGGAGTACCTGACCCGCTTCGGCCGCCGCTGACGCGGGTGTGCGGGGTGCCGGTGGGCGGATGTGCGGGGCGCGGGGGCGCTACGAACTCGCCAGGGACAGCTTCACCGCGAAGCCCAGGAACAGCGCACCCGCCGCCGAGGTCGCCCCCGCGGACAGGCGCCTGCGGCGGCGGAACGCGGCGGCCAGCCGGGTGCCGCCGAAGATCAGCGCGCTCAGGTAGAGCACGCTGGCGGCCTGGGCGAGGGCGCCGAGGACGACGAACGACAGCGCGGGATGGGCGTACCGCGGGTCCACGAACTGCACGAAGAAGGCGACGAAGAACAGGATCGCCTTGGGGTTGAACAGGCTGACGACGAAAGCCCGGCGGAAGGGCCGCTCCTCGGCGGGTGCGGGAGCCTCACCCCCGGCGGACCGCTCGGCACGCGTCCGCCACATGCCCCACGCGGCCCGCAGCATGCCGACGGCCAGCCAGGTCAGATATCCGGCCCCCGCGTACTTCACCACGGCGAACAGCACGGCGTTCGCCTGGAGCAGCGAGGCGACCCCGGCCGCGGACAACGTCATCAGCACCGCGTCCCCGCACCACACTCCGGCCGCGGCCGTGTACCCGGCGCGCACGCCGCGGCGGGCGGCCACGGACAGCACGTACAGCGAGTTGGGGCCGGGCAGCAGGATGATCAGGACGAGGCCCGCCAGATAGGTGGGCAGATCGACGACACCGAACATGCGAAGGAGTGTCGCACGCGGGCAGGGCGGCCGGACAGACACTCCCCCGGGCCCTCCCCGGACGTTCCCCGGGCCCTCCCCGGACGTTCCCCGACGGTCAGAAGGCGTCCGACGGGACGTGTGTCCCCCACACCTCGCGCAGCGCCCCGCACACCTCGCCGACGGTGGCCCGGGCCCTCAGGGCCTCCTTCATCGGGTAGAGGACGTTGTCCTCGCCCTCGGCCGCCTTCTTCAGCGCGGCCAGCGCGGTGCCGACGGCCGCCCGGTCGCGCCCCGCGCGCAGTGCGGTGAGGCGCTCGGCCTGCCGGGCCTCGATGGCGGGGTCGACGCGCAGCGGTTCGTAGGGTTCCTCCTCGTCCAGGCGGAAGCGGTTGACGCCGACGACGACGCGTTCGCCGGAATCGGTCTCCTGGGCGATGCGGTAGGCGTTGCGTTCGATCTCGTTCTTCTGGAAGCCGCGTTCGATGGCCTCGACCGCGCCGCCGAGCTCTTCGACCCGGTCCATCAGCTCCACGGCCGCGGCCTCGACGTCGTCGGTCATCCTCTCCACGGCGTAGGAGCCGGCGAACGGGTCGACGGTGGCGGTGACGTCGGTTTCATGGGCCAGGACCTGCTGGGTGCGCAGCGCCAGGCGCGCGGACTTGTCGGTGGGCAGGGCGATGGCCTCGTCGAAGGAGTTGGTGTGCAGCGACTGCGTGCCGCCCAGCACCGCCGCCAGTCCCTGCACGGCGACCCGGACCAGGTTCACCTCCGGCTGCTGGGCCGTCAGCTGCACACCGGCCGTCTGCGTGTGGAAGCGCAGCATCAGCGACTTGGGGTTCTCCGCGCCGAACTCCTCACGCATCACCCGGGCCCAGATCCGGCGCGCGGCACGGAACTTGGCGACCTCCTCCAGGATCGTGGTGCGAGCCACGAAGAAGAACGACAGCCGGGGCGCGAAGTCGTCGACGTCCATACCGGCCGCCACCGCCGTCCGCACGTACTCGATGCCGTCCGCGAGGGTGAAGGCGATCTCCTGCGCGGGCGAGGCCCCCGCCTCCGCCATGTGGTAGCCGGAGATCGAGATGGTGTTCCACCTCGGCATCTCCGCCCGGCAGTACTTGAAGATGTCCGCGATCAGCCGCAACGACGGCTTGGGCGGGAAGATGTAGGTCCCCCGGGCGATGTACTCCTTCAGCACGTCGTTCTGGATCGTGCCGGTCAGCCGGTCCGCGCCGACGCCCTGCTCCTCCGCCACCAGCTGGTACATGAGCAGCAGCAGGGCCGCCGGGGCGTTGATCGTCATCGACGTCGACACCTGGTCCAGCGGGATCCCGCCGAACAGCACCCGCATGTCCTCCACCGAGTCGACCGCCACGCCGACCTTGCCGACCTCACCGTGCGCGATCTCCGCGTCGGAGTCGTGCCCCATCTGGGTGGGCAGGTCGAAGGCGACCGACAGACCCGTCGTGCCGTGAGCGATCAGCTGCCGGTAGCGGGCGTTGGACTCCGCCGCCGTACCGAACCCCGCGTACTGGCGCATCGTCCAGGGCCGTCCGGTGTACATCGACGGGTACACACCCCGCGTGTACGGATACGCCCCGGGCTCCCCCAGCTTCTCGTCCGGATCCCAGCCCTGGAGGGCCTGCGGCCCGTAGACGGGTTCGATGGGCAGTCCGGACTCCGACTCACGCGCCATGGTGGGTGCCTCCCGCGCAGCTGTGACCTCGCTCACCACCATGCCCTCTGGTTCGCGACCGGTCACGTCCGGGGAAGCATCTCAGGTGACATCCGGGCACGCCGGTGAGACGAGCGGGGGACCGTGTGCGTAGTACGGGCATGGGGAGAGCGTTCGCGGCGGGAGTCGCCGTGCTGGCCGCGCTGACCGGTTGCACGGTGCAGGCTCCGGACGGCGAGGGCAAGGGCCGTTCGCCGGTCCACATCGACCTGCCCGGAACCCCGTCCCCGGCCCGCACACCGGACGCCGGTGACGGGGTGCCGGGCACCGCGCCGCCGTCCGGGGACGCCAAACCCGGCGCCGCCCCCGCCCCGCCCCGCGTGCTGTGGTCCCGGGGCGACACCGGCCGGGACGTCCGGGAGCTCCAGGCCCGGCTGCGGCAGGTCGCCTGGTTGTTCGAGGGGCCGACCGGGACGTACGACGAGCCGACGGAGCGGGCGGTCAGCGGCTTCCAGGGCAAGCGCGGGCTGCCGCGCACCGGCAAGGCCGACGCCGTCACCTGGCAGCGGCTGCTGCGCATGACGCGCGAGCCGGGCCGCTGGGACCTGTATCTGATGGGCGGCCAGCCGGCCGACCCGCCGGACGCGCGCTGCCGGACCGGCCGGGTGCTGTGCATCGACAAGACCAGCCGGACGCTGCGCTGGATGATCGACGGGCGGACGGTGTCGACCATGGCGGTCCGCTTCGGCTCGCAGTACACACCGACCCGGGAGGGCGTCTTCTCCGTCTACTGGAAGTCCCGCGACCACGTCTCGACGCTGTACGACTCGCCCATGCCCTACGCGATGTTCTTCAGCGGCGGCCAGGCGGTGCACTTCTCGGCGGACTTCGCGGCCCGGGGCTACGCGGGCGCCTCGCACGGCTGCGTCAACGTACGGGACGAGGCGGCGATCGCGGAGTTGTTCGCGCAGGTCCGCGACGGCGACAAGGTCGTCGTGTCCTGGTGACGGCGGAGAAGGAAGTAAGGGGCGCGGGCGGGACCGGGGGAACGTGTCCCGCCCGCGCTCGGTGCACGAGCCGTAGGTACGGGGGGAACCCCGGCTCCGTGCGACGGCCGATGACCAGTCGGCTCACTCATTACTGCGCCGGGACGCCCGAAAGTGTCACACCTGCCTCGGCGAGTTTTCCTCGGACCACGAAACCGCAGGTCACAGCGTCGGGCAGGCGGCCTGCCTAGCGGCCGTGGCCCGCGCCGTCCCCGCCGTCGCCCTGCTTACCGGCCTGCCCGCCGGCCTTCTTCCCGGGGTTCTGCTCCCCCTGGGAGCCGGCCTGCCCGCCGCCCTTGTCCTGGTCACGGGTCCGGTCACGGTTCTGGTCACGGCCGTGGTGGCCACCCCGGCCGACGCCCGCACCGTTGCCGTTGCCGTTGCCGCCGTTGCCGTTGCCGCCGTTGCCGTTGCCGCCGTTGCCCTTGCCGTCGTTGCCGCTGCCGTTGCCGCCGTTGCCCTTGCTGTTGCCGTGGCCCTGGTCGGTGCGCTCGTCGTTCTCGCGCTGCCCCGAGCGGGGATCGGCCGGGGACAGGACGCCCTGGCAGTAGGTCCACACCCGCGAGCCGCCCGCCGCCTCCCGCAGGGCGCGTCCGCGATCGGCGTCCAGCCGCTTGCCGTCACGCAGGTCACGGCAGGCGGAGGCGATCGTGCCGTGGTCCTCGCCGGAACGGCCCGCCCCGTCGCCGGAGCCCTGCTTCCGGCTCCCGTCGCGGCCCCGGCCGTCCGCACCGCCCGTCGAGGTGCCGTCCGGGGCCCGCTCGGGGGTGGTTCCGCCCTGCACGTCGTCGCTGGGCGAGGGCGACACCAGCGGCCGCTCGCGCGGGGTGGCGTCACCCGGGACGGAGGCACCGGGCTCGGGCTCGTCACCGTCGAACGGCGTCCTCAGGACTCCGGTTCCGGCGGCGACGGCGACCCCGCCGACCATGCCGACGGTCAGCACGGCGGCCAGGGCGAGACGGACCGGGCGGGCCTTGCGAGGCCGCCGGGCGGTGACGGAGCCGCCGTCGCCGGAGCCCTTGAACCGGCCCAGGCCGCCGACGGTGACCTCGGGCGCGTCCTGTCCGACGGCGGCCGCACGGGCCGCGGCCGCGTCGGCGCGTTCCGCGCGGGCCTTGCGGAACGCGGCCATCGCGGCGGCTTCGCCGGGGAGTTCATCGCTGGTCAGCGGAGGTGTGGCGGACAGCGCGCCGAGGGTCCTCGCCAGGTGTTCGGCTCGGTCCCGGTCGGCGCCTTCGACAGCTTCGAGTGGCTCTCCGCTCAGCAAACGCTCCGCCGTTTCGCGGTCCAGCCACCTGTACTGCTCGTCGGCCATCACACATCCTTCTGCGTCCGCGTAACGCTACGCGTCACACCTGCGGACGTCACCGCGCCGCCGCGCGGTTCTCGCTGAGGCGGCAGGGCGTCGAGCACCCCGGCCGATTCCGGATCGGCCTGCGGGTCGTCGCCGAGCAGTTCGGCGAGCCGCTTCAGGCCCCGGTGCGCCGCCGTGCGGACCGCGCCCGGGCGCTTGCCGAGCGTCTCCGCGGCGGTCTTCGCGTCGAGTCCCACCACCACGCGCAGGACGACCGCTTCGGCCTGGTCCTGGGGCAGCCGGGAGATGAGGGAGAACGCGCCGTCGGTGGCGAGCGCCTCGATGGCCTCGCCGGCGGTGTCGGACTCGGCCGCCCGGCCGGTCAGTTCGGTCTCGTCACCGCCGATCGCGGGCCGGCGCCCGCGCATGCGTATGTGGTCCAGCGCGCGGTTGCGGGCGATCCGGGCGGCCCAGCCACGGAACCGGTCCGCGTCGCCGGTGAACCGCTCCAGGTCGCGGGCTATCTGGAGCCACGCCTCGGACGCCACGTCCTCGGCATCGGGGTCACCGACCAGCGTCCGTACATACCCGAGCAGCCGCGGATGCACGGTGCGGTACACAGTCCGGAACGCGTTCTCATCGCCGTCCTGTGCCGCGCGCACCGCGGCGGTCAGCTCCGCGTCGTCCCCCAGCACCGCGCGCCCTTCTGCGCCTGAACCGGCGCCGCTCTCGCGGACCGGGTTCTCGCCGTCGTGGTTGCTCAATTGGTGGTTGCGGTTACAAGGCCGCAGGTGGTTGCGGTGGTCTTGCCGCCTTCGCCGTTGGCGCGAATGGCACGTTACGACCTGAAACCACTCCCCGTCCATGTCCGCCCGGGATGCAACCAAGCCGTGACGCGGCGGGGTGTGACAGAAAACGCACGCCGGGCGCTGTAGGGAGTACGGGCCGCCGCGCGGCCCGTGCCGCGCGACGGCCGGGGCCTCTCCTGTGGGGGGTGGCGGCCCCGGCCGTTGCCATGGCGGGCACCGGCGGATCAGGGCAGCGCTCGGCCCCGACGGCCCGCCCTCACGGAAATCCCTTACCGATGGCGTCCGTTGGACGGGGCGCGCTTGCCGTCGCCGCGGCTCTCGCCCGCGCCGTTGCCCGACCCGCCGTTCCCGGCGTTGCCCGGCTGGTCGCCCCCGCCGTTGTTCGCGGTGGCGGGGTCCTCGCCGCCGGCGGGATCGCCGTTCCCGGAGCCACCGCTCGCCTTCTTCGACTCGGTCAGGTGTTCGGCGCAGTACGCCGTGACGTTCCTCTCACCGCCCGCGGCGGCCACGAGACGCTGCCAGGCTGTCGCCTCCAGGGCCTTGCCGCGTCCCCGGGCCTGCTCGTAGGCACGGCAGTGCGCCTCGGTGTCCCGGGCCGGGGCAGGCCGGTCCGGGCGGGCCGGGGCCGAACCGGTGCCGCTGCCTGGGCTGTGGCTGCCGCGGGACGGCTGCCCGGCCGGGTCGTGCGGGGCACCGCTGGAAGCGGGCCTGCGCTCGGGGGCGTCCGCACGGTCCTTCTCCGGTGCCCCCGCCACGCCGATCGCCGCCACTGCGACACCGCCCAGCGTGAGACTGGCGAACAGCACGGAGAGCGTCGTACGCAGGGACCGGCCCGGGTACCGCCGCTCCCGGGCACGCCAGTCGTCCCGGCGGTGGCCGCGGGCGCGCAGGACACCGGCGTCCCGGGCGGCCCGGAAGGCGGCCACGGCCCGCTGTTCGGCCTCGGCGTCCACCCCGTCCCCGACGAGGGAGGCGACGAGCAGCGCCTCGATGTCGGAGTCCAGGAGGGCGTGACGGGAACCACGGCCGGAAAGCCCGCCGTCGCTGCGCCGTTCACCCATGTCCGTATCCGTCCCTGCTCGATCCGCTCGATCCGTCGGCCCCGGCGGCGCCGGACGGCCCACCGGGTCCCACCAGTACGTCCCGCCGCTCCGCCCTGTTCAGCGCGCCGCGTCCGCACGACCCCCCGGGGCCGTGAGCGAAACCTCCGGTTCCGCTCATGTCGACTCACCCAGCGTCCGGGGAGCCTCATCCGTCACACTCTCCGCGCCCAGCTGCCCGGCGAGGCGTTTCAGACCCCGGTGGGCCGCCGTGCGCACCGCGCCCGGCCGCTTGCCCAGGACCCGTGCGGCGGACGGGCCGTCGAGGCCGACCACGACCCGCAGCAGCACGGCCTCGGCCTGGTCGCGCGGCAGCCCTCTCACCAGTTCCAGGGCCCGCTCGGTGGAAAGGGACTCCAGCGCCTGGTCGTGGGTGCTGTGCGGCCCGGGCAGTTCCAGGACGTCCTGCTCCAGCGCGGACGACCGGGGCCGTACCCGCTGGCGGCGCAGGTGGTCCAGCGCCCGGTGCCGGGCGATGGTCGCCGTCCAGCCGCGGAAGCCGGCCCCGTCGCCCCGGAACCGGCCGAGGTCCCGGGCGATCTCCAGCCAGGCGTCGGACGCCACGTCCTCGGCGTCGTCCCCGACCAGGCCGCGCAGATAGCCGAGCAGTCCGGGCTGCACGAACCGGTAGGCGACCGCGAAGGCCGCCTCGTCACCCTGCTGGGCCCGCGCGACGGCCGCGCCCAGTTCCCCGTCGTACGCCTGCCCGCGCCGTGGTTGTGCTCCCTGACCCAAGTACCGTCCTCGTCCGTGCCGAGTGCGCGCCCTCCCACGGTGATCAGCGCCGGTCCGCGCGGAAGTGTCACAGGGCGTCAGGCGCCGGGCCCCCGCGACCGTTCGGGTCAACCCGGCCCGCCGTCCTCGGGAGCCCGGCCCCGCGGAGGTTTCGGCCAAGTGCCGCACCGGGGACCTCTGCTCGCGATGCCACCGCCCACGAAAGGCGAGCGCCGTATGACACCCCGCCTCCTGCGCACCGCCGTCGCCACCGCCCTGGCCCTCGGTGCCCTCGGCCTCAACCAACCCGCCCGGGCCTCTTCCTCGGACGGTGTGCACACCGTCCGGGTGCCGGACGGCGACCCGCACGTACGGTCCCTCGCCCCGCGCACCACCGCACCGTTCAGTCTGGTCGGGGTCACCTGGGACGACCCGGACGCCGCCCTGGAGGGCACCGCCGAGGTGCGGACCCGCTCGCGGCAGAGCGGCCTCTGGAGCGCCTGGCGCCCGCTGGAGAGCGACGTCCACGCACCCGAGGCGGGCCCCGACCGGGACCGGACCGGCGTGCGCGGGAGCACCCAGCCGCTGTGGACCGGGCCCTCGGACGGCGTCCAGGTGCGTGTCTCGGGCTCGCGCCTGCCGGCGGGGCTGCGGGTCGACCTGGTCGATCCCGAGGCCGGGTCGGGCGCCGTGCACACCGCGGTCGTCGAGCCGGGCGAGGCCGGGCCGCTCGCGGCCGAGCCTCCCGTCGTGACGTCGCGTTCCTCCTGGGGCGCCGACGAGTCCCTGGTGAAGGACCCGCCCACCTACACCGGCGACACCAAGGCGGTGTTCGTCCACCACACGGCGGGCACCAACGACTACACGTGCTCCGAGTCGGCGTCGATCGTGCGCGGCGTGTTCCTCTACCACGTGCAGAGCAACGGCTGGAACGACATCGGCTACCACTTCCTCGTCGACAAGTGCGGCACCGTCTTCGAGGGCCGTGCGGGCGGCATCGACAAGCCCGTGCTCGGCGCGCACACCTACGGCTTCAACACCGACACCAGCAGCGTCTCGGTGCTCGGCGACTACTCGACGGCGGCCACGAACGCCGCCGTGCGCGAGTCGGTCGCGAAGGTCGCGGCGTGGAAGCTCGGCCTCTACGGCGTCGACCCGGCCGGGACGGTCGTGCTGACCTCGGGCGCCGACAACGGCAAGTACAAGCTGGGCCAGAAGGTGACGTTCCACCGCATCTCCGGTCACCGCGACGGCTATCCGACCGCGTGCCCCGGGCAGAACCTCTACGACGACCTGCCCCAGATCCGCACCCTGGCCCAGAACGCCGCCAAGCCCGCCGAG
This sequence comes from Streptomyces sp. NPDC043685, assembly GCF_056436585.1. Classification (NCBI taxonomy): domain Bacteria; kingdom Bacillati; phylum Actinomycetota; class Actinomycetes; order Kitasatosporales; family Streptomycetaceae; genus Streptomyces; species Streptomyces sp. NPDC043685. The sequence continues at coordinate 450,218 of NZ_JBWKCH010000001.1, read as the reverse complement.
CCCACCCAGGAGCCGGCCGAGCCCCTGCCGGACGACGAGGACGTCCTCACGCGCTGACGCTGTCGCCGGGCGACGCGCACCGCGTCCCTCTGCCGCTGTCGCCGTCGGCGTTATCGCCGGGGCGCGGCGCGCACCGCGTCCCGGCACAGCAGCCGCAGCGATCCATGGCCCGCGTAGCAGCGGCGCGCCTCGTCGATGGGGTCCCACAGACGCCCGTCGGGGGTGCGGAGCCAGTGGTCACCACCGGTCGCCCACCACTCCGCGCCGGTCTGACGCACCACCACCTCACCGGCGTAGGCGCCGAATCCGCGCAGCACCTCCCGCACGGCGGCGTCGGGCACCCCTTCCCGCCGTATCCCCTCGATCATCCGGTCGATGCTCCACAGGCTCTGCGCCGAGTAGTCGAGGCGCAGCCGCGCCCCCTCACGCATCGTCGCCACCGTGTCCGCCGCCCACCGCAGCGGCTTCGCAGCCGCCGATGGCCTGGTCTCCGCTTGAGTCGTCACATCACGGAAAGCGCTGTGGCGAAGCGTTTCGTCACCCGAAATCGGCGGCTCCCCCGAAGCGGCGCAGGACCGCCCCAGCTCGTTCGAGGGACAGTCACAGGACCCTTCCAGGAAGCGGGTTTAGGCCGGTCGGGACGGTCGGCGGGCGTCGTCCCCTCACCCCTGTCGCCGACTGCGGCGGGAGACCACCGCGCGCAGCACGCGCCGCCCCTCGACCGACACCTCCAGCGCCCGGCGCAGACCGGCCGGGCCGTGTCCGGCCAGGACCTCCAGGACGGTGATCTGGCGGCGCAGTTCGGCGGCGACCAGGGGCGACATCCCCTCCGTCCGGCCCTCACGGCGGGAGTCGACGGACGAGGCCTCGTCCGCGGCGGTGTCCAGGAGCCGGTGGATCTGGAGGGAGGCGACGGAGCAGGCGTCGGCCCACACCCGCACCGAGGAGGCGGACCGCTCGGCGGGGGCGGCCTCGAGCATCCGCCGGGCGAGCACGGCCGCCTCGTCCCCCGTCACGGCCGCGTCCAGCTTGCCGCGGACCTGCTCCAGCCGCTCGCCCCACTCACCGGCGTCCGCGCTGTCGCCGAGGCTCGCCCACACCGGGCGCAGGATCTCGTCGTCGCCGCCCAGCAGGGGCACGCACCGATCCAGACAAGCCAGCCCGCTCGCGGCCAGCCCACGCTCGTCGGCCTGTGCGATCAACTCCACCAGGCTCATCCACGCCTCCCTCCACAGGCCGTCTCCGGGCCCCGACCAGGCCACCGCCGGCCCTCACCCCTCACGGAACCCGCACTTCCCCTTACTGCGCGCAACGGCCCCGGATTGTCACAGGCGCACCACACCCAGCCTGTCGAGGAAGCGGAACAGCAGGTTTTCGGCCTGGGGGTCCCCCCGCTCGAGCGAAGCCGAGAGTGGGGGAGGGTCAGGGTCTGACGTCAGTACGTCCACCAGAGCCTCGGCGCTCACCTCACACCCGGCCTCGGCCGCCCAGAGCACGGCACGCTCGGCGGCGTCGCCGGGTTCGAGGAAGTAGTCCTCCAGCGTGAGGCCCTCCCGGCCCGCCCCCAGATATCCGGCCATCGCGGAGCGCGCGAGGCAGGTCGCCCACGCCCCGCTCTGCGGGGCCGCGGCCTCCAGCACCACGCACTCGCTGTTCATGACGTACCCGAAGAGAGCGGGCGCCCCGGTCTCCCGGGCGAGGGCGTTCATGTTCCCGATGTCGCCGTCGCTGCTCGGGTACTCCCACACCTGCCAGCCGCCCGGCGCCGAGGCGCGCTGCGTCGGGTCCTCCCCTGCCCCCGCCAGCGCGTCCAGCTCCGGCAGCGGCCGCTCCCCCCGGCCCACGACGAAATATCCCCAGTAGCCCATGTCCCGGTTCCCCCCGGCATGTTCGGATCCGCTCGTGTCAGAAGACCACCACAGTCGTACGGGAGTCCGCAGCCGTATGGGCCGATGCGCGCCGGGTCAGCCGAGCCGGTCCGCCAGCGCCCGGAACCGGGCCCAGGACAGCTCGGGCTCGCCCGGGTCCCACAGCTTCTGGACGGTCGCCCGCAGCGGCATCCGGATCCCGGCCGCCACCTGGGCTTGTGTCTGGGAGTTCGCCAGGTCGCACCAGACCGCGAAGGACCCGCCGAGGATCTGCCCGTCGTAGCGCGCCGGGACGGCCGCGGTGCCGCGCAGCACCCGTGGCGTCCACTGCTCGTAGATCCGCTGCCCCGTCGGATAGACGAAGGTCTGCGGCTCGCCGAGCACGTAGTACAGGAACTCGTCGTTGTAGTTGATCACCTTGCGGCCCTGCTGGAGGTACTCCAGGGGCGCCCGGGCGCCGATCTCCTTGCCGGTCCAGTAGGCGACCTGGATGTCCTTGGCGGCCTGGACGGAGGTGCCGCGGAAGAACCCGTCGTTCCACGCGCGCGGGACGCGCTGATGCTCGCGGACGGTGTCGGCCCGGTCGTTCAGCCAGCCGGTGGTGAGGTCGGCGACCGTCGCGCCGGAGCCGTACTTCTCCCGGGCTGCGGCGGCCAGCTGCGGGAAGGAGGCCTCCGGGTTCGACCGGGTCAGCGCCTGGTACTCGTCGCCGCCGAGGTGCCAGGGCCTGCCGGGGAAGAGATCGGCGTACTCGTTCAGCAGGTCGTCGACGATCTCGGCGCTCTCGGCCTTGGAGATGTCGACGGCACCCTGCACCGCCGACCCCTGCGCGGTGCGCAACTGCAGGTCGGGATGGGCGTCGATGACCGCGCCGAGGTGCCCGGGCGAGTCGATCTCGGGCACGATCGTGATGTGCCGGCTCTCCGCCAGGTCGATGATCTCGCGCACCTGCGCCTTGGTCAGATGCCGCTCCGACACGATCTCGGGATGCGAGGAGGACTCGATCCGGAACCCCTGGTCGTCGGAGAAGTGCAGCCCCAGCCGGTTGTACTTCAGATCGCCCAGTTCCCGGATCCGGTCCTCGATCCAGCCGGCCGTGAAGTACTTGCGCGCGATGTCCAGCATGAACCCGCGCTCCGCCTTGGCCGGTTCGTCCTTCACGACGCCCTCGGGCGCCGTGCCGCCGTCGTGCGTCTCCTGCTTGAGCGTGCGGGTGCCGTAGAAGACGCCCGTGTCGGAGGGCCCGTCGATCCGCACCCGCCCGTCGCGCACGGTCATCACGTACGACTCGGGGTTCGCGCCCTTGTCACCGTTGAGCGCCAGCCGCAGGTCGCCGGGCTTCTCGTCGTCCTTCTCGCCCGCGTACGTCATCCCGAGCTCACCGGCGACCAGCCGCCCCTCGTCGGCCAGCGCCGGGTCGTCCACGACCACCCGGTCGCCCTTGCCGGGACGCCAGCCCGGGCCGCGCGCCGGTTCGTGGTCGCGCACGGCGGGGATGGTGCGGGGCGTCTCGGACAGCGGGTAGGAGCGGGTGGGGCTGGGGGTGGGGGCCGCTTCCGGCGCTCGGTCCGGGGGCGGCGCCGCGGTGGCCTCGCGCGAGGCCCGGGCCTCCTGGCCCGTGGACCCGCCGTCACCGCCCGAGGCCGTCCAGAGCCCGAGACTCACCCCGGCCGCGACCACGACCAGGGCTACCGCCAAGGCCACGACCAGCACCTGCCGCTTGCTCTCCTGCTTCGCCGAGGTCCGGCGCCTGTGCTGACTCACACGGCCAACCTAAAACCCGGGGCGGCCCGGCGCGCGTCCACCACGCGTTCCGAAACTCTCTCTCCCGGGTGAAATTCAGGCATCCTTCGGACACGTCGTGGTCGCACTCGATAGCGTGTCGTCACATCTCTCACACTTTTCCCTGCCGACACACGTGACGCCCACGAGGACCCACGCTGCCTGCGCACCGCCTTCCCGATCTCCCCGGCCGGCCCGCCATACCGGTGGAGCACTTCAACGCAGCCTCCGAGGAGGACCTGGAGCAGGCCCTCCTGTCCTGCCTGCGCAGCCGCCGCTGGGCCGGGCGGGTCGCCGGGCACCGCCCCTATCCGGACGTGGACTCCCTGCTGGCCGCCGCGGACGAGGCGGCCTACGACCTGAGCTGGGCCGACCTCTCGGAAGCGCTGGCGGCCGAGTCGCTGCCCAGCCTCCCGCCGGACGTCTACTCCGTGGCCCACACCGCCCTCGGCGCGGCCCACGCCGCCTACGAGGCCCGTTTCGGACACGTGTTCGTCATCTGCCTGGACGGGCTGTCCCCCTCCGAGACCCTGGACCGGCTCCTCGAGGCCATCCGGTCACGATTGACAAACGATCTCGAGGAGGAGCGGGCGGTGACGGCGGACGAACTCAGGCGGCTCGCGAGGGGACGCCTGCTGCATGCCCTCAGGGGCGCGGGGAACTGCGCGATCAGTCACTGAGGGCCCACGCCCCGGCAGTCCCGCGGACACCGCCGGCCCCCTCGGCCTCACTAGCCCACCAGTACCTCTTTGCGTGCCAGTTTGATCACACCCCGGGACCCCGGCTCAGCCCGGCGGCAGCACATCGCTACGATGCTGGGGGCCGGTGGACCGTACCCGGCCGGGCCCGACCGACAAGGAAAGCCGGCGCGGCCCCAATCACCGCTCCCGGAGGAAACTTCCGTGCCGGCTGGAACGCTGTACCGCGGCCGGGAAGGAATGTGGTCCTGGGTGGCTCACCGAGTCACCGGCGTCCTCATTTTCTTCTTCCTGTTCGTTCACGTGCTGGACACCGCGCTCGTCCGTGTGTCCCCGGAGGCCTACGACAAGGTCGTGGCCACGTACAAGACGCCGATCGTCGCGCTGCTGGAGTACGGCCTCGTCGCCGCCATCCTCTTCCACGCGCTCAACGGCCTGCGTGTCATCGCCGTCGACTTCTGGATCAAGGGCGCTCGCTACCAGAAGCAGATGCTCTGGACCGTCGTCGCCCTGTGGGTCGTGCTGATGCTCGGGGCCATCTACCCCGTCCTCGGCCACGCCGCTCGTGAACTGTTCGGGAGCTGACGCCAATGTCCACGACTGACAAGACCGCAGCCGGCGTGGGCCCCGTCGAGGGCGGCGCCGTCTACACCGTCGACAACCCGGCGCCCTTCATCGAGGCCCCGCGCAAGCGCACCAAGAAGTCCCCCAAGTCCACCCGGGGCAACTTCGAGCTCGCCGCATGGCTGTTCATGCGCCTGTCGGGCGTCGTGCTGGTCGTGCTGGTCCTCGGCCACCTGCTGATCCAGCTCGTGCTGGACGGCGGCGTCTCCAAGATCGGCTTCGCCTTCGTGGCGGGTCGCTGGGCGTCCCCGTTCTGGCAGGTCTGGGATCTGCTGATGCTGTGGCTCGCCATGCTGCACGGCGCCAACGGCCTGCGCACGGTCATCAACGACTACGCGGAGCGCGCGAACACCCGGCTGTGGCTCAAGGGCCTGCTCTACACCGCCACGGTGTTCACCATCCTGCTGGGCACGCTGGTGATCTTCACCTTCGACCCGAACATCCGCTAGGCACGGGGCTGCGAGAATCATGAAGATCCACAAGTACGACACCGTCATCGTCGGCGCCGGTGGCGCCGGTATGCGCGCCGCCATCGAGTCGACGAAGCGCAGCCGCACCGCCGTGCTGACCAAGCTGTACCCCACCCGCTCCCACACGGGCGCCGCGCAGGGCGGCATGGCCGCCGCGCTGGCCAACGTGGAGGAGGACAACTGGGAGTGGCACACCTTCGACACGGTCAAGGGCGGTGACTACCTGGTCGACCAGGACGCCGCCGAGATCCTGGCGAAGGAGGCCATCGACTCCGTCCTCGACCTGGAGAAGATGGGCCTGCCGTTCAACCGCACGCCGAACGGCACCATCGACCAGCGACGCTTCGGCGGTCACAGCCGCAACCACGGCGAGGCCCCGGTCCGCCGCTCCTGCTACGCGGCCGACCGCACCGGCCACATGATCCTCCAGACGCTGTACCAGAACTGCGTCAAGGAGGGCGTGGAGTTCTACAACGAGTTCTACGTCCTGGACCAGCTGATCACCGAGGTCGACGGCGTCAAGAAGTCGGCCGGTGTGGTGGCGTACGAGCTGGCCACCGGTGAGATCCACGTCTTCCACGCGAAGGCCGTGATCTACGCCTCCGGCGGCTGCGGCAAGTTCTTCAAGGTGACGTCCAACGCGCACACCCTGACCGGTGACGGCCAGGCCGCGGTCTACCGCCGTGGCCTGCCGCTGGAGGACATGGAGTTCTTCCAGTTCCACCCGACCGGCATCTGGCGCATGGGCATCCTGCTGACGGAGGGCGCCCGCGGTGAGGGCGGCATCCTCCGCAACAAGGACGGCGAGCGCTTCATGGAGAAGTACGCGCCGGTCATGAAGGACCTCGCGTCCCGTGACGTCGTGTCCCGCTCCATCTACACGGAGATCCGTGAGGGCCGCGGCTGCGGTCCCGAGGGCGACCACGTCTACCTCGACCTCACGCACCTCCCGCCGGAGCAGCTGGACGCGAAGCTCCCCGACATCACGGAGTTCGCCCGCACCTACCTCGGCATCGAGCCCTACACGGACCCGATCCCGATCCAGCCCACCGCGCACTACGCCATGGGCGGCATCCCGACCAACGTCGAGGGTGAGGTCCTGGCGGACAACACCACGGTCGTCCCGGGCCTGTACGCGGCCGGCGAGGTCGCCTGCGTGTCCGTGCACGGCGCCAACCGCCTGGGCACCAACTCGCTGCTGGACATCAACGTCTTCGGCAAGCGGGCCGGTATCGCGGCGGCGGAGTACTCGCAGAAGGCGGACTTCGTCGAGCTGCCGGAGAACCCGGCGGAGCTCGTGATCGCCCAGGTGGAGCGGCTGCGTGACTCCACCGGCACCGAGCGCGTGACGGTGCTGCGGCGTGAGCTTCAGGAGACCATGGACGCCAACGTCATGGTGTTCCGCACCGAGCAGACGATCAAGACGGCGGTCGAGAAGATCGCGGAGCTGCGCGAGCGCTACAAGAACGTGTCGATCCAGGACAAGGGCAAGCGGTTCAACACGGACCTGCTGGAGGCCATCGAGCTGGGCAACCTGCTCGACCTCGCCGAGGTCATGGCCGTCTCCGCGCTGGCCCGCAAGGAGTCCCGCGGCGGTCACTACCGCGAGGACTACCCGAACCGCGACGACGTCAACTTCATGCGCCACACCATGGCGTACCGCGAGGTCGGCGCCGACGGCTCCGAAACCGTCCGTCTCGACTACAAGCCGGTCGTCCAGACCCGCTACCAGCCGATGGAGCGTAAGTACTGATGGCTACCCCTGTTCTGGACAAGGAAGACGCGGCCGGCAAGCCCGAGCCCGGTTTCGCCGACTCCCCCTACATCACGGTCACCTTCCGCATCCGCCGCTTCAACCCGGAGGTCGCGGCGGAGGCGGTGTGGGAAGACTTCCAGGTGGAGATCGACCCCAAGGAGCGTGTCCTCGACGCCCTCCACAAGATCAAGTGGGACCTGGACGGCACGCTGACGTTCCGCCGCTCCTGCGCGCACGGCATCTGCGGCTCGGACGCCATGCGGATCAACGGCAAGAACCGTCTCGCCTGCAAGACGCTGATCAAGGACATCAACCCCGAGAAGCCGATCACGGTCGAGGCCATCAAGGGCCTCACGGTCCTGAAGGACCTCGTGGTCGACATGGAGCCGTTCTTCCAGGCGTACCGCGACGTCATGCCCTTCCTCATCACGAAGGACACGAACGAGCCGACGCGTGAGCGTTTCCAGACGGCCGAGGACCGCGAGCGCTTCGACGACACGACGAAGTGCATCCTGTGCGCGGCCTGCACCACGTCGTGCCCGGTCTTCTGGAACGACGGCCAGTACTTCGGCCCGGCGGCCATCGTCAACGCGCACCGCTTCATCTTCGACTCGCGTGACGAGGCCGGGGAGCAGCGCCTGGAGATCCTCAACGACCGCGACGGCGTGTGGCGCTGCCGCACGACCTTCAACTGCACGGACGCCTGCCCGCGCGGCATCGAGGTCACGAAGGCGATTGCGGAAGTGAAGCGTGCGCTGATCACGCGCCGCTACTGAGGTCGACCGCTTGCCGCTGAGGGCCCCGTTTCCGCTGGAGACGGGGCCCTCTGGCATATGCCACACCATCGGGTGAACGCAGCGGAACGGGCCGCACGGACGTCGTCCTGCCTACGATGACGCTCTCGACACCAGCTCCCCAGGAGGCACCTGATGTCCGCAGCTTCCGTCGAGCAGCCCTTCCACGAAGAAGAGCCGGTCACCCTCACGACCATCGCCGACGAGATCATGGAGCGCCATCCGGGCTACCGCGTCGAGATCATCGGAGGCCATCTCCTCGTGACCCCGTCCCCGGATGCACCTCATGCCCGAGCCCTGACCGAACTCATGCGCCCGTTCATCGCAGCAGGGCTGGCCGACGGCGAGACCGAGGTTCTCCAGAAGGTCGGCCTCTGGCTCCCCACCGGAGCCGAGGACTACGCCATTCCCGACCTCGTGGTGGTGGACGCCGACATCGACGACCACCTCGTCGAGAACAACGCGTACGACCCCGCCTGCTTCCGTCTCGTTCTCGAGGTCACCTCCGGCAACTGGAAGGACGACCTGAAGACCAAGGCCGCCGCCTACGCCGAGGCCAAGGTCCCGGTCTACCTCGTCGTGGACCGCAAGCACCAGCGCCTCCACGTCCTGACCGACCCGGCCGGAAGCACCTACGAGAACCACCGCCCCCATGCCCACGGCGAGCTCGTCTCCCTCCCGGACTCCATCGGCGCGAAGGTGACCCTCGACGTGGCCGAGATCCTCAAGGCCGGTCAGGCGAGGACGAGCGACTGAGGCTCACAGCTGGCTCAGGATCGACCGGTCCGTGATCTTCGTGTCCGCCGCCAGCAGCATCGCCTTGCTCAGGATGACCGCCAGCATGCGGTCGCCCTCGAAGGGGAGATACCCCGTGCCCTGAGCCGTCGGGTCGGACTTCGGGACGATGCAGAGGTACTGGTCGTTCGGGCTCATGAGGATGTTGCCCGAGCCGAGGTGGATCTTGTAGGTGTGGCGGTCGCCGCGGACGTGGAGGAAGCGGCCCTCCAGCGTGCAGCGGTCGGCTATCGCCAGGCACGGGACGAGGCGTTCGAGCAGGAGCCTGCGGGTCTCGGCGCTCTGGTTCAGCTCGCCGAAGCCGTACGACGTCCAGTACTCGCGGAAACGGCCGCCGGGGCCGCCGTCCTGCCAGGTCGGGTCGTTGCCGATGCTGGAGACGCCGACGAACAGGTCGACGTCGCGCAGGACTTCGGAGAGGACCAGGGGCGGGATGTCCTCCAGGGGGAGCGGCTCGACGGGGTCCTGGCCGTCGCGGAGCCACATGGCGTACTCGCCGCCGTAGCAGTGGGCGGAGTTCTCCGGGGCGTCGATCGGGTAGAAGCGGACCTGGTCGGTGCGCAGGCGCAGATAGCTGCCGGACTCGGTGGTGTCGACGCCGTACTCCTCGCCGTCGCCCTCGATCCAGTACTCGGCGCGCAGGCCCCACTGGGGCAGCTCTCGGGTGGCGGGAGGGGCCGAGTCGTCGACGCACAGGCGGAGCTTGTTGCGCCAGCCGCGCAGCGCCGCCAGGGAGTTGAACTGGTGCTGGCGCAGGATGTGCGCCGCGAAGCGGTTGGAGTAGGTGCGCGTGGCCCGCTCGGCGTCCGTGAGCAGGTAGATCTCGCGATGGGCCTGCTTGAACGGCTGGGTGATGCCGTGCCGCTCCAGCCAGTCGCGCCAGGCGACGATCTCGGCGCTCTCGCGGCCGACGGGGTGCCAGAGTTCGACCCGGGTGCCCTCGGTGAGCGGTTCGTCGGCCAGTGTGCGCAGCTCGCCGTCCGCGTATCCGGCCGGCCGGCCGTCGATCGTCCACAGCAGACGGCGGGCCAGGGTGCCGACCAGGGGATGGTCGAGGTAGCGCTCGCGCCAGACGGCGTAGGGCCAGCTGCGGCGGGCGAGGAACTGGCGGTCCAGGCGCTCGCTCTGCGCCGAGAGCATCTTGTCGATGTCCTTGACCGCGGTCTTCAGGTCCTTCAGCGCGTCGGCGTGGTCGCGCCTCACCGCGGCCGGGACGCTCTTGACCGGCTTGCCCGCCGCGTTGCGCCAGCTCGGCACGGCCCGGGTGCCGTGGACCTCCAGCAGGGCCGTGGCCTCGCCGAAGTGGTACGTCGCCCGGCCGACCTCCGTCAGGCCGTACGCCGGGACCGCCAGTTCCTCGATCTCCTCGCGGCCGAGGCCGAGCGCGGTGGCCCGGGCCTCCAGGGCCGTGTCGACGAGCTTGGCCGTGTTCTTGTACGTCAGCCGTGTGGCCAGCCGGGCCAGTTCGGCGAGGGCCGCTTCGGAGTCGATGCGGGCCAGCGCGACGACACCCGCGTTCGCGACCTTCGGGTTGCGGGGGCCGATGCCCGCCACCTTCCTCAGGGAGGTCTCGACCAGGGCGCCCAGGGCCCGCGCGGTCTCGGGCCGGGGCGGCAGCAGGGAGAGCAGCCAGGCCAGGCCGCGCAGGGCCGTCGCGTTGTAGGGGTCGTAGGCGTTGTTGACGTCCGTTTCCCACTCGCGGCGCTCCAGCGGCAGCGTGCGGGGGCGGCCGACGAGCGCGAGCCAGGTCAGGACCGTCTCGCGGACGGCGTCCGCGCCGAGGGTGTCCAGCAGGGCCAGCGCGCCCTTGTCCCACTTCGCGTTCGGCTTGGAGGCGGTGGCCGTCATGGCGTACCGCAGAAGGGCCTGCCAGTCGGGGGTGGTGGCGTCGCTCAGGGCCTGATCGGCCCATGCCTCGCCGACGTTGAGGACGGGGTCGGTGAGCTGCGGGGCCAGCCCGACGAGGTCGCTCGCGCGGTAGGCGTCCAGGGCCGCGCGGCGGACGACGGCCACGACGGGCGCGGGCAGGGGGCGGCCGGCGGCCAGTTCGGCGCGGATCAGGACCTCGAAGCGCAACGCGTAGAAGAAGGACTGTCGCCGGCCGAGGTCGTCCAGGGCCTTGCGGCGCTCGGCGGCCAGCGGATCGTCGGCGAGGTCCTCGGAGATCATGCCGCACAGGACGAGATGGCGGCAGCGGGCCTCCGTGTCGTCACCGGCCCGGCGGAAGCGGTCGGCCAGGGCGTGCAGCAGCTCGCGGCGGCGGTCGGCGGGCAGCTCGCGGAGCCGGTCGAGCACCTGCTCCCACTCTCCGCCCCAGATGCCGCGGCGGGAGTCCAGGACGGTCAGGACCTCGTCGGCGACCTGCTCCATGTCGCCGCCGGTGATGGGGTCGCGCAGCCGGTCGAGGTGCGACCGGGGGGTACCGGAGGCGCTCATCAGCCACCCACCAGGGGGACGAGCTTGAGGAACGTGACCTCGGTGCCGAGCGTCAGCTCGATCTCCTCGTCCGGGTCGGTGACCTGACGGTCTCCCACCAGCACCAGGAAGCCGTTGCCCGCGAAGGCCCGCTCGGCCAGGGCCGTCTGCGCCTCGGGGTCGATGCGGCGGGGCGTGCGCACCGCGTAGCCGTTCAGCACCCGTTCGGTGTCCTGCGGCTGTACCAGGCCCTGGAAGACCTCCGGCCTGCGGGCGTTGTACTCCGCGACCTCCTGGAACACCCGGCGCCGGATCAGTTCCCGTACGGTCAGGCGCTCTTCGGCGATCTCCAGCCCCCAGGCGGCCCGCCGCTCCCCCGTCGTCGTCTCGTCGACGAACGTCACGATTCCCATGCCGAGGACAGTACGGGGCACCACTGACAATCACCCCGACCCTTGTGTTGAACATGTTCAAAAGTAGGTCTAGAGTCATCCCCGACAGCGTTTTGAACGTGTTCAAGAAGGGTGGGGCAATGGACCGCACGGTCATCGCCTACGTCATATACCTGCTGGTCAGCATCGGTCTGACCGTCTGGGTGGCCCGCACGCTCAGCCGGAACGGAAAGGTCTTCCTCGCCGACGTGCTGCACGGCAACGAGAAGCTCGCCGATGCGGTCAACCACCTCCTGGTGGTGGGCTTCTACCTCGTCAATCTCGGGTTCGTCGCCCTGTACCTGAGCGGCGACGGGACCATCACCGACGCCCGCGGCGTCTTCGAGGCCCTGTCGACCAAGCTCGGCGTGGTGCTGCTGGTGCTCGGCGTGATGCACCTGGCCAACGTCTACGTGCTGAACCGGATCCGGCGCCGGGGGACCATGGAGCGGGAGCAGGTGCCGCCGGTGCCACCGCAGGGCTGGGTCGCCCCGTCGGCGCGGGCCTGACGGAGGCCCGCGTGAACGCCAGCGGCACGAACGCGACCGGCATGAACGCGCCCGCACCGGTGCGCCGGCTCACCGTCCTGTACGACGCCGAGTGCTCCCTGTGCGCGTTCCTGCGCGACTGGCTCCTGCTCCAGCGCCACCTGGTGCCGCTGGAGCTGGTCCCGGCCGCCTCCGAGGAGGCCAGGCGGCGCTGGCCCGGCCTGGACCACGGCGCCACCCTCGACGAGATCACCGTCGTGGGTGACGCCGGGCAGGTCTACCAGGGTCCCGCCGCCTGGGTGGTCACCCTCTGGGCGCTGCGCGAGCACCGCCCGCTCGCCCACCGGCTGAGCACCCCGTCCGGTGCCCGGCTCGCCAGGGGCGCGGTGCTCGCCGCGGCCAAGTGGCGCGGTGCGCAGTGGCACCGGGGGCAGCGCGGCGGCGCGCAGTGGGGCGGCCGGGTGTACCGGAGGGCGGACGGCTGGTCGTACGACCCGGACAGCGGCTGGAGCCACACCGGGCCGGGCTGCGCCGACGGCACCTGCGCCCCTCGGTGACCGCACCGGTGCTGACGTTAGGCTCTCTTCCCGTGCCCGCGAAGAACGACGGCCCCGACGACGGCGCCACCCCCACCAAGTCCGAGCAGACCCGCGCCCTGATCCTGGAGACGGCCATGCGGCTGTTCCAGGAGCGGGGCTACGACAAGACGACGATGCGGGCCATCGCCAAGGAGGCCGGGGTCTCCGTCGGCAACGCCTACTACTACTTCGCGGGCAAGGAGCACCTGATCCAGGGCTTCTACGACCGGATCGCCGCCGAGCACCAGGTGGCGGTCCGCGAGATCCTGGACCGGGAGACCGATCTGGAGGCCCGGCTCGCGGGGGTGCTGCGGGCCTGGCTGGACATCGCCGCGCCGTACCACGAGTTCGCGGTGCAGTTCTTCAAGAACGCCGCCGACCCCGACAGCCCGCTCAGCCCCTTCTCGCCCGAGTCGGAGCACGCGCGCGAGGAGGCCATCAGCGTCCACCGGGACGTGCTGGCCGGGGCGACGAAGACCAAGGTGCCCGACGAACTGCGGGACATCCTGCCCGAGTTGATGTGGCTGTCCCAGATGGGGCTGTGCCTGTACTGGATCTTCGACCGGACCGAGGGCCGCGAGCGGAGCTACCGGCTCGCCGAACGCGGAGCCCGGCTCACCGCGCGGGGTGTGGCCCTGGCCCGCTTCCGGGTGCTGCGACCGCTCGTGCGCGAGGTGCACGAGCTGTTCACGGACTTCCTGCCGGGGATGACACACGCCATCCCCGACCCGGCGGCCCGGCGGCGCACCGACCCCTGACCGGCGGCCATGGCGGGTCGTCGGAGGACGCGGAGGCCTCAGAGGGTGGTGAGGCTCCACAGGCGGAACACGCCCGTGCCGTCCGACAGGTACTGGCCACCGCCGACGTCCTCGGTCGTCACGACGTACTCCTTCGCCTGCCACAGCGGCAGCACCGGCACGTCCTGCGCGACGGTCTGCTGCACCGAGCGGAAGTCCTGGGCGGCGTCGGTCCGCTCGGCGAAGCGCCGGCTGTCCTTGATGAGCCGGTCGACGGTCTTGCTGCTGTAGCCGGTGTTCATGGCGCTGCCGGTGCCGACGAGCGCGGCGCCGAAGGTGTCCGGGTCGGGGAAGTCCGCGACCCAGCCGACGGCGTACGCGTCGAGCTTGCCGGTCGCCCACTGCTTCTGGAAAGCGGTCCACTCGTAGCCCTTGAGGGTGACCTGGAACAGACCGCTCGCCTCCAGCTCCTTCTTGATCTCGGCCGCCTCCTGCTCACCGGCGCCCCGGCCCTCGGCGTAGCCGTAGGTGAAGCGCACCGGCAGGCTCACACCGGCCTGGGTGAGCAGCCGCCGGGCCTTCTTCGGGTCGGGCTCGGGATAGTCGTCGAAGAAGGAAGCGGTGTGACCGGTCAGGCCGGCCGGGATCAGGGAGTACAGCGGGTCGACGGTGCCGTCGTAGACGGTGGCGGCCAGTTGCTCGCGGTCGATCAGCCAGGCCATGGCCTGACGGACCTTCGGGTCGTGCAGCGGCTTGCCGGAACGGGTGTCGAAGTACAGGTTCCGGGTCTCGGAGCCGTCCGCCTCGTAGACGCGCTGCCCGGGGTCGCTCGGGTTGAGCCCGGCGAGGACGCCGGGCGGCAGCTGGTCGGTCGCGACCTCGACCTGCCTGTCCTTCCAGGCGGTGTCCAGGGCCTCGGGGGTGGCGTAGTAGCGCAGGTCCACGGGCTTGGCGGTGCCGCCTCCGACGGCGCCCCGGTAGTGCTTGTTGGGCGTGAGGACGGCGTCCCGGTTCTTGGTGTACGAGGTGAGGGTGTACGGGCCGGTGCCGTCGACGCGGGCGCCGGTGCGCAGCTTGGCGGCCGGGTACGCGGTGTGGTCGACGATCGAGCCGGCGCCGGTGGCCACCTTGAAGGGGAACGTCGCGTCCGGTGAGGTCAGGTGGAAGGTGACGGTCATGCCGTCGGCGTCCACGGAACCGAGCGTGCCCAGCAGGGACGCCGGTCCGACCGGGGCCTTGATCCTCAGGATCCGGTCGAAGGAGTACTTCACGTCCTCGGCGTCCATCGTCCGGCCGCTGGGGAAGGTGAGGCCGTCGCGCAGCTCGCAGCGGTACGTGGTGAGGTCGCCGTGCGCGAACGCGCAGCTCTTCGCCGCGTCCGGCACGGGAGCGGTGCCGCCCGGCGCGAAGGTCAGCAGCGACTGGAAGACGTTGCTGAACAGCGCCCAGGAGCCCGCGTCGTAGGCGCCGGCCGGGTCCAGCGAGGTGACGCCGTCCGTCGTGCCGACCGTGATGGTCTTCCCGTCGCCCCTGGACGGCGACAACTGCCAGGCGCCCACGCCCGCGGCGGCCAGGACCAGCAGCCCCGCGAGTATCCGCATGCGAACCGATCGCATCGGCTTTGCCCTCCCCGGACCCCCTTGGGGCCCTTGTGCGTATGCCACACCCCTTCGTGGCGGGCTCACCCAATCACACGATTTCGAGCAGGGGGAAGGGAGATCGAATGAGTTGGGAAAGAACTTACCGATGGGCGTTTCGGTACGGTTTCACAGCTCCCGCACAGGGTGGGCGTGCCGTCAGGCCTGCCTCGACGCGAGCTCGATCACGGTGATGTCCGACGGTGCTCCCACCCGGGTGGGCGGACCCCAGGCACCGGCGCCGCGCGAGACGTAGAGCTGGGTGTCGCCGTAGCGGTCCAGGCCCGCGAGGGTGGGGTTGGCGCCGGCAGCGACGAGGTTGCCCGGCCAGAGCTGGCCGCCGTGGGTGTGGCCGGAGAGCTGGAGGTCGACGCCGTGCTCGACGGCGTCGTGGATCTGCACGGGCTGGTGGGCGAGCAGGACGCACGCGCGGGCGGTGTCCCGGTCGCCGAGCGCCTTGGCGAAGTCGGGCCCCTGGCCCTCGTCCTCGCCGGCCACGTCGTTGACCCCGGCCAGGTCGAAGTACGGCATCTCCTCGCGGGCGTTTTCCAGGGGGTCGATGCCCAGGCGGCGGACCTCCTCGACCCACTGCTCGGCGCCGGAGAAGTACTCGTGGTTGCCGGTGACGAAGTAGGACCCGTGCCGGGCCCTGAGCCCGGCGAGCGGGGCGGCCGCCGGGCCGAGGTCCTTCACGCTGCCGTCGACCAGGTCGCCGACGACCGCGATCAGGTCGGGCTGCGTCGCGTTGATCGTGTCGACGACCTTCTGTGCGAAGCCGCGCCCCAGGACCGGCCCGAGGTGCACGTCACTGACCACGGCGATCCGGTATCCGTGTGCGGCGCGCGGCAGCTTGGCCAGCGGCACGGTGACCCGCTTGACCTTCGGACCGCGCAGCACCCCGTACGTCCCGTACCCCACGGTCCCGACCGCGGCGGCAGCGGCGGTCCCGGCGACGACCCGGGAGACGAAGAGCCGGCGGGAGGGCCCGGTGGGGGTGGTGGCGCCGGGGGGCTGCGGGGGATCCTCGGGGGCGTCCGGCGCGGGGTCGGACCGCGGGTGGGGTGCGGTGGCGCTGCGGGCGCGGCCGGAGCGGGAGGCCGTCACGGACGCGGTCGTGCCGCCGCCGTTCGCCCGCGGTGCGCTCGTCGCGGCCGGAGACGCGTCGGGGGACGGGCTCGAGGGGGCCGCCGACGTCGGATCAGCGGTGGTCGGCGTCCGGCCCTGGTGCGTTCGGCTCGCTCGGTGTTCGAGGAAGCGGCGCAGGAGCGGGCGGACGATCTCTCCCGCCAGCACGGCCAGCAGCAGGTAGATCGACAGGGCCAGCCACAGGAAGCCCGGCCAGGCGAGGATCTGCTGGAGCCGGAAGGGGACGCCCGTGCGTTCGGCGACCAGGGCGCCGATCGCCAGGGCCCAGCCGCCCGCGATCAGGACCGCACCCGCGCGGCGCACGAGGCCCGGGCCGCCGGTGGTGTCGCGGAACAGGCGGCGCCACACGTACCAGTTGGCCGTCACGACGAGGGCCAGGACCAGGCTTGCGACGAGTACGAAAACGATGACCACGGTGTCGAGTCTCCCGCTCGCCGCTATGACGTCCGGCGCAGTGCGCGCAGACCACGCAACCCGATGGCCCCGATGACCGTCCCCAATACGAAGGAAACGACGGCGAGCAGCAGGTGCACCCAGAAGTAGGCCGTGGGACGACCGTCGTCGAAGGCGAGCCCGCTGCCGTCCTTGACCAGGTTCTTGACGAAAGTGATCCAGATGACCCAGCTCCACACCCCGAAGGCGAGCAGGAACCAGGAGACGGGGCGGCTGAGCTTCATGGCACCAGTATCGCCAGGGCGTGTCCGGTTCCGTTCCCGGGGTGGGGCCGGAGACGGGACTTCCCCCCGTACGGCATGTACGTTTCCGACCGTGCCCGCTCCGAAGAAGACCGCCAGGCGATCCCTGCTGGTCACCTCCGCCGTCCTGTCGTCCCTCGCCCTGGCCGCGCCCGCCGCCCTCGCCGCCCCGAAGCCGTCGGACAGCCCGTCGGCGAGCCCGTCGGCCACTCCCCCGGCGTCGATGTCGACCGTGGGCGGCGCCCGGCTCGGCAAGCCGGGCACGCAGGTGAACCTGGCGAGCGGCGTGCCGGTGCTGCCGAAGGACCTCAGCGCCCGCTCCTGGATCGTCGCCGACGCCGAGTCCGGTCACGTGCTGGCCTCCCACAACGCGCACTGGCGCCTCGCCCCGGCGAGCACGCTGAAGATGCTGTTCGCCGACACACTGCTGCCGAAGTTCCCCAGCGACACCAAGCACAAGGTCGTCCCCTCCGACCTGGCCGGCATCGGCTCGGGCTCCAGCATGGTCGGGATAAAGGAGGAGGAGACGTACACGGTCCACGACCTGTGGCTGGGCGTCTTCCTGCGCTCCGGGAACGACGCCGTGCACGTGCTGTCCGCCATGAACAAGGGCGTCGAGAACACCGTCAAGGAGATGAACGAGCACGCCGAGGAGCTCCAGGCCCTCGACACGCACGTCGTCAGCCCGGACGGCTACGACGCCGAGGGGCAGGTCTCCTCCGCGTACGACCTGACGCTGTTCGCCCGCTCCGGGATGCAGAAGAAGGACTTCCGCGAGTACGCCTCGACGGTGCGGGCCAAGTTCCCGGGGCAGACCAAGAAGGGCAAGAAGGGCAAGAAGGTCCGCGAGTCCTTCGAGATCCAGAACACCAACCGGCTGCTGGCCGGTGACTCCGACGTGCCGGTCTACCAGGGCATCGCGGGCGTCAAGAACGGCAACACCACCAACGCGGGCGCCACCTTCACAGGCGTCGCCGAGCGCGGCGGCAAGGTGCTGCTGGTGACGGTGATGAACCCGGAGAAGCCCGAGCACAACGAGGTCTACAAGGAGACGGCCCGGCTGTTCGACTGGGGCTTCAAGGCGGCCGGGAAGGTGCAGCCGGTGGGCGAGCTGGTGCCGCCCAGGAGCGCCGCGCAGTCCAGTGCCCAGCCCGGCGCGAACCCCTCCGGCGAGGCCGGTGGTTCCGGGGACGGCGGCAGCGGCCCGGCGGCGACCGGTGCGAAGCCGGTGGCCAGCGCCCCGGCCGCGGGCGGTGCCAGCGGCATCGGGACGGCGCTCGGTATAGCGGGCGGGGTGCTGGTGCTGCTCGCGGGCGGCGCGTTCCTGGTCAACCGCCGCTGGCCGCTGCCGGATCTGGTGCGCCGCCGGACGCGCCCGTGAGGCCCGGGACCTCGTCCTCCTTGCTCCGCGTCGCCGTCCAGGAGGCGCAGAACAGCACCAGCTTCGAGGTGAAGTTGATCCACAGCAGCAGCGCGACGGGCACTCCGAACGCGCCGTACATGCTCTTCGCCGCCACGCCCTGAAGGTAGCCGCTGAGCAGCAGTTTCAGCAGTTCGAAGCCGATCGCGCCGGTCAGCGCCGCCACGAACAGGCGGTGGCGCGTCGGCTCGACGCCGGGCAGCAGGGTCAGGACGTAGAGCAGCAGCAGGAAGTTGGCCAGCACGGCGATCAGGAACGCGGCGATGTGCAGCAGGACCCCGCCCCAGCCGCCCTCCTCGATGCCGGCTTCCAGGGTGAACCAGCCGATCATGGCGGAGGCGATGGCAGAGGCGGCGATGGTGACGAGCAGTGCGCCGCCGAGGCCGATCAGGACACCCGCGTCCTTGCCGTAGCGCAGGACCGGGTTCTCCTCCTCCTCGTCGGACAGCTCCCACACCGCCCGCAGGCACTCGCGCATCGACCCGGCCCAGCTGACGCCGGTGAAGAACAGCAGGGCGCCCGCGATGAGTCCGATGGTGCCGGCGTTGTCGACCAGACCGGCGATGTCGAGCTGGTCGGAGATGCCGGGGACCTGCTCGGCGAGCTTGTCCTGGAGCTTGTGCTCCTGTGACGTGCTGAGGGTGGCGGCGGCGATGGTGGCGGACACCGTCAGCAGCGGGAACAGCGCGACGAAACTGGTGAAGGTCATCGCGGCGGCCAGCCGCGTCCACTTCACGCGGTCCAGCCGCTCGTACGACCGCCACGCGTGCGTGATCATCAGCCGCTCCGCCCACGGCCCGATCACCGGGAGTCTTTTCAGCCAGTCCATGATCCGACTCTGCCCTCCGCCCGGAACACCCATGTGCGGGTACCCCAGAACCGCAGGACTGTGGCCAGCGCCATGCCGACGATCGCGCCGGAGACGGTGTCGGCGCGCTGCGAGGTGAGGCCGAGCCCGTAGTGGCTGACGGCCAGGCAGAGCAGTTGCACGGCGGCCCCGGCGAGGTTCACCGCGAAGAAGGCGGCGTACGCCCGCAGGCCGGGTGCGCGCGCGGCGCGGTAGGTGCCCAGGGCGTTGCCGGCGTAGGCGACCGTGCAGGCGGCCAGGAAGGACACGGACTTGGCGGTGAGCGGGTCGAGTCCGGCGGGGCCGCGCAGCGCGGTGAACAGGGCGAGATCGACGGCGTAGGCGGCGAGGCCGACGGTGGCGAAGCCGAGCAGTTCCCGGCGGCGGGGGGTGCCGGGGCCGCCCCACACGCGCGTGGTCACCAATTCGCCACGGCCAGGCCGTACATCGCCATCCACACCACGCCGATGAGGGCGAGCGCGCGGTCGCGCAGGACTACGTCCTCGGGTTCGCCGGCCGTGCCGCGGTCGGCGAAGACGGCGTACCGCAGGACGGCCAGGATGAAGGCCACCATGGACAGTTGGCGCCAGGGCAGCACGCTGGTGTGCGGGACGCCGCCCTCCTCCATGGCCCACAGGCAGTAGCCGAGGACGGCGACCCCGGCCGCGAGCTGCCAGACGAAGCGGAGGTAGCCGGTGGTGTACTCGGTGAGCAACGCCCGTGTGGCGCCCGCCTTCCCGGCCATCTGGACGGCTTCCGAGTAGCGCTTGGCCGACACCATGAACAGCGCGCCGAAGCCGGTGGTGATCAGGAACCAGCGCGACAGCGGGATGCCGAGGGCGAGTCCGCCGATCATGGCCCGCATCAGGAACCCGGTGGTGACGACGGCGAGATCGACGACCAGGACGTGCTTCAGGCTGACGCAGTAGGCCAGTTGCATGCCGAGGTAGGCGGTCAGCAGCGCGGCGACGGCCGGGCCGCACAGCCACGCGGCGGCGGCGGGCGCGAGGACGCCGAGGAGGCCGCCGACGGTGTAGGCGAGGGGTACGGGGACCTGTCCTGCGGCGACCGGGCGGTGCCGTTTGACGGGGTGGGCGCGGTCGGCGTCGGCGTCGCGGGCGTCGTTGACGAGGTAGACGGCGGCGGCGCAGGCGGTGAAGAGGGCGAAGACCAGGCTCAGTTGGATCGCGGCGTGCCGGGAGAAGAGCTCGCCCGCGGCGGCCGGGGCGGCCACCACGAGGACGTTCTTGACCCACTGTTTCGGGCGCGCGGTCCGCAGGAGACCGGCCAGGAGGCCGCCCTTGCGGGGTGGTGCGGACCGCTCCTCAGGGGTGCGCTGCCGCAGGATGGCCGTCTCAGTCATGGTGGGCGCCTCCGCGCATCCAGCGGGCGCCGAGCCGGGCCGTGAGGGCGCCCAGGGCCGCTCCGGCGGCCACGTCCGAGGGGTAGTGGACTCCGGCCACCAGGCGCGAGACGCACACGGCGGCGGCGAGCGGCGGGACCGCGTGTGCTCCCAGGGCGCCGAAGGCGACGGCGGCGGCCGCGGCGGAGGTGGCGTGCGAGCTGGGGAAGGAGTGCCGGCCGGCGGTGCGCACCAGGGGGTCGACGTGCGCGGGGCGCGGTCTGCGCACGACCCGTTTCACCCCCATGCTGACGAGGTGCGCCCCGGCGATGAGGGCGGTGCCGCGCAGCCAGGCGCCGCGCCGGGCGCCGTCGAGGGCGGCTCCGGCGAGGCCCGCCGCCAGCCACAACGCCGCGTGCTCCCCCGCCCAGGACAGGGCACGCGCGGCACCGGCGACGCGTGGGTCGGTGCCGCACGCCCTGAGCGCCGAAACGATCCGGTGGTCCATGTCGTGCAGGTCGTCGAGGTCGTCCATGTGGATTCACTGTTCACGCCCATCAGGCCTGAACTCCGGCAATATTGAGCGACATCCCATTAATCACCCATTTCGGGGAGGGATGCCATGTTCGCTAACTAATCGCTCACAGTAGGGCGATACGGTCACGGACATGTCTGCCGACACCGATTTCGACCCGGACGTCATGGGCCTTGACCACACCACCGTCATGGGCTGGGGGCGCACCGCCCCCACCGCCGCCCGGCTGATCCGCCCCCGGACGTACGAGGAGGCCGCGGCAGCCGTCCGGGACTGCGGGGCCCGCGGCGGGATCCCCCGGGGGCTGGGACGGGCGTACGGGGACGCGGCGCAGAACGCGGGCGGCTCCGTGCTCGACATGACGGCCCTGGACCGGGTGCACGCGATCGACGCCGACGGCGGGACCGTGCTGTGCGACGCGGGCGTCTCCCTGCACCGGCTGATGGAGGTGCTGCTGCCGCTCGGCTGGTTCGTGCCGGTCACCCCGGGCACGCGGTACGTCACCGTCGGCGGGGCGATCGGCGCCGACATCCACGGCAAGAACCACCACGTCTCGGGCTCCTTCGCGCGGCACGTCCTCGCCTTCGAACTGCTCACCGCCGACGGTGAGATCCGCACGGTGATCCCCGGCACGCCGCTCTTCGACGCCACGGCCGGCGGCATGGGCCTGACCGGCGTGATCCTCACCGCGACGATCCGGCTCCAGCCGGTCGAGACGTCGCTGATGTCGGTCGACACCGAACGGGCCACGGACCTGGACGACCTGATGGCCCGGCTCGCGGCCACCGACCACCGCTACCGCTACTCGGTGGCCTGGATCGACCTGCTGGCCCGGGGCGCCGCCACCGGGCGCGCGGTCCTCACGCGCGGCGATCACGCGCCGCTGGACGCGCTTCCCGCACGCCTGCGCCGGGACCCGCTCGCCTTCCGCACCTCGCGTCTTCCGGCCACGCCCAGGCTCCTCCCCGAGGGCCTGCTCACCCGGACGACCGTCGGCCTGTTCAACGAACTCTGGTACCGCAAGGCCCCCCGCGCCCGCACCGGCCAGGTCCAGCGCATCTCCGCGTTCTTCCACCCCCTGGACGGCGTGCCGCACTGGAACCGCGTCTACGGCCGCGGCGGCTTCGTGCAGTACCAGTTCGTCGTCGGCTACGGCCGGGAGGACGCCCTGCGCCGGATCGTGCGCCGGATCTCCGAACGCCGCTGCCCGTCCTTCCTGGCCGTCCTCAAACGCTTCGGGGAGTCCGACCCGGGCTGGCTGTCGTTCCCCGTGCCGGGCTGGACGCTGGCGCTGGACATCCCGGCGAGCCTGCCCGGCCTCGGCGCGTTCCTCGACGAACTCGACGAGGAGGTCGCCGCCGCCGGCGGACGCGTCTACCTGGCCAAGGACTCCCGGCTGCGCCCGGAGCTGCTCGCGGCCATGTACCCGCGTCTCGACGACTTCCGCGAGCTGCGCGCCGAGCTGGATCCGCGCGGGGTGTTCGTGTCCGACCTGGCCCGCCGCCTCAGTCTGTGAGCAACCTCAAGGAGCTGCTGTCATGAAGGACGCCTTCGGTCTCCCCCAGTCCCTGCTCGTCCTCGGCGGGACGTCGGAGATCGCGCTGGCCACCGCCCGCCGCCTGATCGCCCGCCGCACCCGCACGGTCTGGCTCGCCGGCCGCCCCTCCCCGGCCCTGGAGGAGGCCGCCGGGCAGCTGCGCGGGCTCGGGGCGGAGGTGCACACCGTCGCCTTCGACGCCCTCGACCCGGCCTCGCACGAGGCCGTGCTGGGCAAGGTCTTCGCCGAGGGCGACGTCGACATGGTGCTCCTCGCCTTCGGGCTGCTGGGTGACCAGGCCCGTGACGAGCGGGACCCGGAGGCGGCGGTGCGGGTCGCGCAGACCAACTACACCGGCGCGGTCTCGGCGGGCCTGGTGTGCGCCCGCTCGCTCCAGTCCCAGGGGCACGGCTCGCTGGTCGTGCTGTCCTCCGTCGCGGGCGAGCGGGCCCGCCGCGCCAACTTCATCTACGGCTCCAGCAAGGCCGGCCTCGACGCCTTCGCGCAGGGCCTGGGCGACGCGCTGCACGGCACGGGTGTGCACGTCATGGTGGTGCGCCCCGGGTTCGTGCGGACGCGGATGACCGCCGGGCTGCCCGAGGCGCCGCTGGCGACCACGCCCGAGGCGGTCGCGACGGCCGTGGAGCTGGGCCTCAGGCGCCGCTCGGAGACGGTGTGGGTGCCGGGGGCGCTGCGGGTGGTGATGGCGGCGCTGCGGCACCTGCCACGCCCGGTGTTCCGGCGGCTGCCGGTCTGACCCGGAGACGGTCGGCGGGTCGGGACCGCGCCGTGGCCCCGGGGGCCGGTCAGCGGGTCGGGACCGAGCCGCGTTCCACCCGCCCGGCCTGCGGGGGGACCACCGAGCCGCCGAAGGGGAACTCGCGGAGCTTGCGCCACACGCCGTCGGCGCCCTGCTCGTAGAGGGCGAAGCCGGTGCAGGGCCACTCGGCCTCGTAACCGGCGAGCTCCTCGAAGGCGCGGTCCATGGCCGCCTCGTCGATGCCGTGGGCCACGGTGACGTGCGGGTGGTACGGGAACTGCAGTTCGCGTGCGGCCGGTCCTGCGGGGTCGCGGACCTGCTCCTGGAGCCGTGTGCAGGCGTCGGCGCCCGAGACGACCCGGACGTACACCACCGGCGACAGGGGCCGGAAGGTGCCGGTGCCGGACAGCCGCATGGGGAACGGGCGGCCGGCCGCGGCGACCTCGGCCAGATGCGCCTCGACGGCCGGCAGGGCGCTCTCGTCGACCTCGGTCGGCGGCAGCAGGGTGACGTGGGTGGGGATGCCGTGAGCAGCGGCGTCGCCGAAGCCCGCGCGCAGCTGCTGGAGCTCGCTGCCGTGAGGCTCCGGGACCGCGATCGAGACACCGATCGTTACGGTCCCCACGTCGTCTCCTGTCGTGTCAGTGTGGCCGCTGATACGACCACCCGGTTATCGACTGTAAGGCCACGGCCGGGTTCCGGGCAGGCGCAACCGGAGTGATGTACAGCGCTGTTCGGTCGTACGGCTGTGCGCGGGGGCGGGTTCAGTGCTTGGCGGGCAGGAAGCCCACCTTGTCGTACGCCTGGGAGAGGGTCTCGGCGGCGACCACGCGGGCCTTCTCGGCGCCCTTGGCGAGGATCGAGTCGAGCGTCTCGGGGTCGTCCAGGTACTGCTGGGTGCGCTCCCGGAACGGCGTGACGAAGTCGACCATGATCTCGGCGAGGTCGGTCTTGAGCGCGCCGTACATCTTGCCGGTGTACTTCTCCTCCAGCTCGCCGATGCTCTCGCCGGTGAGGGTCGAGTAGATCGTGAGCAGGTTGCTGACGCCCGGCTTGTTCTCGGCGTCGTAGCGGATCACCGTGTCGGTGTCGGTGACGGCGCTCTTGACCTTCTTGGCGGTGGCCTTGGGCTCGTCGAGGAGGTTGATGAGGCCCTTCGGCGTGGAGGCCGACTTGCTCATCTTGATCGACGGGTCCTGGAGGTCGTAGATCTTCGCCGTCTCCTTGAGGATGTACGGCTTGGGGAGCGTGAAGGTCTCGCCGAAGCGGCCGTTGAAGCGCGTGGCGAGGTCACGGGTGAGCTCGATGTGCTGGCGCTGGTCCTCGCCGACCGGGACCTCGTGGGCCTGGTAGAGCAGGATGTCCGCGACCTGGAGGATCGGGTACGTGAACAGGCCGACCGACGCGCGGTCGGTGCCCTGCTTGGCGGCCTTGTCCTTGAACTGGGTCATCCGGCCGGCCTCGCCGAAGCCGGTGAGGCAGTTCATGACCCAGGCGAGCTGGGCGTGCTCGGGGACGTGGCTCTGCACGAAGAGGGTGCAGCGGTCCGGGTCGAGGCCGGCGGCCAGGAGCTGGGCGGCGGCCAGGCGCGTGTTCGCGCGCAGGTCCTTCGGGTCCTGCGGGATGGTGATCGCGTGCAGGTCGACGACCATGTAGAACGCGTCGTGGGTCTCCTGGAGGGCCACCCACTGGCGGACGGCGCCGAGGTAGTTGCCGAGGTGGAACGAGCCGGCGGTGGGCTGGATCCCGGAGAGCACGCGAGGTCGGTCAGAGGCCATGCCCACCATTCTCTCAGGTCCCGGGGTCCGATCCGGAACCGGCCGGAAACAGACGGGCTCCCGTGCGGCTCCGGCGGTGTAACAAGGGTGAGGCACGGAGGGGCTGCCCCCCGGGCGGGTTCGGGGTGGGCCGTTGTGGCCGTTGTGGGGCCGAGCGGAGGGGGACCGATGCGGATACGAGGCGGGGCCGGCGGACGCCGGGGCCGGGTGGGTTCGGCTGGGTTGCGGGCCGGGGTGGTGTGGTGGGGGCTGGTGGTGTCCGTGGCGGCCGTTCCGGCCGGGGGTGCGGCGGTCCCGGCCGCCGCTGCCGTACCGGCGCGGGGGCGGGACGTTCCCGACGTGGCGATGGTCGTCGCGGGCGGGACGGGGCGGACCGCGGCGGTGCGCTCGGGGCAGCGGGACTTCGCCCGGCTGTGGCAGCTGCTGGAGCCCACGCACACGCAGACGGAGCGGGTGCCGGACGACTGGGCGGAGGGGGACTTCCCGCAGGTGCGGCTCACGGTGCTCTGGGGGCTGTCCGGGGTCGGCGGCTGGCCGAGCACGAACCGGCCGCCGGGCGGGGACGTGGCCGTCGAGCGGCAGGACCAGCTGGTCGTTGCCGAGGACGGCACGCCCTGGGTGCGCTCGGACCCCAGCCCCACCGTGGAGGACGACGACATCCGCTGGCACCGGGCGCCGCGGTCCGTCTTCGAGCGGTTCGACCTGGCCCGGCTGCTCGGTGACGCGGAGGGCGGACCCGTCGCGAGCCCGCCCCCCGCGGCGGACCCGGACGGTCCGGTGCGCGGTGACGTCCGGTGGGCGGTGACGGCGGGGGCGCTGGGGCTCGCGGCCGGTGCGGGCGGCACGCTGCTGATACGCCGCGCGGCGGCCCGGCGGGAAGCCGGACCGCCGCGGGAGGAGCCGCGTCAGGTGCTGATCGACCTGGACGAGTGACGGACCGTGCACGTCGGCCCGGGCCCCGGACGGGTGACGGACCACGGGCGTCAGCCCAGGTCGATCTCCGGGTACAGCGGGAAACCGGCCACGAGGTCGGTGGCGCGGCGGGAGATCTCGTCGGCGATCTTGGCGTCGAGGACGTGGGCCGCCTTGGAGGGGGCGCCCGACTTGGTGGTGCCGGGCTCCGCCGTGGTGAGGACGCGGTCGATGAGGCCGGCGACCTCGTCCATCTCGGCGGTGCCGAGGCCGCGCGTGGTCAGCGCGGGCGTGCCGATGCGGATGCCGGAGGTGTACCAGGCGCCGTTCGGGTCGGCGGGGATGGCGTTGCGGTTGGTGACGATGCCCGACTCCAGCAGCGCGGCCTCGGCCTGGCGGCCGGTGAGCCCGTAGGAGGAGGCGACGTCGATCAGGTTGAGGTGGTTGTCCGTGCCGCCGGTCACGAGGGTCGCGCCGCGGCGCATCAGGCCCTCGGCCAGGGCGCGGGAGTTGTCGACGATGCGCTGGGCGTAGTCCTGGAAGGACGCCTGGCGGGCCTCGGCGAGGGCCACGGCCTTGGCGGCCATGACGTGCGGGAGCGGACCGCCGAGGACCATCGGGCAGCCGCGGTCGACCTGGTCCTTGAGGGAGTCGTCGCACAGGACCATGCCGCCGCGCGGGCCGCGCAGCGACTTGTGGGTGGTCGTCGTGACGATCTGGGCGTGCGGCACCGGGTCGAAGTCGCCGGTGAGGACCTTGCCCGCGACCAGGCCGGCGAAGTGCGCCATGTCGACCATGAGCGTCGCGCCGACCTCGTCGGCGATCTCGCGCATGATCCGGAAGTTCACCAGGCGGGGGTAGGCGGAGTAACCGGCGACGATGATCAGCGGCTTGAACTCGCGGGCGGAGGCGCGCAGGGCCTCGTAGTCGATGAGGCCCGTGGCCGGGTCCGTGCCGTAGGAGCGCTGGTCGAACATCTTGCCGGAGATGTTCGGGCGGAAGCCGTGGGTGAGGTGGCCGCCGGCGTCCAGGGACATGCCGAGCATGCGCTGGTTGCCGAAGGCCTGGCGCAGCTCGGCCCAGTCGGCGTCGGTCAGGTCGTTGATCTGGCGGACGCCGGTCTTCTCGAGGAAGGGCACCTCCACCCGGGCGCCGAGGACGGCCCAGAAGGCGACCAGGTTGGCGTCGATGCCGGAGTGCGGCTGGACGTAGGCGTGGCGGGCGCCGAACAGTTCCCTGGCGTGCTCGGCGGCGAGGCCCTCGACGGTGTCGACGTTGCGGCAGCCGGCGTAGAAGCGGCGGCCGATGGTGCCCTCGGCGTACTTGTCGCTGAACCAGTTGCCCATGGCCAGGAGCGTGGCCGGGGAGGCGTAGTTCTCGGAGGCGATCAGCTTGAGCATCTCGCGCTGGTCGGCGACCTCCTGGCCGATGGCGTCCGCCACGCGGGGTTCGACGGCGCGAATCACGTCGAGGGCGGCGCGGTAGGCGGTGGAAGCGGTGGAGAGGGGCTCGGCTGACATGTGTGGACCTCCGGACGTTGCGTTCAGCGTTCACGGTACGGCCCAGGCGCACGGCTCTGACTGCTCGGGCCGCTCCCCGATGGTTGGTCCCATCCCAGCGCGCCAGTCACGGCCCTCGGTCAGCCTACCGGGTGGGGGGCCGGGGGATCATCTGCCGGGTTGCTCGTCGTTGCCGAGTGCGGGTGCGTCGTGGCTTGTCGCGCAGTTCCCCGCGCCCTTGGGTACGTTCCCCCTGAGCTCCGTTTACAAGATCACGTGGGGCAGGAAGCGGGCGTACTCGTCCGTGATCAGGCCCGAGGACTCTCTGATGCCCAGGCCCGCCGACTCGTTCTCCACCACCCAGGCGCCCAGGACCACCCGGTTGCCGTCGAAGTCGGGCAGGGGGGCCAGCTGCTGGTAGCAGCAGGGCTCGTCGCGGACGGTGGGGGTGGATCCGGGCTCGTGGATCGTGACGCCCGCGCCCTCGCGGCCCAGGAGGGGCTTGGCCACCCAGCCCGTGGAGGACGGCAGGTCCCGGGGGCCGTCCAGGTAGGCGGGGAGGAGGTTCGGGTGGTCCGGGTACAGCTCCCAGAGGACGGCGAGCAGGGCCTTGTTGCTGAGGAGCATCTTCCAGGCCGGTTCGATCCACAGGGTGGAGCCCGTGCCGCCGCCGTTGTCGAGGGTGTCCAGGACGTGGTCGGCGAAGCGGTCGGTGGTGAGCCACTCCCAGGGGTAGAGCTTGAAGACGCTGCGGATGAAGCGGAGGCGGTTGTCGACGAACCGGCGGGAGAGGCGGTCCCAGCCGATCTCCTCCATGGCGATCCAGTCGGTGGCCAGGCCCGCCTGCTCGGCGGTCTCCTTGAGGTAGGCGACCGTCATCATGTCCTCGCCGAGTTCGTCGGCCGACGAGTACGCGAAGTAGAGGGGGTTGCCCGGCGGGAGGAGGGCGGCCTGCTTCTTCCAGGCGTCGATGAGGCGTTCGTGCAGGGAGTTCCACTGGTCGGCGCCGGGGAAGCGCTCCTCCATCCAGAACCACTGGGGGGAGGCGGCCTCGACGAGCGAGGTGGGGGTGTCGGCGTTGTACTCCAGCAGCTTGGCCGGGCCGGTGCCGTCGTAGCGGAGGTCGAAGCGGCCGTAGACGGAGGGGAGTTCGGCGCGGCGCCGCCAGGCCTCGGCGACCGCGCGGGCGACGCGCGGGTCGGTGATGCCCAGGTCGGCGAAGCGGTCCTCGGTGACGATGTGCTCGGCGGCGGCCAGGCACATGCGGTGGAGGTCCTCGACCACCTCTTCGAGGGCCTCGATCTCCTCCAGGGAGAAGACGTAGTACGCGCTCTCGTCCCAGTAGGGGCGCAGGGAGTCGTCGGGGTAGCGGGTCAGGGGGTAGATCAGGCCCTGTTCCTCGACGGTCTGCTGCCAGCCGGGGCGGGGCTCCATGGTCCGGCGTTCCATCTGCCGCGCCCGCCCGTCAGCCGCCGCCGCTGCCGGAGCCGGAGCAGCCGAAGCCGCCCCGGTCCACGGCCTCGTCACGGCTGAAGGTGCCGTTGTCGGCGTAACCGCCGCTGACGTCCGCGTCGTAGTACCAGTCGGCGTCGGCGCCCCTGGTCTTGCCGGTCTTCTTGCGGCCCTTGCCGGAGGAGGACGTGCCGGACGAGCAGTTCTTGTCGGCGACGATCTTGTAGCCGTTGATGTAGTCGTAGCTGTCCCGGTCCACACAGCGGCGGTCGGGGTCGGAGCCGCAGGCCGACAGGGCCGCCGCGAGGACGCCCATGCCGCCCAGCACCACCGTGCTCGAGCGCAGCCTTCGACGTGTTTCAGCCATGTGCGTGTCTCCCCCGGTCTCCCCGTCGTGCACTGACAGACGGTCAGCCTAGAGAGCGGTGTGAACGGGCGCGCATGACCCCCCGTACACAGCCGCTCCCCTACTGTCGGTTTGTGATTTTTGGAATGGTGTGCGCCCTTGGTGCGGCGGTCTGCTTCGGTACGGCGACGGTGTTGCAGGCGATCGCCGCGCGGTCGGCGGCGGCGACCGGCCCGGGCGGGGACGTGGCGCTGCTGTGGCGGGCGTTGCGGCAGTGGCGGTACCTGGCGGGCCTCGGACTGGACGGGCTCGGTTTCGTGTTGCAGATCCTCGCCCTGCGGTCGGTGCCGATCTACGCCGTGGGGGCGGCGCTGGCCGCGAGCCTCGCGGTGACGGCCGTGGTCGCGGCGCGGCTGCTGAAGGTGCGGCTCAGCCGCCTGGAGTGGGCGGCGGTGGCGGTGGTGTGTGCCGGGCTCGCGCTGCTCGGGCTGGCGTCCGGGGCGGAGGGCGACGAGGAAGGGCCGGCCTGGCTGAAGTGGGCCATGCTCGGGGCGGCGGGCGGGGTGCTGCTGCTCGGGGCGGCGGGCGGGCGGCTGCCGGAGCGCGGGCGGGCGCTGGCGCTCGGCCTGGGAGCGGGGCTCGGGTTCGGGGTGGTGGAGGTGTCGGTGCGGCTCATCGACGGGCTGTCCCCCGGTGAGCTGTTCCCGAATCCGGCGACGTACGCGCTGCTGCTGGGCGGCGGGGCGGCGTTCCTGCTGCTGACCTCGGCCCTCCAGCGCGGTTCGGTGACCACGGCGACGGCCGGGCTGGTGCTCGGGGAGACGGTCGCGCCCGCGCTGATCGGTGTGGTGTGGCTCGGGGACCGTACGCGGCCGGGTCTGGGGTGGCTGGCGATCGCCGGTTTCGCGGTGGCGGTGGCGGGGGCGCTGGCGTTGTCGCGGTTCGGGGAGGCGCCGGTGGAGGCGGAGGAGAGCGCCGGCGCGCCGCGGTGAGCCGCCGGGCATTTCCGGCCGCCCGCTCATTGTTCGTTGCATCGTGAACGCGCAGTGAGCGCTTTCCGTATGGGACGGCGTGACCGGCAATGCGCGACCGCGCGGCAGCCGGATTTTCGGAGGGTGGGGTAATGGCCGACGCAGGGGCGGAAAGGCATGTCGTCCATCGCTTCACCTGCGAGGGCCCGGCCCCGGCCCGGGAGTGATCCGATCTGACGGCGCTTCCCTGATGCGCTGACTTCAACGCGCTGTTTCGCACGCTGTCGTTGTGTCTGTGCGGCTCCGGCCTTTCTTCGGGAAATGGCCGCACGGGCCCGCGAACGAACAGAGGGAGGTGGGCGGGTGAAGACCCTGCTCATCGACAATCACGACTCGTACACGTACAACCTGTTCCAGCTGATCGCCGAGGTCAACGGCGAGGAGCCGGTGGTGGTCCGGAACGACGCGCCCGTCGACGGCCTTCCCGATCTGCGTGCGTTCGACAATCTCGTGGTGTCGCCGGGCCCCGGGCATCCGGGTGTGCCCCGTGACTTCGGCATCGGGAGCAGGCTGCTCGCCACCTCCCCGGTTCCCGTGCTCGGTGTGTGTCTGGGGCATCAGGGCATCGCGCTCGGGGAGGCCGGGGCGGTGGAACCCGCTCCGGAGCCGCGGGCCGGGCATCTGTCCACGATCCGGCACGACGGGCGGGACCTGTTCCACGGTCTGCCGCAGCACTTCACCGCCGTCCGCTACCACTCCCTGGCCGTGCGCGAACCGCTGCCGGACGCGCTGGAGGCCACGGCCTGGGCGGAGGACGGCGTCCTGATGGGTCTGAGGCACCGCAGCCGGCCGCTGTGGGGGGTGCAGTTCCGCCCGGAGTCGGTCCTCACGGAGTACGGGCACCGGCTGCTCGTGAACTTCCGCAACCTCACGGCGGAGCGGGCGGGCAAGCTGCGCACGAAGAACACGGCGGTGCCGATGCCGACGCACGAGGTGATCCGGCACCGGTCTGCCGTCCTTGGGTACGAGAGGGGGGTGTGGCGGGCGACGGCGGCCCTCCCGGACACCGCGGGCCTGAACAAGCCGGCCCCGGCGAGCGTCTTCCACGCGGCCGCGGTGCGCCTGGCGGCGAGCTTGTCCCGCGGGTCCGAAACGCCGAGCGGCAACAGCCCTGGCGCACCACGGAACAAGCCCGACGACGCCGCCTCCCGCGAGGCGCCCCGGTGGGCGAAGGCGGCGGGCCCGGCCGGGACACCGAGCGGAAACGGCACGGACGCGGCGCCCGGCAGGCCGGTCGAGGGTGCGCCCGACGGGCCGGTCGAGGGTGCGTCCGCGCGAGGGACCGCCGTCCGCGTTCCCCGGCCCCGTCGTCCCGGGCGGGCCGGGTACCGGCTGCACACGCGGCGGATGGTGGGGGCCGTCGACGCCGAGGTGGTGTTCCGGCGGATGTTCGCGGAGGCACCCCGGGCCTTCTGGCTGGACAGTTCGCTGGTGGAGCCGGGACGGTCGCGGTTCTCGTTCCTCGGGGACGATCAGGGGCCGCTCTCCGAGTTCGTGCGGTACGACGTCGATGCCGGGCGGTGCGAGATCGAGCGGGCGGGGCGGCCCGTGCGGCGGGTCGGGGCGAGTGTCTTCGACTATCTGAAGCGGCAGTTGACCCAGCGACGGGTGGACGCCACCGGGCTGCCGTTCGACTTCACGGGCGGCTACGTCGGGTACTTCGGCTACGAGACGAAGGCCGACTGCGGGTCGTCCAACCGGCACCGCTCCCCCACCCCGGACGCCGCCTGGCTGTTCGCCGACCGGGTCATCGCGGTGGACCACGAGGAGGGCTTCACCTACGCCGTCTGTCTGGCGGAGGACACCCCGCAGGCCGCCCGGGAGGCCGCCGACTGGCTGGAGGGCGTGCTGACCGGCCTCTCCGGTGTGGCGGTGCGAGAGCCGGCGCTGCCCGCGGAGCCCGCCCCGGCCGACCCCGGCGCCGCCGAACCGTGGCTGGTGCGCGACCGGGCGACCTACCTCGCGGACATCGAGGCGTGCCGCCGGGCGCTGCGGGCGGGCACCGGCTACGAGGTCTGTCTGACGAACGCCGCCCGGTTGCCCGCTCCGCCCGACCCGCTGGAGTTCTACCGGACGCTGCGCCGCGACGACCCGGCCCCGTACGCGGCGTTCCTGAACTTCGGGGAGGTGGAGGTGGCCGGTTCCTCGCCGGAGCGGTTCCTGCGCGTGCGCCGGGACGGCACGGTCGAGGCCCGGCCCGTCAAGGGCACCGCGCCCCGGGGCAAGGGGCCGGAGGAGGACGCCCGGCTGCGGGACGCGCTCGCCTCCGACGCCAGGGCGCGCGCCGAGAACCTGATGATCGTGGATCTGCTGCGCAACGACCTGGGGCAGGTCTGCCGGACCGGGAGCGTGCGGGTGCCCCGGCTGATGGCCACGGAGACGTACGCGACCGTGCACCAGCTGGTGTCGACCGTGGAGGGACGGCTGCGGGCCGGCACGGACGCGGTGGACTGTGTGCGGGCCTGCTTCCCGGGCGCGTCGATGACCGGCGCCCCGAAGCCGCGCGCGCTGGAGATCATCGACTCGCTGGAGACCGAGGCCCGGGGCGTGTACTCGGGTGCCCTCGGCTACTTCGGGTGTGGCGGCGGCGCGGACCTCGGCATCGTGATCCGGACGGCTGTCTTCGCCGACGGGATGACGCACCTGGGCGCGGGCGGCGCGATCGTGCTCGACTCCGATCCGGAGGCGGAGTACGACGAGATGCTGCTGAAGACGGCGGCCCCGATGCGGGCCCTGCACCGGCACGCGGCCGGCCGGCTGCGGGGGCAGGGCCCGCCGGAGCAGACGGCCGGGGCGGCCGGGGAGGCCAGGCGCTGACCGGTGCGCAGGCCGCACCGCCCCGGGCCCGGCCGCGGCCGGGCACCGCGGCGCCCGGGGATCCCGCGGCCCGCCCGGCCGGGCTCGCCGAGCGGCGCGCGGGGGCCGGACGGCCCGCCCTCCACCAGGGGCACCGGGCCCGGCCCCACGGCGAGGTGCACGACCTCGCCGCCCGCGCGGCCACCGCTCCGGCCGGCCGCGGGATGCGCCCCGGCGACCGTGTGCCGCTCGCGGTGCCGGACTCGAACGCCCGCGTGACGGCCGTCGCCCGGCCCGCCCGCGTGACGGCCTTCGCCCGGGTGACGGCCTTCCTCGCCGCCACCCGTCTCGGTGCCGTCACGGGGCTCGTCACCCCAGGACTGCCCGTGCCGCCCCCGCGGTCATCCCGGCAGTACCGCGCACAGCGCGTCCAGGGCACCGGACCAGGCGTGGTCCGGCGGTGTCCCGTATCCGACGACGAGGGCGTCGGGCGGCTCGACGGACGCGGCGGGGTTGCGGTAGCGGGCGAGTCCGTGGAGCGCGAGACCGCGCCAGTGGGCCGCCTGGACCACCGACTGCTCGGTGCCGGGCGGCAGCCGCAGCAGGACGTGCAGCCCGGCCGCGATGCCGGAGACCCGGGCCTGCGGGGCGCGGTCCGTGACGGCGGCGACCAGGGCGTCACGGCGGCGCCGGTAGCGCAGCCGGGTCGCGCGCACGTGCCGGTCGTAGGCGCCGGAGGTGAGGAACTCGGCCAGGGTCAGCTGGTCGAGCACCCCGCTGGTGTCGACACCGCCCTTCGCCGCCGCGACCTCCTCGGCGAGGCCCGGCGGCAGCACCGTCCAGGCCAGCCGCAGCCCGGGGGCGAGGGACTTGCTCGCGGTGCCCAGATAGACCACCCGGTCGGGGTCCAGGCCCTGGAGCGCGCCGACGGGCTGCCGGTCGTAGCGGAACTCACCGTCGTAGTCGTCCTCCAGCACCAGCCCGCCGGTGCGGCGCGCCCACTCGACGACGGCGGTCCGGCGGTCGCGGTGCAGGGGCACGCCCATGGGGAACTGGTGGGCGGGGGTCAGCAGCAGCGCGTCGGCCCCGGACAGCCCGCCCGGGTCGGTACCCCGGCGGTCGAAGGGCATCGGAACGGTGTCCAGGCCGCAGTCGGCCACGATCTTGCGGTGCACGTCGAGGCCGTAGGACTCGACCGCGACCGTGCGGGCCCCGCGCGCCCGCAGGACCGTGCCGAGCAGCTTCAGACCGTGCGCGAACCCGGAGCACACCACGATCCGTTCGGGGTCGGCGCGCACGCCCCGGGCCCTGGAGAGGTACCCGGCGAGCGCGGTGCGCAGCTCGGGGCGCCCACGCGGGTCGCCGTAGTCGAGGGCGTGGTACGGGGCGGCGGTCAGGGCGCGGCGGGCGGCCTTGAGCCATTGCGCGCGGGGGAAGGACGCGAGGTCGGGGCTGCCGGGGCGCAGATCGTAGGCCGGGCGGGCGGGGGCGCGGGGGTGGTGTGCCGTGCCGGCCGGCGGGACGACCTCGCGGGCGGCGACCCGGGTACCCGAGCCCTGCCGGGCGGTGAGCCAGCCCTCGGCGACCAGGTCGGCGTAGGCGTCGGCGACCGTGTTGCGGGCGATGCCCAGGTCGGCGGCGAGCGCGCGGGAGGAGGGCAGCCGGGTGCCGGGGGCCAGCCGGCCGGAGCGCACCGCCTCGCGCAGGGCGTCCGTCAGCCCCCGGCGCAGGCCCGGCCCGGTCGGTTCCACATGCAGGTCGACGCCCAGAGTGGCCCAAGGTTCCGCCATGGAAATGGACCATACTCCTGGGCTGCTTTCTTCCTAGGGTCGAGGGCATGACGACGCACACCGACGAGAGGACGACCGTGGAGTACGCCCCCGAGCAGCCCGCCCGGCTGGAGTGGACCAAGCACGCGCCCGAGGTCTACAAGGCGATGGTCCGGCTGGACACCGCCGCCCGGAAGGGCCTGGACCACACGCTGTACGAGCTGGTGAAGATCCGTGCCTCCCAGATCAACCACTGCGCCTTCTGCATCGACATGCACACCAAGGACGCCCTCGCGGCGGGTGAGAGTGTCGAGCGGATCGTGCAGCTCAGCGCCTGGGAGGAGTCGCGGCACTTCTACACCGCGAAGGAGCTCGCGGCGCTGGAGCTGACGGAGGCGGTGACGGTCCTGACGGACGGGTTCGTGCCGGACGAGGTGTACGAGAACGCCGCGAAGCACTTCCAGGAGGCCGAACTGGCCCAGCTCATCGCCGCGATCACGGTGATCAACGCCTGGAACCGCTTCGGGGTGACCTGCCGTATGACGCCCGGCCACTACCAGCCGGGGCAGTACAAGTGACGGACCGGACCTCGCTGTCGGCCC
This sequence comes from Streptomyces sp. NPDC043685, assembly GCF_056436585.1. Taxonomy (NCBI): domain Bacteria; kingdom Bacillati; phylum Actinomycetota; class Actinomycetes; order Kitasatosporales; family Streptomycetaceae; genus Streptomyces; species Streptomyces sp. NPDC043685. The sequence goes on along the minus strand of NZ_JBWKCH010000001.1, from coordinate 414,678 downwards.
CGGCGGCCGGGCAAGCCCGGTCCGAGGCCGCGAAGCACCGCGACGAGGCCGGGCTCGCCCCGCTGATCGGCCTGGTCGTCGCCCTCGACAACGGGAACCGGGTGAGGGTGAGCCGCCGGATCCCGCCGGGGAGTGACACGCCATGAGCAAGGCCGAGGTGTTCCGCGCCCTGCACCACCACCGGGCGCCCGGTGATCCGCTCGTGCTGCCCGGGCCGTGGGACGCGGCCAGCGCGCGGGTGTTCGCGGAGGCCGGGTTCCCGGCGCTCGCCACGCCCAGCGCCGGGGTCGCCGCCTCCCTCGGGTACGAGGACGGGCAGGTCCCGGCCGACGAGATGTTCGCCGCGGTCGCCCGGATCGTCCGGGCCGTCGACGTGCCGGTGTCGGCGGACGTGGAGGGAGGTTACGGGCTCGCGCCGAAGGAGCTGGTGGAGCGGCTGCTGGAGGCGGGGGTGGTCGGCTGCAACCTGGAGGACTCCGAGGGCGGGGTGCTCAAGGAGCCGCGGGCGCACGCCGCCTGGCTGGCCGAGGTGCGGGAGGCGGCCGGTGACCGGCTGTTCGTCAACGCGCGGGTGGACACCTTCATCCGTGGCGTCGCCGATCCGGACCGGGCCCTCGAGCGGGCCGCGCTGTACGTCGCCGCCGGAGCCGACTGCGTGTACCCGATCGGGGCCCCGCCGGACGTCCTGCCGCTGCTGCGGGCCGGGATCCAGGGGCCGCTCAACGTGGGGGCCCCGGCCGAGGGCGGCCCCTCGCCCGCCGAACTCGGCGCGCTCGGGGCCACCCGGATCACCTTCGGGCCGGGACTCCAGCGGTGGGCCGCCCGGGCCCTGCGGGAGATCGCCGACCGGCTGGCGAGGTGAACGTCAGGACAGCCACTTCTTCCACGTGGACTTGTGGCTGTCCACCCACTTCTTCGCCGCGTCCTCCGGTGTCATCTTCTGGTCGGCGATCATCAGGGAGACCTCGTTCTGGTCCTCCGTCGTCCACCGGAACTTCTTCAGGAAGGCCGCCGCCTTGCCGCCCTTCTTCGCGAAGTCCGCGTTGAGGTACTTCTGCAGCGGGGTGTGCGGATAGGCGCAGGCGACCTTGTCCGGGTCGGCGTCGCAGCCCTCCTTGTACGGCGGCAGCTTCACCTCGGTCATCGGGACCTTCTTGAACAGCCACTGCGGCGAGTACCAGTAGGTGAGGAAGGGCTTCTTCTCCTTGGCGAACTGCCGCATCTGCGTGATCTGCGCCGCCTCGGACCCGGCGAACACCACCTGGTAGTCCAGCTTCAGGTTCTTCACCAGCGCCTTGTCGTTGGTGACGTAGGACGGCGAACCGTCCATCAGCTGGCCCTTGCTGCCGCTCTCGGGGGTGCGGAAGAGCTCGGCGTACTTGTTGAGGTTCTTCCAATTGGTGATGTCCGGGTGCTGCTTGGCGAGGTACGTCGGGACGAACCAGCCGATGTGGCCGGTGACGCCGAGTTCGCCGCCGCGCGCGATCGTCTTCTTGTCCTTGACGTAGCGCTGCTCCTGCTCGGGGTGGCCCCAGTCCTCCAGGAGCGCGTCGACGCGGCCCTGGCTGAGGGCGTCCCAGGCGGGCACCTCGTCGACCTGGACGGTGTCGACGCGGTAGCCCAGCTCGTGCTCCAGGAGGTACTGGGCGACGGCCACGTTGGACTGGGCGCCCACCCAGGACTGCACGGACAGGGTCACGGTCCTGGCGCCCTGCGCGTTGGCGAAGGGCGAGGCCTGCTTGGTCATGTCGGCCGCGCCGCAGCCGGTGAGCAGGGCCAGGGAGCTCACCGCGGCGACCGCGGCGGTGGTACGGACGCGCATGTCAGGCTCCCTTCTTCGCGCGGCGTTCGGTGGGCTGGGTCACCCGGTCGAGCATCAGGCCGAGGCAGACGATCGCGGCGCCGGCCACCAGACCGGTCGCCAGGTCGCCCTGGGCGAGGCCGAAGACGACGTCGTAGCCGAGCGCGCCACCGCCGACCAGGCCGCCGATGACGACGACGGCGAGGACCAGGACCAGGCCCTGGTTGACGGCGAGCAGCAGCGCCGGGCGGGCCAGCGGGAGCTGCACCTGCTTGAGCTGCTGCCAGCTGGTCGCCCCGAGCGAACTGGACGACTCCAGCGCGGCCGGGTCGACCTGGCGAAGGCCCTGGGTGGTGATGCGCACGACGGCCGGCAGCGCGTAGACGATCGCGGCGGCCACGGCCGGGGCACGGCCGACGCCGAACAGGGCGACGACCGGGATCAGGTACACGAACTGCGGCATCGTCTGGAACACGTCGAGGACGGGGCGCAGGGCCCGCTCCAGGCGGTCGCTGCGGGCGGCGGCGATGCCGACCGCGAAACCGACGACGAGGGTGACGGCGACGGCCGCCAGGACCTGGGAAAGGGTGTCCAGGGACGGCTTCCAGACACCGAGGACGCCGATCGCGGCCATGGCCAGGACGGCGGTCAGCGCGGTGCGCCAGGTGCCGATCACCCAGGCCAGGGCGGCGACGATCAGCAGTACCGACCACCAGGGCAGTGCCTGCAGGCCGTCGCGCATCGGGTCGAGGACCCAGGTGGTGAAGTGGCCCGCCCAGTCGGCGGTGCCGCCGACGACGGGGACGCCCGAGTACAGGTGCGCGGTCATCCAGTCGACGGCGCGGTTGACGGGTTCGGCGATGCCGACGACCCAGGACTCCGGCCAGTCGAGGCGGCCCGCGAGCCGCCCGGCGACGGCCACGGCGACGACGCCGGCGAGGGCGATGAGCCAGCCGCGCCCGCTGTGGGGCTCGGGTTCGGCGCCGAGCTTCTCCCCCGCCGCGCCGGTGACGCGGTCGAGGACGACGGCCAGCAGCACGATCGGGATGCCGGCTGCGAGCGCGGCGCCGACGTCGACCGAGGCCAGGGCCTGGTAGACGCGGTCACCGAGACCGCCGGCGCCGATGACGGCCGCGATGACGGCCATGGACAGCGCCATCATGATCGTCTGGTTGAGGCCGAGGAGGAGTTCCTTGCGGGCCAGCGGGATGCGGGCGGTCAGCAGGCGCTGGCGTGCGGTGGAGCCCAGCGACTCGACGGCCTCCAGCACCCCCTTGTCGGCTCCGCGCAGCCCGAGCGAGGTGAGACGGGCCATGGGGGGCGCGGCGTAGATGACGGTGGCCAGCACGGCCGCCGGGACGCCGATGCCGAAGACCAGCACGACCGGCAGCAGGTAGGCGAAGGCGGGCAGCACCTGCATGGTGTCCAGGACCGGGCGCAGGATGCGGTCCATCCGGTCGGAGAGGCCGGCGGCGAGGCCGAGCAGCGCACCGACGACGACCGACGCGAGGACGGCGACGACCATCAGGGCGAGCGTCTGCATGGTCGGCACCCACATGCCGAGCAGACCGCAGGCGAGGAAGGCGACGGCCGTGCCGAGTGCCAGCTTCACACCGGCGACCCGCCAGGCGACCAGGGCGCCCAGGGCCGTGACCCCGGCCCAGCCGACGGCGAGGAGGGTGAGGTAGACGGCGCGTACGGCGAGGACGACGACGTTGCTGACGTGGCCGAAGAAGTAGAGGAACAGCGGGTGGCTGTCGCGGTTGTCGATGATCCAGTCGCTGGTCTTGGCGAGCGGCTCGGAGAAGTCGACGGTCAGCGCGCTCGGCCAGCTTCCGCTCGCCCAGCGGGCGTTGGCCAGCGGCACGAGGATCGCGGCGGCGAGACCGAGCAGCAGCAGCTTGCGGACGGCGTGGTGCTTGAGGAAGGCGGGCAGGCCTATGCGCGTCGGGGCCGCGGTGATGGTCGCCATCACACCGCCTCCTTGGGCAGCTCCGTCCCCGGTGGAGCGGGCTGCTCCGTTCCGGCGACGACACCGAGGAGCGTGTCGGAGTCGATCACGCCCACGCACCGGCCCTTGTCGACGACCCGGGCCGGAGCGCCGGCGCGGGCGACCGCCTCGATCGCCTCGGACACCGTCGCGTCGGGCCGTACCGCCGGTCCGGTGCCGTCCTGGTAGCCCGAGGGGCGGCGCATGGCCGTACGGACGGTGAGGACCTGCTCGCGCGGGACGTCCCGGACGAACTCGCGCACGTAGTCGTCGGCGGGCGCGCCGACGATCTCCTCGGGCGTGCCGAGCTGCACGACCCGGCCGTCGCGCATCAGGGCGATGCGGTCGCCCAGCTTGAGGGCCTCGTTGAGGTCGTGGGTGATGAAGACCATCGTGCGGCCCTCTTCCCGGTGCAGCCGGACGACCTCATCCTGCATGTCGCGCCGGATCATCGGGTCGAGCGCGCTGAACGGCTCGTCGAACAGCAGGACTTCCGGGTCGACGGCGAGCGCGCGGGCCAGGCCGACACGCTGCTGCTGGCCACCGGAGAGCTGGCCGGGGCGGCGGTGCTCCATGCCCTCCAGGCCGACCTTGGCGACGACCTCGGCGGCCCGTTCGCGCCGCTCGGCCTTGCCCATGCCCTGGATCTCCAGGCCGTAGGCGACGTTGTCGAGGACGGTGCGGTGCGGCAGCAGGCCGAAGTGCTGGAAGACCATCGCGGCGCGGTGGCGGCGCAGTTCGCGCAGCCGGGAGCGGTCCATGGCCCGGACGTCCTCGCCGTCGATGGCGATGGTGCCGGCGGTCGGCTCGATCAGCCGGGTCAGACAGCGCACCAGCGTGGACTTGCCGGAGCCGGACAGGCCCATGACGACGAAGACCTCGCCCTTGCGCACGTCGAAGCTGACGTCCCGGACGGCGGCCGTGCAGCCGGTGCGCGAGCGCAGCTCGGCCGGGTCGAGGGCGGTGAGCTCGGGGTCGCCGGGAACGCGGTCGGCCTTGGGGCCGAACACCTTCCACAGTCCCTCCACCGAGAAGACGGGTGTGGTGTCCATGGTCTGCTCCGTGGGGGGTTCGAGGGTCGCGGTCACTTGGAACCACCACCGATCAGCTCGGCGGCCTTCTCCCCGACCATGAGCACCCCGATCATCGGGTTCACGGTGGTCATGGTGGGGAACACGGAGGCGTCGGCGATGCGGATGCCTTCCAGGCCGCGGATGCGCAGCTCGGGGTCGACGACGGCGGTCGGGTCGTCGGAGTCGCCCATCTTGCAGGTGCCGGCGGGGTGGTAGACGGTGTGCGCGACCTTGCGGGCGTACTCGCTGAGCTCCTCGTCACCGGTGATGTCCGGGCCGGGGGCCACCTCGCGCTTGAGCCAGCCGGCCAGGGGCTCGGTCCTGGCGATCTCGCGGGCGATCCTGATGCCGTCGACGAGGGTCTTGCCGTCGTAGTCGTCCTCGTCGGTGAAGTAGCGGAAGTCCAGCGCGGGCTTGACCTCGGGGTCGGCGCTGGTCAGGTAGAGCCGGCCGCGGCTCTTCGGCTTGGGGATGTTCGGGGTCATGGAGACGCCGAACTCCGGCCGCTGGTAGCCCAGTCGTTCCGGGTTGTCCGTGAAGGGGATCTGGTAGAAGTGGAACATCAGGTCGGGGTGCGGCAGTTCGGGGTCGCGGCGCACGAACAGGCCCGCGTCCGAGTCCATCGCGGAGTTCTCCGGGATGGGGCCGTTGGTCTCCCACACGATGACCGACTCGGGGTGGTCGAGCAGGTTCTCGCCGACGCCCGGCAGGTCGTGCGTGACGGAGATGCCGAGCTTCTCCAGGTCGGCCTTGGGGCCGATGCCGGAGTGCATCAGCAGCCGGGGCGAGTCGACGGCGCCGGCGCACAGCAGCACCTCGCGCCGCGCCTTGACGAGGATCTCCTCGCCGTCCTTGGTGCGCACGTGCACGCCCTCGGCGCGGTTGCCGTCCAGCTGGAGCTTGTACGCCCAGGTCTCCAGCAGGATCGTCAGGTTGGGCCGCTCGTCCATCACCGGGTGGAGGTAGGCCACCGACGCCGAGGACCGCTTGTTGTTCTCGGCGTGGTAGGCCAGGTCGAAGAAGCCGACGCCCTCGGTGAACGGCTTCTTGTTGAAGCCGTCGACGCGCGGCACGCCCAGGGCCTCCTGGGCGGCGTCGACGAAGTCGCGGGCGATGGCGTTCCGGTCCTTCTCGTCGACCGGGACGATGTTGTTGAGCAGCCGGGCGAAGTACGCCTCCATCTGCACCGCGCCCCAGCCCTTGGCCCCGGCGGCCTCCCACTCGTCCCAGTCGGCGGGCAGCGGCTTGAAGGCGATCAGGGTGTTGTGCGAGGAGCAGCCGCCCAGCACGCGGGCCCGGCTGTGCCGGATATGTGAGTTTCCGCGTGGCTGTTCGGTGGTCGGGTAGTCGTAGTCGAGCTCGCCGCCGAGCAGGCCCATCCAGCGGCGCAGGGTCAGCACATCGTCACGGCCGACGTCACTGGGGCCGCCCTCGATGACGGCGACGGTGACGTCCGGGTTCTCGGTCAGGCGCGAGGCGATCACGGAACCTGCGGTTCCGCCGCCTATCACGACATAGTCGTACTCATGGCTGGTGTGGGACATGGCGTGCTTGCTCCAGTGGGGATGAAGGGACGGGCTCGGGGGACGGGGACCTCGGCCCGGGGTGTGGGGGTCAGCCCGGGATGGGGGTCGGCGGCCCGGCGGGAGGAGGGGTCAGCCCGCGAACCAGCGCACCGGCTTCGGAGCGAGGTTCTGGTAGACGTGCTTGGTCTCCCGGTACTCGGCGAGTCCGGCCGGGCCCAGTTCGCGGCCCACTCCGCTCTTGCCGAAGCCACCCCACTCCGCCTGCGGCAGGTAGGGGTGGAAGTCGTTGATCCAAATGGTGCCGTGGCGCAGCCGGCCGGCCACGCGGCGGGCGCGGCCCGCGTCGGCGGTCCAGACGCCGCCCGCGAGTCCGTACTCGGTGTCGTTGGCGAGGGCGACGGCCTCGTCCTCGGTGCGGAAGGTCTCGACGGTGAGGACCGGCCCGAAGACCTCCTCCCGCACGACGCGCATCTCGCGGTGGCAGTGGTCGAGGACGGTCGGCTCGTAGAAGTAGCCGTTCTCGGGGCGCTCGGGGGACGGCTCGGGGCGCTTGCCGCCGCAGCGCAGCACCGCGCCCTCCTTGAGGGCGGACTCGACGTACATCTCGACCTTGGCGCGCTGCTGCTCGGAGACGAGCGGGCCGCACTCCACGCCGTCCTCGGTGCCGCGGCCGAGGCGGATCTTCTCGGCGCGCCGGGCGAGTTCGCCGACGAAGCGGTCCCGGACGGACTCCTCGATGATGAGGCGGGCACCGGCCGAGCAGACCTGGCCGCTGTGGATGAAGGCGGCGTTGAGGGCCTGGTCGACGGCGGTGTCGAAGCCCTCCTCGGTGGCGCAGGCGTCGGCGAAGACGACGTTGGGGTTCTTGCCGCCGAGTTCGAGGGCGACCTTCTTGACGGTCGGGGCGGCGGCCTGGGCGACCTTGGTGCCGCTGACCAGACCGCCGGTGAAGGAGACCAGGTCGACGTCGGGGTGCTCGGACAGCCGCGCGCCGACGGAGTGGCCCGGGCCGGTGACGATGTTGGCGACGCCCTCGGGGAGCCCGGCCTCGACGAGCAGCTCGATGAGCGCGATCGTCGTCATCGGGGTGATCTCGCTCGGCTTGATCACGAAGGTGTTGCCGGCGGCGAGGGCGGGGGCGATCTTCCAGCTGGCCTGGAGCAGCGGGTAGTTCCAGGGCGTGATCATCGCGCAGACGCCGATCGGCTCGTGCACGACGACGCTGTGGATGTCGGGCGAGCCCGCGTCCACGACCCGGCCCGGAGCCTCGCCCGCGACCAGGTCGGCGAAGTAGCGGAAGGCGTCGGCGACACAGTCGATGTCGACCCGGCCCTCCTCGACGGTCTTGCCCGCGTCCTGGGCCTCCAGCCGTCCGAGCTTCTCGCGGTCCCGGACGAGGAGATCGGCGACGCGGCGCAGCAGCGCGGCCCGCTCGGGGACGGGGGTGTGCGGCCACGGGCCTTCGTCGAAGGCGCGCCGGGCGGCGGCGATCGCCAGATCGGTGTCCTTCTCGTCGCCCTCCGCGATCAGGGCGAAGGGCAGCGCGTCCGCGGGGTCGATGATCTCGCGGGTGGCCCCGGAAGTGGCCGCCCGCCACTTTCCTCCCGCATGGATGGTTTCACGCGCCTGAAGTTCGGTACTTTCCGCCATGATCGCTCTTCGCCTTCCGTTCCTGATCAGCGCCCCTGTGTCACACACGTGTCACTAAGAGACCGAGTTCGCCTGCCCGACTCCCCCGGATGCATGCGCGTCGGTGGCTGAAAGTGCGCTGCGTCACTGAAAATGCGGACAAACAAGGGTCAAGCGCTCATCATTCACAGGTCGACCCGGCGGATCGGTCCCCCCGCGACCGTTCGGCGAGTGTCTCCCGCACCGCGTTCCGCAGCCAGGCGTGCGCGGGATCGACGTCGTGACGCGGGTGCCAGGCGAGCCCGACCGGCAGCGGCGGGAGCGGCAGCGGCACCTCGAAGGTGGCCACGCCGAGGGCCCGCGCCATAGGAACGCTCCAGTAACTGATCAGGCCCGTCAGGTCGGTGGAGCGGACGACGAAGAGGGAGGCGGGGAAGGTGCCCACCGAGCCCACCACCCGCCGGGTCAGACCGAGTCCGGCGAGGGCGTCGTCCACCGGGCCGCGCAGCCTGCCCCGCCGGGAGACCACCAGGTGATCGACCTCCCGGGCGAACCGCTCGGGAGTCAACTCGCCCTCCAGCAGCGGATGTCCGGCCCGTACGACCCCCATCATCCGGTCCTCGTACAGCGGCTCCACGTGCACCTCGGGCGCCACCGTGTCGATCACGCCGACCTCCAGATCGGCGGTGCCCTCCCGCAGCAGCGGCGCGTCCACATGGCTCTCGGCGAGGAACCGCAGCCGGATGCCGGGTGCGTCCCGGGCGGCCCGCGCGAACAGGGCAGGACCGCACGAGGCGGCCACGGCGTCGTGGCACAGCACCGTGAAGGTCCGGGTCACCGTGCGCAGGTCGGTGTCGGCAGGGGGCGCGAAGAGGGCCCGGGCCCGCTCGACCACCGCACTCACCTCGGCCCGCACGGCGAGCGCCCGCGGGGTCGGCACCATCTGCCGCCCGGCCCGCACCAGCACCGGGTCCCCGAGCGCCTTGCGGATCCGGCCCAGGGTGCGGCTCATCGCCGGCTCGGACAGATGCAGCCGCCGCGCCGCCCCGCCGACGCTCTGCTCCTCCAGCAGCACCTCCAGCGCGACCAGCAGATTCAGATCCAGCCCACTTGATTGCGTCACACGCATCGACCCCTTGCAAAGGTTGCACTGGAGTACAGGGACCTCCCGAGCCTACGGTCGGCAGTGCGATCCCCACCCACCGAGCTCCCGAGGAGGAGCCTTGCCCTCGCACGCCCTGAAACGGCCGGCCCTGCTCGCCCTGTGCGCCTGCGCCCTGGTCGCGCAGAGCATGGTCGCGGCCGTCAACCTGCTGATCCCGCAGCTCAGCGCCTCGTCCCTGCACCCCTCGACCGGCGAGATCCTGTGGACGGTCGACGCCTACGTCATCGTCTTCGCCGGCCTCCTCATCCCGGCCGGAGCCCTCGGCGACCGGTACGGCCGCAAGGGCGCGCTGCTCGCCGGACTCACGCTGTTCGCGGCCGGGGCCGCCCTCAGCGCTCTCGCCCGGGACCCCGCCCTGCTGATCGCCGGGCGCGGAGTCTCCGGGGCCGGGGCCGCTCTGATCACGCCCGCGACGATGTCGATCCTGATGCACCTCGCCGGGCCGCGAGGGCGCGCCCGGGCCATGGCCGCGTGGACACTGGCGCTCGGTCTGGGCGGGCTGGCCGGGAACCTGGGCGGTGGTCTCGCCGGCCAGTACGCGTCCTGGCGGGTCCTGTTCGCGGCCATGGTTCCGCTGGCCGCGCTGCTCGTCGCGGCGGTCGCCGTCACCACCCCCCGCACGGACCGCTCCCCGCACAGCCACCTGGCCCCGGCCGGGACGCTGCTCCTCACCGGCGGACTTCTCGCGGTGCTCTTCGGCATCATCGAGGGCCCGGCGTACGGCTGGACCTCGCCCCGGATCCTGCTCGCGTTCGCCGCGGGCGCCCTGCTCGTCGCCCTGTTCACGATCGTGTCCCTGCGCTCGCGCGCCCCGCTGTTCGACCCGCGCGTCTTCACCGCACCCCGGCTGCGCGCGACGACCCTCGGCATGGCGACCGGCTTCTTCGGCCTGTTCTCCCTGTTCTACGTCAACTCGCAGTACCTGCAAGGCGTCAAGGGCTACGGCCCCGCCCGCACCGGCCTCGCGATCGTGCCGCTGATCATCGGCATGGCCCTGGTGCCCGGGCTGGCCGCCCGCTGGTCCGCCCACCCGCGCCCCGTCATCGGCGGCGGCCTCGCCCTCATCGGCACCGGCCTGCTGGGCGTGTCCACGGCCGGGGCGGCAACGCCCTACCCGCTCTACGCCTGCTGGCTGTTGGTCCTGTCCGCCGGCACCGGGCTGTGCATGCCGGCGCTGACCCTGGGAGTGGTCACGTCCCTGCCGCCCCACCAGGCGGGCCTCGGCTCGGGCCTCGGCACCTCCGCCCGGGAGATCGGCGCGGCCCTCGGCGTCGCGGTCACCGGCACGGTCCTGGCCTCCCACGGCGATCTGCACAGCGGCATGGCACCGGCGCTGCGCGTCGTGGGCCTGCTGGTCCTGGCGGCCACGGTGGCGGTGACCGTGGGATACGGCGGGGCCGGCAAGGACTCCGGCCCCACGAAGCCCGCAGGCCCCGCACCGGAAGCGACCGGTACGGGGCCTGCGTACGAACGCGGAGAGACGGCTCTCGGCGGTGGCGTCAGATGAGACCGAGGCTGCGGACCGCCTCGCGCTCCTCCTCCAGCTCCTTGACGGAGGCGTCGATGCGGGCGCGGGAGAACTCGTTGATCTCCAGGCCCTGGACGATCTCGTACGTGCCGTTCTTGGTGGTGACGGGGAAGGAGGAGATCAGGCCCTCCGGGACGCCGTAGGAGCCGTCCGACGGGATGCCCATGGAGACCCAGTCGCCGTCGGCGGTGCCGTTGACCCAGCTGTGGACGTGGTCGATGGCGGCGTTGGCGGCGGACGCGGCCGACGAGGCGCCGCGGGCCTCGATGATGGCGGCGCCGCGCTTGGCGACGGTCGGGATGAAGTCCTCGGCCAGCCACTTCTCGTCGTTGACGACCTCTGCGGCGTTCTTGCCGGCGATGGTGGCGTGGAAGATGTCGGGGTACTGGGTGGCGGAGTGGTTGCCCCAGATCGTCAGGCGCTTGATGTCGGCGACCGTCGAGCCCGTCTTCTTCGCGAGCTGGGTCAGCGCGCGGTTGTGGTCCAGGCGGGTCATGGCGGTGAACCGCTCGGCGGGGACGTCCGGCGCGGCGGCCTGGGCGATCAGGGCGTTGGTGTTGGCCGGGTTGCCGACGACGAGGACCTTGATGTCGTCCGCGGCGTGGTCGTTGATGGCCTTGCCCTGCGGCTTGAAGATGCCGCCGTTGGCCTCCAGCAGGTCACCGCGCTCCATGCCCTTGGTGCGGGGGCGGGCGCCGACGAGCAGGCCGACGTTGGCGCCGTCGAAGGCGACGTTCGGGTCGTCGGTGATCTCGATGCCCTGGAGGAGCGGGAACGCGCAGTCGTCCAGCTCCATGGCCGTGCCCTCGGCCGCCTTCAGGGCGGGCGTGATCTCCAGCAGGCGCAGCTTCACCGGCACGTCCGCGCCGAGCAGCTGACCGGAGGCGATGCGGAAGAGCAGGGCGTAACCGATCTGGCCGGCCGCGCCGGTGACGGTGACGTTCACGGGAGTGCGGGTCATGGCGTTCTCCGTATGACAGCTGGCGGTAGGGGCGGGGTCCCTGCCCCGGACGTTTGATCGATCTCTTGGCGTCAAGAGATCCATCCAGCGGTCAGGCTATCGCGCATCCGGGATCCCGGACGGCCGGGTCGGTGTGGCCCGGCCCACAACACCTCCCCCGCCCATACAAGAGGCGGCCGCCCGTCCGGGAGAGGAGGACGAAGGCGGCCGCCTGGGGGATACCGACCATGCCGGACTCCCGTGGGGGTACGGTTCGCGTGCCCCCGATCGCCCCGCCCATTCCTCCCGGCCCGAAAAATTTCGCGCCGGCTTCCTCGACGGCGGCAGACCCGGCGGGCGGGCCGCGCACGTGTTCGATACGGCCGCTTTCTCCGCGGTGCGGCGCGGTCGGCTTCTTACGGTCCGGGGCGGCTGCCATTCGACTGGCGGCGGGGTCCGCCGGGGCCCTGCTGGCGGGGCGCGGCCTGCCGCCACCGCATACGGCCCGGCTGCTGAGCGGTGTGGCCGCTTCTCTGCGGTGCGGTCGGCTTCTTTGCGGTCAGGCCCGGCCGCTGTGCGGTGCGGCGGGCTCCTTTACGGCGCGGCTCCGCTGCTGTGCGGCGCGGCCACCTCTCTGCGGTGCGGCCGGCTTCTTTGCGGTCTGGCCCGCCCGCTGTGCGGTGCGGCGGGCTCCTTTCCGGTGCGGCTCCGCCGCTGTGCGGCGCGGCTACTTCTCCGCGGTGCGGTCGGCTTCTTTACGTCCAGCCCTGCTGCCGTTCGGCGCGGCCTGCCGCCACCGCGCACGGCCCCGCCGCTGTGCGGTGCGGCGGGCTCCTTAACGGTCCGGCCCGGCCGCTGTGCGATGCGGCCTGCCGCCACCGCGTACGGCCCCGCTGCCGTGCGGTGCGGCGAACTCCTTATCGTCCGGCCCTGTTGCTGTGCGGTGCGGCTGGCTCCATTACGGCGCGGCCCGGCCGTTGTGCGGCGCGGCGGGCTCCGGTGCGGCTCCGCCGCTTCTCTGCGGTGCGGCGCGGCCTGCCGCATCGGGTGCGGCGGCGCCGCTACTCCGTGCAGCCCTGCTTCCCCGCGGACAGCGTCGCGCAGGCCTTGGCGTCGGTGGCGCCCTTCACGGCCACCATCGGGGTGTACGCGATCGTGTCCCCGGCCGCGGTGATGCTGCCGGACTGCTTCGCCTTGCCCGCGCTGATCTGCACCTCGTCGCCCTGTGCCGCCTGCGTGATACGCCCCCAGGCCGCCTTGCAGGTCTTGCTGTAGCGGACCTCGACCGTAACCGTGCCGACGGTCGCCGTCTGCGCGGTGGTCACCAGGTCACCGCTGCACCCCATGGCCTCCGCGTCCTTGCCGGTGCAGCTGTCGCCGCTGCACTTCACGCCGGGCGGCAGCTTCGGGTCGGCGCTGACGGTCGGCGAGGGCGAGGTGTCGCCGCCCTTGGCCTCGTCTCCGCCCCCGCCGCCGGTGAGATAGAAGGCACCGGCGATCACCACGAGCACGCCCACCACACCCGCGAGGAAGGTCACGGTCCGCTTCTTGCCCGCGGAGGCGGAGCCACGGGACCCACCGGCACCCTGCGAACCACCGGCACCGCCGCTCGCCCCGGCCCGGGCCGGAACGGCGTCCTGCGGTTCGCCGTACGAGCCCGCCCCGGCGCCCGGGGTCCGGCCCGGTCCGACGGGCGAACCGGCGGAGGCGCCGGGAGGCGGGCCGGGCCGGGAGCCCCGGTCGGTGCCGGGCCCGGCGGAGCGCCCGCGGGTCGGCGACGGGCCCTGGTACCCGGCCAGCCCCCATGAGTTGACCTCGGGCTCGGCGGCCCGGCCGCTCTCCTCCCGCACACCCGAGCCGGTGGAGTCCTGGACCTCGGGGGCCGTCGGCTGCACCGGCACGCTCGGGACCACACCGGCCGGTCCCGCGACACCCGGCGTGACGGTGGTGCCACCGCGGCGAGGGGGTGTGCCGCTGCCCGCCGACGCCGCTCTGCCCTCGCCCGCGGACGCCGTTCTGCCACCGGCCTTGGGGTCGGTGAAGTCCTGCCCGCCGAACTCCCCGAGGGCGGCGCGCGCCTGGGAGATCCGTATGGCCTCCATCGTCATGTCGTGCCGCATCTCCGAGCGGCTCCAGGCGCGCTCGGCGAGCTCCCACATGGTGGTGAGGTGCACCGGATTGGTGCCGGTGACCTCGGCCAGGGCGACGATCGCGCCCTTCGGCGCGAGCAGCCGGCCGTTCAGATAACGCTCCCACGACGTCTTGCTGTAGCCCGTGCGGTCCGCCACCGACGCGATGCTCAGACCGCTGCGGTCGACGAGCCGGCGCAGCTGACTGGTGAACTCCCTGATCTGTGGATCGAGCTCATCCGGCAAGGCCTTCCAACGAGGCATTGCTCCCCCTCTTCCCCCCGGTACGTGCTGATATTTCTCGCGCTGTTCGCCCCGCGCGCGGCGGCCCCGGCCGATTCCCCGTTCTGGATACCCACAGGGATGCGCCCACTCAGGATCTCAGTTCCCTGACGGGGGGCGCACTGGAGCATGGTGACCGCGCGCGATACACCCTGGACCGTCCCGATTGTCCACGCCCACCCCGTGCTCGCACCACTTCGTACCGAATCGGAAGCACGACGTACCGGAACTGTCACTTCCGTGCCACAGCGCGCTCACAGCCGTTGAACAGGCCGTTCGCCGTGCCGGAGGGTGGGGCGGGACGGCGGCCCGCCCTTCCTCGGGGGAGAGGACGGGCCGCCGCCCGGTCACTCGTTCGTGACGGTGAAGTGCAGCGTGTCCTTGAGGAACGGGATCTGCAGCAACGGATGCGGCTGTGCCATCAGCGCCAGCAGGACGATCACCAGACCCAGCACGGCGTACGTGACGATGTCCGTGAAGCGGGAGCGGACCGCGAGCATGCCGACGTCCGGCAACAGCCAGCGCAGCGCGCCGCCGCCGAGCAGGGCGGCGCCGATCAGCAACGTCCCGACGCGGAACTGGTCGACCGCCGTCACCAGCAGCCCGACCCCCGTCAGCCCCAGTACGGCGAGCACGGGCCACTGCCGGGCCGGCGCGGGCGCGTCCCGGGGAGCAGCCCGGCCACCGCCCTCGGGGCGCGCGGTGTCCTTGGTGAACAGCGGGAAGCGCCGGGTGACCCGCCGCGGTCGCCCTTCGGCGTCGGGCGCGCTGATGGGATCCCGGACGGTGAGGTCCTCCGGCGCCGCGTGCCCGCTCGGCGTGTCCTGCCCGCCGGGCGCCTCGTGCCCGGCGGGGGCCCGGTGCTCAGCCGACACTGCGCTCCGCCGCCTCGACCACGTTCGCGAGCAGCTGGGCGCGGGTCATCGGGCCGACCCCGCCGGGGTTCGGGGAGATCCAGGCGGCGACCTCGGCGACATCGGGGTGGACGTCGCCCACGATCTTGCCCTCCGCGCTGCGCGAGACGCCGACGTCGAGGACGGCCGCGCCGGGCTTGACGTCCTCGGCGCGGATCAGATGGGCGGAACCGGCCGCGGCGACGATGATGTCGGCGCGCTTGAGGTGCGCCGACAGGTCACGCGTGCCCGTGTGGCACTGGGTCACGGTCGCGTTCTCGCTGCGGCGGGTGAGCAGCAGCGGCATCGGGCGGCCGATGGTCACGCCGCGTCCGACGACCACGACCTCGGCGCCCTTGATCTCCACGCCGTACTGACGGAGCAGGGTCAGCACGCCGTTGGGCGTGCAGGGCAGCGGGGCGGGCTCGTTGAGGACGAGGCGCCCCAGGTTCATGGGGTGCAGTCCGTCCGCGTCCTTGTCCGGGTCCATCAGCTCCAGGATGCGGTTCTCGTCGATGCCCCGGGGCAACGGCAGTTGGACGATGTAGCCGGTGCAGGCCGGGTCCTCGTTCAGCTCGCGGACGGCCGCCTCGATCTCCTCCTGGGTGGCCGTGGCGGGCAGTTCGCGCTGGATGGAGGCGATGCCCACCTGTGCGCAGTCGCGGTGCTTGCCGGCGACGTACTTCTTGCTGCCGGGGTCGTCCCCGACCAGGATCGTGCCGAGGCCGGGCGTGACGCCCTTCTCCTTCAGCGCCGCCACGCGGGCGGTCAGATCGGACTTGATCGCGGCTGCGGTGGCCTTGCCATCGAGAATCTGGGCGGTCATGACCCCATCCTCGCGGATGACCCCGCCGCGGTTCCAATCCGACCGCAATCCGGGCACCCGGGGGCCCCTCCTCCCGTATCCGCCCATGATCAGCGATGTTGCACTTGCACAACACATCGGGAATGCGGCTGGACAAGCCGGTCAGTGGTGCAGAACGATGACCCGACAAGTGCCGCGGGCAGCTCAACGGGGGGACGGTCGCACTACTGAAGATTTCCTCCGTGCGGATGTCACGCGTCGTCCCCGCACTCGGACCAACGGAGGAAAGAGCCCCATGAGCTACGGCGACCCCAACAACCCCTACGGCGCTCCCCAGGGGCAGCAGCCGCAGCAGCCGGGCTACGGATACCCGCAGGACCAGGGGCAGGCTCCCGGTTACGGCTACCCGCAGGCTCCTCCGGTCTCTCCCTACGGCGGTCCCGCCGCGCCGACCACGATGCCGGGCTCGGTGAGCGCGGCCCGCGTGATGATGTGGGTCATCGTCGGTCTGCAGGTCCTCGGTGTGGCCATCTTCGCCTTCTCCGCCGTCGCGCTGAACGCCGCGAAGGACGACGAGTCCCTCAAGGACAACACCGCCTTCCAGGACCTGGTCGGTGACTCGACCGGCCTGATCTGGGGCTACGTGGTGTTCGGCCTGGCCTGGCTGGTGTTCGCGGCGGTCCTGGCGACGAAGTTCAAGAACGGCGGCAACGGCGCCCGGGTCACCATCCTGGTCTTCGCCATCATCACGGCGGTCCTCGGCATCTACCCGTTCGTCATCGTGGGCCTGGTGCACACGATCCTCGCCATCCTGGTGGCCGTCTTCGTCGGCAACGCGGCCGGCAAGGCCTGGTTCAACCGCCCCCGGTACTGAAACGGACCCGGTCGAACGGACCGGTTCACACTTATCGCATCCAAGGGCCGTGTCTCACCCGTACGAGGGGGGCACGGCCCTGGTGCGTCGCCCTGGTCTGACAGGGGCAGCTGATCAGGCGCTGACGCCGTACCCGTGCACAAGGGCCACCGGGTCGGTGTCTTGGAGGAGCGGGACCCCACGTCGATTCCCTGCTCGGTTCACGGCTGACGACACAACTACCCGAGCACACAGGTGATTTGCGCCTGCCGGATATCCGGTGCGCCGTCCGTGTGAAGGGTAGCCTTCGATCAAACTGCCGTGCGATTGCTCGTTGCGAGACCACAGCACATCGGGGGACCCATGTCAGACCAACGGCCGATGCCGCCACACTCGCCGGCGTCCGGGGACGCCGCGTTGGAGCAGGCGGGCGCGAGTCCCTTACGTTCCAGGGACCCCGGACAGATCGGCCCCTACTTACCGCTCGGGCTGCTCGGCAGCGGCGGCATGGGCCGCGTCTACCTCGCCCGTCCCGCCGACGACACCCCCGGTCTCGCCGCCGTCAAGGTGATCCGCCCCGAGTACGCCGAAGACCCCCGGTTCCGGCGGCGTTTCGAGCGGGAGGCCTCCGTGCACACCCGGCTGCGTACGCCGCACGCTCCACCCCTGCTCGGCAGCGGGTTCGAGGACGAGTTGCTGTGGATGGCGACCCGGTACCTGCCCGGCCTCAACCTCGCCGACGCCGTCCGCGAGTGCGGTGCGCTCGAGCCGGCCGGGGTGTGGCGGCTGGTGGCGGAGCTGGGGCGGGCGCTGTCGGCACTGGACGCCGCCGGGGTCGTGCACCGGGACCTCAAGCCGTCCAACGTGATCCTGTCGCCGCAGGGCGCTCACGTCATCGACTTCGGCATCGCGCAGGCCGTCGACAGCAGCTCGATCACCATCACCGGAAACCGGGTCGGTACCCCGGCCTACATGGCGCCCGAGTACCTGCGCGAGGGCCACTGCGACACCGCCTCCGACGTCTTCTCTCTCGCGTGCGCGATCGTCTACGCCGCCACCGGGCACGCCCCCTTCGGGGACGGCACAGGCGTGGACGTCATGCACCGGGTCGCCTTCGAAGAGCCCAAGCGGGACGTCATGGCCGAACTGACAGCCGCGGATCCCGCGTTGGCCGCGCTGCTGTCCGCCTGCCTCGCCAAGGACCCGGGCGGGCGGCCCACCCCGCAGCAGTTGATCGACGCGGCCGCGGCGGCCGGCCACGGCCGCACGTCTTCCTGGCAGGAACCGCTGGCCACCCGTCTGCTCGCCCGGCAGCGGGGCGGTCAGCGGCTGGAACGTTCCTTCGACGAGGAGACCGGCCACTTCCGTGCGCCCACGCCGCCGGGGCGGCACGGCGGCCCGGCGACGCCGCCCGTTCAGGACGCCCCCTCCGCCACATCACCCACCGGCGAGCAGGCTGACCGCCGGAAGCGACAGGCCTCCTTCCTCGCCGTCGCTTGCGTCATCGCCGTGTCCGTCGTGGCCGCGGGCGCCTTCTTCGTCACCCGCCCGGACCTCGACGACGGCGCGTCGGCCGCACCGACGGCCTCCAGCGACGTGCCCCCCAGCGACGGACCGGCTTCTGTCCTGCCAGGTTCCTCCGCCTCGCCCTCCGCCACCGAGGAGAACAAGACCGGCACGGAGGAGGTCAAGGAGGAAGCGCGCGAAGAGACCGACAGGGATGCGTCCGGGTCGGCGGGCAGGGCCGGCGGAGCAGGAAGCACCCCCGGCGGTGGCGCCTCCGCCCCCTCCGGCAGCGGCGATACCGGCAGCGACAGCGGCGGCAGCGCCCAGGCCCCCGCCCCCACCGGCACCGCGACGACACCCGCCACCCCGCCCTGGACCGCCCGGTGCACCCACTACTCCGGCACCGAGCTCACCCGGCGCGGCGACGGTGGCCCGCGCGTCGTGCAGGTGCAGTGCATGCTGACCGAACGCGGCTACGGCCTGGGCGGCACGGGCGTGGACGGACAGTTCGGCGGCTCCACGCTGGCCGCTGTGAAGAAGTTCCAGAGGGCGAAGGGCCTCGCCGCCGACGGCGAGGTGGGACCCGGCACCTGGGCGGCGCTGCGCAGTTCGACGTAGCTGTCGCTCCGGCGCGGCGCCGCCCGGGTGAGGTGTCCGTCAGTGGAAGAAGTGCCGCGTCCCCGTGAAGTACATCGTGACGCCGGCCTTCTGCGCGGCCTCGACGACCAGTTCGTCACGGACCGAACCGCCGGGCTGGACCACGGCCTTCACTCCGGCCTCGGTGAGGATCTCCAGGCCGTCCGGGAAGGGGAAGAACGCGTCCGATGCGGCGTACGCGCCCGCGGCACGCTCGGCACCCGCCCGCTCGACGGCCAGCTTCGCGGAGTCGACCCGGTTGACCTGCCCCATGCCGACGCCGACCGAGGCGCCGTCCTTGGCGAGCAGGATCGCGTTGGACTTCACCGCGCGGCAGGCCTTCCAGGCGAACGCCAGCTCGGCCAGCTCGTCGGCGCTCAGCGCCTCGCCGGTCGCCAGCGTCCAGTGGGCCGGGTCGTCGCCGTCGGCCTGGAGGCGGTCGGTGACCTGGAGCAGCGCGCCGCCGTCGATCGGCTTGACCTCGACCGGGGCGGCCGGGCCCTCGGGGCAGCGCAGCACGCGGATGTTCTTCTTTTTGGTGAGGGCCTCCAGGGCGCCGTCCTCGTAGTCCGGCGCCACGATGACCTCGGTGAAGATCTCCGCGACCTGCTCGGCCATCTCCTTGCTGACCGGGCGGTTGACGGCGATCACGCCGCCGAACGCGGACAGCGGGTCGCAGGCGTGCGCCTTGCGGTGCGCTTCGGCGACGTCCGCGCCGATCGCGATGCCGCAGGGGTTGGCGTGCTTGATGATCGCCACGCACGGCTCGGCGTGGTCGTACGCGGCACGGCGGGCGGCGTCCGTGTCCGTGTAGTTGTTGTACGACATCTCCTTGCCGTGCAGCTGCTCGGCCTGGGCGAGACCACCGCCCTCCGGGGAGACGTAGAGCGCGGCCGGCTGGTGCGGGTTCTCGCCGTAGCGCAGGGTGTGCTCGCGCTCCCAGGTGGCGCCGAGGAAGTCGGGGAACCGCGACTCGTCGACGGGCGCGTAGGAGGAGGCGAACCAGGAGGCGACGGCCACGTCGTAGGCGGCCGTGTGCTGGAAGGCCTCGGCGGCCAGCCGCTTGCGGGTGGTGAGGTCGAAGCCGCCGCTCTGGACGGCCTTGAGCACGTCGGCGTAGCGGGCGGGGCTGGTGACGACCGCGACCGACGGGTGGTTCTTGGCGGCGGCGCGGACCATCGACGGGCCGCCGATGTCGATCTGCTCCACGCACTCGTCCGGGGAGGCGCCGGAGGCGACGGTCTCGCGGAACGGGTAGAGGTTGACGACGACGAGGTCGAACGGCTCGACACCCAGCTCGGCCAGCTGCTCGCGGTGGCTGTCCAGGCGCAGGTCGGCGAGGATGCCGGCGTGCACGCGCGGGTGCAGCGTCTTCACCCGGCCGTCCAGGCACTCGGGGAAGCCGGTGAGCTCCTCGACCTTGGTGACGGGGACGCCGGCAGCGGCGATCTTCGCGGCGGTGGAGCCGGTGGAGACGAGCTCGACCCCGGCCTCGTGGAGCCCGCGCGCCAGCTCTTCCAGGCCGGTCTTGTCGTAGACGCTGACGAGCGCCCGGCGAAGGGGCCGCTTGTTGCTCTCGGCGGTCACTGGATAACTACCTTTCGTCCCTCAATGCGATAGCCGTTGCGGGCGAGGCGCCCCACGACCTCGACGAGCAGCCTTCGCTCGACTTCCTTGATGCGCTCGTGCAGAGCGCCTTCGTCGTCCTCGTCCCGGATCTCCACCACGCCCTGCGCGATGATCGGCCCGGTGTCGACGCCGTCGTCGACGAAGTGGACGGTGCAGCCGGTGACCTTGGCGCCGTACGCGAGCGCGTCCCGCACGCCGTGGGCTCCCGGGAAACTGGGCAGCAGGGCGGGGTGGGTGTTGACGAACCGCCCGCCGAACCGCGCCAGGAACTCCTTGCCGACGATCTTCATGAACCCGGCGGAGACGACGAGGTCCGGGGCGTGGGCGGCGACGGCCTCGGCCAGGGCGGCGTCCCACTCCTCGCGGGTGCCATGGTCCCTGACCCTGCACACGAAGGTCGGCAGCCCGGCGCGCTCGGCGCGGGCCAGTCCCTCGATGCCCGTGCGGTCCGCGCCGACGGCCACGACCTCGGCCCCATACTCCCGCGCACCGACGGCGGCGATCTCGTCGAGCAGCGCCTGAAGGTTGGTGCCGGATCCGGAGACCAGCACGACAAGGCGCTTGGCGCGCGGGGCCACGGGCTTGGCGGCCACGATGGAGGCCTTTCTCGGGGGAGCGTCTGTCCAGGGCGGCCGGGCATCCGGCACTTGTGCATTCATACAAATGCTTCGCCTCCCCGGATACGGGGAAGCCTACGAACCGGCCGACCGTCAGCAACGATACCGGCACACCGGACGGCCCCCACGGGACGGGGGCGGGGCCGGAAGGTAGCGTCTGGGCGGAGCCGGTTCGGGAACGACGTCCGGACGTGGTGCGTTCAGGAGGTGACGGACCCGGGTCCGACGCCGTTCCGTTCTGTCCACCCATTCCTCCTCATCAACGGGAAGACGCTCACTTTGATGCCGGACCGCAGCCTGCGACTCCTCACGTTCCCCCAGCTGTCGCCGCAGGGAGGGGAGCGCGGCGCCGTGCTGCTGCGGGAGCGCCCCAGCTCCCCGCCCGACGCGCCTTCCGGCGGGGACGGCGGGCACGGGCGGGGGCGCGGGTCCCAGGAGGACAACCCCTTCGCCCCGCCGCCCGAGGGCACGCCGGACCGGCCCTGGCAGCCGCGGCGACCCACGGGTGACGGCTCCGAGGACTCCCACGGCTCACAGGACGGTGGCGGTCGCGACCGCGCGCCCTGGGGCAGCCAGTGGAGCGACCAGCAGCCCGGCCGCTCCCCCGGCGGCTTCGGTGAGCGTCCCCGCAGCGGGCCCGAGGGCCAGGGCGGACCGCAGGGCGGCGGCCCGAACATGCGCTGGGACCCGACGGACCCCGCGCAGCGCCGGGCCCGCTATGCGCTGCTGTCGGGCATGTGGGCCTTCTTCTTCGCCCTCTTCAGCTGGCCGTACGTGGCTCTGCTGCTCGGCGCGCTGGCCCTGTACTGGGCCATCAGCTCCCTGCGCGCCAAGCCCCGCAGGCCCGACCCGGACTCCCCCGCCCCCGAGCAGCAGGGCGGCCGCCCGACGACGGCGGCGGTGAGCGGCCTGGTCACGGCGTCCCTCGCGATCGCCCTGGTCGCCGCCTCCTTCACGGCGCAGATGGTCTACCGCGACTACTACACGTGCACCACCGACGCCCTCACCAACGAGGCGGAGCAGGCCTGCACCTCGCTGCTGCCGGAGGAGCTCCGGGGGCTGCTGGGGACGGACGACTGACGCCTCAGGACTTCTCCGGCGCGGCGGGCCGGCCGGGCGGGGCCGGAGGGTCGCGGCGCTCGGGAGCCGGGCCGGAGGGCAGGAAGCCGTAGCGCCCCCGGTCGGCGTCCGGGTCGCGTCCGAGCGATCCGTACGGGGCGTCGTCCTCGACGTCGGCGACACCGGCGCCCCACAAGCCGGGGGCGTCGTCCTCGGCGTCGGCGAGCGCGCCGCCCCACAAACCGAGGGCCTCGTCCTCACCTCCGGCCCACCCGGCGGCCCGGCTCCCCCGGGTCGCTCCGGCACCCCCGGCGGCCTCGGCACCTGCGGCCCCCCGGGCGGCGTCGGCGGCACCGGTGCCCCACAAGCCGAACAGGTCCTCCTCGTCCCCGGCACGAGTGCCGTCGGCCCGTCCGGCAGGCCTGTCCGGGGCGGCGGCCCCGGTGGCGCCGACCACTCCCGCGATTCCGGCGACGGAGGTGCGGGTGAACCAGCCTCGGCCGCGACGGGAGCCTTGTCGGAGTCGGCCGGCCCTGTCAGGGGCCTCGGCCGCGTCCTCGCGCTGCTTGCCGATCTTCGGCTCGTCCGTCCCGGGCGTGCGGCAGCGCCAGGCCCGTACGCCCATCGCCGTCGGGACGGCCAGCAGTCCCAGCCAGGCCACAGTCGCGGCGGCGACCTGCCACCACACCGGGCCGAAGCGGGACAGCACGCCGGAGCCGAGGGGGCCGCCCGACAGCGCGGCCAGAGCCCCGAGCACCGCCGCGCCCAGCACCGACGCCAGCGCCGCCGCCCGGGCGGTGCGGCCGGCCGACCAGACGACCTGCGGACGCGGGTGGCCCGGCCGCGTCCCGCCCGGCTCCCCGGCTGCCGCGCCCTCGGCCACCGTCCAGCCGACGGTCACCCCGGCGGCCACCGCCACCAGCCCGGCCGCCGCCCAGTGCACCGGCGTCCCCTCCCCCGCCTCCGGCACCGCCGCCAGCAGCGGAAAGGGCGGCAGGTAGGGAGCCGGTGCCGAGGACAGCGGGCCGACCGCATGACCGGCGCCGAGGGCGAACCCCGGGCCGAGGGCGTAGGCGGCGCCCCACACCGCCGCGTTGGGGAGCAGAGCCGCGCACAGCAGCAGCACGGCGAACCGCCCCGACCACCCCTCGGTCAGCCGGAGCAACGACGCCTGGGCCGTCGCTCCGTGCCCCAGCAGCGACACGGTCATCAGCAGCGCACCGCCCCCGAGGAGCACCGCCGTCCCGGCGACCGCGGCCCGGGCGGCGACACCCGGGCGGCCGTCCGGGCCGAGCACCAGCGGACGTACTCCCGTCGGCAGCACGCGCAGCAGCCGACGCAGCGGCCGCTGTGGACAGCCGTACGCCGACCACACACCCGCCCCCGCCGCCACGACGGCGACCATCGGGACGCACACCCCCGTCCACCCCCACGCCGGGCGCAGCACACCGCCGGCGGCGTACAGGGCGGCGGGCGCGGCGACGGCGAGGTAGCCGAGGACGACACCCGTCCATGCCGTGCGCGGGGCCACGAGGGGCCGGGGCGCGACCGGCACGGGGGCCGTGCCGGACTCGTCGTCCTCGTCCTCTCCGCCGCCGTCCACGGCGTCCCGTCCCGCCCGGTGCAGCAACCACACCGGCAGCGTCAGCAACAGCAGGGGCGGAACGCCCAGGGGGGCGGGGACGCCGGAGAGCGTGTCCGAGCGGACCAGCTCGGCACCGTGCGCCAGCAGCCACAGCGCCGCCGCCACGTGCATCGCACCGCCGGGGCCGCTGTCCGGGTACGGCGAACTGATCCACAGCAGCATCACGAGCACGGCGAACGACGCGAGCCCCAGGCCCGCCGCCAGCGCGCCTCCCATGAGGCCGCCCGCCAGTCCGGGCGAACGGTCGCGCATCCGGCTGAGCAGGGGCGACGGCGAACGTCGGCGAGCGGTCATCTCGGTCACGACCGCCATGCTCCCAACGACACGCGCTTTCCCGTCGTAACAGGCGAACCACCGCTGTGTCGCTCAATATACGTTTATGTACTTTTCCGGACGGAGGGGCGCCCTGTGACGCAGAGCCCTGCCATCCCCCTACCCCCGCCGAGGGAACGCCGACGCCTGCGCGAGGCCGCCTCGCTGACGCGCGCTCAGCTGGCCTCCCGGGTGGGCGTCACCAGCGAGACGGTGCGCGGGTGGGAGACCGGCCGCTCCACGCCGCGTGGCCGCAAAGGGGAGAAGTACGCGAAGCTGCTCAACTCACTGGGTGACGAGGCGGAGGTGACCGCCCCTCAGGAGGCGAGCGCCGACGCCGGTGAGCCGGCCCCTGCCTCCGGGGCGGCAGCCGCACGGCGAGCCGCCCGGGCGCGACGCAAGGGTGCCGCCACCGACCGGAAACGGCCCGCCGCCAAGGACCGGGGGCGCGGCCCCGTCACCGTCCCCGACCGCAGCCACGACCCCGTCCCGCACGGGCACCGCGTCATCCTCACCGGCCGTCCGCGCACGACGTCACCGCGCCGGCCGGACGACGCCGTCACCGCCCTGACCCCCGACGAGGCCTTCGACGCGCTCTACGCCTTCTGCGCCCCCGCGCTCGTGCGGCAGACCTATCTGCTGACCGGCCGCCGTGAACTGGCCCGGGAGTCCGTGGAACGGGCCTTCCAGATCGCCTGGCAGCGCTGGCCCGAGGTGGCCCGCGACCGCGACCCGGCGGGCTGGGTGCGCGCGGTGGCGTACGAGTGCGCGCTCTCCCCGTGGCACCGGCTCCGGCCGCGCTACCGGTACCCCGAGCCGCCCCCGCCCGACGCCTTCGACCGCGCGCTGATGGACACCCTGCTGAAGCTCCCCCCGTGTTACCGCCGCACGCTGGTGCTCTACGACGGGGTCGGCCTCGGTCTGCCGGAGACGGCGGCGGAGACGGAGGCGAGCACCCGCGCCGCGGTGAACCGGCTGGCGCACGCGCGCGAGGCCGTCGCCGAACGGCTGCCCGAGCTGGCGGACCCGGAGACACTGCACTGGCGGCTCGTCGAACTGGCCTCCACCGAGCGGCTGCGGGCCTCCAAGCCGCTGACCGTCCGCAGAGGCGGGGAGCGCAGGGCCCGCTTCTGGACCCGGGCCGCCATCGCCTTCACGGTCGCCCTGATCGGCACCACGGCCCTGACCGCCCGCACGGCCCCCACCCACTACGAGCCACCGGTCCCGGCGGGAGAGACGGTTCAGGGCGTGCCGCCGCCGGTCGCGCCCGGGCCGCTGTCGGAGTCGGAGCGGGAACTGCGCGCGAAGCTGCGCGAGGAGGAGCAGCAGGGTCCGGAACGGTTGCTTCCGCAGCCTTGGTGAGGGTTTGCGGGAGCGCGGAAACGGCAGAGGGGGCTCGGAAACGGCGGTGGGCCCGCCCCCTGTGCAGGGAGCGGGCCCACCGATGAGCTCTGGCCCGGTTCAGCCCGCGAGGATCTCGCGCGCCAGCTTGGCCGTCTCGGTCGGCGTCTTGCCGACCTTGACGCCGGCGGCCTCGAGGGCCTCCTTCTTCGCGGCGGCCGTGCCGGAGGAGCCGGAGACGATGGCGCCGGCGTGGCCCATGGTCTTGCCCTCGGGCGCGGTGAAGCCCGCGACGTAGCCGACGACCGGCTTCTTCACGTTCTCCTTGATGAAGGCCGCGGCCCGCTCCTCGGCGTCGCCGCCGATCTCACCGATCATGACGATCAGGTCGGTGTCGGGGTCCGCCTCGAACGCGGCCAGGGCGTCGATGTGCGTGGTGCCGATGACCGGGTCGCCACCGATGCCGACGGCGGAGGAGAAGCCGATGTCCCGCAGCTCGTACATCATCTGGTACGTCAGCGTGCCGGACTTCGAGACCAGGCCGATGCGGCCCGGCTTGGTGATGTCGCCCGGGATGATGCCGGCGTTGGACTGGCCCGGGGTGATGAGACCGGGGCAGTTCGGGCCGATGATCCGGGTCTTGTTGCCCTTGGACACGGCGTAGGCGTAGAACGCGGCCGAGTCGTGGACGGCGATGCCCTCGGTGATGACGACCGCGAGCGGGATCTCGGCGTCGATGGCCTCGACGACGGCGGCCTTGGCGAAGGCCGGCGGGACGAAGAGGACGGATACGTTCGCGCCCGTCTTCTCGATCGCCTCGGCGACCGTGCCGAAGACCGGGATCTCGGTGCCGTCGATGTCGACGGACGTGCCCGCCTTGCGCGGGTTGACGCCACCGACGATGTTCGTGCCGTCGGCCAGCATGAGCTTGGTGTGCTTCATGCCCGTGGCACCGGTCATGCCCTGGACGATGACCTTGCTGTCCTTGTTGAGGAAGATAGCCATGGCTGTGTAGTCCCTCGTCCCTTACTTCGCAGCAGCCGCGAGCTCGGCGGCCTTGTCGGCCGCGCCGTCCATGGTGTCCACGCGCTGGACCAGCGGGTGGTTGGCGTCGGAGAGGATCTTGCGACCCAGCTCGGCGTTGTTGCCGTCCAGACGGACGACGAGCGGCTTGGTGACGTCCTCGCCCTTGTCCTTGAGCAGCTGCAGCGCCTGGACGATGCCGTTGGCGACCTCGTCACAGGCGGTGATGCCACCGAAGACGTTGACGAAGACGGACTTCACGTCCGGGTCGCCGAGGATGATCTCCAGGCCGTTGGCCATGACGGCGGCGGAGGCGCCGCCACCGATGTCGAGGAAGTTGGCGGGCTTGACCCCACCGTGCGCCTCACCGGCGTAGGCGACGACGTCCAGGGTGCTCATGACGAGACCCGCGCCGTTGCCGATGATGCCGACCTCGCCGTCGAGCTTGACGTAGTTGAGGTTCTTCTCCTTGGCGGCGGCCTCGAGCGGGTTGGCCGCGTCCTTGTCCTGGAGGGCCTCGTGCTCCGGCTGGCGGAACTCGGCGTTCTCGTCCAGGGAGACCTTGCCGTCCAGGGCGATGACGTCACCGGAGGCGACCTTGGCCAGCGGGTTGACCTCGACCAGGAGGGCGTCCTCCTTGATGAAGGTGTCCCACAGCTTGACCAGGACGTTCACGACCTTGTCAGCGACCTCGGCCGGGAACTTGGCGGCCGCGACGATCTCGCGGGCCTTCTCCTCGGTCACGCCCTCGTTGGCGTCGATCGGCGTCTTGGCGACGGCGTCGGGGCGGGTGGCCGCCACCTCCTCGATCTCCATGCCGCCCTCGACGGACGCGATGGAGAGGAAGGTGCGGTTGGCACGGTCCAGGAGGAAGGAGACGTAGTACTCCTCCACGATCTCCGGGGCCGTCTCGGCGATCATCACCTTGTGGACCGTGTGGCCCTTGATGTCCATGCCGAGGATGTTGGTCGCGTGCTCGACCGCCTCGTCGGGGGTGGCGGCGAGCTTGACGCCACCGGCCTTGCCACGGCCGCCGACCTTCACCTGGGCCTTGACGACGGACTTGCCACCGAGGCGCTCGGTGGCTGCGCGGGCCGCCTCAGGCGTGTCGATGACTTCACCGGCCAGCACCGGTACATCGTGCTTGGCGAAGAGGTCCCTCGCCTGGTACTCGAACAGGTCCACGCGCTTCCGTCCCTATCAGTGATCTCGCGGTTCGTTGTCTGCGTGGGCGTGCCGCGAGGGCAACGTGACGTCCGCTGTCTGTCACAAGGGAGGCGCACACGGTGTCCGAGCGCGCGGCATGTCCGTCTCGCAGGTTATCGCTGCTTGCGGGGGGCCTCTAAATCGAGGGTCACACCTGAGCGGTGATACCTGTCACATGATGCCGCGCTCTCTGGCACGGCGTGCCGGGTGTGAGGAGCGGGTGAGGGGCCTCACCGGGTTGGGGTTGGCCCGGTGAGGCCCGCCGGACACCGCCGAAGGAGCGCCGAGGCCCTGTTCAGGGTCCGGCTCTCCGGGGTGCGGGCCGGGTCGTCCCCACCCCGTTGGGGACCACCCGGCCCCTTCACGGGGGTTTCCGCTTCGGACGACCGACGGCTTTCGGCCGTCCGGGCGTGAGGCCTCGTGAAGCGACTGGGGAACAGCGCCGCGCGGCCACACCGATCGGGCCCGCACGGCCTGTCGGAACTAGCCGGGGAAGAGGGGGACGTCCCCCTGGCTGCTCCGGGTGCCGCCAGCAGGGGTGCGCGTGGATGCCCCGGGCAGCGGACCGAGCGGTGCGGGGAGGCGCGGGGTGACGGCGTGGGCGTCGCCATGCCGCGACGATCCGCCGTCGACCGTCACCCGATCCCCGACCACGCCGCCGGGACGGCCGCCGGACGGGCAGTGGGCGGTCGTACGTCCGGCGGAGGCGGACGACGGAGTGAGGCCGGGCCGACCGACGTGGCTGTCGCCGCTGCCGTAGCCGGACCGACAGTGACCTTTCCGGTCCGGGACCGGACGTCTGGTCGGCTGGGTTCCGCTGGCCCCGTGCAACCCCCGGGTGGCGACACCGGCCACCCCGGCCCGCTCAGGGAGCACAGCCCCCTCCGCAGCCGTCCCGGCCGACTGCTGTGGATCGGCCGCGACCGGGCCGGGCAGTCGGTGGCCACCCGGCAGTACGAGGTGCCCCGGCCACCTAGGCACCCAGGGGATCCCTACATGCGTACCGGGCATCACCGCGTGCCCGCCGGGTGGGAGGGGCAGCCGGGACAAGACGGGGATTGCGGGCGAGGTGGGAAGCCCGGGGGTGCTCGGGAGCGGGGGCTTGTCCGGGAACGCGGGCAAGGCGGGTAGCGGGGGCAAGGGCGGGATCGCGGACTGGTCCTGACGCGCGGGTGCGGTGGCAAGCCCAGGTCTGTTCGGAAGTACGGGCTCGTCCGGGAGCGCGGGTGAAGCGGCAAGCCCGGGCGAACCCGGGAACACGGGCTCGTCCAGAAACGCGGGTGAGGCGGCAAGTCCGGGCCTGTCCGGGCGCACGGGTGAGGTGGAGCCCGCAGGCGAGATTGGGAGCGCGGGTGAGGCCGGAGGTCCGGGCGGACCCGAGACCGAGGGCCTGTCCGGGAGGCGTGGCAGGCCCGGAACCGCGGACGTGTCCGGGAGGCGTGGCAAGTGCGGGAGGTGCGGTGACGACGGCCTCGGTCGGGTCTCTCTCCGCCGTTCGCCCGCCGTCTTCCTCACCTCACTCGCAGCCCGAACGACACTGCCCGCACCGGAAACGCGGCCGGCCCGGGCCGGCCGGTGAGCATGCGGTCGCTCCAGGAGATCAGGGCCGCTGATCACCTGCCGCGCACGGACCTCCGGCGGCGTCCCCACCGAGCCCTCGGCATACGCCCGTTCCCCCCACACCAGCCCGATGGCCAGCAACCCGCCCGCCAGCAGCGCCACTTGGAGCGCACGCCGCCCGGCCGCTGTGCGCGGCACGCGCAACGCCGCCTCGGGCAGGGCTGCTGACCAGGTCACGTGGGGGGCTTCCTCCCGTGCGACGGAAGCGATACCGCCCGGCCGCCAGCACACACGGCCGAGCAGGCGCCGATCCTCGCACGGGAGTGCGGAGGTTGCGCAAGCCCTTGCCTACCGACGGGCCGTCATGTCCGGTGCGCTGCCGCACACCGGGCGGCGGTACGTCGGCAACACGCGGAGCCTCACGCCGCGTCCGGTATCGGCAACGGCCGCTTCTCGATCGCCGCCGCCATCACCTCCGGGAACAGGTCGGGCGTACACGCGAACGCCGGCGCCCCCAGCGCCGCGAGCGCCGCCGCGTGCTCACGGTCGTACGCCGGTGCCCCCTCGTCCGAGAGGGCCAGCAGCGTCACGAACTGCACCCCCGACCCCTTCATCGCGGACACCCGCTTGAGCATCTCGTTGCGAATGCCGCCCTCGTAGAGGTCACTGATCAGCACGACCACCGTCTCGGCGGGCCGGGTGATCTGCGACTGGCAGTAGGCGAGTGCCCGGTTGATGTCCGTGCCACCGCCGAGCTGGGTGCCGAACAGCACGTCCACCGGGTCGTCCAGCTGGTCCGTGAGGTCGACGACCGCCGTGTCGAAGACGACGAGTCGCGTGGAGATCGTCCGCATCGAGGCGAGGACCGCCCCGAACACCGATGCGTAGACCACCGATGCCGCCATGGATCCCGACTGATCGATACAGAGGATGACCTCCTTCTTGGTGGACTGCGCCGCCCGGCCGTACCCGATGAGCCGCTCCGGCACGATCGTCCGGTACTCGGGCAGGTAGTGCTTGAGGTTGGCCGCGATGGTGCGGTTCCAGTCGATGTCGTGGTGACGCGGCCGGCTGATGCGGGCGCTGCGGTCGAGGGCGCCGGTGAGGGTGGCCCGGGTGCGGGTGGCGAGCCGCTTCTCCAGGTCGTCGACGACCTTGCGCACGACGGCCCGGGCCGTCTCCTTCGTGGTCTCCGGCATCGCCTTGTTGAGGGAGAGCAGCGTGCCGACGAGGTGCACGTCGGCCTCCACCGCCTCCAGCATCTCCGGCTCCAGCAGCAGGGTGGCGAGACCGAGCCGGTCGATCGCGTCGCGCTGCATGACCTGCACGACGGAGGACGGGAAGTACGTCCGGATGTCCCCGAGCCAGCGCGCCACGGACGGTGCCGACGCCCCGAGTCCCGCCGAACGGTCCCGGCCGCCCTGTGACGCGCCGTCCTTCCTGCCGTAGAGCGCGGTGAGCGCCCCGTCCATCGCCGCGTCCTGCCCCGACAGCGCGCAGCCGGTGCCGTCCGCCGCGTCGCCCCCGAGGACCAGCCGCCACCGCCGCAGCCGCTCCTGCGCCGGGTCCGTCACCTGGGGGGTCATCCCCGTCCTCCCTTGCGAGGCCGTTCCCAGAGCGGGATCACCGGCACGGCCCTCGCCGGCCGCGCCTCCCCCCGGAGACCGCCCGTCGTGATGGCCCCTTCTTCCCGCGGCGTCGTCCGCTCTTTCCGTGCCTGGATCGTCATCCCGTCACCCCCGCCAGATCGTTGCCGGTGTTCTCGTCCACGTCGTCCAGCCCCAGCAGCAGCCGCACGACGGGCAGCACGGCGTCCGCGCGCGCCAGGTCGAGTTCGGCCGCGAATCCCGGTGTCCCCGAGCCGACGGCTGCCCTGCCGCCCCCGGCGCCCGGCCCGCGCCGGACCAGTTCGCCGAGGGTCCGGCGCACCCCGGGCTCGTACGCCGAGAACGTCCGCCGCAGCAGGGGAAGCACGTCGGTGAAGGCCTCGGCCGGCACGCCGGTGAGCCACGCGTCGACCAGCCCCAGCAGCCGTTCGTCGTGCACCAGGAGCATCCCGCCGCCGGAGCCCCCTCCGACGAAGCCCTCGATCCAGGCGGCCGCGTCCGCGGGCAGGGTGCCCGGGGACAGGACGAGGCCCATCAGCACGGCCGCCTCGTCCTGCGCCAGCTCCCCGTCGTCGAGCAGGAGCCGCACGGCACGGCCCCGGATCACCCCGGGCACGGTGTCCCGCCCGGAGAGCACCCGCAGCACCGACTGCCAGCGGCCTCTCAGGCTGCCGTGTCCCTCCGCGGGCGCGTCACCCAGGAGCCCCACGGCCGCGTGCACCGCGTCCACATGGCGCCGCATCTCCTCGGCGGCGTCCGCGTCGAGCCCGGCACAGGCCGGGGGCAGTCCGACGAAGACCCGCTCGGCGAGTCCCGCCGCGACCTCGGCGAGGGCACCGGTGTTCGTGCCGCGCACGTCGCCGTAGCGCAGGGAGCGGACCAGGGCGGGGAGCGCCTGGGCGAGATGGCCCACGTCCGTGTCGAGGGCCGCCCGGTCGGCGAGGACCCGCATCACCGTCGGCAGCGCGTCGGGCAGTTCGGCCAGCAGGCAGCGCTCGGCGAGCCCCGTGACGTCGGCCAGGCCCTCGGCGGTGACGGCGTCCCCCTCGGCCTTCGCCGTCGCCGCGGACAGCACGGTCGTGCCCCACACCCCGGCCTCGGCGACCCGCACGGCCAGCTCGGGCTCCCAGCGCAGCCGCCAGGTCTCCCGGAAGGTGCCCGTGCTGCCACGGGAGGCGGCCGGTTCGCCCCACGCGATCCCGAGCAGCCGCAGCCGGTGCAGGAGTCTGCTGCGGGCGGCGTCGTTCTCCTTGCGCAGGTCGAGCTCGACCTCCCGCTCCAGTGCCTCCGGCTTCAGCCGCAGCCGTCGTTGCAGCCGGGTGAGGTCCCGCTGCAACGGCACCGCCGGAGCCGAGGGCGGCACCTCCCCCAGCACATCCCCCACGACGAGCCGGTCCCGCACGAGGGCCAGCGGTACGTCCGATCCCTCGCACATCACCGCCCGCACCGCGTCGGTCGTCTCGCTCAGGCCGGGCAGCGGACGGCCGCGCATCGCGGCGAGCGTCTCGGCCAGCCGCACCGCCTCGATGACATGCGCGGAGGAGACGATCCGGTCCTCGGCGCGCAGCAGCCGCGCCACCTTGGTCAGCCACCGCTCGACCGGCCGGTCCGGGGCGCTGAACAGGTGTCCGTACCAGCCCGGCGACTCGATGCCGGCCCCGTAGCCGCTGCTGCGGGACAGCCGGCGGTGGGTCCACGGCACCCAGGTCATGTCCGTCTTGACCTTGGGCAGTCCCTTCAGCAGCGCCTTGTCGGCGGCGACGGTGGTCTTCTGCCGCAGGGCGGGTACGTGCCAGGCCCCGCAGACGACGGCCACGGCGTCCTCGAACTCCCGCTGGGCGGCGCGCACCTGGAGCCGCATGTACGCCTCGCGTACGAGGTCCCGGTCGTGTCCCCCGCTGCCGTAGGTCTCCCGCAGGGCGGTCATGGCCTCCTCGAGCGCGGTGAACGGCGCGAGGGCGTCGTCCGCTGCCGCGCTCCGGTGTTCCACGACGTCCTCCCACCACCGCTCCGGGTCGTCGTAACCGGCGGTCTCGGCGAGCACTCCGAGCGGGTCGATCCGCAGCCCGGCCGGGTCCGGGGCGGTGTCCCCGTCCGCCGCCGTCCCGCCCTCCGGGGGGCGTTCGCCCCCTGCCGCCTCGTCCTCCTGCCTTCGCCAGGCCAGCGTGTGCGTGGCCGGCAGGTCGATGAAGCGGGCGGGTACGTCGTGCTCCAGGGCCCAGCGGACGGCGACCCACTCCGGGGAGAACTCGGCCAGCGGCCAGAACGCCGAGCGGCCGGGTTCGTCCACCGCGTGGGCGAGCAGGGCGACCGGCGGCCGCATCTCCCCCTCGGCCGCGAGCGGGATCAGCGCGTCGGCCTCGGGCGGCCCCTCGATCAGCACGACCCGCGGCCGGATGCCCTCCAGCGCCGCCCGCACCGCCCGGGCCGATCCCGGCCCGTGATGCCGCACCCCGAGCAGCACCGGTCCCGCCCCGGCCTCCCGGCCCGCGGTGCTCTCCAGACCGGTCACGTCATCCCCCTCCCGTCCCGCACGCCCGATCCGAACCCGCCGCCGACCGCGGTCCCGCCGCCCGGAGCCCCCGCCCCGTGCCGGTCACGCGCTCACCTCGCGGCAGGCCCGGTAGAAGTCCTTCCAGCCGTCGCGCTCGCGCACGACCGTCTCCAGGTACTCCTGCCAGATGACGCGGTCCGCCGCCGGGTCGCGAACCACCGCGCCGAGGATGCCCGCGGCGACGTCGCCCGGCCGCAGCACGCCGTCGCCGAAGTGCGCCGCCAGGGCCAGCCCGTTGGTGACGACGGAGATCGCCTCGGCCGTGGACAGCGTGCCGCTGGGCGACTTCAGCTTCGTCCGGCCGTCGGCCGTGACCCCGTCGCGCAGCTCCCGGAAGACCGTGACGACGCGGCGGATCTCGGCCAGCCCGTCCGGCACGGCCGGCAGGTCCAGGGAGCGGCCGATCTGGTCGACGCGCCGCGCGACGATGTCCACCTCGGCCTCGGGACTGTCCGGCAGCGGCAGGACGACCGTGTTGAAGCGGCGGCGCAGGGCGCTGGACAGGTCGTTGACCCCGCGGTCGCGGTCGTTGGCCGTGGCGATCAGGTTGAAGCCGCGGACCGCCTGCACCTCCTGGCCCAGTTCCGGTATCGGCAGGGTCTTCTCGGACAGGATCGTGATGAGCGTGTCCTGCACGTCGGCCGGGATCCGGGTCAGCTCCTCCACGCGGGCCGTCATGCCCTCCGCCATGGCCCGCATGACCGGGCTGGGCACGAGGGCTTGGCGGCTGGGCCCGTTCGCGAGCAGCTGCGCGTAGTTCCAGCCGTAGCGGATGGCCTCTTCGGGGGTTCCGGCGGTGCCCTGCACCAGCAGGGTGGAGTCGCCGCTGACGGCCGCGGCCAGGTGCTCGGACACCCAGGTCTTCGCCGTGCCCGGCACGCCGAGCAGGAGCAGGGCGCGGTCGGTGGCGAGCGTGGTGACGGCGACCTCGACGATGCGGCGCGGCCCCACGTACTTCGGCGTGATCACCGTGCCGTCGGGCAGCGTGCCGCCGAGCAGGTAGGTGGCCACGGCCCACGGCGACAGCTTCCAGCGGGCCGGACGCGGACGGTCGTCCTGAGCGGCCAGCGCTGCCAGTTCGTCGGCGAAGGTGTCCTCGGCATGCGGTCGCAACGCCTGGGCCGGTCGCGTCTCCCCCGCTTCGACGGACGTCGGCTCAACGGACACAGTCATGGCAAAGTCCCCCTCCAGCTCGGCCGGTTCGGATCTGTCGCCAACGTTGCACCACACCACTGACAATGCGTTCCGACCTGCGCAAACGCCCCGCCGACGCCGCTCGCCGACCCGATTGTCAGTGGTGGGATCTACCGTCGATGGCATGACTCAGCAGGGGGTGCGCTGGACGGCGGACCAGGTGCTGGCACTGGCACCTGACGCTGCATCACGCAAAGCGGGAAGCAAACTCGGCGCGGCGGGACCGTGGTCCGAGACGGGCAGTTCCGGCGAGGGGGCGGTGTGGGGGCTGTGCAAGGGCAGCGGGAGCAAGCCGTACCAGACGGTGGTCGACATCGCGGACGCCGCCGGGCCCGCGTACAAGTGCAGTTGCCCGAGCCGTAAGTTCCCGTGCAAGCACGCCCTCGGGCTGCTGCTGCTCTGGGCCGGTGACGACGCGGCGGTGCCGCCGGGGCAGGCTCCGGAGTGGGCCGGGCAGTGGATGGAGGGGCGGCGCAGGCGCGCGGAGGAGAAGAGGGCCGGGGACGGCTCCGGTGCGCCGTCGGGGGCAGCCGATCCCGAGGCGGCGCGGCGCCGGGCGGAGCGCAGGGCCGAGCGGGTCACAGCGGGCGCGGTGGAGCTGGAGCAGCGCCTGACGGACCTGCTGCGCGGCGGCCTGGCGTCGGCGGAGCAAGCGGGGTACGGCCTCTGGGACGAGACGGCGGCCCGGATGGTCGACGCCCAGGCCCAGGGCCTGGCGGGCAGGGTGCGGGAGTTGGGGGCGATCCCGTCCACGGGGCCTGGCTGGCCGGTGCGGCTGCTGGAGGAGTGCGCGCTGTTGCATCTCCTCGGCCAGGGCTGGCTGCGCCGCGAGCGGCTCCCGGACGGTCTCGCCGCCACGGTCCGCTCCCGCATCGGCCTGCCTGCCTCCGCGGACGGCCCGCCGCTGCGGGACCGCTGGCTGGTCCTCGCCCAGTACGACACGACGGACCCACGCCTGACGACCCGCCGGATCTGGCTGTACGGCGCCGAGTCCCACCGCACCGTGCTGCTCCTCTCCTACGGCGCCGCCGGGCGCGCGCCGGAGCATGCCCTTCCGGTGGGGCTGGTCCTGGAGGCGGAGGTGTCCGCGTACCCGGGCACGGGTCAACGGGTGGCCCTGGGCGAGCAGTTCGCCCCGCCCGCGCCCTCGGCGATACGCCCATCGGGGATGACGACGTCCCAGGCGGCCGCCCGTTACGGAGACGCCCTGCGCGACGACCCGTGGCTGGACTCCGTCCCGGTGACGCTGGACCGGGTCGTCCCGGCCCCGGACGGCGACTCGTGGCAGCTGGCGGACGCCGACGAGGACGCGGCGTTGCCCCTCACTCCCACCGCGCGTTCCCGGCCGGGCCTGTGGCGGCTGATCGCCCTGTCGGGTGGCGCCCCGGTCAAGGTGTTCGGCGAATGCGGCCACCAGGGCTTCACACCCTTGACGGCCTGGCCCGACGGACCGGGCGAGGCAGTCGCCCTGTGCTGAGGCCGCGACGCGGGCACGGTCAGGGGGCCACCAGGCCCGGGGCGGGCGGCAGCGCAGACACGAGCGGGGTCACCTGCACAGCGCGGGCAGGGACACGGGCAAGGGCAACCACTGGCACAGCACGGGCCACGGCGCGAGCACAGCCACGGCCACGGGCAAGACACGGCGACGGCCACGAACACGGACCCCGGACACCAAGCCCGGGGCGGGCGGCGGCGCAGGCGCGAGCAAGGCCTCAGCACAGCACGCGCGAAGGCACGAGCACGGCCTCGGGCACGAGCACAGTCACGGGCACGAGCACGAGCACGGCCACCGCCAAAGGCAAGGGCAAGGCCACGAACACGAACCCGGACACCAAGCCCGGGGCGGCCGGCAGCGCCGACACGAGCAGGACCACCCCCACAAGGGCGGCGGGGCGCAGACACCGACACCCCTACCAGCCACGGCCGTTAACCCCGTCTCACGCATCCCACAGATCCACGAATCTTTCAGGCATCACGGGACATCCGGTAAGGGCGAGCCTTCAACCACCGGGCGCCCCGCGGAAAGGAAGCTCATGACCAGGACCTCCGCTCCTGTCGACGCGCCCGGCACGGACGCCTGGGAGGGGCTCGTCACCACCGCGCTGCTGGGCACCGACCGCCGCACCCCGCCGGGCACCACGCCCGGCCCGGACGCCCCGGCGGCCCTGCTGGACGCGGCGGCCGTGCAGACCGTGCGGCGCCGGGCCGGTCTGCGTCCGGCGCGGGCGGCCGAGCGGCCGCAGCCGGCTCCGCAGGACCCGCGTCCCGCCCTGCCACCGGCGGCGGCCCGCAGACTCGCGATGCTGCTGGCCGACCGCCCCGGCCCCTCCGGCGGCGGCCGGCGAGGCGCCGCGCCCGACCTGATGGAGCTGTTGCCCCAATGGCTCGCGGCGGCGAACGCCCGTGGGTTCGCACCGCCTCCGCAGGCGCTTCCGGCGTTGCTGGACGCGGCCCGCGGGCGTACCGACCTGCGTCCCGCGGTGCTGGAGTTCGCGGGGCCGCGGGCCCTGTGGCTGGCGCGGCTGAACCCGGACTGGCGGTTCGCCCTGCGGGCCACCCCGGGCGGCGGAGCGGCCCTGCCGCCTATCGGGGACGACGACCGGATCCAGCAGCTCTGGCAGGAGGGCTTGTTCGCCGAACGGGTGGCCCTGCTGTCCGCGCTGCGCTCCCGGGAACCGGCCGCCGCACGCGACCTGCTGGCGACGACCTGGGCGACGGAAAGGGCCGAGGACCGGCTGATGTTCCTCGACTCGCTGCGGGCGGGCCTGGGCGCGGACGACGAGCCGTTCCTGGAACAAGCCCTGGCCGACCGCAGCCGCAACGTCCGGGCGACGGCGGCGGAGCTGCTGTCGTCCCTGCCCGGCTCGGCGCTCGCCGCGCGTATGGCGGTCAGGGCGGAGGCCTGCGTCGCCCTCGACCACGCGCAGATCGCCCAGCCGCCGACGACCGGCAGCGAGAACGAGGGGCCGGGCGCGACCACGCGGCCCACCCCGGCGATCGTCGTCGAGGCGCCGCACGAGTGCGATGCGGGCATGGAGCGCGACGGCGTCGTGGCGAAGGCCCCGGCGGGGCGGGGTGAGCGGTCCTGGTGGCTCGGCCAGCTGGTGGAGGCGGCACCGCTCGGGACCTGGTCCCGGCGGCTCGGCGGACGCACGCCGGAGGAGATCGTGGCGCTGCCGGTGGCGGACGGCTGGCAGGGCGAACTGCACGCGGCGTGGTGCCGGGCGGCGGTGCGTCAGGAGGACGCCGCGTGGGCACGCGCGCTGCTCGGTGAGCCGTCGGCGCCGGAGGCGGGTGGTCCTGGGGCGGTCTCGCTGGCCGAACGCGCCAAGCTGCTCGGCACGCTGGGCGCCGCTGAACGGGCCGAGTGGGTGGCCGGTTTCATCGCCGCGCACGGCCTGTCCGAAGCCTTCCAGTTGCTCGGAGTATGTGCGGTGCCCTGGGCAGCGCCGCTCGGCGGAGCCGTGGTGGACGCGCTCAACATCGCTCGGGACGCGGGGAGTTATCCATGGAGTTTCAGCGGGGTCATGGGCCTGGCGGAGCGCTGCCTCGACCCGTCCGAGGCCGCCCGGCTCGACGCCCTCCTGGCCGTGCCGGACGAACCGGAGAACGCGTCCCCGGGAGCGGGCGGCTACTGGGCGGAGGCCTTCCAGCGCCTGGTGACGACCCTGCGTCTGCGCGCGGCGATGGCCGAGGAACTGGGAGCGGCCTGACCCCGGGCCGCCCGTCGGCAGGTGGGGACCTTCCGGCGGCCGGGAGGTCCGTCCAGCGGTCCGCCGGACGCCGCGGAGCACGCCGACGTCAGGAACGAGACGAACGGCACGGGCAGCGGACAGGGCAGGGACGACCACCGGAACGACAGGAACGACAGGAACGACAGGAACGACAGGGAGCACAGCAAGCACGGCGACCACAGGCACGGCCGCCACAGCCAGCCGTCATGCCGCGAGTTCCCCGGAGCGAGAACGCACGGCCACCGGCCGGACTCACCGGACCGGCCGGACCCGCTGAACCAGCCCGACCCACTGGACCAGCCCGACCCGCTGAACCAACCGGAGCCACCGGACCAGCCGAATCCGCCGGCCCACCCGGACCCGGCGGACCACCCCGACTCGGCCGCCCGGGCCGGACCACCGCAGGCCTAGGCCCCCGCGGGCTGGCGGGCGTTCGTCCGGACCCAGTCCACGATCGACGCCGTCGTCGCGCCCGGGGTGAAGATCTCCGCGACGCCCTTCTCCTTCAGCAGGGGAATGTCCGCCTCGGGGATGATCCCACCGCCGAAGAGAAGGATGTCCTCCGCCTCCCGCTCCTTGAGCAGGTCGATCACCGCCGCGAAGAGCGTGTTGTGCGCTCCGGAGAGGATGGACAGCCCGATCGCGTCGGCGTCCTCCTGGATCGCCGTGTCGACGATCTGCTCGGGAGTCTGGTGGAGCCCGGTGTAGATGACCTCCATACCGGCGTCGCGCAGGGCCCGCGCGATCACCTTGGCCCCGCGATCGTGGCCGTCGAGCCCCGGCTTGGCCACCACCACGCGGATCGGACCGGCTGCCACACCCATCACTGCCTCCATGAAGCGACTACATCCATCCGTACCGACAAGTACCGCACACATCGGGCAAGCCGTACATGCCGCACCGCACGGACTCCCCGCCCCGAACCCTCCGGGCAAGTGAACGAACGTTATCTCCAGCATCCCGCAACCGGCAGTTTCGGGGCGGAGAGCGAGGGGGAAATCACACGATGGGACAAGCGCAAGGGGAGTCGCAACGGGGTTGCCGTACCGCCACGCCGCCCAGGGCACACAGCGGCGGCCGGACACTTCGGCGAAGGCACGCAGAGCAAGCACCGCATTCACGGCACGAACCGCACGCACAGCCAGCAGGGCAGACACGGCGCATCAGCGGGGATCCCCGTCACCCCACCGGTCGGGGACCCCCGTCGCACGTCCGGCGTCCCGGACGTCACACGCCGCGCTCTGCCCCCGCAGCTCACGCGACTCATGCGGCTCACGCCGCTCGCGCGGTCGACGCCGGCCGCCTCCGCAGCTGCTTTCCACGAGGGCACACGGGGGGCGGAACCGTCCTCCCGCGTGCCGACAGGAGGTCGGCCATGAAGGTCACCAGGGCTGCTCTGCCCTTTCTTCCGTTCTGCGAGCGCCTGCTGCCGGGCAGGTTCGCGGGACTCTCCGTGGCCCTGCTGAAGGCCACCGCCCTGGAGTTCGCGATCCTGGCCGGGCATCTCCTCCTCTACCCGTCGGGCATCACCCAGGAGCGGCGCGCCCCGGTTCCGGTGCCGCCCGTGGACGGCGCCGCCCAACTGCCCACGCGGGCCAAGCCTCCGGTCGTCCTGCTGCACGGCTTCATCGACAACCGCTCGGTCTTCGTCCTGCTGCGCCGCAGCCTCGCCCAGCACGGCAGGCAGCAGATCGAGTCCGTCAACTACTCGCCGCTGACCTGCGACATACGGGCCGCGGCCGAGCTGTTCGGCCGGCACATCGAGGAGGTCTGCGAGCGCACCGGGTCCCGGCGGGTCGACGTCGTCGGGCACAGTCTCGGGGGCCTGATAGCGCGTTACTACGTGCAGCGGCTCGGCGGCGACGCGCGCGTGCGGACCCTGGTCACGCTCGGCACGCCGCACGCGGGAACCCGGGTGATGCCCGTGGCGAACGCGCACCCCATCGTGCGCCAGATGCGCCCCGGCTCACCGGTGCTCGAGGAGCTCACTCTGCCCGCCCCTGACTGCCGTACGCGCTTCGTCGGCTTCTGGAGCGACCTCGACCATGTGATGGACCCGGTGGAGACGGCCCGTATCGATCATCCCGACCTGATGGCGCAGAACGTGCACGTGACCGGCATCGGTCATCTCGCCCTGCCCGTGCACCCCGCCGTCGCCAACGGCATACGGGAGGTTCTCGACACGGCCCAGCCGGGTGAACCCTCCGCCGAACACACCGGCGGTCTGACGGTGGCCTGAAACTCGTCATACAGCGGGCACGTCGCGCCACAGCACCACTCAAGGTCGAACAAACTTCGAACACAGAACCAAACCCGTGCCCGCCGTCCGCCAAAACACGGCCGAATGCCCGTTTCCTGCGCGCGCGAAACCTGCAGAAGATTGTCGTGCCCGCGTACCGCCGGGTACAGTCGCCGCACTGCTCTGGCAGCCCCTGTTGTCGAGGCGAAAGAGAAGTTGGTGAACGACCGTCACCCGTCGGGGACCATGACCCCGGCTCCGGCTTCCGA
Source organism: Streptomyces sp. NPDC043685 (assembly GCF_056436585.1). Lineage (NCBI taxonomy): Bacteria > Bacillati > Actinomycetota > Actinomycetes > Kitasatosporales > Streptomycetaceae > Streptomyces > Streptomyces sp. NPDC043685. Next base: position 373,933 of record NZ_JBWKCH010000001.1, on the reverse strand, counting down.
CGCCGCCTCGGCGCACTACGCGTCGTACGGCACCCAGGAAGCCCAGTACGGCGACCTCACCACGTACGGCGACTACGCCGCCACCGGTTTTGACGCCACCGGTGCCGCCACGACCGGTACCCACGGCGCCGGTTTCGATGCCTCCGGGCCCGCCACCACGACCTTCGCCACGGATCCCCTCTTCGGCGACATGCCGGGCGGCGGCCACGACACGGGTGCCTACGACACCGGCCAATGGCCCACCGGCACGCACGAGAACGTGCACTACGACGCCTACGCGGCCCAGCACCACGCGGCCTACGACACCGGCGTCTACGACACGACGTCCTGGACGGGCGAGCAGCAGCCGATGTCGGCGATCCCGTCGCCGAGCCCGCCCCCGGACGCCACCGGGCAGTGGGAGGCCGGCGCCTGGCTCCAGCCGGACCAGTCCGGTGACCCCGCCGACCGCACCCAGCAGTGGGAGTGGGGCAAGCAGGCCTTCGACACGGGCGCGTACGACGCCACGCAGTGGAACTCCGACGGCACCGCGGCACCGGCCCCCGAGGCGTACGAGCACCCTGCTGAAACCTTCGACCAGCTCGAGACCGCGACGTTCGAGCAGGTCGCCTACGACGAATCCGCCGGGGCCGGTTACGAGCCCGCAGCGGACGGCGACGGACCGGCCGCCACCGGTGAACTGCCCGTCGTCACCCCGCTCCTGGACGACCAGGAGGACGTCGCCCCCGCGCCGTCCTCGCGGGCGGCCGCCCGCGCAGGGTCCCGTTCCCGCCGCCGCACACCCCCCAAGCGCTCGGCGCTGATGACCATCGCGGTGCCCTCGGCGTGTGTGATGGGGGTCGCCGGGATCGCCGCCGCCTCCGTCGGCACCTTCGCCGACGACAGTGCCGCCGAGGCGCGGACGACCGCCGCGGACGCCCAGCCCGTCCAGCCGGCCGCGGCCAACAACAAGCTGGACACCCAGCTGCAGAGCCTCGCCGCCGGCGCCGACGACTTCGCCGACCGGGCCAGCCGTACGCAGGAGCGCATCGACCTCAAGGCGCAGCAGGCCGCCGAGAAGAAGCGCGCGGCGGAGGAGGCGGCCCGCAAGGAGCGGCTGCGCCCCAAGTTCGCCCTGCCGGTCGCGCGGCACGGACTCAGCGCCTACTACGGCCAGTCCGGCATCAACTGGATGTCCCTGCACACCGGCATCGACTTCCCCGTCTCGTACGGCACGACCGTGATGGCCGCGACCGACGGCACGGTGCGCACGCAGTGGAACAGCGCGTACGGCAACATGCTGATCCTGACCGCCAAGGACGGCACGGAGACGTGGTACTGCCACCTCTCCACCTACACGGTCGCCTCGGGGACGACCGTGAAGGCCGGCGATCCGATCGCCCGCTCGGGCAACTCCGGCAACTCCACCGGCCCGCACCTGCACTTCGAGGTGCGCCCGGGCGGCGGCTCGGCCATCGACCCGCTCCCGTGGCTGCGCAGCCACGGCATCGACCCGACGTAACGTCCGCCAGCCCCCGCCCCGCCCGCATCGGGTAACGCCCCGGCAGCCCCCCGCCCGCGTCGAGCGCGCAGGGGCCCACCGGTTCACCTCTCGGCGCTACAGCTTCTCCACCGGCGCGTACCGCAGCAGCAGCCGCTTCGGCTTGGTGTCCCCGAAGTCGATCGTCGCCTCGGCGTTGCCGCCCGTGCCCTTGACCGCGACGACGGTCCCGAGCCCGAACTGGTCGTGTGTGACCCGGTCCCCGACCGCCAGCGACACCACCGGCTTCTCCGAGGTGCGGCGGGTGGCGAACCCGGAGGCACCCGAGGCGGACGAGCGGGAACGGGACGACGACAGCGAGGCCGCCACCGCCGAGACCGGCCCGGAGGACGCGGGCGCGGTCGCACCCGTGCGCTTCCACTCCAGGTGCGCCGCGGGGATCTCCTCCAGGAACCGGGAGGGCGGGTTGTAGGAGGGCTGGCCCCAGGCGCTGCGCAGCGTGGAGCGCGTCAGATAGAGCCGCTCCCGCGCGCGGGTGATGCCGACGTAGGCCAGGCGCCGCTCCTCCTCCAGCTCCTTGGCCTGGCCGAGGGCGCGCATGTGCGGGAAGACGCCGTCCTCCATGCCGGTGAGGAAGACGACCGGGAACTCCAGGCCCTTGGCGGTGTGCAGGGTCATGAGCGTGATGACCCCGTCGCCGTCCTCCTCGTCCGGGATCTGGTCGGAGTCGGCGACCAGCGCGACCTGTTCGAGGAAGTCGGCCAGGGTGCCCCGCTCGTCCTCGCCGCGCTCCTGCTCGAACTCCATCGCGACGGCGGCGAGTTCCTGGAGGTTCTCGATGCGGGTCTCGTCCTGCGGGTCGGTGGAGGCCTGGAGCTCGGCGAGGTAGCCGGTGCGCTCCAGGACGGCCTCCAGCACCGTGGCCGGTCCGGCGCCGGACTCGACGATGGTGCGCAGGTCCTCCATCAGGGTGTTGAACCGCTTGACGGCGTTGGTGGAGCGCGCGGCCATGCCGTACGCCTCGTCGACGCGCTTGAGCGCCTGCGGGAAGCTGATCTTCTCGCGCTGGGACAGGGCGTCGATCATCGCCTCGGCGCGGTCGCCGATGCCCCGCTTGGGCACGTTGAGGATCCGGCGCAGCGGCACCGAGTCCTCGGGGTTGGCCAGCACGCGCAGGTAGGCCAGGACGTCCCGGACCTCCTTGCGCTCGTAGAAGCGGACGCCGCCGACGACCTTGTAGGGCAGGCCGACGCGGATGAAGACCTCTTCGAAGACACGGGACTGGGCGTTGGTGCGGTAGAAGACGGCGACGTCGCCGGCCTTGGCCTCGCCGGCGTCGGTGAGGCGGTCTATCTCGTCGGCGACGAACTGGGCCTCGTCGTGCTCGGTGTCGGCGACGTAGCCGGTGATCCGGGCACCGGCGCCCGCGTTGGTCCACAGGTTCTTGGGGCGGCGGGACTCGTTGCGCTCGATGACCGCGTTGGCCGCGCTGAGGATGGTCTGGGTGGAGCGGTAGTTCTGCTCCAGCAGGATCGTCGTGGCGTCCGGGTAGTCCTCCTCGAACTGGAGGATGTTGCGGATCGTCGCGCCGCGGAAGGCGTAGATCGACTGGTCGGCGTCACCCACCACGCACAGCTCGGCGGGCGGGACCTCGGCCTCGGGCGGTACGTCGACCGGGTGCTCAACGGTGCCGACCAGCTCGCGGACCAGGGCGTACTGCGCGTGGTTGGTGTCCTGGTACTCGTCCACCAGGACGTGCCGGAAGCGGCGGCGGTAGTGCTCGGCGACGTCCGGGAAGGCGCGCAGCAGGTTGACCGTCGTCATGATCAGGTCGTCGAAGTCGAGGGCGTTCGCCTCGCGCAGCCGCGACTGGTACAGGGCGTAGGCCTGGGCGAGGGTCTTCTCGAATCCGTCGGCGGCCTGGGCGGCGAAGTCCTCCTCGTCGATCAGCTCGTTCTTCAGGTTGCTGATCTTGGCGCTGAAGGACTTCGGCGGGAAACGCTTGGGGTCGAGGTCCAGGTCGCGGCAGACCAGGGCCATCAGGCGCTTGGAGTCGGCGGCGTCGTAGATCGAGAAGGAGGACGTGAAGCCGAGCCTCTTGCTCTCGCGCCTGAGGATGCGCACGCACGCGCTGTGGAAGGTCATGACCCACATGGCGTTCGCGCGCGGGCCGACCAGCTGCTCGACGCGCTCCTTCATCTCACCGGCGGCCTTGTTGGTGAAGGTGATCGCGAGGATCTGGCCGGGGTGCACGTCCCGCTCGGCGAGCAGGTGGGCGATGCGGTGCGTGAGCACACGGGTCTTGCCGGAGCCGGCGCCGGCCACGATGAGCAGCGGGGAGCCGGAGTGGACGACGGCGGCGCGCTGGTTGTCGTTCAGCCCCTCCAGGAGGGTGGCGGTGTCCACCACCGGGCGGGGGGCGCCGTCCCGGTAGTAGGGGTCGCGGTCCGGCGGCGCGTCGAACTTCCCGCCGAACAGATCGTCCGGGATCGGCTCCGGTACGTGATCGTCCTCGGGCGGCGGCGGGGGCTCGTCCGCGGGGCCCCGCCGGGCCTGGAGGTCCGCCAGGAAGCTGTCGTCAAAGAGGCTGCTCATCGCTCTCCGAGTCTAGGGCGCCCCACTGACAGCCCGCCGCCGCCCCGAGAACATCGCCGGAACATCGCCGCGCACCCGGCCGCGGGCCGACGGTCCGGCGGCGTATTGTCGCCCTCCATGACCGGCCGGTGACGGCCTGCTACACCCTCCCCGATCGCGGACATGTCGTGATCAACCGCCCCGGATCATTCACTCTCCGCAACGCTCATGAGTAAGGTCACGAAAATGTATCGGGCATATCACCCATCAACCTTCACAAGGGCCACACGAATTGGCTACGGTGCGATCAGGCCGCATGACCCCCACCGGCGAACGTCGCCGGGCCGCGCGGCCTCCGCCGAGTCCGGTGTGCCGCAGCGGCAGCCGGAGCCGGGGACCCAACCGTGAACCTGGGGTGAATCGGCCCGACTCCCTGTGCGGAGAAGGCCGTAGGGCAACCCTTCCGAACCATCCGCCCGAACCCGACAGCTAACCCGGTAGGCGGAACGTGGAAGGAGTCGCCTCCCTTGGCGTCGCACCGCAAGTCGCGTCCTACGGGTACGCGCGTGGCAGGCATACGGACCCCCGCCCTCGCAACGGCGGCCCTCACCTCCGTGGCCCTGCTGTCCCAGTCGGCCAACGCCACCCCCGAGGCCGACGACAAGCCCAGCCTGGAGGACGTCGAGAAGAAGGTCGGCGACCTGTACCGCCAGGCCGAGTCGGCCACCGACAAGTACAACGCGGCCAAGGAGAAGACCGCGAAGCAGCGCAAGCGCGTGGACACCCTCCTGGACGACGTCGCCCAGCGCACCCAGAAGCTCAACGAGGCGCGGGAGGAGCTCGGTTCCTTCGCCTCCGCCCAGTACCGCACCGGCGCCGCCGCCCCGGACACGGCCACGTTCCTGCTCGCGGACACCCCGCAGGACTACTTCGACCAGACCCAGCTGATGGACCGGATGACGGGCCGTCAGAAGGTCGCGGTCGACGACTACGTCACACAGCAGTCCGAGACGATGAAGAAGCGCCAGGAGGCCACCGAGAGCCTCGAGACGCTCACCGAGTCGCAGGGCGACCTGAAGGCGGCCAAGGCCACCGTCCAGCGCAAGCTGGCCGATGCCCGCGAGCTGATGTCCCGGCTGACCGCCGAGGAGAAGGCCCGGCTCGCGGCGATCGAGCGGGAGAAGCGGGAGGAGGCCGCCCGCAAGGCCGACGAGCTGGCCCGGCAGCAGGCCGCCCGGCAGACGGCGCAGGAGCAGGCGGCAGGGCAGCAGGACGGCGGGTCCTCCGCGTCGGGGTCCACGGGCTCCGGCTCGTCCTCCACGACCGCCCCGGCCGACTCCTCGTACGCCACCAAGGCCGACAAGGCGCTCGCCTTCGCCCGTGCCCAGATCGGCAAGCCGTACGTGTGGGGGGCCGTCGGCCCGGGCTCCTACGACTGCTCCGGCCTCACCCAGGCCGCCTGGAAGGCCGCGTCCGTCACCCTGCCGCGCACGACCTACGACCAGGTGAACGCCGGCACCACGGTCCCGCTCTCCCAGGCCCAGCCCGGTGACCTGGTGTTCTTCTACGACGACGTCACCCATGTCGGGATCTACATCGGCAACGGCATGATGATCCACGCCCCGAAGCCCGGTACGTACGTGCGCGAGGAGTCGATCTACTACGACGGCGAGTCGGCGATCCACAGCGTGGTGCGGCCGGCCTGACGGTCTTGGTCCGATTTTGAGGGGCACGCGCGCGTGCCCCTCTCCCCGCGCGCACGGCGCTGCCTAGCATCGGCGCCATGCCCGGTCTCTCCCTGTCCGCCGCCCTGTGCGCGATGTACGCGCTGACGACCGGCGCCCTGGCGGTCGGTCTCGACTCGGCGGGGTACGAGACCCTCTCCCGTGTCGCCCTCGTCCCGGCCTGCGCGGCCTGGGCCGGGGCGGTCGCGTACGCCGTGCTGCGGCCGTCGCGGTGGCCGGCGCAGACGCCGGCCGCGCTCACCTTCACGGCGGCGACCGCCCTGATCGGCACCGGCTTCTGCGCGGCCGGCTGGCAGCGGTCGGCCGCGGCGCTGCTGGCGCTCGCGGCCCTGCTGTGGGCGGCGCTGCTCGTCGCGGCGAACCCGGAGCGCCGCGGAACGGTGTTCCTGCGCTGTGCGGCCACCCAGGGGCTGGCGGTGCTCGGCGCCACGCTCGCCGCGGCCGAGTCGGCCGCCTGGCTCGCCCACGCGGCCATGGTGCTGTTCTGGCCGGGGCTGGTGCTCTACTGCGTCGCGCTGCTGCGCTTCCCGCCGCGGGAGGTGACCGAGGGGCGCGGGGACCACTGGCTCGCGGCCGGGGCGCTCGCCCTGTCGGCGCTGGCCGGGGCACGTCTGATCACCGCCGACAGCGCCCGCCTGTACCTGTGGAACGACGACGACCACGCCGTCCTCGGCAGGGTGACGGCCGGGCTGCTCGTGCTCACCCTGGTCTGCTGCGTGGGCCTGCTCACCGCCGAGCTCGCCTGGCCCCGGCACGGCTACGACGTGGCCCGCTGGGCGACCGTCTTCACCGCGGTCGGCACGGCCGCGGCCGCCCTGGCCGTCGCCGCCGCCCTGGACGCGCCCTGGCTCGACGCCCTCGGCGAGGTCCTGCTGTGGATGACCGTGGCGGCCTGGCTCGGCTGCACCGCCTGGGCGCTCACCTCGGCGCGCGCCCGTCCCTCCCGGGTCAGGTCCAGAGCACGGCGATGAAGATGTTCGCCGTGGTCAGCAGACCGACCAGGCCGAACAGGCCCTTGTCCACCTTCTCGTCGTCCCGCTTCACATAGACCAGGCCGAGGATCACGATCAGCAGGGCCAGCTTCACGCCGATCTTGATGTTGTTCACGGTCTGGTCGTCGGCCTGGTTGAGGCCGACCAGCGCCACACCGGTGACCAGCATCGTCAGCGCGCCGTGCAGCATCGCGGGCGTGAAGCGGGCCGTGCCCTCGCCCATCGCCTTCATCTGGGTGAGGAATCCGCCCAGGAGCGCGGCGATGCCGATGATGTGGAGGCCGACGAAGAGGTGGATGAGTACGTCCATGAGGCCGGAGCCTAATCAGGGGCCCGCGGGCCGCCCGACACCGGGCCACTGATGCATATATGCGCCCCATAGCACCCGATCAGGGCCACTCGCGCACGATTCGGCGCATCGGTCATCACACTGAGTGAAGCGTTCGGGGTCGAGACGGCGCTACGGTCGCATACGGTCACCGCCGGTCCTCTCGAGACAGTTCCGCACACCTGCCACCGGCCCGCCTCGGCGACGTTTAGCGTCCTCCTCCAGGTGCCCGGCTCCCCACCGCCGCCCGGGCCAGGGGCGGCAGTCGGACACCACCGCCGAGAAGTCCGGCGGCGATCCGCTTCCCCTGTGCGGGCCGTCGCCGGACGCGCAGGCCGCCCGTCCGCTCCCCTGGCGGCGTATGCGCTCCCACCGGCGGTCGAGGAAAGGACGTGGCCTCCAGGTGGCAGCGCACCGCAAGCCCCGACAGCGCGCATTGGGTGGCGGCAAGGCCCGTACGGCCGCCACGATCGCCCTCGCGGGCGCGGCGACGGCGACGGCCTTCGACGGGACCGGGCACGCCGAACCCCCGCTCACCGCCGGTCAGGTCAAGGCCGAGGTGGACAAGCTGTACCGGGAGGCGGAGGTCGCCACCGAGAAGTACAACGGCGCCAAGGAGAAGGCCGAAGCGGCCGCGCAGCGCCTGAGGAACCTCCAGGATCAGGCGGCACGCAAGGAGGAACGGCTCAACTCCGCCCGCCAGGGCCTGGGTTCGGTCGCCGCCGCGCAGTACCGCGCCGGCGGACTGGATCCCGCGGTGCAGCTCGCCCTGTCCGACGACCCCGACCGGTACCTGGAGAACGCCGAGTTCGTCGAGCGGGCCGGCAACCGGCAGAACGCCGCCGTCTCCGGCGTGCGCAGGCAGCTGAGGGAGATCGAGCAGCTGCGCGGGGCCGCCCACATCGAGCTGACCTCCCTGAAGTCACGCCGGGCGGAGCTGAAGCAGCACAAGAAGACGATCACCGGCAAGCTGGGCTCCGCCCGGCGGCTGCTGTCCCGGCTCGAACCGCAGGAACGTTCCCGGCAGGGCGGATCCGAGGTCCGCGCCTCACGCTCCACGGGCGCGCGGGACACCTTGGCGGCCCCCGGCCCGGCCTCCTCCCAGGCGCCCGACTCCCGGGCGGCCGCCGCCGTCTCCTACGCCTACCAGAAGCTCGGCAGCCCCTATGTGTGGGGCGCCACCGGCCCGAACGCCTTCGACTGCTCGGGTCTGGTGCAGGCCGCCTACCGCGCCGCCGGCGTCTCCCTGCCGCGCACCACGTACTCCCAGATCGCCGCCGGCCGCCGCGTCTCCCGCTCCGAACTGCGCCCCGGTGACCTGGTCTTCTTCTATGCCGGCATCAGCCATGTGGGCATCTACGTGGGCAACGGGCGGATGATCCACGCCCCGAACCCGTCCGCGCCGGTGCGCGTCGCCCCGCTCGACGAGATGCCGTACGCGGGGGCGACGCGGGTGGTGTGAGCGCCGGTGTCAGACCAGCCGGCGAGCCGTCGCCCAGCGCGTCAGCTCGTGCCGGTTCGACAGCTGGAGCTTGCGCAGCACCGCCGAGACATGCGACTCGACCGTCTTCACGGAGATGTACAGCTGCTTGGCGATCTCCTTGTACGCGTACCCCCGCGCGATGAGCCGCAGCACCTCGCGCTCGCGCTGGGTCAGGCGGTCGAGGTCCTCGTCGACCGGCGGCGCGTCGGTGGAGGCGAAGGCGTCCAGGACGAACCCGGCCAGCCGGGGCGAGAAGACCGCGTCGCCCTCCTGGACGCGGAAGATCGAGTCCACGAGGTCCGTGCCGGTGATCGTCTTGGTGACGTATCCGCGGGCCCCGCCCCGGATCACGCCGATCACGTCCTCCGCCGCGTCCGACACGGACAACGCCAGGAAGCGGACCGGCTGCTCGGCGTCGCCCATCAACGGGGCGCAGCGGCGCAGCACTTCGACACCTCCGCCGCCGGGCAGGTGCACATCGAGGAGGACCACCTCGGGCCGGGTCGCGGTGATGACCGTGACGGCCTGGTCGACGTCGGCGGCCTCGCCCACGACCTCGACACCCGTCTGCTCGGTCCGGCCGATCTCGGCCTGGACCCCCGTGCGGAACATGCGGTGGTCGTCCACGAGGACCACGCGCACATGGCGCCCGGGGCCGCCGTCCGACTCCGCGGGGCCGGGCGCCTCCGCCGATCCCGCCGTACCGTTCGCCTCGGTCGGGTCGCTCATGACGTCTTCTCCGCCCTCTCCATCTCCAGCTCGACCTCCGTGCCGCCGTCCGGCACCGCGCGCAGCCGCGCCGTACCGCCGTGGCGCTCCATGCGGCCGATGATCGATTCTCTGACACCCATCCGGTCGGCGGGTATCGAGTCGAGGTCGAAGCCGGGGCCGCGATCCCTGACGGACACGAAGACCGTCCCCCCCTCGACCTCGGCGAAGACCTGTACGGCGCCGCCCTCGCCACCGTACTTGGCGGCGTTCACCATTGCTTCCCTCGCGGCCTGCATCTGTGCGGCGATCCCGTCGTCGAGCGGGCAGTCGCCCACGACCACGACCTCGATGGGCACGCCGTGCTTGTCCTCCACCTCGGCCGCGTTGTGCCGGACGGCATCGGCGAGGGTGGCGGGTTCGTCGGCCTCGTCCTTGCCGGTGCCCTCGGGTTTGTAGAGCCAGGTGCGCAGGTCGCGCTCCTGGGCACGGGCCAGACGGCGCACCTCGTTCGCGTTCTCCGCGTTGCGCTGGATCAGGGTGAGCGTGTGCAGCACCGAGTCGTGCACATGGGCGGCGACCTCCGCGCGTTCCTGGGCGCGGATGCGCATGAGGCGCTCCTCGGACAGGTCCTGCGTCATGCGCACCAGATACGGTCCGGCGAGCAGCGTGATCCCGACGAGCACCGCGAGGGCCGCCTGGAGCACCGAGCCGAGGTGGGCCGCCGATCCTTGCAGGACGAAGATGCCGGAGACGCCGGCCGTCACCAGCAGCACTCCGCCCACCGAGCGCAGCAGCGTCACCGTGCGCCGGCGGCGGCCGACCTCGGCCCAGCGGGCCCGGCGGGCGTTGTCCGCCTGCCGCCAGACCAGGGCGACGCCCGCGCCGACGAGCACCATCGGCCAGAGGTAGACCCTGGCCCCGCCGCTGAGATTCACGTTGCCCACGAAGACCATGGCCACCACGACCATGAGGAGCAGGGCCACGATCTGGCCCTTGTCGGGCCTGCGCGCGACGCGTCTGCGGCGGCCGTCGGGCGAGGTCTCCGCGACCGGGGGCGGCGGTTTCTGCGCCTCGACCCCGCCGACGCCGAGCGGGACGAAGAACCAGAACGCGGCGTACAGCAGCGCGCCGAGGCCGTCGGCCATGAACAGGCCGACGAAGACGAGCCGCACCCAGATCACGGGCAGCCCGAGGTGCCCGGCGAGCCCTCGCGCCACGCCCCCGAGCCAGCGTCCGTCACTGCTGCGGTAGAGCTTGCGCGGCGGCCGCGGTTCGGCGAGTGGCGCTGCTGCGGCTTCCGACATGCCATTGATGGTCACACGCGCGGCAGGCCGGAGCATCAGGGTCGTCCCCTAGAGCTCCCCTGATCTGCGTGGGCCACCCCTCGGGCGGTCGCCGGGCGGCCCCTCAGGGCCGATATCAGGGTCCGGCCAGGGTCGTTCCGGCTCCCGCCCGGGCGCCGCGCCCGTCACCATGGACCCATGACCGATCACGAGCACGCCGCGACGGGTCCGGGACCCGGCTCCGGCCCGCGCCCCGCCCCGGGTGCCGGGCCGCAGGGTGCCGCGCCCGCCGCGGGCTCCGCACCCGGGCGCGCGGACGCCGGAGAGCAAGGGGGAGCACCCGGCGCGGCCGCCTCCGCCGAGGAAGCCGTCCCGGCCGGGCCGCCCCACGCCTTCCGCCGCGACCGCCGCCACAAGACCCTGGCCGGCGTCTGCGCGGGGCTCGGGCGGCAGTGCGACATGGACCCGGTGATCTTCCGCATCACCCTCGCCGTGCTCTCCGCCACCGGCGGTATCGGTCTGCTGTTCTACGGCTTCGCCTGGCTCTTCGTCCCGTACGACGACGAGGAGGAGAACGAGGTCCGCAAACTGCTCACCGGCCGCGTCGACGGCCAGGCCCTGGCGGCCGTGCTGTTCGCGCTGGTCGGCTGCGGGGTGTTCCTGACCATGCTGAACAACGGCGGGGTGCTGACCTTCGCCGTGGTCCTCTCGCTCCTCCTCGCGGGCGCCGGTTACTGGTCGCGCCATCGCGGCACCCCCAGCCCCGACCCGCTGGCCGCGCAGGCGGTCGCCGACGCCCCGCCGGAGCCGCAGGCGCCGCCGGTGTTCCTCACCGGCCCGTCCTGGTGGCGCGACCCGATCGTCAAGGACGGCACCCACATCGGCGGCACGGGCTATCTGTGGGGCCCGCGCGACACCCACGACCTCGATGTCGCGGCGGCCGTCGACGTCAGCCTCGGCACCCGGCCGGGCGCCCGCGAGGACCGGCCCGCCCCGCGCTCCCGGCCGCCTCAGCGCGGGCCGCGCTGGATCGGCGGCTGGGTCTTCCTGCTGGCCCTGCTCGCGGGAGCCCTGGGCACCAGCCGCACCTGGGACGGGCACCCGCTCGGCACCAGCCTTCAGACGGGCCTGGCGTGCGCGCTCGCCGTGCTGGGCCTGGGCATGGCCGTCAGCGCCTTCCTGGGCCGCACGGGCGCCGGCTCGATCCTCCTGGCGATCGTCACGGCAGGTCTGCTCGCCGGAGCGGCGGCCCTGCCCAAGGACATCGACACCCACTGGGCGCGCACCACCTGGCAGCCCGCCGACGTGACGGACGTACGGCCGCGCTACGACCTGGGCACGGGCGTCGCCACCCTGGATCTGAGCAGGCTGGACCTGACGGGGAAGCAGACGGTGACGACGCGGGCGGAGGTCGGCATGGGCAGGCTCAGGGTGGTCGTGCCCGAGGAGGTGACCGTGCGGTTGAACGCCGAGGTCGGCATCGGCGACCTCCATCTGCCTGGCGACGACCCGAAGGACCTGGACGTGCGGCCGGACCGCCACCAGGAGATCACCCTCTCTCCCGCCGAGGGGGCCGGGAGGTCCGGCACCATCGACCTGGATCTCCAGGTCGGCATGGGAAAGGCAGAGGTGGCCCGTGCTGCGTCATGAACTCCAGCCCGGGAAGCTGGTCGCCGGCGCCGTCCTGATCCTGGTGGGCGTCCTGTACGCCGGTGACGCGGGCGGCGCCTGGGAGACCCCGTGGTTCGTGGCGATCCCCCTCGTCACGGGCGGGCTGTGCCTGGCGGGCGCGGTGGCGTTCCTGACGGGCCGAGCCCGGCGCCGCCGGAGAGGCGCCGCGGGCACGGACCCGGCGTGACGCGGGCGGCCCACGGGCGTGGACCCGGCCTGAGGCGGGCGGCCGCTAGCGGTACCCGCCGCGCCGCCGTCGTCGGGAGCGCAGCGCGGCGTCGAGGGACAGCAGGGGCGCGCCCGCCAGGATCAGGGGTGTCCAGGCCATGAGGTAGGCGAGGTCGTTGCCGTAGTAGTACGGGTCGGAGGCCCAGCTCACGGTCAGCCACAGGCTCAGCGAGATCAGCGCGCCGCCGAGCGCGGCCAGACGGGCGAGCAGGCCGAGCAGGGTGCCGATGCCGACGGCCAGTTCCCCGAAGGCGATGGCGTAGCCGAACCCGACGGGGCTCTTGAGGGAGAGGTCGACCAGGGCGGGAAGGGCGGAGGAGTCGCGGACGGCGCGCATCATGTCGCCGATGGACCCGGGGCCGGAGTCCCTCATGAAGGCGCTGTCGGTGAGTTTGTCCAGCCCGGCGTAGATGAAGGTGACGCCGAGGAAGAGGCGCAGGGGCAGCAGGGCGTAGCGGGTGGCGTTGTCCCGCCAGTCACCCCCCTCACCGAAGTGGGGGACGTGCGTGTCTGTTCGCATACCGTGAGTCATCGCTGCTGGCCGCCTCTCGCCGGTGCCGAGCCCCCTGACCGACCATACGTACGACGAAGGGGCCGCGCTCAATCCTGCGCGAACGGCTTGTGCGGTCCCGCCGGTGGGTGCCGGCTCACTCCGTCACGTCGACCGCGTACCGGTTCGTCTCCACTCCGGCCGCGGTGACCACCTGCACCTCGACCCGCCCCGGTTCCACGTCCGCCGGCACCGGGACCGTCAGCAGGGTGTCCGTGGGGTTGCGGAACCCGCCGGGCACCGGCACCAGCGGTACGTGGACGTGCACCGCGCCCACCCGCACCACCATCCGGGCCAGCCGGTCGGCCCCCTGCGCGCCGGGCGGCACGAACCCGGCGCCCCGGATCTCGATGTCGTCCCCGGTGCGGATCGGCCCGTCCAGGTCACCCGCCTCCCGGGCGCGGACCACGGAGAGGATGACCGGCCGGCCGCCCTCGGCGTACTTGCCGGCCAGGTACGTCGCCGCCGACACCAGCACCACCAGCGCCAGTCCCCACGGCAGGTCCGGCAGTTGTTCCGGCCGCCTGGCCAGCCGTACCGCCGCGAAGACCAGGGCGACACCGCTGATCACCACGTACTGGATGTCGGCGAAGGTGCCCCGCCCCGCGTCGTCGGTCAGCAGGTCGGCGGCCCGGGGCCGGTCGGCGCGGATCTTCTGCAGCCGTTGCCCCAAGACCCGCAGCCCGACCACCCGCCGCACGAGCACGGCGATCCCGCACACCACGGCGAGCACGGTCACGACCCCGGCGCCCCGGGCGAGGTCCAGCCCGGAGATCAGCGCGTCCCGCTCCCGGCCCCGGGAGGCTGCGGCGAGCCGCCCGGCGAGCACGAGGACCGCGTACGCCACGAAGAGCACCCAGGCCGCCGCGACCGTGCGGGAGGTGGACAGCCGGTTGTCCTCACCGATCACCGGCGCCAGCACCCCGCCCTTCGCCCGGTGGAACCACGACGCGGCGGTCAGCGCCGGCGCCGTGATCAGCGCCGCGGCCAGCCCCGCCGTGCGCGCCGCCGTCCAGCCCGCGCCGACCGCCGTGAGGGCCTGCCCGAGGAGCAACAGCACGACGGCGGCCCAGACCACGGCCGTCGTGCGGCGCCACAGGCCGGTCAGCCAGGCCTGCCCCTCGGCCCGCCTGCGCTCGGCGACATGCTCGGCGGACTGGGCCAGTGCCTCGGAGACCCACTGGCGGGACGCCGAAGCGGAGTGGGCCACCGAGGCCGGCAGCCCCTGCCCGGCCGCGAACTCGTCCCGTCGGCGCAGGAACGCGGCGACGGCCCGCCGATGCCCTTCACGCGCCCCGTGCGGGCAGTCCCCGCAGGCGCACCCGCCCCCGTGATCGCCGCCGGGTCCGCCCGGATGTCCGCCGGTGTACCCACCGGCGTAGCCACCCGCAGGGCCCTCGCCATGGACGCCCGCCCGCGCACCGCTGTACCCGCCCGCGTCCGCGCCGCCCTGTCCCGCCTCCCGCACCGCCACGCCCGACGCCCGCCTTCCCGCGACCCAACAGCGCCGGCCTTCCGGAACCCCGGAAACACCGCTGCGCAACTCCCCTGCGACGACAGCGAATTGTGCCCTACGCCGCCGGGTTTCCGTCCGACCGTTCTGATCAACACGGGTGAACTTCGGCGTGCCGCGTTGACCCGGCGGGAAGAATTGCCCTATGGCCGAGATCATCCAGCGCGACGGCACCTGGGTCTTCGACGGCGACACGATCCGGATCACGCCCGGCCTGCACCGTTGCGTGCCGCTGTTCCGGCAGACGTACGGCGAGGTCGTCGTGCCGCTCGCGGCGGTCTCGGGCGTCACCCTGGGCCCCGAAGGCGGCCGCGGCCGGCCGGGGTTGCGGCTGCGGCTGCGTGAGGGCGCCGACCCGCTGCTTCGGGCCACGGGCGGGCGGCTGCCGGACGCGGCCGACCCCTGCCGGCTGACGGTGGACGCCGACCGGGCGGGGGTCGCCGAGTACCTCGCCGAGGAGATCCGCCGCGCGCTGCTCCTGGACCAGATCCCTCAGGGCCCGGCGACGGCCTACCTGTTGCCCGGCCCGCCGGTTCCGGTGTCGGTGCGCACCTCGGACGGGACGGTCTCCTTCGACGGCACGCGGGTACGGATCGACTGGGCCGACACCTCCGAGCGGGTCAAGCGCGCCACCGGCCCGCGGATCATCGGCATCGACGACCTCGTGCGGGTCGAGTGGCTGCCGAACACCGGCTCCACAAGCGGCTGCCTGCGCTTCGTGACGCGCGAGACGGTCTCGTCGAGACTGCCGCCGGAGAAAGACCCGTACGCGCTGGACCTGTGGGGCAGCGCCCGCCGCGATCTCCTCGCGGTCCTCGTCGCCACGGCGGTCACCGCCCGGCTCCCGCACCCGTCCGCGCGTGCCGGCGCCGAAACCGGCGAACCACCCGCCGGTTCTTCCGCGGCGCCCCCGGCCGGCGACCACCACGACGTCCTGCTGCGCCGGCTGCGCGAGCTGGGCCGCCTGCACCGCGACGGCGTCCTCACCGACGAGGAGTTCGCGAGGACGAAGGCGGCGGTGCTGCGGGGGTTCTGAAGGCGTCGCCTAGTCCAGCAGACCCGGCTCGCTGCGGCTGATGTCCTCCCACATGGGCTGGTAGTTGATCCACGCCACCAGGTCGCCGCCCAGTTGCTCCCGGGTCGCCACGGCCATCCGGTGGTCGATCCGGACCGGCCGGCCGGCCGCCTGCGCGGTCAGCTGCACCTGGCAGGAGCGCTCCATCGACACGAACCACCAGGCCGCCGCGTCCACCGAGTCCCCGACGGTCAGCAGCCCGTGGTTGCGCAGCACGAGCGCCTTGCGGGAGCCGAGGACGGCCGCGATGCGCCGCCCCTCGTCGGCGTCGACGGAGACGCCGGTGTAGGTGTCGTAGAGGGCGTGATCCTCGTAGAAGGCGCAGCTCTCCTGGGTGATCGGCTCCAGCAGCTCGCCGAGGGCCGCGAGCGCCCTGCCGTGCACGGAGTGGCAGTGGGCGACGGCGACCACGTCGGGCCGGGCGGCGTGGACCTGGGCGTGCACGGTGAAGGCGGCCTGGTTGACGTGGTAGCCGCCCTCGACGACCTGGCCGTCCTGGTTGGCGAGCACGAGGTCGCTCACGGTGACGTGCCGGAAGGGCATCCCGAACGGGTTGACCCAGAAGCAGTCGCTGAATTCGGGGTCACGGGCGGTGATGTGCCCGGACACGCCGTCCTCGAAGCCGAGCCGCCCGAAGATCCGCAGGGCGCCCGCGAGCCGTTCCTTGCGGTGCCGGCGCTCGTCCTCGACCGACTCGTGCATCGGCGGCATGGCGAACCGCAGCCGGTCGGTGGGCAGCGGCAGGGGCGGAGTGGGCCCGTGCATAGGTCCTCCAGCGCTGGTTCTGCGTACGGGCGGAAATTACCGTCCGTGAGGCCGGGAAGAACAGGAGCGAATCGTGAAGATGACACGAGCGCCCCTGTGAGCACCGTGTGCCCATTCGTGTGCCCCCTGGCTCCCCGACCCCACGAATAGCCGACAGAAGATGTCGGATTTCGGCGCGACACTCTCCCCATGACTGCGAACTGGGCGGCTTTCGTCACCGCCGAACCGGATCTGGCCGCCACCGTCGAGAAGCGCTTCGGTGCCTACACCCACCACATCCTCGCCACGCTCCGCAAGGACGGTTCGCCCCGCACCAGCGGCCTGGAGGTGCGGTTCCTGAACGGCGAGCTGTGGCTCGGCATGATGCCGCACTCGCTCAAGGCCCTGGATCTGCGCCGCGACCCGCGCTTCGCCCTCCAGGCGAACCCCGGGGAGGGCACGGGCATGGGAGGCGGCGACGTCCGGATCAGCGGCCGGGCGATCGAGGTCGAGGACGTGGAGACCAAGGCCGGATACGTCGAAGAGGTGGAACCGCCGGAGCCGTTCCACCTCTTCCGCACCGAGCTGACGGAGGTCGTGCGGACCTCCGTCGAGGACGACACCTACCTCGTCGTCCAGGTCTGGACGCCCGGCGCGCCCCTGCGCACGGTCAAGCGCACGTAGGGGTCACCGGGGGAATCACTCCCACTCGATGGTGCCCGGCGGCTTCGAGGTGACGTCGAGGACGACCCGGTTGACGTCCTTGACCTCGTTGGTGATCCGCGTGGAGATCCGGGCGAGGACCTCGTACGGCAGGCGCGACCAGTCGGCCGTCATGGCGTCCTCGGAGGAGACCGGGCGCAGCACGATCGGGTGACCGTAGGTGCGGCCGTCGCCCTGGACGCCGACGCTGCGGACGTCCGCGAGCAGGACCACCGGGCACTGCCAGATGTCGCGGTCGAGGCCGGCCGCCGTCAGCTCCTCGCGGGCGATGGCGTCGGCCTCGCGCAGCAGGTCCAGGCGCTCCTTGGTGACCTCGCCGACGATGCGGATGCCGAGGCCGGGGCCGGGGAACGGCTGACGCTGGACGATCTCCTCCGGCAGGCCGAGCTCCTGGCCGACCATGCGGACCTCGTCCTTGAACAGCTTGCGCAGCGGCTCGATCAGCTGGAACTCGAGGTCCTCGGGCAGGCCGCCCACGTTGTGGTGGGACTTGATGTTCGCGGTGCCGGTGCCGCCGCCGGACTCGACGACGTCCGGGTAGAGGGTGCCCTGGACCAGGAACTCGACGGCCGGCCCCTCGTCGGCGATGATCTCCGCCTGGGCCTGCTCGAAGACCCGGATGAACTCCCTGCCGATGATCTTCCGCTTCTCCTCGGGGTCGGAGACCCCGGCGAGCGCCTTGAGGAACCGCTCCTCGGCGTCCACGACCTTCAGCTGCACCCCGGTCGCGGCGACGAAGTCCTTCTCGACCTGCTCGGTCTCGCCCTTGCGCATCAGGCCGTGGTCAACGTACACGCAGGTCAGCTGGGAGCCGATGGCCTTCTGCACGAGGGCCGCCGCGACCGCGGAGTCCACGCCGCCGGACAGGCCGCAGATGGCGCGCTTGTCGCCGACCTGCTCGCGGATCGCGGCGACCTGCTCCTCGATCACGTTGCCCGTGGTCCAGGACGGGGTCAGGCCCGCGCCCCGGTAGAGGAAGTGCTCCAGCACCTGCTGCCCGTGCGTGGAGTGCATCACCTCGGGGTGGTACTGGACGCCGTAGAGCTTCTTCTCGTCGTTCTCGAAGGCGGCGACCGGGACGACGTCCGTGGAGGCCGTGACGGTGAAGCCCTCGGGGGCGGCGGAGCAGGCGTCGCCGTGCGACATCCAGACGGGCTGCTCGGCGGGGGTGCCCTCGAAGAGGGTGGAGGACACCTTGGAGACGTGCAGGTCGGTGCGGCCGTACTCGCGGGCGCCGGTGTTGTCGACGGTGCCGCCGAGGGTGCTCGCCATCAGCTGGAAGCCGTAGCACATGCCGAAGACGGGGACGCCGGCCTCGAAGATCTCGCGGTCCAGGCTGGGCGCGCCCTCCGCGTAGACCGACGAGGGACCGCCGGAGAGGATGATCGCCGCGGGGTTCTTGGCGAGCATCTCCGCGACCGGCATGGTGCTCGGCACGATCTCGCTGTAGACCCGCGCCTCGCGGACGCGACGGGCGATGAGCTGGGCGTACTGCGCGCCGAAGTCGACGACCAGGACGGTGTCGGCGGCGGTGGCAGCGGGAGTCGCTGATGACACGGGGTGCCTTCCGGCGGTGGGGCGGGGGTCTTGTGCTCCCGATTCTACCGGGGGGCGGTGGACCCGTTCCCGTGTGCCGGGGACCGGCCCCCGTCTCAGGATGCGAACCGGCTTGGACGCTTCCGGGGCGCGGTGCATACTTGCCCCCATGTTCAAGCACCAGACGTTCGTCTTTACCTATGGCATCCGGCCCGCCGGACGCCATGGTCGTGCTGCTTGAGCCACTGACAAGCAACGTTCCAGGCGCCCCGGGCCGACAAGGCCCGGGGCGCCTGTCGTCGTCCGGGCCCTGTCGCCCCGGGGCGGCCTCCCCTCACGAGGAGCCCCCCATGACCACCATCGACGTGACCGGCGCCCGCACCCCCGAGGCCGCCGGCGTGATCACCGGAGCGCGCGAGCGGATCGACGCGCTCGACGACCGGATCATCGGCCTGATCCAGGAGCGGGTGGCCGTCTCCGCCGTCATCCAGGAGGCCCGGATCGCCTCCGGTGGACGGCGTGTGAACCTCTCCCGCGAGATGGACGTGCTCGGCCACTACAGGGAGGCGCTGGGCAAGCCGGGCACGGCACTCGCGATGACGCTGCTGGAGCTGTGCCGCGGCAAGATCTGACGGCGGCACGCGTGGCGTGACCGTGTTCCCGGGACAGACGTACGCATCACTCTCACCCGTACGGCGCGTGACCGGACCCGCGCCGCCTCGTTGATCCCGGTGTCCGTGCCAGCCAGGGGCGGGCTCGAAAGAACCACGCGTGGCTCACTGGGGCGATGAGACGCACGGATCGTGCCGTGCGTCGTGGGACCTCGCTCCAGGGTAGTGACCGGACGGCAGGGGACAGTAGCCCGGTCACCCAAGAGAACGGCCGGCTCCGGGGACGCCCGGAGTCGGCCGGCGGACCTTGCATAAATGCACAAGTTCGGGTCGAACGGTTGCGGGCGCCGCGTTCTTCCAGCACGATGCGTAGACAGCCCAAGTCCCCCTCGCGGGCACCCGCATGACCGCACTTCCAGAGGTACAGACCAGCGGCGCTACCCCCCGGCGCCGCTTCCAGGCACCGGCGCTGCCCTGACGTCGGTGCTGACGAGAGGAAGGGCCCCGCGGCTCCACCCCGCGGGGCCCTTCGCTCGTGGCCCACGGCCCTTCACCCCGCTCGGACGGGGGGCATTCACGTGCGGATCGCTCAGGTGCGGGTCACCGTGCCGCAGTCGTCGCCGTCGCCGTGGTCGATCTCCTTGCTGCGGTCGTACGGGTCCGTCGCCGGGCCGCTCGGGTCCGGGCCGGCGGACGTGCTCGACGGGAACTCCGGGTGCAGGAAACCGTCGTAGACGAAGCACGACGAATTGCCTATCTCCTGGTCGTAGTTCAGCAGGAGGGCGCGGCCCGGTGTGACCTGGTACCTGGCGGGGTCGGCGAGTTCGACGTCGAGGACCCGGCGCACGATGGTCCGGGCGACCTCCGGAGGGCCGTCCGCCCGCACGAGGGGGTAGACGAAGGTGTAGTCGGCGCGCACCGCCACACCCCCGTGCGAACCCTTCTTGACCGTCATGCGGCCGCGGGTCTTGACCACGTCACCGGCCGGCCGCACCTCGTCGGGGTCGAAGCGGCTGAACAGCGTCACCGGATCGTGTTCCTTGCTCGGGGAGCGCAGGCCGGTGCCGAGGTCGTCGAGAAGCTCGGGCTGCTTGGGGTCCAGCACGGAGAGCGCGGCCGCCGGGCGCGCCCCCTGGAGCGTCTTCGGGTCGAGGTTGGCCCCGACCAGCAGCTTCTTGGTCAGCTTCAGCGCCTGTTCCACCCGGTCCTTGGAGACCGTGCCGACGGCCTTGGCCTCGGGCAGGACGATGCCGGCCTCGCCGTCGGCCCAGCGCTCGGCGGGGGAACCGGCGAACGGCCGGTCCAGCGTCGGGGTTTCGGGGTCGGACGCTCCGGGCGCGGCGGTGGGCGCGGCCGTCTCCTCGGGCAGCGGTGAGGCCTCGGCGGCCCGGGACCCTCCGGCGCCGAAGGGGTCACCGGGCAGCAGCGACGGCTTCAGTGCCACCACGACGACGGCCACCGCGGCGGACACCCCGAGCGCGGCCCACAGCTTGCGGCGCCTGGCCGCCCGCCCGTTCATCTCCTGCCAGGCGGGGCCCGTGCGCCACCCGGGCGGCTGTTCGCCCCGGGCGTCCTGCTCCCGCAGGCGCTCGGTCACCATGCGCGCCCGCGCCGACGGCTCTTTCGGGGCGGAGGAACGGATGTCCCGCTCGGTGTCGCGGGTGAACTGTTCCCAGACGTCGTCGGGGAGCTCCGAGGCCGACGGTTGATCGTCGGACGGCTTTTCAGACACGAAGCAAGCATCTAAGCGGCCGGCGAGCGCCTTCACAAGAAGGTTCCTGGTGTGACTCAGCCCACATAAGAATTCTGTGAATGCCGGCACAACCATTCACAGGCTTCACGGATCAAACCTGCCGAACCAAGGGCCACTCCCGCGCCCCACACGCGGAGGCCTCCCCCAACGTTCGTGCCGCACCGCGCGGCACGCCGGACTCTCCGAGGTCTTCATGAAGCTTCGCCGCGCCATGGCAGCAGCGGCCGCTACGGCGGTCATAGCCCCGGTGGCACTGCTCGCGGCACCGGCCGCATACGCGACCGACGAAACGTCACCGGCCCCGAGCACGTCCGCGAGCGAGTCCGCTCCCGAGACGTCGCCGGCCCCGAGCACGTCCGCGAGCGAGTCCGCTCCCGAGACGTCGCCGGCCCCGAGCACCTCCGCCAGCGCGTCCTCCCCGGCGCCGAGCGCCTCCGAGCCGGAGGAGTCGGAGACCCCGGACCCGGAGCCCTCCGTGTGCGAGGACACCAAGGTCGACGTCGGCATCTCCGGCCTGCCCGGCAAGATCGCCGCGGGCAGCGGCTGGCACAAGTTCTCGCTGAGCGTGCTGAACAACTCCGACTCGACGCTGAACGACCTCAACTTCTTCGCCGGGGCCTCCCCCGACGAGAACGGCGAGGAGCTGTTCACCAGCAAGCAGGTCAAGCTCCAGGCGTGGGACCCCGACAGCAAGGTCTGGACCGACCTGAACGACGGCGGCTACGCGGTCGGTTACGTCGGCTACACCGACGAGCTGAAGCCCGACTACGAGGTCGACATCCCGCTGCGCCTCAGCGTCAGCAAGTCCGCCCCGGTCGGCGCCGGCTTCTCGCTCGGCGCGACGATCTACGGCGACAACGACGCCGAGTGCACCGGCTTCGGTGACGTGTCGTACAAGTTCCAGATCGTCTCCGCCGGTACGGACACCGACGGCACCAAGCCGCAGGAAGGCGGCAAGGCGCCCGTCACCGACGAGAAGCCGAGCGGCGACACGCCGGAGGTCACCGGCAGCCTCGCCGAGACCGGCTCCAGCTCGGCCCTGCCGATGATCAGCCTGGTCGGCGGTGCCGCGGTCGTCGCCGGTGCCGGCGCGATCTTCGTGGTCCGTCGCCGCAAGGCCGGCGTCCAGGCGTAAGCCGCAGCGGCCGGCAGGCCGCCGCACCAAGCAGAAGAGGGACCTGCGCTCGGAGGGGGGCGCAGGTCCCTCTTCTGTCTTCCGCTTCCGCTCAGTTCTTCGGCGGTACCGCCGGCATGCCGAGGAACGGCAGCCGCAGCGCGCCGAACGCCTCCGCGGGGACCGCCGGGGACTTCGGCTCGACCGGCTGGAGACGCTCGTAGGCCGCGCCCTGCTGCGGGCGCGGGTCGGGCTCGCCCTTGTTGGGCCAGTACGACATGGCCCGCTCGGCCTGGGCGGTGATGGTCAGCGACGGGTTGACGCCCAGGTTGGCGGAGACCGCGGCGCCGTCGACGACCGAGATGCCGGGGTGGCCGTAGAGGCGGTGGTACGGGTCGATGACACCGGACTCGCGCGAGTCGCCGATCGGGCAGCCGCCCAGGAAGTGGGCGGTGAGCGGGGTGCCCATCAGCTCACCGACGTTGGAGCCCGCGAAGCCGTTGATCTCGGCCGCGAGTGCCGTCGCGCCCTCCGTCGCCGCCTTGATCTGCTTGGGGTTGGGGGCCCCGTGGCCCTGGCGGGCGGTGAGCAGACCGCGGCCGACGCCGGACGGTTTCAGGTGCGTCGTCAGGGAGTTGTCCAGCGACTGCATCACCAGGCCGATGATGGTCCGCTCCGACCAGCGGCGGTTGGACAGCGAGCGCAGCACCAGCAGCGGGTGCTTGGCCGCGTGGGCGAAGAAGCCCAGGACCCGTGAGGTGCCCGAGTTCCGCCCGGCGTAGGGCACCTGGAGGATGGACAGGCTGCCCATCGAGTTGGACCCCTTGCCGTAGCGGACCGGCTCGATGTGGGTGCTGGCGTCGGGGTGGATCGAGGACGTGATGGCCACGCCCCGGGTGAAGTCGGCCTTCGGCGCGCCGTGCGCCTTGCGGTAGCGCCGGTCGTCGGTCTGGGCGCCGACCAGGGCCTCGGAGTTGGTGCGGGTCAGTTCGCCCAGCCGGTCGGAGAGGCGGGGCAGCTGACCGCCCGCCTTCATGCGGTGCAGCAGGGTCTGGGTGCCGTAGGTGCCCGCGGCGAGGACGACCTTGCGGGCGGTGTAGGTGCGGCCCTTCGCCTTGCGGCCGCGGTCGGTGGGCAGGGTGGCGACCGCGTAGCCGCCGCGCGAGTCGTCGGTGACCGAGACGACCGTCGTCATGGGGTGGACGACCGCGCCGGCCTTCTCCGCCAGGTGCAGGTAGTTCTCGTTGAGGGTGTTCTTCGCGCCGTGCCGGCAGCCGGTCATGCACTCGCCGCACTCCGCGCAGGCCCTGCGGGACGGACCCGCGCCGCCGAAGTACGGGTCGGGCACCTCCTGGCCCGGCTTCGCCTTCACCGAGCCGTCGGCGTCCTCGCCGTCGCCGAAGAAGACGCCGACCGGCGCCATGTGGAAGGTGTCGCCGCAGCCCATGCGCTCCGCCGCTGCCTTCAGATGGACGTCCGAGGGGGTCATGGTCGGGTTGAGCCGTACGCCGAGCATGCGCCGGGCCTGGTCGTAGTACGGCGCCAGCTCGTCCTGCCAGTCGGTGATGTCACGCCACTGCGGGTCCTCGAAGAACGGCTTCGGCGGCACGTAGAGGGTGTTGGCGTAGTTGAGGGAACCGCCGCCGACACCCGCGCCCGCCAGGACCATGACGTTGCCCAGCAGATGGATGCGCTGGATGCCGTACATGCCGAGCTTCGGGGCCCACAGGTAGTTCTTGAGGTCCCAGGAGTTCTTGGGCAGGGTCTCGCGGGTGAAGCGGCGGCCGGCCTCCAGGACGCCTACCGTGTAGCCCTTCTCGGTGAGGCGCAGGGCGGTCACCGACCCGCCGAAGCCGGAACCCACGACGATGACGTCGTAGTCGTAAGCGTCCTGAGGCACGTGCCGTCTCCCCTTCGAGTGGCTGGAGCGAGGGTCGTCTACCGGAACCGGAACGCCTTCATCAGGCGCAGGCTCCGACTCATGAACCGGGCGTACTGCTCGTCGTCCATGCCCAGCGAGGGGGCCATGGGGAGCACGCGCTGGTGGGCGACCGTCTGGGCCTCGGTGTACTTGAGGATGCCCTCGGAGCCGTGGCGGCGGCCGAGGCCCGAGTCCTTCATGCCGCCCATCGGGGACTGCACGCTGCCGTAGGCGGGGGCGTAGCCCTCGTTGATGTTGACCGTGCCGGTGCGCAGCCGGGCCGCGACCTCCTGGCCACGACGGCCGTTCTTCGTCCAGACCGAGGAGTTCAGACCGTACGCCGTGGCGTTGGCGCGCTCGATCGCCTCGTCCTCGTCCGTGAAGCGGTAGACCGAGACGACCGGGCCGAAGGTCTCCTCCGTGCAGACGGACATGTCCGGGGCGACCCCGTCGAGGATCGTCGGCTCGAAGAAGTACGGGCCGATGTCGGGGCGCGCCACCCCGCCCGCGACGACCTTCGCGCCCCGGGCGACGGCCTCCGCCACGTGCCGTGTGACCGTCTCCAGCTGGCGCTCGCCGACCAGGGAGCCCATGTCGGCGCCGTACGCCAGGGACGTGCCGAGGCGCATGGCCTTCGTGCGGGCGGCGAAGCGCTCCAGGAAGGCGTCCGCGATCGACTCGTGGACGTAGAGCCGCTCGATGGAGATGCAGAGCTGGCCCGCGGAGGAGAAGCAGGCGCGCACGGCACCGGCCGCCGCTTTCTCGATGTCGGCGTCCTCCAGCACCAGCATGGCGTTCTTGCCGCCGAGTTCGAGGGAGACGCCCACCAGGCGGGCGGCGGCCCCCTGGGCGACCTCGCGGCCGGTGCGGGTGGAGCCGGTGAAGGAGACGTAGTCGGCGTGCCGCACGACCTCGGGGCCGACGACCGGGCCGTCGCCGAGTACGACCTGGAAGACGTCGGCGGGCAGTCCGGCCTCGATCAGCAGGTCACGGGCCCACAGGGCGGTCAGGCAGGTCTCGGTGTCCGGCTTCATGACGACCGCGTTGCCCGCGACGAACGCCGGGAGCGCGTCGCCGACCGACAGCTCCAGCGGGTAGTTCCAGGGGGCGATCTGGCCGACGACCCCGCGCGGGTGGCGCAGTTCGGTGACCTTGGTCAGCGTCGGCACGGCGCCGGCGTGCCGCTTGGGCCGGAGGTAGGAGGGGGCCTTGCGACCGTAGTGCCGGGCGGCGACCGCGACGGCCTGGACCTCCTCGTGGGCGTGCAGCCGGGCCTTGCCGGTCTCCAGCTGGATCAGGTCGAGCACCTCGGCCTGGCGCTCCAGCACCAGGTCGTGGAAGCGGAGCAGGACGGCGGCGCGCTGCCGTACGGGGGTCTGCGCCCACACGGCCTGTGCGGTGCGGGCCAGTTCGTAGGCCTTCGCCACGTCCTCGGGCGTCGACGCGGGCAGGTCGGCCAGCTTCTCACCGGTGAACGGCGTGTGGTTGGCGGTCCTGCCGGAGCCGACGACGCCCTTGGTGAGCTGGGCGACCAGCTCGGGCGTGACCACGTCCGCGGCGGTGCGGGCGCCCTCCGGGGCGGGGGCCAGGGGGTTCGTGCCGGTCTGTGCCGTGTCGGTCTCTGCCGTCTTCTCGGCGGCCTGCGCGTCCGTCATGAGGCGCAGGGTATGCCGCCACGGAGGCTTTGGGTACCCGTCGGTAATACGGCTTCACCGAGTGCACACACGCCGCCAGTGACCGCTGGCAACAAATGCGCTGATCAGGGCGTTGTGCGGTGAACGGCCGGAGTGATTCAGCCTTTCACGATCCCGAGCCGCGTCTGGGCCCCGCGGAACACCGCGGTGCCCTCTTCCTCCTCCGGTGTGCCCCGGGGCATGTCGACGCGCAGCTCGTACATGCGGTCGTCGCCGGTGCGGATCACCACCCGCATGGCCCGCCGGGGGGCTTCGCCCCGGTGGTACGCGGTGTCGGCGAGGGCGGCTTCACGGCCCTGGACGTGGGTGCGGGTGTACCGGGTCTCCCCGCCCGCTCCCTGCGTCTTCCTGACCTGGTCCATCGGGGAGGCCGGGGCCTCGTCCCAGGCGAGAAGGCGGACCTGGATCGTGCCGGTCCGCTCGTCGCCGTAGAGCGCCGTACGGGGCCCGCCCGACGCGCCGCCGGTCCGTTCGAGGAGGTGGTAGTGGCGCGGGAGGTGGAGGACGGCCGCCATGTCCGGCTCGGGGTGCGGGGTCCAGGCGTCCGTCGCGTCGGCGGTCCGCTCGGCACTGTCCGCGCTGCTGGTGTCCGCGAGCTGTGTGACGGCCCCCAGACCACCGGCGAGCAGCGCGCTGAGGAGGGCGAGGGGGCCGGGACGGAGGAGGGGCCGGCGTTTGGGGGGTACGGGGTCCTGCGGCGGTACGTCTGCCGGCAGGGCTTCCCGCGCGGCCGGCTGCGCGAGGGGGGTGGGTGAGGCGGCTGCGGGGACGGGGGGCGCGGTGATCACGGGGGCGGGGCGTGCGGGCGGCCCCATGGCGGGCTGAGCGCCGGGCACGGCGGGCTGGGCGCCGGGGATGGCGGCCGGGGAGCCGGGCACGACGGCCGGAGAGCCGGGCACGGCCGCCGGGGAGCCGGGCACGACGGCCGGAGAGCCGGGCACGACGGCCGGAGAGCCGGGCATGGCCGCCGGGGAGCCGGGCACGACGGCCGGAGAGCCGGGCACGGCCACCGGAGAGCCGGGCACGACGGCCGGAGAGCCGGGCACGGCCACCGGAGAGCCGGGCATGGCCGCCGGGGTGCCGGGCACGGCGGCCTGCGGGTCGAACTGCGCGGCGGGCACGGGAGGCTGTGCGGCGGGCGCCGGGTGCTGCGCGGTGGGGACGGGGCCGGGAAGGGTGTCGACGGGTGGCACGGTCCGGGCGTCGGCCTCGCGTACGGCTGCGGTCGCCGGCGGTGCCGCCCGGGCCGGTATGGGCTCCGCCACCGCCTCCAGTTCCTTCGCGACCTCCTCGGCGTCCGGCCGCTGCGCGGGGTCCGGCAGGAGCAGCCGGGCGATCAGCGGTCCCAGCGCTCCGGCCCGTCCCGGCTCGGGCGGCTCGGCGGCGAGGATCGCGGCGACCGTGGCCTCCGGTGTGGCGCGTGCGAACGGGGAGGTGCCCTCGACGGCCGCGTACAGCAGGACGCCCAGCGACCACAGGTCCGAGGCGGGCCCGGCGATGAGCCCCGAGATCCGCTCCGGCGCCACGAACTCCAGCGAACCGGCGGGCCCCCCGCTCGCCGTGCCGGAGTCCTCGCCCTGACCGTGGCCGATGCCGAAGTCCGTGACGACGACACGCCGGTCCGGGCCGAGCAGCACGTTGGCGGGTTTCACATCGCGGTGCACGATGCCGACCGAGTGCGCGGCGCGCAGGGCACCGAGGACGGCGAGGCCGATCCGGGCGGCTTCGGGCGCGTCGACCGGGCCGCGCCGGAGCGTCTCGCGCAGGGACTCGCCGGGCACCAACTCCATGACGATCCAGGGGAGTCCGTCCAGTGCCTCGGCCCCGTCGAGTTCGTCGGGGCCGACGGGTCCCGGCCGTTCGTCGCGCCGCTCCGCCTCGACGACCACGTCGTGGATGGTGACGGCGGCGGGATGGTCGACGCGGGCGGCGGCACGGGCCTCGCGGTGGAGCCGGTGCGCGGCCCGCCGGTGGCTCTCGTCCTCCGGGCCGCCCGGCAACCGCGGTTGCTTGACGGCGACTTCGCGTTCGGCGAGCTCGTCATGGGCTCGCCAGACGGAACCCGTCCCGCCGGAGCCGATGCGCTCGATCAGCCGGTACCGCCCGCCGACCGTCCGGCTCTGGGCGTCGTCCGTCCCGCCCCCGTCGTTGCTCATGCCCCATCAGTACCCCGCGCGGCGCGTTCTTGTCGACGCGGGTCGTTTTCGGGGGTGTTGAGGGGCGGATTCAGGTCCGCCGGGGAGTCGCGGAACCCGTGACGTCGCAGACGGCCCCTCCCTCCTACGGGGTGCTCGGCGGGTCCGTCCGGGAGGCCGGCGCCTTCGGTGTGTCCGGCGCCTTCGGTGTGTCCGGCGACTGAGGCGCCACCGATGTCGGAGGCGCTGCCGGTGTCCGAGGCGCCGCCGGTGTCCGCGGGGTCGCCGGTGTCCGAGGCGCCGCCGTCCTCGGCGTGGACGCCGAACTCGTCGGCGCGGGACCGCCGTCCCCGTCGCCCTCCGCCCTGAGCAGGGCCGCCGCCGACACCCCGGCCCCCGCCATCGCGGCGACCAGCAGCGCGGCGATGAGCACACGCCGGGCGGGCTGTCTGAGGAACGCTTCGTCCGGCCGGCCCGGGCCCGCCTGGGGCGGGAGCGGCTCGGGAGGCCGTGGGCGTCCGCGCGGCGCGTCCCCCACCGTCGGCGCGAAGGGCGGCGGCGACACCGGCGTGCGGCCCGTGTCGCGGAAGGCCCGCAGCATCCGCTCCGCCCGGTCCGCGTCCAGTCGCCGGTCCGGATCGCGTTCCAGCAGGCCGTGGACGACGGGCAGGAGCGGCCCCGCCTGCGGGGGCGGCTGGATGTCGCCCACGACGACCGCGTGCAGGATGCCGCCGAGCGAGTCGCGGTGGAACGGCGACTCGCCGCTGAGGGCCGCGCACAGCAGGGCGCCGAGCGACCACAAGTCGGACTCGGGCCCGGTCCTGACCCCGGACATCCGCTCGGGCGCGGTGTACTCGGGTGAGCCGACGAAGGCCCCGTTCTCGGTGAGCGTGGGGGTGCCCGCGACCTGGGCGATGCCGAAGTCGGTGAGGACGACCCGGTCGGTGCCGGTCTCCAGCAGGACGTTGTCCGGTTTGAGGTCGCGGTGCAGGACCCCGGCCGCGTGGGCGGCGCGCAGGGCGCCGAGCAGGGCGATACCGATGCGGGCGGCCTCGGCGGCGTCGACCGGGCCGTGCCGGGCGAGCCGGTCGGCGAGCGAGCCGCCCTCGATCAACTCCATGACGATGTACGGGCGTTCGTCGTCCTCGACGACATCGTGGACGACGATGATGTGCGGGTGGCTCAGCTGGGCGACGGCCCGGGCCTCGCGCAGCGTACGGTCCCGCTGCCGGCGTGCCTGCGCGCTGGAGAGCGTCTCGTCGTAGGGGAGTTCCTTGACGGCCACGCCCCGGCCGAGCAGTTGGTCGGTCGCCCGCCAGACCACGCCCATGCCGCCGCGACCGAGCTTCGCCTCCAGGCGGTAACGCCCCGCGATGACACGGAAGTCGGCCCCCTCGGTCCCCATGCGCCCCATCATGCCGCAGACGTCGTCGGCGCCCACCAAATCCGGTCGCCGTCCGGCTCCGGACGGTAACGCTCCTACCGCGGCTGTTGCCAGCCCTGCAGGACCCAGGTGAACTCGCGGCTCGCCTGCGCCCAGTCCTGCTCCGGTGAGGACATGTAGATCGCGTACTCGACGCCGTCGCGCGAGAAGTACGTCTCCTCGATGGCGTGGCGCGGTCCGGCCACGTAGGGCGGATCCTTGGCGAGTGCCGTCCAGGTGTACTCCCACAGCGAGCCCCTGCGGTCGCGGTAGGTGTTCTCCCGCATGGCCACCCGCTTGTAGTCGACGAGCCCCTGAAGCTGCTGTTCCAGATCCTCCTGGTGGGACTTGGCGTCGGCGAAGTCCGGTGACGCGTCGATGGCGATGCGGACGAAGTGCTTGCCGCCGTCGGGCGTGTAGTCGATCTGCTTGATCTCGTCCTGCGGGCCGAAGGGCTTGCGCTTCCATCCCTTGGGCAGGTGGAGGCTGAATCCGGCGGGGTCGTCGTAGCGGACCCAGCTGTCCGGAACCGGTCCCCCGGACCCCTCCGTGCCCGTGGACGTCGTGGTGCCGGACCCGCCGTCCTGCGCCGACCGGCCCTCGTTCCACTGCTGGAGCACCACGGCCGTGCCCCCGCCGATGATGGCGGCGAGCGCCACGACGAGGGCGAGGGTGCGCAGCCTGCGGCGCTTTCCGGAACCGGTCTGTCGCGGGCCCGTCATGGGTCCGGCCGTGGCGGGACCGTAGGGCGGGGTGCCCGCCGTCGACGCGCCGGTGGCCGCGGTGCCGGCCAGCGGCGGGAGCGGCGTCCCGGTGTGCGACCCCGAACCGGCGCCGAACCCACCCGCACCGACCGAGCCGGTGCCCGGCGATCCGCTGCCCGTCGGGCCCGTCCCCACCGAGCCGCTGCCGGACGTACCCGCGGGGGCCCGGCCCGTGCCCGTACCGCTGCCGGCCTCCCGGTACGGCGTGGTGCCGCCGAACTGCGTCGGCACATACGCCTGTGCCCCGTTCGGCCGCCGCCCCTCGGCCGCCTCGGCCAGCATCTGCTCGGCCTCGGACACGTCGGGCCGGGCGCCCGGGTCCTTGCGGAGCAGGGCGGTGATGACGGGGGCGAGCGGGCCGGCGTGCCGGAGCTCGGCGGCCTCCTCCTCGACGACGGCCTGCATGGTGGTCAGCGGTGTCGTGCGCCGGAACGGCGACCGGCCCTCCACCGCCGTGTAGAGGGTCGCGCCGAGCGCCCACAGGTCGGAGGACGGGCCGGGGTCGTGGCCGCGTACGCGCTCGGGCGCCAGGTAGTCGACCGAGCCGACGACCTCTCCGGTCCGGGTGATGGTCGTGTCGCCCTCGATCTGGGCGATGCCGAAGTCGGTGAGCAGCACCCGGCGGTCGCGGGCGAGGAGGACGTTGCCCGGCTTGATGTCGCGGTGCAGGACACCGGCGGTGTGCGCGGCGCGCAGGGCCCGCAGCACCCAGAGGCCGATGCGCGCCGCCTCGCGCGGCTCGACGCGGCCCTCCTCCTTGACCGCGTCGGCCAGGGAGCGGCCCTCGACCAGCTCCATCACGATCCAGGGGCGGCCGTCGTGCTCCAGCACGTCGTGCACCGTGACGACGGCGGAGTGGTTGATCCGTGCCGCGGCCCGCGCCTCGGCCCGGGTGCGCGCCAGCAGGATCGCCTGCTCGCTCTCGGAGACGTAGAGGGCGGCCGTCAGTTCCTTGATGGCGACCGACCGGTGCAGCACCTCATCATGCGCACGCCAGACCCGGCCCATGCCGCCACTCCCGATGGATTCGGCCAGCCGGTAGCGGCCCGCGACGAGCAGGCCCTGCATCTGATTCACGTTGCCCCGCAATGGTCTTGACAGGGTCAGCGTAAGGACCCGCCCTCACCCGGGGAACAAGCGGGGTACCACGGTGACCGCACTGTGACGGTTGTGCCTGCCGGGAGGGGAGGCGACCGGAAGCCGAACTGCGGTGTACCAGCGGCGCGGCGGCAGCTCAGCCCGTGACCTTGTACGTCGCCGCCGCCTGCTCGTACAGCCGTGTCACCTCGTCCCGCTCGGACTCCGGGCCGCGCACCTGGACCACGTGGTAGCGCCCGCCGACCAGCATCGCGAGGTTCCGGACGTACAGGTCGCCCCCGTCGCCGCTCCAGGTGAACTGTCCCTCGGCCATGGTCCGTCCGCCCACCTCGATCCTCTTCAGCCCGGTGGAGGTGGCCCAGCTGGAGTCGCGGTACGGCTGCAACTCGCGCTCCGACTCCCGCTGGTACGCCATCGGATCGCTGCCGTACTCCGAGGCGCTGTCGCGGCCCGCCACGACGATCAGCTCGAAGTCGCCCTTGGAGTAGACGACCTGGCCACTGCCGTTGCGGGGGGCGCGGTCCCAGCCCTTGGCGACGGCGACCTGGAAACCCGCCGAGTCCTTGCGCAGGGTGAAGCCGTCGGCGGCGCCCGGGCCGGTGGTCTGGGTCTCGGTGGTGCCCGCCGACGACGACGAGCTCCCGTCCGGCTCGGGCGAGGTCTGCTCGGGCCGGGGCTCGCTGCTGGCGTCCGGCTCGGGCGGCCGGCTGACCTCGCCCGCGGCACCGGTGCGGTCCGCGCCGTTCGCCCCCTCGGTCCCCGACTTGGGCATGAAGAGCATGGCGTAGGCGATCGCCGCGGCCATCACGAGCAGCACCAGCAGGAGCAGGGTGCGGCCGAGCCGGCGCGGCGAACCGGACTCCCTCTTCGCCCGCTTGTGCCGTCCGTGGTGGGCGGGCAGCCCGGCCTTGCGCCTGCGCACGAGCTCGCCGCGGCGCCGTACGACGGGCAGCCGGCCGGCGTCCACCGGCGGCACCGGGACGACGTGCATCCCGGCCTCCGGCTCGGGCGCCGACCGCACCAGGGAGCGCAGCCAGCCGCGCACCTCCTCGAAGTCGAGGCGCTCGGTGGGGTCCTGCCGCAGCAGCGACTCCACCACCGGCCGCAGCGGCCCGCACTCCTCGGCGTACGCGGGCGGCTCCGCGCACACCATCTGCACCAGCTCGGCCGTCGACTCCTCCGGGTAGGGCGCGTGCCCCTGCACGGCCCTGAAGAGCAGCGCGCCGAGCGCCCACAGGTCGGTCGCGGGGCCGATCGGCGCGGCCAGCTGCCAGTTCTCGTGCACCGGTCCGGCCTGCTCCGGCGCCCAGCGCTCGGTCACGGGCCCGACCACGGCCATCCGCGCCTGCCGCGCCCGCTCGGCGGCCAGCGCGGTCGCCGGGCCGCGCCGGGGGGCGGTGGTGCCGGCGACCAGGTCGTCCCACCGCGTGGACTCGCCGTGGGGCGCGCCGTCCGAAGCCGGCGGGAGTGCCGCCCGCTCCCGGTCCCGCGGGGCCGGTCCGTCGCCGGTCGTGCCCCGGGGCGTCGCGCCGTGCCACCCGGTCGTCCGCGGGCCGCCGCCCACGCCGTAGGGGTCGGCGATCCGCCCGGGCGGCTGGGTGCCGGGCGCGGTGCCCTGCCCGGGGATGTACGGCGACTGCGCCGATCCTCTGTCATGGGGCGCGGCCCCGCCGTCCGGGGCGGGCCGGGCCCCGGGCAGGGCGGCCCGCTCGCCCTGCTGCGCCTCCTGCACGCGGGCCGCCGCCCGGGCACCGGCCCGGTAGGCCGCGATCGCCCCGGCGCGCGCCGCCCTCGGGTCCCCGCTGTCCTCCACCGGCCTGCGCACCGGCACCACCGATCCACCGCCGGGCCCCTGGCCCCCGGCCGAGGGCAGTCCCCTGGACTCCCTGGCCTCGATGGCGGCGCGCCGCGCGGCCTCGGGATCAGCCACGCCACCGGCCGGACCCGGACGTCCGGAACCGCCGACGCCCTGGACCGTCCCCCCGGTGCCGTCTTCCCGCCCCGGCTCCGGGGCCTCCTCGAAGGGCGGTTCCGGCACCGGGTCGTACCCGCACAGCGCTTCCTCCGCGGCACCCACCGCCAGCCCGGTGAGCATCACCCGGCCGTCGTCGCAGACCATCACCGTCCGCGCGGTGATGTTCCGGTGCACCCAGCCGTGCGCGTGCAGCACCCGCAGCGCCATCAGCACGTCGGAGGCGACCTCGGCCGCCCGGTACGGCGTCAGCGGCTTCTCGGCGAGCAGCGCCGCCAGCGGACGGGCGGCCACCAGCTCACTGACGATCCAGAGCGAGCCGCCCTCGGCGAACACGTCGAAGACCTGGTCGAGTCGCGGGTGGTCGGGGATGGCCGCCGCGGACTGCGCCGCCTCGACCGCGCGCCGCACCACCGGATCCGTGGGCCGCCGCACGCCCGGACGCGCACCCGCGCGCCCTCCGGGCCGCCGCGCACCACCGTCACGGGCCGTGAACCCGTCGGGCAGCCCCTCCGCGTCGAGGACCTCGGCCTCGACCACCTCAGGCAACGGCACCTGCCGGACCAGGACTTCCTGTCCGCTGTAGGTGTCGAAGGCCCGGGTCTCGGTGAGTTCGTACTCGTCGGAGGGCGGCAGCGGCAGGCGGTAGCGGTCGGCGAGCACCCGGCCCGCATAGTCGTCCACGTTGCCTCCCCCGGCAGCCCGTTCGGTCACATCCAGTCGCCCCACGGTCCGTTCCGGCTGCACACGGTCCGCACACATTCACGATACGTGCCGCGGGCAACCCGCAATGCGGGGATGCCAGATCTCACTCCCCAAACCCGGGGCGCCTCATGCTCAGGACTTGGGTTCGAAGGTCTTCGTCAGCGTCCGCCACGTCTCCTTGCGCAACTGGCCGTCCCAGCCCGCCGCCTTGGCCGTGTACATCAGCGCGTACCCCTGCCGGTCGTCGACCACGAAACCCCGGTCGATGGTCCGGTACCTTGTGCCGTCCTCGGTGTAGGTGAACTCCCAGTCGGCCGTGTTCCAGTCCCGGTAGTCCACCTTGTCTATGCGGATCCTCTTGTACTGCGCGCGCACCATGTAGCGCTCCTGGTTCTTCCAGTCCGCCACCGGGTCGCCCTTGGGCGTGGACGTCCAGGCGATGAGCAGCTTCTGCCCGTCGGGCCCGGTGAAGCGGTCGCCCGCCGCACCGGTGGACCGGTACTTCCAGCCCTTCGGCAGGCCGATCGAGTACCCCTGGGAGCCCTGGTGAGTCGACTCCGCCGCGGTGCCCTTCCCCGCGCCCGAGCCGCTGTCGTCCGAAGAGCCGCTCGCACTGCCGCTCGCCTGGCCGCTCGGCGTGCCCGAGGCGGAGCCGGACGGCGCGGGCTGGGTCTGCGCCCCGTCCGTGCGCGTGCCGTCACTCTTGTCGCCCTTGGTGTCGGAACCGTCCGACGCGGTGGCGGCGGTCTTCCCCGCGCCCTTGCCGGAGGCGCCCTTGGACCCCTCGTCGTCCCCGCCGAGCGCGAGGGCGAGCACGACGCCGATCACGGCGAGCACCAGGACCGCCGCGATGATCATCAGGGTCCGCCGCGGCACCACGTCGGTGAGCGGCGCCCGGGGCACGGGCCTGGGCGGCAGGTCCGGCGGCGGCATGACGGGCCAGCCCGAACTGCGGCCCCCGGAAGCCGTCTTCGACTCCGGCGCGCCCCGCTCCCCGGCCCCTGCGCCCGGCCGTGTCCCGGACGCACCCGCGGCCCCGACCCCGCCCGTACCGCCGTCCGACGCGGAGGACGTCCGGTCGCCCGTCCCCGAAGAGGCTCCGGAGCCACCGGACTTGGCCGAGAGGGCGGCCGGTCCCGCAGCGGCCTTGCGCACGGAACGCAGCGCCCCGCGCAGCCGCTCCCCGGGCTCCTCGCCCCGCTTGCCCCCGGCGCCCGGCGCGCTTCCCTTGCCCGAGGACCTGTCCGGCTGCGTCGGCAGCGGCACGACCTTCGTCGCGTCCATCGCCTCCGGCTCGGCCTTGTCCGGCGCGCGCAGGACCGAGTTGAGCATGGCCCGGGCACCCGCGTCGTCGAGCCGCTGCGCGGGGTCCTTGGTGAGCAGTCCGTGGATGACGTCCTTCAGCGGGCCCGCGTTCTTCGGCTCCTCCAGCGGCTCGGTCATCACGGCCGTGAGGGTCGCTATGGCCGACCCCTTGTCGTACGGCGGAGCGCCTTCCACCGCCGCGTACAGCAGCCCGCCGAGCGACCACAGGTCGGCCGCCGGGCCGGGCTTGTGCCCGCGCGCCCGCTCCGGGGAGATGTAGGAGGGCGCGCCGACGAGCATGCCGGTCGAGGTGATGGACGGGTCGCCCTCGACCTGGGCGATGCCGAAGTCGGTGAGCACGACCCGGCCGTCCTCGGCGATCAGCACGTTGGACGGCTTCACGTCACGGTGCAGGATGCCCTCGCGGTGGGCGGACCGCAGCACGTCGAGGACGGCGAGCCCGACCTCGGCGGCGCGCTTCGGCTCCAGGAGGCCGTCCTCGCGGATGACTTCGGCGAGCGACTTGCCCTCGACGAGCTCCATCACGATCCAGGGCCGGTCGTCCTCCTGGACGACGTCGAAGACCGTCACGGCGCTGTTGTTGCGGATCCGCGCGATGGCCTTGGCCTCGCGCAGCGTCCGCGTGATCAGCCGCCGCTTCTCCTCCTCGTCGATGTTCGTCGGGAACCGCAGCTCCTTGACGGCGACCGTCCGCCCGAGGGTCTCGTCCTGGGCCCGCCACACCGTGCCCATGCCTCCGCGGCCCAGCACCTTGCCCAGCCGGTAACGCCCCGCGAGGAGACGCTCCCTGTTGTCCTGACGAGTGTCCTGACGAGATGTGCCCGCCCGCTCCGCCTCCGACATGCGTCCCCTCATACAACCCGCCCTGACAGAGGCTCCATTGTCTCTCACCCGACAAGTGCCCGGCGCCCAGGGGCCCCCTGGCGGACACCCGCGGCCCTACCCCGCGGCTACCCGGGTGCGGCGCGCCCCACGCCGCCTTGCATGATGGGCGCCGACCAGGGAGGAGCCCGCATGCCACAGATTCGGACATTGCTGGCTCTGCCGGTGGCCGCCGCCCTGTTCGGGCTTCCCCCGGCCGACTCCTCGGCCCTGTCGATGCCGCCGACCGACGCGGTGCTGCCGCTGCTGGTGACGCGGGGCGAGGCCCCGGCCGCAGCCCTGCTGGCCCGCGAGGGGACCACCACCCGTTACGCCGCAGCCGGTTCGGGAATCGCCCGGTCGGACCATTTCCGCGCCGGCAGCATCACCAAGACGTTCCTCGCGACGGTGGTGCTGCAACTGGCCGCCGAGCACCGCCTTTCGCTGTCCGACACGGTGGAGCAGCACCTGCCCGGCCTGGTGCGGGGAGCGGGCAACGACGGCCGCGCGCTCACCCTGCGTTCCCTGCTGACCCACACCAGCGGCCTGTACGACTACACCACGGACACCGCCGGGACCATACCCGTCACACCCCGTCAGGCCCTGAGTCTGGCTCTCGCCCACCCTCCGGCCGAACGCGGCCGCTTCTCCTACTCGAACACCAACTACGTGCTGCTCGGCCTGGTCGTCCGGCAGGTCACCGGACACACGTACGCCACGGAGGCCGAGCGCCGCATCATCACCCCACTGCGCCTGACGGGCACCTCCTTTCCCGGCTCCCGTTCCTCACTGCCCGCTCCGCACGGCCGCGCCTACGCCGCCGACGGGACCGACGTCACCGCCCTCGACCCGCGGGTGGCGGGCGCCGCGGGCGAGTTGGTGACCACGCTCGCCGATCTGGACCGCTTCTACACGGCTCTGCTCGGCGGCCGGCTGCTGCCCCCGCGCCGGCTGCGCGAGATGCTCGACACCCGCACCGCGCACGGCGCGTACGGCATGGGCCTGTTTCCCGAGAAGCTTCCCTGCGGCACCACCGTGTGGGGGCACAACGGGCACATATCCGGCAGCTATGTGCGCACCGCCGCCACCGTCGACGGCCGGCGTGTCCTCACCTTCCGCGTGAACACGGACGCGATCGCGGACCCCGGCCTCGAACCCGCGCTGCTCGCCGCAGAGTTCTGCCCCCGCACCTCCTAGCGCACCTCCTAGGCGCCTGATCACAACGGCACGATGTCCGGCGCCCCCAGCCGCGCCGCGTCCGCCGTCAGGTCGTCCGGCTGACGCTGCGACTCCCGCTCGGCCTCCACCCGCTTCTCGTAGTGCTGCACCTCGCGTTCGATCTGGTCCTTGTCCCAGCCGAGGACCGGCGCCATCAGCTCGGCGGCGTCCCGCGCGCTGCGCGTGCCCCGGTCGAAGGTCTCTATGGAGATGCGCGTCCGCCGGGTCAGCACGTCGTCCAGATGCCGCGCCCCCTCGTGGGAGGCGGCGTACACGATCTCGGCCCGCAGGTAGTCGTCGGCCGCGACCAGGGGCTCGCCCAGCGAGGGGTCCTCGGCGATGAGCTCGAGCAGCTCCTCGGTCATCGCCCCGTAGCGGTTGAGCAGGTGCTCGACCCGCACCACGTGGAGCCCGGTGCGGGCGGCGATCCGCGCCCGGGCGTTCCACAGCGCCCGGTAGCCCTCGGCGCCCAGCAGCGGCACGTCCTCCGTGACGCACTCGGCGACCCGCATGTCGAGTCCGTGCACCGCCGCGTCCACCGCGTCCTTGGCCATGACCCGGTACGTCGTGTACTTGCCGCCCGCCACGACGACCAGCCCGGGCACCGGGTGTGCCACGGTGTGCTCGCGGGACAGCTTGCTGGTGGCGTCGGACTCACCGGCGAGCAGGGGGCGCAGACCCGCGTACACGCCCTCGACGTCGTCCCTGGTGAGCGGCACCGCGAGGACCGAGTTCACATGCTCCAGCAGGTAGTCGATGTCCGCGCTGGAGGCGGCCGGGTGGGCCTTGTCGAGGTCCCAGTCGGTGTCCGTGGTGCCGACGATCCAGTGCCGGCCCCAGGGGATGACGAACAGCACGGACTTCTCCGTGCGCAGGATCAGGCCGGTCGTGGAGTGGATCCGGTCGCGCGGCACGACCAGGTGGATGCCCTTGGACGCCCGCACGTGGAACTGCCCGCGCTCCCCGACCATCGCCTGGGTGTCGTCCGTCCACACGCCGGTGGCGTTGACGACCTGCTTGGCGCGGATCTCGTACTCGCCGCCGCCTTCGACGTCCTGCACCTTCGCGCCGACGACCCTCTCGCCCTCACGCAGGAAGCCCGTCACCCGCGCGCGGTTGGCGGCCTTCGCGCCGTACGACACCGCCGTGCGCACCAGGGTCGCCACGTAGCGGGCGTCGTCCATCTGGGCGTCGTAGTACTGCAACGCGCCGACCAGCGCGTTCTTCTTCAGGCAGGGCGCCACGCGCAGGGCGTGAGAGCGGGTCAGATGGCGGTGCATCGGCAGGCCCCGGCCGTGCCCGCGGGCCATGGACATGGCGTCGTACATGGCGACGCCCGATCCCGCGTACAGCCGCTCCCAGCCCTTGTGCTGCAACGGATACAGGAACGGCACCGGCTTCACCAGATGCGGGGCGAGCCGCTCCAGCAGCAGGCCGCGCTCCTTCAGGGCCTCGCGGACGAGCGCGAAGTCGAGCATCTCCAGATAGCGCAGCCCGCCGTGGATGAGCTTGCTGGACCGGCTGGAGGTGCCGGACGCCCAGTCGCGCGCCTCGACCAGACCGGTGGACAAGCCCCGGGTCACGGCGTCGAGCGCGGTGCCCGCACCGACCACGCCTGCGCCCACGACCAGCACGTCCAGCTCGCGCTCGGCCATCGATGCGAGTGACTCGACGCGCTGCGCCGGTCCGAGTGTCGCTGTCCTCACCGCTGCCTCCCGCTGATCGGTCGCACCGGCCCCACCCGTCGGGTGAGACCCCGTCCGTACCCCCTGCCCAAATTCTGACCGCGTTGCCCCACTTCAGCCACCACGGGCCCGCAGCCTGTGGACAACGCTCACGGAACACTCACCCGAAACTCGGCCGGACAATCCCGCATATCGGTCATATTTACTCCTAGTCTGACATTGCGCTCGCCCGTCCTGTCCACAGGGCTTGCGCACCTGTCCCACTTCGGCTATCGGGAAGGACGGCCACGCCATGCCCGCAGATCTCGCCGTCATCGGACTCGGCGCATACGGCCTGCCCCTGGCCCAGGCCGCCGTCGCCGCCGGCATCCCCACCATCGGCTACCGGACCGGCCCCGAGGCGGGCTCGCTCAGCCCCGCCGAACTGCGCCGGATGCTCTCGGGGGGCTTCCGGCCGATCACCGACCCGGCCGAGCTCGGCCGGGTGCGCACGGCGGTCATCTGCGCGCCGACCCCGCGCGGAGCGGACGGCGGACTCGACCTGACCCAGCTGGAGGCGGCCGCCCGCACCCTGGCCGCCCGTCTGCGCCCGCACACCACGGTGATCCTGGAGTCCCCGGTGTACCCGGGGGCGACCCAGGAGGTCCTGCGTCCGCTCCTCGAGGAGGGCTCCGGCCTGCGCGCGGGCCGCGACTTCCACCTCGCGTACTCCCCCAGCCGCGTCGACCCGGGCAACCGCGACGTCACGCCCGCCACCACCCCCAAGGTCATCGGCGGCCTCACCCCGGCCTGCACCGAGTCGGCCGCCGCGTTCTACGGACGGCTGACCGACAAGGTGGTACGCGCGCGTGGCCTGCGCGAGGCGGAGACCGTGCAGCTGCTGGAGACCAACTACCGCCATGTGAACATCGCGCTCGTCAACGAGATGGCCGTCCTCTGCAACGACCTGGGCGTCGACCTCTGGGACGTCGTCCGCTGCGCGGAGACCAAGCCGTTCGGCTTCCAGGCCTTCCGCCCGGGCCCCGGCGTCGGCGGCCACTCGGTCCCCCAGGACATGACCGCCGGGGGCGGCCGGGGCCTGCGCATGGTGGAACTGGCCCAGCAGGTCAACAGCCGCATGCCGGGCTACGTCGTCCAGCGGGCCGCCACGCTCCTCAACGAACACGGCAAGTCGGCCCGGGGCGCCCGGGTGCTCCTCCTCGGCGTCACCTACAAACCCGACCTCGCCGACCTCCAGGGCACCCCGGCCCGCGAGATCGCCCTGCGCCTGCGGGAACTGGGCGCGGCGGTCAGCTACCACGACCCGTACGTCCCGGCCTGGAGCGTCCTCGACCACCCCGTGCCGCGCGCGGACTCCCTCTACGAGGCGGCGGCCGACGCGGACCTGACCATCCTGCTCCAGCAGCACCGCACGTACGACCTCCAGGGCCTGTCGGTGAAGGCCCAGCTCCTGCTGGACACGCGCGGGGCGGCGCCCACGGGGGCGGCGCACCGGTTGTGACACAGGAGAAGGGCCGGTCGCCCCACCCGGGGTGACCGGCCCTTCCGCGCTTTTCGGGCGGCCTACCGCCGGTGCTGCGAGTCCGCCACCGTCACCTCGACGCGCTGGAACTCCTTCAGCTCGCTGTAGCCGGTCGTGGACATGGCCCGGCGCAGGGCGCCGAAGAGGTTCATCGAGCCGTCGGGGGTGTGGGACGGGCCCGTGAGGATCTCCTCCAGGGTGCCGACCGTGCCGAGGGCGACCTTCTTGCCCCGCGGCAGTTCCTCGTTCACGGCCTCCATGCCCCAGTGGTGGCCACGGCCGGGCCCGTCGGTGGCACGGGCCAGCGGGGAGCCCATCATGACCGCGTCGGCGCCGCAGGCGATCGCCTTGGGCAGGTCGCCGGACCAGCCGACACCGCCGTCCGCGATCACGTGCACGTACCGGCCGCCCGACTCGTCCATGTAGTCACGGCGTGCGGCGGCCACGTCGGCCACCGCCGTCGCCATGGGGACCTGGATGCCGAGCACGTTGCGCGTGGTGTGCGCGGCGCCGCCGCCGAAGCCGACCAGCACACCGGCCGCGCCGGTGCGCATCAGGTGCAGGGCCGCCGTGTACGTGGCGCAGCCGCCGACGATCACCGGGACGTCCAGCTCGTAGATGAACTGCTTCAGGTTCAGCGGCTCGTGCGCGCCGGAGACGTGCTCGGCGGAGACCGTCGTACCGCGGATGACGAAGATGTCCACGCCCGCGTCCACGACGGCCTTGGAGAACTGGGCGGTGCGCTGCGGGGAGAGCGCGGCGGCGGTGACGACGCCGGAGTCGCGCACCTCCTTGAGGCGCTGCCCGATCAGCTCCTCCTTGATGGGAGCGGCGTAGATCTCCTGCAGACGGCGGGTCGCGGTCTCCGAGTCCAGCTCGGCGATCTCGTCGAGCAGCGGCTGCGGGTCCTCGTAGCGCGTCCACAGGCCTTCGAGGTTCAGCACGCCGAGGCCGCCGAGCTCGCCGATGCGGATGGCGGTGGCCGGGGACACGACCGAGTCCATGGGGGCGGCCAGGAAGGGCAGCTCGAAGCGGTAGGCGTCGATCTGCCAGGCGATCGAGACCTCCTTCGGGTCCCGCGTACGGCGGCTGGGGACGACGGCGATGTCGTCGAAGGCGTACGCCCGGCGGCCGCGCTTGCCGCGCCCGATCTCGATCTCAGTCACGTTGGTGGCCTTTCCCTGATGCGTTTCAGCGTCTTCCAGTATCGCCGACGGGCACGCCGAGGGCGGCCCCGGATGCCCCGGGGCCGCCCTCGGAAGGCCTGGCCGCTACTTACGGCTGTAGTTCGGCGCCTCGACCGTCATCTGGATGTCGTGCGGGTGGCTCTCCTTGAGGCCCGCCGAGGTGATCCGGACGAAGCGGCCCTTGGACTCCATCTCCTCGATGGTGGCCGCGCCCACGTAGCCCATGGTCTGGCGCAGACCGCCGACGAGCTGGTGCAGCACGTTGGCCAGCGGGCCCCGGTAGGGCACCTGGCCCTCGATGCCCTCGGGCACGAGCTTGTCGTCGGAGCCGACCTCGGCCTGGAAGTAGCGGTCCTTGGAGTACGACCTGGCCTGGCCGCGGGACTGCATCGCGCCGAGCGAGCCCATGCCGCGGTACGACTTGAACTGCTTGCCGTTGATGAACTGCAGCTCGCCCGGGGACTCCTCACAACCGGCGAGGAGGCTGCCCAGCATCACGGTGTCGGCGCCGGCGGCCAGGGCCTTGCCGATGTCGCCGGAGTACTGCAGACCGCCGTCGCCGATCAGCGGGATGCCCGCCGGACGGGCCGCGAGGGAGGCCTCGTAGATGGCCGTGACCTGCGGGACGCCGATGCCGGCGACCACGCGGGTGGTGCAGATCGAACCGGGGCCCACGCCCACCTTGATGCCGTCGACACCGGCGTCGATCAGCGCCTGGGCCCCGTCACGCGTGGCGACGTTGCCGCCGATCACGTCGACGTTCACGCTCGACTTGATCTTCGACATCCAGCTGAGGGCGTTGCTGTTGTGGCCGTGCGAGGTGTCGACGACCAGGAAGTCCACACCGGCACCGGCCAGCGCCTGGGCCCGCTCCAGGGCCTCGGGGCTGGCACCCACGGCCGCGCCGACGAGCAGCCGGCCCTCGGCGTCCTTCGCCGCGTGCGGGTACTGCTCGGCCTTGACGAAGTCCTTGACCGTGATGAGGCCCTTGAGGACACCCGCGTCGTCGACCAGCGGAAGCTTCTCGATCTTGTGGCGGCGCAGCAGCTCCATGGCGTCGGCACCGGAGATGCCGACCTTGCCCGTGACCAGCGGCATCGGCGTCATGACCTCGCGCACCTGACGGGTGCGGTCGGTCTCGAAGGCCATGTCGCGGTTGGTGACGATGCCGAGCAGCTTCTTGTTGCCGTCGGTGACCGGGACGCCGCTGATGCGGAACTTGGCGCACAGGGCGTCGGCCTCGGCCAGCGTCGCGTCCGGGTGCACCGTGATCGGGTCGGTGACCATGCCGGACTCGGAGCGCTTGACCAGGTCGACCTGGTTGACCTGGTCCTCGATGGACAGGTTGCGGTGCAGGACGCCGACGCCGCCCTGGCGGGCCATCGCGATCGCCATGCGGGACTCGGTCACCTTGTCCATCGCCGCGGACAGCAGCGGGATGTTGACCCGGACGTTGCGGGAGATGCGGGACGAGGTGTCGACCGCGTTGGGGAGCACCTCGGATGCACCCGGCAGCAGCAGCACGTCGTCGTAGGTCAGCCCGAGTGTCGCGAATTTACCGGGCACTCCGTCGACGTTGGCAGTCATGACACCTTCCCCAAATGGCCTTGATCGGTGCGGATGTCCATGCTAACGGGCAGCGGGGCTGTCTCATTCCACGGTTCCACCCGGCTCCGGGCTTCGTATGTTCGTACGGAAGCGGCACACCGCCTGTTCAACGGAGGGGCAGTTCGCCTGGCGCTACTGCTCGGCCAGGGCCCTCAGCCGGCTCAGCGCCCGGTGCTGGGCCACCCGGACCGCACCGGGTGACATTCCCAACATCTGGCCGGTCTCCTCGGCCGTCAGCCCCACCGCGATCCGCAGCAGCAGCAGCTCCCGCTGGTTCTCGGGCAGGTTGGCCAGCAGTTTCTTGGCCCATTCCGCGTCACTGCTGAGCAGGGCGCGCTCCTCCGGACCGAGGGAGTCGTCCGGCCGCTCGGGCATCTCGTCGGAGGGGACGGCCGTCGAACCGGGGTGCCGCATCGCCGCACGCTGGAGGTCGGCGACCTTGTGGGCGGCGATGGCGAAGACGAACGCCTCGAAGGGGCGCCCGGTGTCCCGGTAGCGGGGCAGTGCGAGGAGCACCGCCACGCAGACCTCCTGGGCGAGGTCCTCCACGAAGTGCCGGGCGTCGCCCGGGAGACGGGACAGACGGGTGCGGCAGTAGCGCAGGGCCAGCGGGTGGACATGGGCGAGCAGGTCGTGCGTGGCCTGCTCGTCCCCGTCGACGGCGCGGTGGACGAGCGCACCGATCGCGCCCTGGGCAGGGGCCGCCTCGTCGTCGCGCATCGGTCCATGGTGCCTTGCGGCCACCGGGTCCGCGGCACCGCGCCCGTTGTTGTGCACCGAAGCGTTATGAGCAGGTGCGCCGGCACTCATCCCCTGCGCCCTCCCCTTCCGCTCGACCGACTCGTCCCCGAGGAACTCCACACCCCCAAGGATGCGGCATCCGCGGCGAAACGAGCAGCGGGCCTTCGGCGGACCCCCGGTCCACCCGCGCCCACCTGGCGTTCCGTGCCTCACCACGACCGCTGGGGCCTGCCGTTCGGATCGTCCCGGGGACGTG
Organism: Streptomyces sp. NPDC043685; assembly: GCF_056436585.1. Classification (NCBI taxonomy): domain Bacteria; kingdom Bacillati; phylum Actinomycetota; class Actinomycetes; order Kitasatosporales; family Streptomycetaceae; genus Streptomyces; species Streptomyces sp. NPDC043685. The sequence continues at coordinate 329,703 of NZ_JBWKCH010000001.1, read as the reverse complement.
GGCCCTCGCCCGCGCCGTCCGGGGCTCTCGACCTCGCCCGGATGGGTGCGCAGGGGCGGCGGCGCCGTCATCGGCCACCGGCTCCGGTCCACGTGGGTGCGGCTCGCGCGGGGGCATCCAGGTGCCCCCGCTCGCCGGCCCCGGCCTGAGGCCGCGCGGCGTCGAAGCCGGGCCGATCCGAAGGACAGGCCCTAGCGCACCAGACCCCATCGGAAGCCGAGCGCCACCGCGTGGGCCCGGTCCGAGGCGCCGAGCTTCTTGAACAGGCGCCGGGCGTGCGTCTTGACGGTGTCCTCGGAGAGGAACAGCTCGCGGCCGATCTCGGCGTTGGAGCGGCCGTGGCTCATGCCTTCGAGGACCTGGATCTCACGCGCGGTGAGCGTGGGCGCGGCGCCCATCTCGGCCGAGCGCAGCCGGCGCGGGGCGAGCCGCCAGGTCGGGTCGGCCAGGGCCTGGGTCACCGTCGCGCGCAGTTCCGCGCGGGAGGCGTCCTTGTGCAGATAGCCGCGGGCACCGGCGGCGACCGCGAGGGCAACGCCGTCCAGGTCCTCGGCGACGGTGAGCATGATGATGCGCGCACCGGGGTCGGCCGACAGCAGCCGCCGGACTGTCTCGACGCCGCCCAGTCCGGGCATGCGTACGTCCATCAGAATCAGGTCCGAGCGGTCGGCCCCCCAGCGGCGGAGGACTTCCTCGCCGTTGGCCGCCGTCGTCACGCGCTCTACGCCGGGCACGGTCGCGACCGCACGACGGAGCGCCTCTCGGGCAAGCGGGGAGTCGTCGCAGACGAGGACGGATGTCATGACCGCCCTCCGCAGCTGATGCACGTCACCTTGAGCCTCCAGGCTGGTACGAAATCGTCACCTGTGCGGTCGACCGCCCCGGACACCCGTCCGAGCGCTTGTTGCTTCAACCGCCTCGCACTCTCAACGACGGTCACTCGAAAGAGTTACGGGGCCGGCTGCCCTCTTCGGCACTCTACGTGAGGGGACGGACACGGTGCAGACATGCACCGCAGACCCTCGAACTTTCATCACAACCTATGCCCCATTCAGACCCATTTCTTCCGCTTTGCCAGTGTCTGGAGCTAGATTCGCAATGAGTCATATTTTCATCTCCTTAGATCGTAGTTGTACGGTCGTAGACACCGGATCCGCCCAGAACGGCTACAAGGGGTCACGTAATGGCAGATTTCTCCCGCCTTCCCGGACCGAACGCGGACCTGTGGGACTGGCAGCTGCTGGCTGCCTGTCGCGGGGTGGACAGCTCGCTCTTCTTCCATCCGGAGGGCGAGCGCGGTGCGGCGCGGAGTGCTCGTGAGAACTCGGCCAAAGAGGTCTGCATGCGGTGCCCGGTGCGTGCCGAGTGCGCCGCCCACGCCCTGGCGGTGCGCGAGCCGTACGGCGTGTGGGGCGGGCTGACCGAGGACGAGCGCGAAGAGCTCATGGGGCGGGCACGCAACCGGCTGGTGTCGGCGTCGGCATCGGGCGGGCACTCCGCCTCGAACAGCTGAAGGAACGTTTCTGCTTACCGGCACGCGCACGCGTGCCGTTGGTTTTTGACGCGGGCGGGCCGCGCTAGCGGCGGGCGGCCCGGGCCAGCTGGTCGAGCGTCGCGGCCACCGCCGGGACCTGTGCGAGGTCGGGCAGGGTGAGCGCGACGATCTCCCGCCGCACCGCCGGTTCGAGCCGCACGGTGCGCACCCCCCGGGGCCGTACCGACTCGACGGCCAGCTGGGGCAGCACGGCCACGCCCAGTCCGGCCCCCACCAGTCCGACGACGGCCGGGTAGTCGTCGGTCGCGAAGTCGATGCGCGGGGTGAAGCCGGCCGCCGCGCACACCTCGACCAGTTGTCCGCGGCAGCGCGGGCAGCCCGCGATCCACGGCTCCTCGGTGAGCTCGCCGATGGCGACGGACTGCGCGCCGGCGAGCCGGTGCCGCTCCGGCACGAGCGCGACGAGCCGGTCCGAGAGCAGCGGCCGTACGACCAGGTCGTCCCATTCCTCGGCGCCCGCCGCCCCTTCGTAGCGGAAGGCGAGCGCCACGTCGCAGTCGCCCTCGCGCAGCAGACCGACGGAGGCGGGCGGTTCGGCCTCCTCCAGGGAGACACGGGTGCCGGGGTGCGCCTCGCGCAGCGCGGCGAGGGCCGTGGGCACGAGGGTGGAGCTGCCGCTGGGGAAGGAGACGAGCCGGACCCGGCCCGCGCGCAGCCCGGCGATGGCGGCGACCTCCTCCTCGGCCGCGGTGAGCCCGGCGAGGATCCCGGCGGCGTGCCGCACCAGGGCCTCACCGGCCTGGGTCAGGCGCATCTCCCGTCCGGTGCGGATCAGCAGCGGTGTGCCGACGGAGGTCTCCAGGGCCTTCATCTGCTGGCTGACGGCGGGCTGGGTGCAGCCCAGCTCACGGCCCGCGGCGGAGAAGGAACCGGTGGTCGCGACGGCGCGCAGGACACGGAGATGACGAGCTTCGATCACCCTTCGAGGATAAGTCACCCTTTGAAGCCGCCGCCGATAATGCGTCGACGCTTTGGGTGACGGTCGCCTACCGTGCCGGGCATGAGGCTTCTGTCGGTGAATCTGGGCCATGCCGTGGCCGTGCCCTACACGGACAACCCCGAGGGTGTGACCGGGATCGACAAGCGGCCGGTGGACGGGCCGGTGCGGGTGTCCGCGCCCGGGCCCAAGGGCATCGGCGGCAGCGGGCTGGCCGGGGACGCGGTGTGCAAGCTGGAGCATCACGGCGGTGACGACCAGGCGGTGTACGCCATGGCCCGCGAGGACATGGACGAGTGGGAACGCGAGCTGGGCCGGACGCTGGCCGACGGCGCGTTCGGCGAGAACCTCACGACCCAGGGCCTGGACGTGTCCGGCGCGCTGATCGGCGAGCGCTGGCGCATCGGTCCCGAGGTGGTGCTGGAGATCACCTCCGGGCGGATACCGTGCCGTACGTTCCAGGGCCACATGGACGAGAAGGGCTGGGTGAAGCGGTTCACGCAGCGGGGTGCCCCGGGGGCGTACCTGCGGGTGATCGTGCCCGGGGAGATCCGGGCGGGCGACGCCGTCGAGATCGTGCACCGGCCCGGTCACGACGTCACCGTGGCCCTGCAGTTCCGGGCGGTGACGACCGAGCGGACGCTGCTGCCGCGTCTGCTGGCCGCGGGCGAGGCGCTGCACCCGGAGTTGCTGCGGACGGCACGGGAGTACCAGGCGAAGTACGGGTCCTGACGCCCGCTCACCACGCCCGTGTTCACCGACCCTTCACCACGGACGACCCCACGGGGAAGCGGACCCACGCAGTCCAGGTCACTAACCTTCTGCCATGACAACGGCTCTGATTACGGGATCGACGGCAGGCATCGGGGCCGCGTTCGCGCGGCGACTGGCGGCGGACGGGCACAACCTGGTGCTGGTGGCCCGCGACACCAAGAGGCTTCGGGAACAGGCGACCGAGCTGCACGACCGGCACGGCATCGAGGCGGAGGTGCTGACGGCCGACCTGGCCGAGGACGAGGGCATCGAGGCGGTGGCCGCCCGCCTCGGTGACCGCAAGAACCCGGTCGACCTGCTGGTCAACAACGCCGGGTTCGGCAACAAGGGCCGGTATCTCGAGGTCTCCATGGCCGACGAGCTGAGGATGCTGAAGGTGCACTGCGAGGCGGTGCTGCGGCTGACGTCGGCGGCGACCGGGGCCATGCGCGAGCGCGGGCGCGGCGGCGTCGTCAACGTCGCGTCGGTGGCCGCCTTCGTCCCGCGGGGCACCTACGGCGCCTCCAAGGCCTGGGTCGTGCAGTTCACGCAGGGCGCGGCGCGCGACCTGGCGGGCAGCGGCGTACGGCTGATGGCGCTCTGCCCGGGGTTCGTGCGCACCGAGTTCCACGAGCGGGCCGGGATGGGCACGGACAACATCCCGGGCTGGATGTGGCTCGACGCGGACAAGCTGGTGGCGGCGGCGCTTCAGGATCTGGCGCGCGGCAAGACGCTGTCCATTCCGGACCCCCGCTACAAGGCGCTGATGGGGGCGGCGAAGCTGGTGCCGCGGGGGATGCTCGGGGCGGTGTCGTCCAGGACGGGACGCAAGTACGGGCCGCAGTAGGCGCGGGCGGCCCGGCCACTCCTCCCCCGCCGGGAGGCATCCGGGCGGGCCCCTTGGGACAATGGAGCTGTTCAGCCGGACCCGGGGGGCCGGAGGCGAGGCCATGACCTTCGTACAGCTCATCGAATGCAGGACCAGCCGGCTCGACGAGATGAACCGGCTGATGGACCGGTGGGTCGAGCAGACCAAGGGGAAGCGGACCGCGTCGCACAGTGTGGTGGCCAAGGACCGGGCCGACGCCTCACACATCGTGGAGATCGTGGAGTTCCCGTCGTACGAGGAGGCGATGCGCAACTCCGGGCTGCCGGAGACCGACCGGATCTTCCAGGACATGGTGGCGCTCTGCGACGAGACGCCGGTCTTCACGGACCTGGACGTGGTGCGGGACGAGCAGTTGTACGCGGCCACCGCGCGCAGGTTCTTCGAGCTCGTGGCGGGCCGGGGGGACGCGCCGCCGATGAACGACGTGTTCACCGAGGACTACCACGACCACGATCCCGCCAATGTGCAGGACACCATCGGGCTGGACGCGATGCGGCGCGAGGTGGAGGTGTGGCGGGGCGGCTTCGACTTCTCGTTCACCGTCGAGGACCAGCTGGCGCAGGGCGACCGGGTGTGCACCCGGTGGACCTTCCGCGGGCGCCACACCGGCGACTTCCTGGGGATCCCGCCGACCGGGCAGGACGTCACCATGACCGGCACGACCATCCACCGCTGCACACCCGACGGGAAGATCGCCGAGGGCTGGTGGCAGTACGACCGGCTGGGGCTGATGCAGCAGCTCGGGGCGCTGGAGCCCACGGAGCTCTGACCCTGCGGCGCTCCTTCCGGTCAGCCGACCCGGCGGGCGACGGTGCGCGCCCGCCGGGGACCGGGCGTGCGGCGTTCCTGCCGGGGGACCGCCGGGCGTAGGTCTCAGGACGCGGGAGGGGTATGGCCGTCGGCCGGCTAGTCGCCTCCGCCGCCGCCCCCTCCGTCACCGCCGCCGCCGTCGCCGCCGCCCCCGCCTCCGTCGCCCCCGTCCCCGCCGTCGCTGCCCCAGCCGTCGCCGCCGCCGGGTTCGTTGTCGTCGCGGTTCGTGCCGAGGTTGCTGAACCAGGGGCGCTCCCAGAGGTCGTCGCCCGTGTTCCGGCGGGAGCTCACGGCGCGGAACCTGGCCAGGCCCGTGGTGTCACCGAGGCCGAAGGACACCGCGACCGCGTGGGCCATCACGGCGTCCAGGGGGTCGGGGCTCTCGTGGTGCACGTCGGCCAGCGGCAGCAGCACCGAGCCCGGCGGGGGGCCGGACCGCCGTGAGGGGCGGGTCAGCAGCGCGACCCGCTGGTCGTCGCGCAGCAGCCACGAACTCACGGCGTTCTCGCGACGCAGGGTCCAGAGCCGGTCCGGCAGGGCGATCTCGACCTTGCTCTTGGACTTGCGCACCTTCTTGCGCAGGTCGAGCCGTGCGGTGACGTCACCGACGGCCATGACCAAGCCGTTGGCCCGGTCGGCGCTGTCGGGGCGGTAGCCGTACGGTGCCCACAGGCGCACCGTGGGGGCGTGCGGGCCCCAGACGTCCACGCGTACCGAGCGCCGGTCCACGGCGACGGTCACCCGCCCGGCGGGACCGGGCGCGTGGCGGCGCGCGATCCACAGCGGTACGCCCTCCGCCCGCGCCTGGGCGGCGAGGTCGGCCACGTGGTCCGGCCCGCCGCACCGGCGCACCGCCAGTTCGCCCAGCGCGCGGGCGAAGTCGGCGGCCTGACGGACCTTCAGAGGAGTGGTGGTGCCGGTCACGCGGGTGACCGGGACGACGCCGGGGCCCTGGGGCAGCGTCCCCAGGGGGCGCTCGGTGCCCCCGCCGCCGAGCCAGCGGCCCCGCAGGAACGCCTCGGCCATGGCGGCGAGGTTCAGCTCGTCCGGCGGGGTCGTCCTGCCGCCCCTGCGCAGTCCGTCCTCGGTGAGCCGCACGGTCCGCGCCAGCGGGTTGCGGGACCGCTCCCCGTAGAGCACCTGGTTCATCCCTGCCCCCTCATGATCCGGCTGCTGTGGGGGTAGACCGTCGCGGGCCCCGGCCCGGTTCCCGGACCGGCGGTGGACGGAGCACGGCGAAGGCCCGGCAGCCCCGTCTGGCGGGGTGCCGGGCCTTCGTTCGGGCTCGGGCGAGCTGACGTCGTCAGCCCTCAGCCGTCATGCCTCAGTGGGAGTGGCCGTGGCCGTGGCCCGCGGCGGCCGGCTCCTCTTCTTCCTTCTTCTCGACGACCAGGGTCTCGGTCGTGAGGAGGAGGGAGGCGATGGAGGCGGCGTTCTCCAGGGCGGAGCGGGTGACCTTCACCGGGTCGATGACGCCGGCCTTGACCAGGTCGCCGTACTCGCCGGTGGCGGCGTTGAAGCCCTGGCCCTTGTCGAGCTCGGCGACCTTCGAGGTGATGACGTAGCCCTCGAGACCGGCGTTCTCGGCGATCCAGCGCAGCGGCTCGACGGCGGCCTTGCGGACGACCGCGACACCCGTGGCCTCGTCGCCGGTCTTGCCGAGGTTGCCCTCCAGGACCTTGACGGCGTGGACCAGCGCGGAGCCACCACCGGAGACGATGCCCTCCTCGACCGCGGCGCGGGTCGCGGAGATGGCGTCCTCCAGACGGTGCTTGCGCTCCTTGAGCTCGACCTCGGTGGCGGCACCCACGCGGATGACGCACACGCCGCCGGCCAGCTTCGCGAGGCGCTCCTGGAGCTTCTCGCGGTCCCAGTCGGAGTCCGTGGTCTCGATCTCGGCCTTGATCTGGGCGACGCGGCCCTGAACGTCGTCCTTGTTGCCGGCGCCGTCGACGACCGTGGTGTCGTCCTTGGTGACGGTGACACGGCGGGCGGAGCCGAGGACGTCCAGACCGACCTGGTCGAGCTTGAGGCCGACCTCCTCGGAGACGACCGTGGCGCCGGTGAGGATCGCAAGGTCCTGCAGCATCGCCTTGCGGCGGTCGCCGAAGCCGGGGGCCTTCACGGCGACGGCGTTGAACGTGCCGCGGATCTTGTTCACGACGAGGGTCGACAGGGCCTCGCCCTCGACGTCCTCGGCGATGATCAGCAGCGGCTTGGAGGCGTTGGACTGGATGACCTTCTCCAGCAGCGGCAGCAGGTCCGCGATGGCGGAGATCTTGCCCTGCGTGATGAGGATGTAGGGGTCGTCCAGGACGGCTTCCATGCGCTCCTGGTCCGTCACGAAGTACGGCGACAGGTAGCCCTTGTCGAAGGCCATGCCCTCGGTGAAGTCGAGCTCCAGACCGAAGGTGTTGGACTCCTCGACGGTGATGACACCGTCCTTGCCGACCTTGTCCATCGCCTCGGCGATGAGCTCGCCGACCTGGCTGTCCTGGGCGGACAGACCGGCGACGGCGGCGATGTCGGACTTCTCGTCGATCGGCCGGGCGGTCGCGAGGAGCTCCTCGGAGACCGCGGCGACGGCCGCGTCGATGCCCTTCTTCAGGGCGGCCGGGGAGGCACCCGCGGCGACGTTCTTCAGGCCCTCGCGCACGAGCGCCTGGGCGAGCACGGTCGCGGTGGTCGTACCGTCACCCGCGATGTCGTTGGTCTTGGTCGCCACCTCCTTGACCAGCTGGGCACCGAGGTTCTCGTACGGGTCCTCGACCTCGACCTCACGGGCGATGGTCACACCGTCGTTGGTGATGGTGGGAGCGCCGAACTTCTTGTCGATGACGACGTTGCGGCCCTTGGGGCCGATCGTCACCTTGACCGTGTCGGCAAGCTTGTTGACGCCGCGCTCGAGGGCGCGACGGGCGTCCTCGTCGAACTTCAGGATCTTCGCCATGGGAGCGTGAGCCCTCTTCCGGAATCAGGGGTTACGGCACTGCGCCCCGGGCGCCCGGCTCAATAGCGATCGCGGGGGCCAGGGGCGCAGTTCAAAGCAAGGTGCTGGGGTGAATCACTTCTCGACGATCGCGAGCACGTCGCGGGCCGAGAGGACGAGGTACTCCTCGCCGTTGTACTTCACCTCGGTGCCGCCGTACTTGCTGTAGAGCACGACGTCGCCGACGGAGACGTCGAGCGGAAGACGGTTACCGTCCTCGAAGCGGCCCGGGCCCACGGCCAGGACGACGCCCTCCTGGGGCTTCTCCTTGGCGGTGTCCGGGATGACCAGGCCAGAGGCGGTGGTCTGCTCGGCGTCGAGCGGCTGGACCACAATGCGGTCCTCGAGCGGCTTGATGGCAACCTTGGAGCTGGTGGTCGTCACGATCCGACCTCCCCCTTCGGAGATCTCACGGGGTTAACTGTCTGAGGTGGCGACCAGGTCGATCCGTCGTCGCGGGTGCCGGACCTGCCCGTCGCTGTGTTGGCACTCTCCTAGGGGGAGTGCCAGAGCCGAGACTATGACTGCGATTAGCACTCGGTCAAGCGGACTGCTAATTGCCGGCCGCGCGTCGGCCGGGCGTTCCCTCCAGGTAGTCCTCCAGCCGCCCCACCCGCAGGCCCTTCCGCTCGATCTCGCGCAGCAGCCGCACGGTCCGCCGCGCCAGGGTCGGGGAGGCCGTCTCGCCCGACGGCACCGAGACGATGTCACCGGCCCGCAGCCCGGAGCGGCCCCGGGCGTACGTCAGTTCGCCCTCGGCGTTCAGGGTCGCCCGCCACAGGACGACGGCCGTGATGCCGCAGTCGGCGGCCGCGCGCAGGGTCACCCGGTCGTAGGTGCCGTAGGGCGGGCGGAAGAGGCGGGGTGTGATGCCGAAGCGGGCGCGCAGCTTGTACTGCTGGCCGCAGATCTCGGCGCGCTGTCCGGCGTAGGGCAGGCCGCGCAGGGCGGAGTGGTCGAGGGTGTGGTTCTGGAGGGAGGCGCCGACCGCGCGCAGCCGGGCGAAGTGGCCGTAGCCGGGGCCCACGACGCTGTCGGTGAGGAACATGCTGACCGGAAGCCTCCGTGCGCGCACCAGGCCCACGAAGCGGGGGTCGCGTTCGGCGCCGTCGTCGTAGGTGAGGAAGACGACCGGGTCGCGGGTGGCGACGTGGTCCACGACGGGCGGCAGCGGGTGTGTGCCGCCCACCGCGCGGGCCGGGTCCTGGGCCCGGCCGTCGGCGGTGCCCTGCCGCTCCCCGGCCGCCCCGGCGCAGCCGGCCAGCAGGGCCGCGCACAGCACGGCGGCGGCCTGGCGCCTCACAGGTAGTCCTCCAGCCGCCCGACCGCGTACCCCTGGGCCGTGACGTTGTTCAGGAAGCGGCGGACCATGTCGGCCATCGTGCCCTTCCACTGGTCGCGGCCCCGGAAGTGCGTGAGGACGATGTCGCCCGGGCGCAGCTTGCGGTCCGCCTCGCGGTACTCCCAGTGGTCGGCGAAGACCTCCTCGTTCCACAGCGGGGCGTACACGATGCCGCAGGTCTTGGCGGCGCGCAGGGTCGCCCGGTCGTAGCTGCCGTAGGGCGGGCGGAAGAGGACCGGGCGGGTGCCGAACCGCCGCTCCAGGTAGCGCTGCATGCCGCAGATCTCGCGCTTCTGCTCCTGGTACGACATGCCCCGCAGGTTGGGGTGGTAGAGCGTGTGGTTGTTCAGGACCACGCCCCGGGACTGCATCTTCCGGAAGTACCGGGTGTCGTCCTTGACCAGGTAACCGCTGAGGAAGGCGGTGTACGGGACGTCCAGCTCGCTCATCATCCGCAGGAACGCGGGGTCCTTCTCGGCGCCGTCGTCGATGGTGAGGAAGACGACCTTGTCCCGGGTGGGGATCCGGGTGAAGACGGGCGGGAGGCCCAGCTCCCGGTGGTCCTCCACCTCGAAGCCCTTGCGGGTCCTGATCCTCGGCTTGTGCGCCGGGGGCGGCGGGGCGGAGAGGGGCACCTTGCGCAGGCCGAAGCGGCGCGCGGCGGCGACACGGGCGGCGTGCGCGGCGCGCAGCTTGGTGGCGTAGGAGTCGAGTGCGCGGGCCGGGGGCGCGTCGAGGGGCTGCTGGCCACCGGCCGGGGTGACCCGGTCGCTGTCGTCGCCCATCGCGCAGCCGGAGGCGATGGCGGCGAGGACGAGCACGGCGAGGACGATCCGGGCACCGGCGGGCGCCCGCCCCACTGCCCGGCTTTTGTCATTTTGTACGACTGCTCGCATGATGCCGGATCCTCGCAGCCCCCTCGGGCCGGTCCGGCCCGACACCGCGGCCGGTGCCCCACCGTCCACCGACTGGCCCACACGCCGCCGCCCGCCGGCGTGGCCGACAATGATCCGGTGAACGACCTCGCCCCCCTCCTCACCCCCGAAGGCCGCGCCCTCCTCGACGAGGTGCGGGACACCGACCCGGCGCGGGAGCTGGCCGTCGCGACCCGGCTGCGCCGCGAGCACCCCGCCGAGCTGGTGTCGGCGGCGCTGGGGCAGGCGCGGCTGCGGCAGCGGGCGGCGGTGAAGTTCGGGGCCGAGGACGCGGGCCGGATGTTCTTCACGCCGAACGGCGTCGAGCAGTCGACCCGGGCGAGCGTGGCGGCGTACCGGGCCCGGCGCATGGCCGAGCTGGGCATCACCTCGGTCGCCGACCTGTGCTGCGGCATCGGCGGCGACGCGATCGCGCTGGCCCGCGCCGGGATCCGGGTCCTGGCCGTGGACCGCGACCCGCAGACCGCCGCGGCGGCCCGGGCCAATGCCGACGCGCTGGGGCTGGCGGACCTCGTCGAGGTGCGCGAGGCGGACGTCACGGACGTGGACACGGCCGGTTTCGACGCCGTGTTCGTCGACCCCGCCCGGCGCGGCGGCCGGGGCCGGATCTTCGACCCCGAGGCCTATTCACCGCCGCTGTCCTGGGCGGTCTTTGCCGCCCGCACGGCCCCGCACGCCGCGTTGAAGATCGCCCCCGGCATCCCGCACGAGGCGGTCCCCGAGGACGCGGAGGCCGAGTGGATCTCCGACGGCGGGGACGTCAAGGAGGCGGTGCTGTGGTTCGGCACCGCGCCCGGGGCGGTCCGGGCCACCCTGCTGCCGGGCCCGCGGACCCTGCTCTCACGTGGCCTGCCCGACCCGGACGTCCGCCCGCCGGGCCGCTACCTCTACGAGCCCGACGGCGCGGTCATCCGGGCCCATCTGGTCGCCGAGGTGGCCGACCAGGTCGGCGGCGGGCTGCTCGACGCGACCATCGCGTACGTCACCGCCGACGCCCCGCACCCGACGCCGTACGCCACGGCCTACGAGATCACCGACCATCTGCCCTTCAACGTCAAGAAGCTGAAGGCGCTGCTGCGGGAGCGGGGGGTCGGCACGCTGACCGTGAAGAAGCGGGGCTCGGCGGTGGAGCCGGAGGAGCTCCGCAAGAAGGTCAAGCCGCAGGGCCCAAACGCGGCCACGGTGTTCCTGACCCGGGTCGCGGGGGCGCCGGCGATGCTCATCGGGCATCCCGCCTGACCCTCACGGCCGGTGCGCGGCCCGGTCCAGCAGCAGCGCCCGCTCCCGCTCGTTGCGGGTCAGGGAGGCCGCCCGCGCGAACTCGGCCCGCGCCTCCGGGGCGCGTCCGAGGCGGGCGAGGAGGTCGCCGCGCACGCTGGGCAGCAGGTGGTAGTCGCGCAGGGCGGGATCGCCGGCCAGGGCGTCGACGAGGGCGAGGGCCGGGCCCGGGCCCTCGGCCATCGACACGGCCACCGCGCGGTTCAGCTCCACCACCGGGGACGGGGAGCGGGCGGCCAGGAGGGTGTAGAGGGTGGCGATGCGGGACCAGTCGGTCTCCTCGTAGGTGTACGCGTGCGCGTGGCAGGCCGCGATGGCCGCCTGGAGGGTGTACGGCCCCGGGGCGCCCGAGGAGGTGGCCTCGGCCCGGCCCAGCGCGGCGACGCCGCGGGCGATGAGCATGCGGTTCCAGCGGGAGCGGTTCTGGTCCTTCAACAGCACCGGCTCGCCGGACGGGCCGGTGCGGGCCGCCGTACGGGAGGCCTGCAACTCCAGGAGCGCGGTCAGGCCGTGCACCTCGGGTTCCTTCGGCATGAGGGCCGTCAGGACCCGGGCCAGGCGCAGGGCGTCCTCGCACAGCGACGGGCGGAGCAGGTCGTCGCCGGCCGTGGCGGCGTAGCCCTCGTTGAAGATCAGGTAGATGACGTCGAGGACCGAGCCGAGCCGCACCTCGCGGTCGGGGCCGAGAGGCACTTCGAAGGCGACGTTCTTCGTCGCCAGGGTGCGTTTGGCACGGACGATGCGCTGCGCGACCGTCGGCTCCGGGACCAGGAAGGCCCGGGCGATCTCGGCCGTGGTCAGGCCGCCGAGCAGGCGCAGGGTGAGGGCCGTGCGGGCCTCGGTGGACAGCACGGGGTGGCAGGCGGTGAAGACCAGGCGGAGCAGGTCGTCGTCGATGTCGTCGGGGTCGGCGGGCTCCTCCGGGGCGGCCGTGGCCGAGAGGTCGCGGCCGATCTCCGCCAGCTTGCGGGCGTAGTTCTCCCGGCGCCGGACCAGGTCCACGGCCCGGTGCCGGGCGGTGGCCATGAGCCAGGCGCCCGGATTGTCGGGCACCCCGTCCCGCGGCCACCGCTCCAGCGCCACGACCAGCGCGTCCTGCGCGATCTCCTCGGCGAGACCGATGTCCCGGACGACCCGGGCGACACCGGCGATGATCCGGGGCGACTCCATGCGGAAGACGGTCTCGATGGCCTGGGCGGTCCGGTGGCCGGCCGGCGGCGGCGGGTCCGGCGCCGGCTGTGGGGCCGAGGTGGGCTGCGGGGTCACAGTCCACCATCAGACACCCGTCGGGACGCCCGGCCAAGCGGGGTCGGTCAGTCCTCGGCGATCTGCCGGACCTCGGCGGTGATCGTCCAGTAGTCCTCGTGCAGGGAGAGGAACCGCTTGGTCCACTCGATCGCCTCGGCCTTGTCCTTGCACTGGCTGATGGAGTAGCCGCCGATGACCTCCTTGGACTCGGTGAACGGCCCGTCGGTGACGGACAGCCGACCGCCCTCCCAGGTCACCCGGCTGCCGTCCGACGTGGGCGTGAGCCCGGCCGTGTCGAGCATGACGCCGGCCTTGGTGATCTCCTCCAGCAGCGTGCCCATCCGCTCCATGAGCTCCGGGCTCGGGCCCTCGGCGGGGGCGTTCTTCTCGTCGATGCGGATCAGGGTGAGAAAGCGCGGCATGGTGACTCCTCGGGGTCTGCGCGGCGGGGTCCTTCCCCGCTCTCACCCCTGCGTCGATCGGGAGACCGCCGGATCGACATCCCTCGCCGTATTTCCCCGAAAAACTTTCCGCGGGCTCTTCCGGGACGCATCGGCGCAGGTCAGCGCAGCGACTCCCACAGCTTCCCCGCCTCGGGTTCCTCGGCCACCACCCGGTTGGGATCCGACGGCGCCCGCACCACCGGCATCATCACCGTCCGCACCCCGCTCGCCGACAGGCCCTTCAGACTGCGTCCGAGCCGGGTCAGCTCGGCGAGGGAGTCCAGGCCCGTGTCGGTGGTGAGGCCGGCGGTCGCCGCGTCCGCGACGCGGTACAGCTTGGCCGGGTCGGTCAGCAGGTCCTGGGAGGCGATCTGCTCCAGCAGCGCCTTCACCAGCTTCTGCTGGAGGCCTATGCGGCCCAGATCGCTGCCGTCGCCTATGCCGTGCCGTGTGCGGGCCAGGGCGAGGGCCTGGGTGCCGTTCAGGTGGTGGGTGCCCGCCTTCAGCCGCAGATGGCTGTCCTCGTCGGCGATGTCCTCGTCCGTGGTGACGGTGACCCCGCCGAGCGCGTCGACGAGCTTGGCGAAACCGGAGAAGTCGATCTCCAGGTAGTGGTCCATGCGGATGCCGGTGAGCGACTCGACGGTCTTCACCGCACAGACCGGACCGCCCACCTCGTACGCGCTGTTGAACATGGAGCGGTGGGCGACCGCCGTCGAGCCGCCGGACGGCCGGGGGCAGGACGGGCGCGTGACCAGGGTGTCGCGCGGGATGCTCACCACCGTCGCGGTCGTCCGCCCCGCGTCGACATGGACGACCATCGCCGTGTCGGAGCGGGCGCCGGAGCTGTCGCCGCCGCCGAGCCTGCGGTTCTCCTCACCCCTGCGCGAGTCCGAGCCGAGCACCAGGAGGGTGAGCGGCTCGCTCGGCAGGACGGGGCCCGCGGGCGAGGGCGTGGTCACCGGCTTCGGCGGCCGGTCGTCGCCCAGCGCGTTGTCGATGTCGACGCCGGTGATGTTGTCGGTGAGGTGCCAGTAGGCCCAGCCGGCGGCCCCGGCTCCCAGCACCAGCGTCCCCGCAAGGGTGAGGCCGGCGATCTTCAGCGCTCTCGATCGCCGGCCCACTTCTCTGCCCTCGTCCCCGTGGTCTTCCGTCACAGGAAGGAACATAAGTCCGAATTATTACGGGCAGGGAGTGCAGGACGTCCTTTCTTCGGAAATTCTCAGATTTTCGGACCCCGGCCCACCCCAGGACCACCACGGGCACCGAAGTGCTCCCGCTTCACGCGCAGTTGAGCCCGCGCACCACCGAACCGCCGTCCGCCACCGAGCCGGTGCGCCCGATCTCAGGGGCCTCGTCGCGATGCCGCCGAAAGTTTCGGTGATGCAGCCGATTGGCTTCGGCGCCGGGCGGAGGGGCCGCCACATCCGTCGATGCGGCCCCTACGCCTGCGCCGGTTCCGCCGTGCTGCTGCGCACCACCAGGCTCGTCGCCAGCTCCACCCGGGTCGCCGCCAAGGTCCCCTCGTCCCGCCCGAGGTCGAGGACCAGCTTGGCCGCCGCCTCGGCCATCTCCGTCAGCGGCTGCCGTACGGTCGTCAGCGGCGGCCCCACCCAGGGCGCCACCGGCAGGTCGTCGAAGCCGACCACGCTCAGGTCCTCCGGGATCCGCAGCCCGAGCTCGCGCGCGGCCTCGTACAGCCCGAGCGCCTGGAGGTCGTTGCCGGCGAAGACCGCGGTCGGCCGGTCCGGGCGGCGCAGCAGTTCCAGGCCCTGCCGGTAGCCGGCCTCGTGGTGGAAGTCGCCGGTCGCGATCAGCGCGGGATCGACCGGGAGCCCGGCCGTCTCCAGCGCGGCCCGGTAGCCGTCGATCCGGGCCCGGCTGCACATCATCCGCGAGGGCCCGCTGATCGCGCCGATCCTGCGGTGCCCCAGCTCGACCAGATGCCGGGTGGCGGCGAGACCGCCCTGCCAGTTGGTCGCGCCGATCGAGGGCACGTCGGCGCCCGGGTCACCGGCCGGGTCCATCACCACGAACGGGATGGAGCGGCTGGTCAGCAGCGCCCGCTGCGACTCGTCGAGACCGGACAGGACCAGGATCACGCCGTGCGGCCGGCGCGCGGCGACCTGGTCGGCCCAGGTCCGGCCGGGGGTGAGCCGCCCGGCGCTCTCGGACAGCACGACGCTGAGCCCGGCGTCCCGGGCCACGTTCTCCACGCCCCGGATGACCTCCATCGCCCAGGCGCTCTCCAGCTCGTGGAAGACCAGGTCGAGCAGGGGCGAGCGGGTCGCCTCGGCGCGGCGTCGCCGGTAACCGTGGGCGCGCAGCAGGTCCTCGACGCGGGAGCGGGTGGCCGGGGCCACGTCGGCCCGGCCGTTGAGGACCTTCGAAACAGTCGGGGCCGACACGCCCGCCTCACGGGCGATCTCGGCGAGCGTCGCGGTCTGCGCGGTCCGCCCTTGCGTCCGGGTCTGGGTCCGGCTTTCAGCGGGCTCCGGGGATGTCATGGCGGCGATCGTAACCCTGCGGGCCCCCTTGACGAAGTCCTCAGGGCGCCATAAGTTCCCGGAACATTCGACGTGCATACCGAAACATTCGTAGCAGCGGGCGCGGGGACCGATGGTCAGGGGCTTCCACGCGCTCGTGAGAGGGCCGTCCCGTCCATCCGACAGGAGCTTCATGACCACCGCGCCCTGGCGTGACCCCGCGCTGCCCGCCGCCGCCCGCGTCGACGACCTGCTCGCGCGGATGACCCTGGAGGAGAAGACCGCCCAGCTGTACGGCGTGTGGGTGGGCGCCGCGACGGACGGCGACGGAGTCGCGCCGCACCAGCACGACATGACCGTCGAGTACGACTGGGCCGAGCTGATCACCCACGGCCTGGGCCAGCTGACGCGTTCCTTCGGCACCGCGCCCGTGGACCCGGCGCTCGGCGCGCAGGCCCTGGCCCGCGCCCAGCGCCGTATCGCCGAGGCCGGCCGCTTCGGCATCCCGGCGATCGCGCACGAGGAGTGCCTGGCCGGATTCACCGCCTGGCAGGCCACGGCCTATCCGGTCCCGCTCGCCTGGGGCGCGACCTGGGACCCGCCGCTGGTCGAGGAGATGGCCCGCCGCATCGGCGCCGACCTGCGCTCCGCCGGTGTCCACCAGGGCCTCGCGCCCGTGCTGGACGTCGTGCGCGATCCGCGCTGGGGCCGCGTGGAGGAGACCATCGGCGAGGACCCGTATCTCGTCGGCACGGTCGGCACCGCGTACGTGCGGGGCCTGGAGTCGGCCGGGGTCGTCGCCACGCTCAAGCACTTCGCCGGGTACGCCTCCTCGGCCGGTGCCCGCAACCTCGCCCCGGTCCGGGCCGGTGTCCGCGAGTTCGCCGACGTCACCCTGCCGCCCTTCGAGATGGCCCTGCGCGAGGGCGGCGCCCGCTCGGTGATGGCCGCCTACACCGAGACGGACGGCGTCCCGGCCTCCGCGGACCCCGGGCTGCTGACCCGCCTCCTGCGCGAGGAGTGGGGCTTCACCGGCACGGTCGTGGCCGACTACTTCGGCATCGGCTTCCTCCACACCCTGCACCGCGTCGCCGGCACGTCCGCCGAGGCGGCCCACGCGGCCCTCGCAGCCGGTATCGACGTCGAACTGCCCACCGTCAAGTGCTACGGCGAGCCGCTGCTGGAGGCGGTCCGCTCCGGCGAGGTGCCCGAGGAGCTCGTGAACCGGGCGGCCCGCCACGTGCTGCTCCAGAAGTGCGAACTGGGCCTGCTGGACGAGGACTGGACCCCCGAGCCGGCCACCGCGATCGACCTCGACTCGACGGGCAACCGCCTCCTGGCCCGCCGCATGGCCGAGGAGTCGGTGGTCCTCCTCGACAACCCCGACGGCCTGCTCCCGCTGGCCCCCGACACCCGGATCGCGGTCGTCGGCCCCCGGGCGGCCGACGCCCTGGCGATGCTGGGCTGCTACTCCTTCCCGTCCCACGTCCTCACCCACCACCCCGGGGTGCCGGCCGGCATCGAGATCCCGACCGTGCTGGACGCCCTGCGCACCGAACTCCCCGACGCCAAGGTGACGTTCGCGCAGGGCTGTGACGTGACGGACCCGGACGCCGCGGGCTTCGAGGAGGCGATCGCGCGCACCGCCGAGGCGGATGTGTGCGTGGCGGTCCTCGGCGACCGGGCGGGCCTGTTCGGCCGGGGCACCTCGGGCGAGGGCTGCGACGCGAGCGACCTCGGCCTGCCGGGCGTCCAGGGCGAGCTGCTGGACGCGCTGGTCGCCACCGGCGTCCCGGTGGTGCTGGTGCTGCTGACCGGCCGCCCCTACGCCCTGGGCCGCTGGCACGGCCGTCTCGGCGCGGTCGTCCAGGCGTTCTTCCCGGGAGAGGAGGGCGGCCCGGCGGTCGCGGGCGTCCTGTCGGGCCGGGTGAACCCCTCGGGCCGCCTGCCCGTCAGCGTCCCGCGGCTGCCGGGCGGCCAGCCCTGGACCTACCTCCAGCCGCCCCTGGGCCTGGCGGGCGAGGTCAGCAACCTGGACCCGACCCCGCTGTACGCCTTCGGCCACGGCCGCTCGTACACGGCGTTCGCCTGGGAGGTGCCCGACCCCACCGGACCGGCCGAGATCGGCACGGACGGCTTCCACGACGTGTCGGTGACCGTCCGGAACACCGGCGACCACGCGGGTGCCGAGGTCGTCCAGCTGTACCTGCACGACCCGGTGGCCTCGGTGACCCGCCCCGACGTCCGGCTGGTCGGCTACCGGCGGGTGGAGCTCGCCCCGGGCGAGGCGGCCCGGGTCACGTTCCGTTTCCACACGGACCTTTCGGCGTTCACCGACCGTACCGGCCGCAGGGTGGTCGAACCGGGCGCCCTGGAACTACGGCTGGCGGCGTCCAGCACGGACGTACGCCACACCGCACGGCTCACCCTCACCGGCCCGCTCAGGGTCCTCGGCCCCGACCGGCGGCTCCGGTGCGAGACGGAGGTGTCGGGGGTGGGGTGAGGCCCGTGCCCCGCCTCCCGGACGACCCAGGCGGCCGTCGGTCAGCCGGCGTCCACCGACTCGAACCGCCAGCGGTGCACCGCCCGCGCGACGAGGTCGCCGTCCGGCTCCGGCAGTTCGGGCAGCTCGGCGTCGCAGGGCGCGTCCCACCAGGTGATGACGAGCACCCGGTCGCCGGCTGCCCGGAGCGTCTCCCGGCGCAGGGGCTCACGGGGGAGCTCCTGGGCGCGTGCCCAGGCCAGCAGGTCCCCGCCGCGGCCGTCGGACGCCCGGGCCTCCCACATCAGCGCGACCGTCATGAGTAGAGGTTCTCCTTGCTGACCTCGTGCACATGGTCGTGGTCGTGTCCGGGCACGTGCGGCTCGGTGACCGGCAGGGACGAGTCCGCCGACAGGTCCCAGGACGACGCGGCCCGGCCCCGGGCGACCATCTCGGCGCCGAGGGCGGCGACCATCGCGCCGTTGTCCGTGCACAGCTTGGGCCGCGGCACCCGCAGCCGGATGCCGGCGGCCTCGCAGCGCTCCTGGGCGAGGGCGCGCAGCCGGGAGTTGGCGGCCACACCGCCGCCGATCATCAGGTGGTCGACGCCCTCGTCCTTGCAGGCCCTGACGGCCTTGCGGGTCAGCACGTCCACCACCGCCTCCTGGAAGGAGGCCGCCACGTCCCGCACCGGGACCTCCTCCCCCGCCGCCCGCTTGGCCTCGATCCAGCGGGCCACGGCGGTCTTCAGACCCGAGAAGGAGAAGTCGTAGGCGGGGTCGCGCGGGCCGGTCAGGCCGCGGGGGAAGGCGATCGCGTTCGGGTCGCCCTCCTTGGCGTACCGGTCGATGACCGGGCCGCCGGGGAAGCCCAGGTTCAGCACGCGGGCGATCTTGTCGAAGGCCTCGCCGGCCGCGTCGTCGATGGTGGCGCCCATGGGGCGGACGTCGGAGGTGATGTCCGAGGACAGCAGCAGCGAGGAGTGACCGCCCGAGACCAGCAGGGCCATGGTCGGCTCGGGCAGCGCGCCGTGCTCCAGCTGGTCCACGCAGATGTGCGAGGCGAGGTGGTTGACGCCGTACAGCGGCTTGCCGAGCGCGTACGCGTAGGCCTTCGCCGCGGAGACGCCGACCAGCAGGGCACCGGCGAGGCCGGGACCGGCGGTGACGGCGATGCCGTCGAGGTCGCGGGCGCTGACGCCCGCCTCCTTCAGGGCGCGGTCGATGGTGGGGACCATCGCCTCCAGATGGGCGCGGCTCGCGACCTCCGGGACGACACCGCCGAAGCGGGCGTGCTCGTCCACGCTGGAGGCGACGGCGTCGGCCAGCAGGGTGGTGCCCCGCACGATGCCGACGCCGGTCTCGTCGCAGGAGGTCTCGATTCCCAGTACGAGGGGTTCGTCAGCCATTGATCTCGGTTCCTTGTACGGAGTTCTCGGGGGCGGTCAGGCGCATCACCAGGGCGTCCACGTTCCCCGGCTGGTAGTAGCCGCGCCGGAAACCGATGGGCTCGAAGCCGAAGCGCTCGTAGAGCTTCTGCGCGCGGACGTTGTCGACCCGGCACTCCAGCATCACCTCGGCGCACTCGAAGGTGGTGGCGGCCCGCAGCAGTTCGGCCAGCAGCCGTCCGCCGAGGCCGGTGCCCCACCGCTCGCGGGCCACGGCGATGGTCTGCACGTCGGCCTGTTCACCGTTGGCGACCAGGCCGGCGTAGCCGACGATCCGGGTGCCGGCCTCGGCGACGACGTACCGCCGGTTGGCCTCGGGCCCCCGCGCGTGGGCCAGCTCGGACCAGAACATGCCCCGGGACCAGGCGTCCTCGGGGAACAGGTCCCGCTCGAGCTCGAGCACGGGGTCGATGTCCCACCAGCGCATCTCGCGCAGCGCGCACGTCACGGGTCCGGTCACTTGGGGGTGACCACCTTGTAGTTCTTGGGGACCTGGGCGTCGGGGCGGCGCAGGTAGAGCGGCCGGGGCGCGGGGAGTTCCTCCCCGGCCGCCAGCCTCTCCGCGGCCAGCCGGGCGAGGGCGGCGGCGGACACGTGCTCCGGCTCGTGCGCGTGAGGGAACGTGCCGGGGTACAGCAGCGCGCCCGCGCCGACCGCCGGCAGGCCCTTCACCTGCTCGGCGATGTCGGCGGGCCGGTCGACGGCCGGGTCGGTCAGGCGGGTGCGGGAGTCGGCGTAGCGGGCCCAGTACACCTCCTTGCGGCGGGCGTCGGTCGCGACGACGAACGGGCCCTCCAGGTCGGCGGCGTAGGCGAGACCGTCCAGCGTGCACACACCGTGCACGGGGACACCGAGCGCCAGGCCGAAGGTGTCCGCGGTCATCAGGCCGACCCGCAGGCCGGTGTACGGTCCCGGACCGATCCCGGCGACGATGTCCGTGACGGCGTCGAGCCGCAGACCGGCCTCGGCGAACACCCGGTCGATCGCCGGCATCAGCAGTTCCCCGTGCCTCCGCGCGTCCACCTGACTCGACGAGGCGATGACATCGCGTCCGTCGTGCAGCGCGACGGTGACAGCGGGCGTGGCGGTATCCAGAGCGAGCAAGAGCACGCAAACAGCCTACGGCTCCCCGGGGCCCGGCACGGCCGCGCCTGTCGGGTCGTCACGTGCTGCTACCGTCACCTACCGTCACGACAGGGATGTGCAACGTGAGGTGAAGCCGGTGGCAACCAGCAGCTCGGGAATCGTGGCCGGGCTCACCGCCGCGGCTCTCGCGACGGTCGGCTACCTCGCCCACGAGGCGGCCGAGGCCGTACCGCCCGGCCTGGGCAGGCCGGCGCAGGCGGGCGCGGCACCGGCGGCCGGTACGACGAAGGCGCCCCGGGTCAGGAAGGACCCCACCGCGCTGCCCGCCGCCTCCGGCGAGGGCGCCCGGGTCGTGTACTCGCTGCGCGGCGACCGGGTGTGGCTGGTCGCCGGGGACGAGGCGGTCAGCCGTACGTTCGCGGTCGAGCCGAGCGCCGTGGACCCGGCCCCGGGCAGCTACGCGGTGACGTCCCGCTCGAACGCGGTCACCGGCTCCGACGGCGTCCCCGTCGAGCACGTGGTGCGCTTCGCCACCGTGGACGGCGTGGTCATCGGCTTCAGCGCGGCCGTGGGCGGCCCGAGCGCGCCCGCTCCCGACCCGAGGGTCCGGACGGGCGGTATCCGCGAGTCGCGCGCGGACGGCGACGCGATGTGGACGTTCGCGACGATCGGCCGCAAGGTCGTCGTGGTCCGCTAGGCCGTGTCCGCAAAGTCCCTCCGTCCGCCCGCCCTCCTGCCCCGCGACGCCTGGCACGCACCCTCGCCGCACTCTCGGCGTACTGGACGTACTTGGGGCTAGGCCGCCTCGCGGTGTGCGGGGGCGCGCCCGGAGAGCTCCGGCTCGGGAGCGCGCGGGGGCGTGGAGATCAGCGCCGCCGCCCGGCCCGCCGCCAGCAGGTCGCGCATGGACACCCCGGCGACCGCGGACCGCTGCGGCTGCCCCTTGCTCTCTGTAGCCGACATGGACGCCTCCCGAAGGGCCGGGACCAACGAAGTTAGGTACACCTAACTACGGACTGGGTACCATGTGACCACGCACAAGACGCCGAACGCAACATCTTGCCGACGTCTTGTCGGAACCTCCGCCGCACGTCCGCACCCCCGCCCGCGGGCGGGACGGGCTCAGGCGGCGAGCACGCTCAGGTCCGCCGACGCCCAGCGTTCCCCCACACCGGTGACGGTCATCTGCCGGACCTCGTCGTCCGTGTCGCCCACGGCCCGGTGGATCAGGACCTGGAGCCGGTCGTCGGTCAGCTCCTCGACCTTGCCCTCGCCCCACTCCACGACGACCACGGAGTCGGGCAGCGAGACGTCGAGATCGAGGTCCTCCATCTCGTCGAGACCGCCGGAGAGCCGGTAGGCGTCGACATGGACGAGCGGCGGCCCGTCGCCCAGGGAGGGGTGCACCCGGGCGATCACGAAGGTCGGCGAGGTGACGGCTCCGCGCACGCCGAGCCCCTCGCCCAGGCCGCGGGTCAGCGTCGTCTTGCCCGCGCCGAGCTCGCCGCTGAGCATCACCAGGTCACCCGGACGCAGTAGTTTCGCGAGCCGGCGACCCAGCTCCCGCATCTGCTCGGGGGACGTGACGACGATCTGGACGGAGCCGGGCTCAGCCGGGCTGTGCGGTGCTGGTGCTTCCATAGCCCTTCACGGTAGCCCCTGCGGGCACGGCACCCGTGCGGGTGAGCAGGTCGGCGAGGCGGTCGGTGACCACTTCCGGGTGTTCCAGCATCACCAAGTGCCCCGCGTCCGGCACCAGCACCAGCTCGGCGTCGGGGAGCAGGTCGGCGATGGCCTCGCTGTGCTCGCTCGGGGTGACCAGGTCCTGCACCCCGGCCAGGACGAGCACCGGCAGGTCCGCGAAGTGGACCAGCGCCTCGGTCTTGTCGTGGTCGTTGAACGCCGGGTAGTACTCGGCGACGACGTCGATGGGCGTGCTCTCGATCATCCGCTCGGCGAACCGGGCGACGGCCGGGTCGACGTCCCGGGACGCGAACGAGTACCGCTTGATGACCCCGGCGAACAGGTCGGCCGTGGCCCGGCGCCCCTTCTCCACCAGCTCGGCCCGCTGCCCCAGCGCCTTCAGCACCCCGGGCAGCACCCGCCGCACCGCGTTGACCCCGGCCACGGGCAGGCCGTAGTTGACCTCGCCGAGCCGCCCCGACGACGTCCCCACGAAGGCGACCCCGACGACCCGCTCCCGGATGAGCTCCGGGTACTGGTCGGCCAGCGCCATCACCGTCATGCCGCCCATCGAGTGCCCGACGAGCACGAGCGGCCCCTCGGGCGCCGCCGCGTCGATGACGGCCTTCAGGTCCCGGCCGAGCTGCTCGATGGTGACCGGCTCGTCGTCCCGCGTCTGGGCCACGCCCCGCCCCGACCGGCCGTGACTGCGCTGGTCCCAGTGCACGGTCCGTACGACGCCCCGCAGCGCCGCCCGCTGGAAGTGCCAGGAGTCCTGGCTCAGGCAGTACCCGTGACTGAAGACGACGGTGACGGGCGCGGGGGACTTGCGGCCGAAGAGCCGGCGGCGGCGGGGGCCGATGGCCGCCGGGGCGGCCTCCGCGTCGACGTCGTCGACCTCGTAGTACAGCTCCGTGCCGTCGTCGGCGAACGCCTTGCCGGGCATGCCGCGCAGCGAGCCGTACGGTCCCGCCGAGTCCAGTGCGAGCCGGGCCTTCTGGCGCATGCCCCGGCCGACCGTCATCCGCTCCAGGGCCACACCGGCCGCCGCGCCCGCGGCCACCACGCCTATCGCCACGCCGGCGAGACCGGTCGCCCGGCGCCAGCCGCCCGCCGCCCCCGCGGCGGAGGCCGCGACGGCCGCGGAGGCCACGTCGACGACGACCTCCGCACTGCTCTCGCTCACGTACCGCTCCTCTTCGCCGGGCTGCCGATCGGGTGACCCACCGGGTCGGGTGATGCCTGTGTCGCCTCAGTGACCGCTGTTTCCCGTGTGACCGGGTCTCTGTGCGAGTTACCCGTCCTGTTCCTCATGCACATAGACGCGCGGAACACGCGTTCCGATCCGGGTCACGATCTCGTAGGCGATGGTTCCGGCCGCCTGGGCCCAGTCCTCGGCGGTGGGCTCGCCGCGGTCCCCGGGCCCGAAGAGGACCGCCTCGGCCCCCGCGGTGGGCTCGTCGCCGCCCAGATCCACCACGAACTGGTCCATCGCGACCCGCCCGGCGACGGTGCGCCACTTGCCCTCGACCAGGACCGGCCCGGCCGAGGAGGCGTGCCGCGGGACGCCGTCCGCGTAGCCCAGGGGAACCAAGCCGAGGGTGGTGTCGCCGGGGGTCACGTACCGGTGGCCGTAGCTGACGCCGTGCCCGCCCGGCACGTGCTTGACCAGGGCCAGCGAGGCCGACAGCGTCATGACGGGGCGCAGCCCGAAGTCGGCCGGGGTGCCGAGCTCGGGGCTGGGCGAGATGCCGTAGGTCGCGATGCCGGTGCGCACCAGGTCGAAGTGGCTCTCGGGGAGCGTGAGGGTGGCCGGCGAGTTGGCGATGTGCCGGACCTCGGGCCGTGCGCCCTGTCCCTCGGCGTACGCGACCATCTCGCGGAACACGCCGAGCTGGGCGGCGATGGAGGGATGCCCGGGCTCGTCCGCGCAGGCGAAGTGCGACCACAGCCCGGTGACGCGCAGCAGCCCCTCGGCCTCGGCCCGCAGCGCCTCGCCCACCAGCGCGGCCCAGTCGTCCCCCGGCTGGCACCCGCCGCGCCCGAGCCCCGTGTCCGCCTTGAGCTGCACCCGGGCGGGCCGGTCGGCTTCCCTGGCCGCCGCGACGACCTCCTCCAGGGCCCACAGGCCGCTGACGGACACGTCCACGTCGGCCTCGATCGCCTCGCGCCACGGCCCGCCCGGCGTCCACAGCCAGCACATGATGCGGCCCGGCAGCCCGGCGGCCCGCAGGGCGAGGGCCTCCTCGGGCGTGGCCGTGCCCAGCCAGGTCGCTCCCGCGGCGAGGGCCGCCCGGGCGCACGGCACAGCCCCGTGCCCGTACGCCTCGGACTTCACCACGGCCATCACGGCCGCGCCCGGCGCATGGGCACGCAGGGCCCGCACATTGGCCCGCAGGGCGGCCAGGTCGATCTCGGCCCGGGCCCGCGGGGGCGCGGTCGGGGCTGTTCTCTCGCTCATCGCGCCCAGTGTCTCAGAGGGCTCCGGCGTCGGATCGGCTACGTCCCGGGCCGCCGCCCCCACACGAACACCCGGTCGCCTTTCCTGAGCACCCCCCACAACCTCTGCGCGTCACCGACGGTGAGATTGACGCAGCCCATCGAACCCACGGCGGTGTACAGCGAGCCGTAGACGCCGTGGAAGGCCTGCCCGCCGCTGAAGAACTGGGAGTACGGCATGGGCGTGTTGTACAGCGTCGACCAGTGGTTCTTGTGCCGCCAGTAGACCGTGTGCCACCCGGCCCGGGTCCGGTACCCGGCCCGGCCGCTGCGGATGGGCACCGCGCCGAACGTCACCTGCCGGCCCTTCTGCACCCACATCAGCTGCCGGGTGAGATCCACACACGCCACGGGATGGGTCCGCACCGGGCAGTTCCCGGCGGCGTTCGGATTCCGGCGGGCCGACAGGTACCGCATCCGCGACCAGGTGACCGGCCCGGCGAACCCCATGGCCGGGGTGATCCCCTGCTTCACCTGGAACGCCCGGATGACCCGGCAGTCCGCCGCCGACTGCCGCCCGTCCACCCGCAGTCCCAGCCACCGCTCGACCTGGCGCTGATACGGCCCGGCCTTCGCGGTGCAGCTCACCCGCGCGACCGCCTCCCCCAACGGCACGTACTCGACGAGCGCGTACGTCCCCGCCGGCGCGCTGCGCGGCTCGACGGCCTCCTCCTCGGCGGACGGCCGGTACACCACGGGTGCCAGCGCCTGGTCGGGCGTGTCGAGCGCCCAGGGCTGCGCGATCCCCGGCGCGACCCCGGGCACCAACTCGGCCGCCGGCCCGGGAGCCGGCGGCACGGGGGCGGCCCCGGCGGCCTCACCGGGCAGCACGGCGACAACGGCGAGCAGAAGGGCGAGGGCCGGCCCGGTGACACGTCTGCGGCTCATACGCCCAGACAAACGCGGCCCACGACCCGCCCCACGGTTGCCGCGCGGCGGGGGTCACCCGGAGGCATCAGCACCCCATCGCACAAGACCCCGCCCCGAAGCCGTCACAGCCCGTCCGGCACGCCCCGACGACTCGTCACAGCCCGTCCGGCACGCCGCGACGACACCGTGCGGCCCCCGTCCGCCGCTTGAGGACGAGGGGTTCAGGCCGAACCCGGGGGGCCCAGCCCGTCCGGCGCCTGAGGACGGGGCCGTTCAACCCGAAGCCGGGGCCCGGGGAAGGGGCGGAGGAGACGACCCACCCCCACAGCACCCCCACCGACCCGCACTCTCCATGAGCCCCCGGCCTCCAGCACCACCCCTCAGCCGCAGCCCTCACCCCTCACCCATCACCCCAGAACATTCCGCCAAGCCTCCGGCACCGCCCCGGCCACGTCATGCGCCCCCACCGGCGCCCCGTCCGCCGCCAACCGCCCGGCCAGCCCGTGCAGATACGCCCCCGCACTCCCCGCGTCCAGCGCCGACAGCCCCGCCGCCAGCAACGACCCGCCCAGCCCGGACAGCACGTCCCCGCTCCCGGCCGTGGCCAGCCAGCCCGTGCCCGTCGGATTCACCCGCACCGCACCGCCCCCCGCGTCGGCGACCAACGTCGTCGACCCCTTCAACAACACCGTCGCCCCGTACCGCCGCGCCAGCTCCCGCACCGCGGCCAGGCGCCCCGCCTCGACCTCCCCCCGCTCCACACCCAGCAGCGCCGCCGCCTCACCCGCATGCGGCGTCATCAGCGTCGGCGCCCGCCGCTCCCGCACGACCTCCGCGTCCGCCAGCCGCAGCCCGTCCGCGTCGATCAGCACCGGCACCTGCGCGGCCAGCACCTCCGCCACCGTCTTCGCGTCGTCCCCGGCCCCCGGCCCGACGACCCACGCCTGCACCCGCCCGGCGTGCTTCGGTCCCTGGTCCGACACCAGCGTCTCGGGGAACCGGGCGATGACCGCGTCCCCGGCCGGCCCGACGTACCGGACCGCCCCGGCCCCGCCCCGCAGCGCGCCCGCGACGGCCAGCACGGCGGCGCCCGGGTAGCGCGCCGACCCGGCGGCGATCCCGACCACGCCCCGCCGGTACTTGTCGCTCTCCGCCCGCGGCACCGGCAGCACCCGGGCCACGTCCTCGTGCTGCAACGCCTCCAGCTCCGCCTCGGCCGGCAGCTCCAGCCCGATGTCGACCAGCCGCACCGACCCGGCGTACTCCCGCGCCGGGTCGATCAGCAGCCCCGGCTTGTGCGTCCCGAACGTCACGGTCAGATCGGCCCGCACGGCGACCCCGTGCACTTCCCCGGTGTCGGCGTCGACACCACTCGGCAGGTCGACCGCGACCACGGCCCCCCGCGACCGTCCGGCCGCGGCCGCCAACGGCACGGCGTCCGGCCGCAACCCGCCCTTCCCGCCGATCCCGACGATCCCGTCGAGGACGAGGTCCGCGCCCTCGACCAGCGCCTCCCCCTCCCCCGCCCCGGCGACCCGCCCCCCGGCCCGCCGCAACGCCGCGAGTCCCGCCGCGTGCGCCCGGCCCGGAGCGAGCAGCACCGCCGTGACCCCGGCCCCCCGACGGGCCAGCCGGGCCCCGGCGTACAGGGCGTCACCCCCGTTGTCACCGCTGCCGACCAGCAGCACCACCCTGCTCCCGTACACCCGCCCCAGCAGGTCGGCGCAGGCCGCGGCGAGCCCGGCGGCGGCGCGTTGCATCAGCGCCCCCTCGGGCAGGCGCGCCATCAGCTCCCGTTCGGCGTTCCGGACCGTCTCCACGCTGTACGCAGTACGCATGCGGTCGAGTTTCCCGTACCACCGCCGGGCCACTCCCCCTCACACGCACCTCCCGCATCCCCTTCATCTGCGCACCGTGCCGCATCCATTGACGCTTTGCCGCCTCTTTGCCAGACTCCCGGCCGCGCAGAAAGCGCTTGCGCACCCCCCACGTTCCGACGAAACCGAGGCCCCCATGGGACGCAGAGCCGCATTACTGGCCGCAGCCGGCGCCACCGCCCTCCTCACCGCCGCCGGCACCCTGACCGCCCCCGCCACGGCCGCCCCCACGCGCGCACTGGCCTGCGGAGACGGTTCCTTCCAGGCCGAGGCCGTGCAGAACGGCAGCTCCTGGACCGCCCGGCGCGGCGGCAGCACGGTCTACACCGGCACCGACATGCGCGCGGCCGTCCAGGCGGCCGTCAACAGCCTGACCTCCGGGCGCACGGCGAAGGAGCGGGTGGTGGTCCGGGGCTCGGGCTCGGTCTCGGCCAGTTCGCGCATCTCGCTGCCGAGCTACACCGCCCTCGACGTCTGCGGCACGATCAACGTCACCGGCAGCGGCTCGGGCGACCAGGCGCCGGTCTACTCACGCGGCACACGCGACATCGAGATCCAGAACCTCAAACTCACCGGCACCCCGCTGTACGGCATCTTCCTGCGCAACGTCCAGAACGTGGTGCTGGGTCAGATCGACATGCGCCTCACCCGCGGCCTGGGCGTCCGCATCGACAACCGGGGCGACACCAGCCAGTGGACGCGCAACGTCCGCATCGACGACGTCTACGTCTCCGGCGCGTCCAGCCACGCCGTCGAGACCTACGGCGTCGACGGCATCACCATCGGCACCGTCACCGCGCGCAACGTGGGCGAGTCCGGCCTGCTGCTCAACCAGACCGTCAACGCCACCGTCGGCAAGGTGGACGCCGAGAACGCGGGCACGGGCACCGGCTACGCCGCCTTCCGCATGGCCAACCGCAACGGCCGCGTCGGCAGCGGCTACCCGACCAACATCCGCGTCGGGGAGGTCGTCGCGCGCGGCGGCGGACGCGGCGTGTTCTGCGTCTCGGAGAGCGGCGGGGCCGTCATCGACAAGGTGACGCTCTCCCGGACCGGCAACAACTCGGTCCTGATCGAGAACTGTTACAACGTCAGCCTCGCGGCCCGCAGCGGCACGATCACGGGCGGCGGCGAGCTGCGCCTGGCCGCCCGCTCGGAGTTCCCCAACAACAAGGACATCACCATCCAGAACCTGACGGTCACCGACTCGGCCATCAGGGAGAGCCCCTGCGGCGACAACACGACGTTCCGCGACATCACGCGCGTGAACACCAGCCAGTCGATCTGCTGACGCCGCCGCCGGGCCGTGACCCCACGCTCCGAAGCCCCCGCTTTCACGCCCGGCGGGGGCTTCGGGGTTTCTCCACCACGTGCGCCGCCCCGGGCGTATGATCGAGCCGTGTTTTGAACTCGTTCAAAATAGGGGGATCGCAAGACATGACCAGTTCGACAGCGCCCGGCGAGACGGACAGCCCCGCCACCGCCCTCGGCCCCACGGCCCTGGCCCTCGGCGCCTTCTCGGCGGCGGGCACCTGGATGTTCCTGATCCCGTGGACGATTCTGGCCGGAGCGCTCGCGGTGACGTTCGGGTCGATGGGCCTGCACTACGCCCGCAGGGGCACGGGCCGGCTGTGGCCGGCGGCGGCCGGTACGACGCTGGGCGCGATCGGCCTCATCGGCACGGCGACGCTGATCTGGTCCTTGTCCTAGGTCTGCTGTCCGGGCAGGTCGGGGACGCGGCCCGGCGCCAGGGCCGCTTCTCACCCCTCGGCGATCACCACCGCCGAGGCCACCCCCGCGTCATGACTGAGGGACACGTGCCAGGAACGCACGCCGAGTTCGGCGGCCCGGGCCGCCACGCTTCCACTCACCCGCAGCCAGGGCCGCCCGCTGTCCTCGACACACACCTCGACGTCGGTCCAGAGCAGCCCGGGCGGAGCGCCGAGCGCCTTGGCCAGCGCCTCCTTGGCCGCGAACCGCGCGGCGAGCGAGGCGACCCCCCGCCGCTCCCCGCTCGGCAGCAGCAACTCCCCTTCCACGAAAAGCCGCTTGGCCAGTGCGGGCGTACGCTCCAGTGAAGCAGCGAACCGCTCGATCTCGGCAACGTCGATACCGACCCCGATGATGCTCATGCGCAGCACCCTACGGTGACGGGCCAGGTCCTGGACGAACGGCACCCTGCCCGCCGCCCGCGCCACCCCGTGATCCTCAACTACCCCTGCCTCCTATAGAGTTCGCGCTGACCGCGATGAGCAAACGACATCGCACCAAACGGGAGGACACCGACTCCATGAAGTTCACGTCGTTGGGGACCACGGCCAGTGCCCTAGCTCTCCTCGCCACGGCCCTCACCGGCACCGTCGCCACCGCCGGCCCCGCCGCCGCGGCGACGCAGCCCGACTGCAGCAGCGCACTGACCAACGTGAAGCCCAAGGCGACCGTCAACCTCCGCAGCCAGCCCAAGACCAGCTCGACCGCGCTCGGCACCTGGGGCAAGGGCCAGAAGGGCGGTATCTGCTTCGGCGGCAGCAGGCCCGTCACCGGCGGCAGCTACACGGCCTGCGGCAAGACCAGCAACAAGTGGTACTTCGGCGGACCCAACAGCACCGACGTGGAGGGCTGGGTCCCGGCGACCTGCCTGCCCGTCTGATCCGAGCGTCCGGCGGCCCGACCGCTGCGAGGGGGCGGACGACACCGGTCGTCCGCCCCCTCTCACGCGCCCGGGCCTGACAGCCCGTCACTCCCCCGCCGTCACTCCACCGTCACCGACTTCGCCAGGTTCCGCGGCTGGTCCACCTCGTTGCCCCGGGCCGTCGCCAGCTCGCACGCGAACACCTGAAGCGGCACCGTCGCGACGAGCGGCTGCAACAAGGTCGGCGTGGCGGGGATCCGGACCAGATGATCCGCGTAGGGCACGACCGCCTCGTCGCCCTCCTCCGCGATCACGATGGTCCGCGCACCCCGCGCCCGGATCTCCTGGATGTTGGACACGATCTTGTCGTGCAGCACCGACCGCCCGCGCGGCGACGGGACCACCACGACGACCGGCAGGTCCTCCTCGATCAGCGCGATGGGCCCGTGCTTCAGCTCCCCAGCCGCGAACCCCTCCGCGTGCATGTAGGCGAGTTCCTTGAGCTTCAGCGCCCCTTCGAGCGCCACCGGATACCCCACGTGCCGGCCCAGGAACAGCACCGTCTTCTTCGAGGCCAGCGTGCGCGCCAGTTCCCGCACCGGCTCCATCGTGCCCAGCACCTGCTCCACCGCACCGGCGATCGAGGACAGGTCGCGGATCACCGCCCGGATCTCGTCACCCCACTTGGTGCCCCGCACCTGGCCCAGGTACAGGGCGACCAGGTAGCACGCCACGAGCTGCGTCAGGAACGCCTTCGTCGAGGCGACGGCCACCTCGGGCCCGGCGTGGGTGTACAGCACCGCGTCCGACTCGCGCGGGATCGTCGACCCGTTGGTGTTGCAGATCGCCAGCACCCTGGAGCCCTGCTCGCGGGCGTGCCGCAGCGCCATCAGCGTGTCCATGGTCTCGCCGGACTGGGAGATGGCGATGACGAGCGTCCGCGCGTCCAGGATCGGGTCCCGGTAGCGGAACTCGCTCGCCAGCTCCACCTCGCAGGGCAGCCGTGTCCAGTGCTCGATGGCGTACTTGGCGATCATCCCGGCGTGGAAGGCCGTACCGCAGGCGACGATGACGACCTTGTCGATCTCCCGCAGCACCCCGGCCGGGATCCGCACCTCGTCCAGCGTCAGCGAACCGGAACCGTCGATCCGGCCCAGGAGCGTGTCGGCGACCGCCTTGGGCTGCTCGGCGATCTCCTTGAGCATGAAGTAGTCGTAGCCGCCCTTCTCGGCGGCCGAGGCGTCCCAGTCCACGTGGTACGAGCGCACATCGGCCGGACGGCCGTCGAAACCGGTCACCGTCACGCCGTCCCGGCGCAGCTCCACCACCTGGTCCTGGCCGAGTTCGACGGCCGAGCGCGTGTGGGCGATGAACGCGGCGACGTCCGAGGCGAGGAAGGCCTCGCCCTCACCGACGCCGACCACCAGGGGCGAGTTCCGCCGCGCTCCCACCACCACGTCCGGCTCGTCGGCGTGCACCGCGACCAGCGTGAACGCGCCCTCCAGCCGACGGCAGACCAACCGCATGGCCTCGGCCAGATCCGCGCAGGCGGAGAACTCCTCGGCGAGCAGGTGCGCCACGACCTCGGTGTCCGTCTCGGAGGCCAGGTCGTGCCCGCGCTCCGCCAGCTCGGCCCGCAGGAGGGCGAAGTTCTCGATGATGCCGTTGTGCACCACCGCGACCCGTCCCGCGTTGTCGATGTGAGGGTGGGCGTTGGAGTCCGTCGGACCGCCGTGCGTGGCCCAGCGGGTGTGCCCGATGCCCGTCGCGCCGGTCGGCAGCGGCCTGCCGTCCAGTTCCTTCTCCAGGTTGAGGAGCTTGCCGGCCTTCTTCGCCGTCGCCAGGCCGCCGTCGGCCAGGACGGCGACGCCCGCCGAGTCGTACCCCCGGTACTCCAGCCGCTTCAGCCCGGCCATCACGACCTCGAGCGCGGACTGCGGCCCCACGTATCCCACGATTCCACACATGGGCGGCAGCTTAGGGGCGATTCCCGCGCCGAACCGGCCGCAGCGTGCCCGAAATCGGAAATCACCACCGGGGTACGAACCCCGGAGGGCGATAGGCGTTCGGCCGGTTCTCGCCCCACCGGGGCCCGTGAGGAGCCCGCGTGACGGATCCCACCTCACCATCCGTTCGTACTGCCGTAACAATGGACTGTGATCTCTCCGGTCTCCTCGATGCCCCGGAGCGCCCACCGGCCCCGCCCGGAGGCGACTCCCTACGTCGACCTCACCCGAGCCGAATGGAGCGCGCTGCGTGACAAGACGCCGCTGCCTCTGACGGCCGAGGAGGTCGAGAAGCTGCGCGGTCTCGGCGACGTGATCGACCTCGACGAGGTGCGGGACATCTACCTCCCGCTGTCCCGGCTTCTCAACCTCTACGTCGGGGCCACCGACGGGCTCAGAGGCGCGCTGAACACGTTCCTCGGCGAGCAGGGCTCCCAGTCGGGCACCCCGTTCGTCATAGGCGTGGCCGGCTCGGTCGCCGTCGGCAAGTCGACGGTCGCCCGTCTCCTCCAGGCCCTGCTGTCGCGCTGGCCCGAGCATCCGCGCGTCGAGCTGGTCACCACGGACGGCTTCCTGCTGCCCACCCGGGAGCTCCAGGCCCGCGGCCTGATGTCCCGCAAGGGCTTCCCCGAGTCCTACGACCGCCGCGCCCTGACCCGCTTCGTCGCCGACATCAAGGCCGGCAAGGACGAGGTCACCGCGCCCGTCTACTCCCACCTGATCTACGACATCGTCCCGGACAAGAGGCTCACGGTCCGCCGCCCCGACATCCTGATCGTCGAGGGCCTGAACGTCCTCCAGCCGGCCCTGCCCGGCAAGGACGGCCGCACCCGCGTCGGTCTCGCCGACTACTTCGACTTCAGCGTCTACGTCGACGCCCGCGTCGAGGACATCGAGACCTGGTACCTCAACCGCTTCCGCAAGCTGCGCGCGACCGCCTTCCAGGACCCGTCCTCGTACTTCCGCAAGTACACCCAGGTCTCGGAGGAGGAGGCCCTGGACTACGCCCGGACGATGTGGCGCACCATCAACCGGCCCAACCTGGTCGAGAACATCGCCCCCACCCGCGGGCGTGCCGCCCTCGTCGTGCGCAAGGGCGCGGACCACAAGGTGCAGCGGCTCAGTCTGCGCAAACTGTGACGCGGGAGGGAAGACGGGTTAGATGAGCGCCATGCTCCATCTGCGTCTGATCACACCGTCCGACCGGACCGACAAAGTGGTCCTGCTGATCGAGAAGACGGTCGGCACCACCCACCTCGTCGTCCTGCCGGGCGCCGCCCGGGACCCCGCCGGGGACGTGGTGATGTGCGACGTGGCCCGAGAGGCGGGCGACGACCTGCTGTCCGGGCTGCGGGACCTCGGCATCGACACCTCCGGCTCCATCGCCGTCGAGTCCATCGACCTGTCCTTGTCGGAGCGGGCCGACAAGGCCGAGGCCGACGCGCCCGGCGAGGGCGCGGACGCGGTCCTCTGGGAGCAGCTGACCGACGCGACGCACGAGGAGTCCACCCTCTCGGTCACGTACCTGGCCTTCATCACGCTCGCCACGATGATCGCGGCCTGTGGCGTGGTCCTGGACAACGCGATCCTGATCGTCGGTGCCATGGCCGTGGGCCCGGAGTTCGGCCCGCTCGCCGGCTTCAGCACCGCGATCGTCCGGCGCCGCCCCCGGCTCGCCCTGCGCTCCCTGATCGCCCTGCTGGTGGGCTTCGTGGCGGCGATGGCGGTGACGGTCGCCTTCAGCCTCTTCATGGATGCCGTGGACCTCTTCAGCGAGAAGCAGCTCATGGCCGACCGTCCGAACACGGGCTTCATCTACGCCCCGGACTGGTTCTCCTTCGTCGTGGCGGTCCTGGCCGGCGTGGCCGGCACGCTCTCCCTGACCTCGGCCAAGTCGGGCGCCCTGGTCGGCGTGGCCATCTCGGTCACCACGATCCCGGCCGCCGCGAACGCGGCCGTGGCCCTGAGCTACGGCGACACGAAACAGACGTGGGGCTCGACGGAACAGCTCCTGCTGAACCTGCTGGGCATCATCGTCGCGGGCACAGCCACCCTGCTGATCCAGAAGTGGCTCTGGTCGAGACAACGCCAGGGAGTCGGCAAGTCCTAGGGGCCCATCAACCCAGCACCTCAACGGCCTCGACTTCCCCGCGCCCCTCAGGGGCGCGGGGAACTGCGCGACAAGCCACCCACAACCCGCAGCCCGGCCCCTCAACCCAGCACGGACTTCTCGATACCAACGGCCTCGACCATCACGCCCCCTCAGGGGCGCGGGGAACTGCGCGACAAGCCACCCACAACCCGCAGCCCGCCACAAACCACAGCCCCCACCCCGGCCCGGCCCGGCCCATCAACCCAGCGCGGACTTCACCGCATCGGCCAACCGCCCCGCGACAGACCGAGCCTGCTCGATATCAGCCGCCTCGACCATCACCCGCACCAACGGCTCCGTCCCGGAGGGCCGCAGCAGCACCCGCCCGGTCTCCCCGAGCTCCCGCTCCGCGTCCGACACCGCCGCCGACAGCTCCGCGGACGTCCCCACCCGCGTCCGGTCGACGTCAGGCACATTGATCAGCACCTGCGGCAGCCGGTCCATGACCCCGGCGAGCTCCCGCAGCGAACGCCCGCTCTGAGCCACCCGGGCCGCCAGCAGCAGACCGGTCAGCGTGCCGTCCCCGGTCGTCGCGTGGTCGAGGATGATCACGTGCCCGGACTGCTCACCGCCGAGGGCGAACCCGTGCTCCTTCATCTCCTCCAGCACGTACCGGTCCCCGACCCCGGTCTGCACCAGCCGAATGCCCTCGCGCTCCATGGCCAGCTTGAACCCGAGGTTGGACATCACGGTGGCCACGACCGTCTCGGACCGCAGCACGGAGCGCTCCCGCATCGCCAGCGCGAGCACGGCGAGGATCTGGTCCCCGTCCACCTCCTCGCCGGTGTGGTCGACGGCGAGGCACCGGTCGGCGTCCCCGTCGTGCGCGATGCCCAGGTCGGCGCCGTGCTCGACGACGGCGGCCTTGATCTTGTCCAGGTGCGTCGAACCGCACCCGTCGTTGATGTTGAGCCCGTCCGGCTCGGCCCCGATCGTGACGACCTCGGCACCGGCCCGCTGGAACGCCTCCGGCGAGACCCGGGCGGCGGCGCCGTGCGCCTCGTCGAGGACGATCTTCAGCCCGTCGAGCCGGTTCGGCAGGGCACCCAGCAGATGCGCGACGTACCGGTCGAAACCCTCGTCGTAGTCGCGTACGCGGCCCACACCCGATCCGGTCGGGCGGTCCCACGGTGCGCCGGTGCGGTGCTCCTCGTAGACGGACTCGATCCGGTCCTCCAGCTCGTCGGCGAGCTTGTGCCCACCGCGGGCGAAGAACTTGACGCCGTTGTCGGGCATGGCGTTGTGGCTCGCGGAGAGCATCACACCGAGGTCGGCGCCGAGCTCCGCGGTGAGGTACGCCACGGCGGGCGTCGGCAGCACGCCCACCCGCAGGACGTCCACGCCCGCGCTGGCGAGTCCCGCGACGACGGCGGCTTCCAGGAACTCCCCGGAGGCACGGGGGTCACGCCCGACCACGGCCCTGGGCCGGTGTCCTTCGAACGTGCCCGCCTCGGCCAGTACGTGTGCCGCGGCCACGGACAGGCCCAGGGCCATCTCCGCCGTCAGATCCGCGTTGGCGACACCGCGCACGCCGTCCGTGCCGAAGAGTCGTCCCACAGTGGTGTCCTCCGAATTGCTGAAGAGAGTGCGGCTCACACCCCCGAGTACACCCCCTGAGACTGTCCGGGGGCTGTAGGGGTTGTGTAAACGAAACCGCCCCGGCAGCACAACCGTGCCGCCGGGGCGATCTTTGCGAAGCCAGTCGCAAGGACAGGCGACGCGACTAGCGCTTGCTGTACTGCGGAGCCTTGCGGGCCTTCTTCAGACCGGCCTTCTTGCGCTCGACCGCACGGTCGTCGCGCTTGAGGAAGCCGGCCTTCTTCAGCGGGCCGCGGTTGTTGTCGACGTCCGCCTCGTTCAGCGCGCGGGCGACACCGAGACGGAGCGCACCGGCCTGGCCGGAGACACCGCCACCGGCGATGCGGGCGATGACGTCGTAACGGCCCTCGAGCTCGAGAACCTTGAACGGCTCGTTGACTTCCTGCTGGTGCACCTTGTTGGGGAAGTAGTCCTCAAGGGTGCGACCGTTGATCTTCCACTTGCCGGTGCCCGGGACGATCCGGACGCGGGCGATGGCGTTCTTGCGACGGCCCAGGCCGGCGGCCGGCTGGGGCTCGCCGAAGCGGGAAGCCATGGACTCCGAGGTGTACTCGCCCTCGACGGGAACCTCGGACTCGGTGGTGTAGCTGTCGATGTCAAGCTCTTCGAGCGGCTGCTCGGCAGTGGTCTCGGCCACGATTCTCCTCAGATTCTGTTCAGTCTTGGGGGTGGCCGGACTTACTGCGCGACCTGGGTGATCTCGTACGGCTGCGGCTGCTGCGCGCCGTGCGGGTGCTGGTCACCCTTGTAGACCTTCAGCTTCGAGAGCATCTGACGGCCCAGCGTGTTCTTGGGGAGCATGCCCTTGACGGCCTTCTCGATGGCCTTCTCGGGGTTCTTGTCGAGGAGCTCGTCGTAACGGACGGAGCGCAGACCACCCGGGTATCCGGAGTGGCGGTACGCCATCTTCTGGGTCCGCTTGTTGCCGGAGAGGTGCACCTTGTCGGCGTTGATGATGATGACGAAGTCACCAGCGTCGACGTGCGGCGCGTAGATCGGCTTGTGCTTGCCCCGGAGGAGCGTCGCGGCAGTGGTGGCGAGACGACCCAGGACAACGTCCTGAGCGTCGATGACGTGCCACTGGCGCGTCACATCGCCGGGCTTGGGGCTGTACGTACGCACGGTTCGTAGCCTTCGCTTCGAGTGAATGGTCCATAACTGGTCACCGAAACGATCACGACAGCCTGGACCGCACTGCGGCGACGCATACCGCGTACGTGGGGTCGCTGGTCATCGGCCCGGTGGACCGGTGTAAGGGCCCGTCCCGTGAGAATGAGCAAGCCAATACACAACGAACAAGCAGAATACCGGGGTACGGCACAAGGGTCAAAACGCGGTGTCAGCGCAGCCGCTCGGTCACGGACACGTACAGGACGGCACAGAGCGTCACGGCCCTGCGCAGCGTCCGCCGCCGCACCGGCCGCACCCAGGGGACGACCACCGAGAGCAGCGCGTCGACGGCGACGGCCGCGCACCACCGCACCACGGACCGGCCCCCGCGCGGACGACGGCCCGCCCCCAGCACCCCCATCACGACCGACGGCCACACCCCGGCCCCGAGGCCCTGCCAGGCGAGCAGACAGGCCAGCGGCACCACGGCCGGCAGCAGTCGCCCCAACCACCCGGAGATGTCGCCTTTGACCGTGCGCATGGGAGGAACGCTAGGGGCTGGAGCCCCGATCCGGGCGGACCAGCACACCCCTTGTCCCGTCTAAGATGCGGCCCATGAGCTATGGGCAGCAGGGGGGACCTCAGTCCCAGTGGGATCCCTGGAAACCGCAGTCGCAGCAGCCCTGGAGCAGCGGGGGCGGCCAGTCCCCGGACTGGGCGGCGCTCGCTGAGGCCTCCGAGGCCCGCAACAGGCGGCGCCGGCTGCTGCTGATCGGCGGCGGCGCGTTCGCCACCGTCGCGATCGGCACCGCGGTCGCGGTGGCCGTCGTCTCGGCCGGTGGCG
The DNA here is from genome assembly GCF_056436585.1 of Streptomyces sp. NPDC043685. Lineage (NCBI taxonomy): Bacteria > Bacillati > Actinomycetota > Actinomycetes > Kitasatosporales > Streptomycetaceae > Streptomyces > Streptomyces sp. NPDC043685. The sequence goes on along the minus strand of NZ_JBWKCH010000001.1, from coordinate 291,751 downwards.
ACAAGCAGGGCAATCCGACCTCGCTGCCCTCGGCCGACATCCCGAGCCAGTCCGCCTCGGCCCCGTCGTTCGCCCCGACCAGCGCCCCTCCCCCGCTGGACCCCGAGGACTTCATCGCCAGCGCGAAGAAGGACACGGCCCCGCTCAGCCCGGCGACCCTCTTCCCCGGCACCCAGCTCACCATGGGCGAGACGGTCTACAAGAAGGGCCCCACGGCGGACACGCGGAACTGCGCCTCGGCGGCCGGAGGCACGCTCCCCAAGATCCTCACCGCGAACGACTGCACCCGTCTGATACGCGTCACCTACGTCAAGGACGGCGTCGCGGTCACGGTCGGCGTGGCCGTCTTCGACACCGAGGCGCAGGCCGCCAAGGCCAAGGGCCAGAGCACCAAGCAGAGCTTCGTCAGGTCGCTGTCCGGCGGCGGTGTGAAGCCCTTCTGCGAATCCGGCTTCTGCCGCACGACGACCAACTCCTACGGCCGTTACGCCTACTTCACCAACGCGGGCTTCACCAACGGCAAGGACGTCACGCCCAAGGACACCCCGGTCTACAAGACCGGTGACGACCTGGGCCAGTTCACGTTCAACCAGATCCGCCGCCGCGGCGAAGCCCAGGCCTCGGCCGCGGCCGACGAGTGAGCGGACGTCAGCAGCAGCCCGCCGACGGCAACGACCGCTTGTTGCGCGCCTCCTTGCTGCGCGCGGCGAGCAGTTCGTCGGCCGGGTAACCGACCTCCTCCAGCGTCAGACCGTGCGGCCGCACGACGTGCACGGCCGAGTCCCGCACACCGGCCGCCAGCACCTTCCCCGGCCACTCGGCCGGGCGGTGCCCGTCGCCCACGAACAGCAGCGCCCCGATGAGCGAACGCACCATGTTGTGGCAGAAGGCGTCGGCCCGCACGGTGGCGGTGATGATCCCGTCGTCCCCCCGCACCAGGCTCAGCTCCTGGAGCGTGCGGATGGTGGTGGCGCCCTCGCGCTTCTTGCAGTAGGCGGCGAAGTCGTGCTCGCCCAGCAGCCCGCGGGCGGCCTCGTTCATGGCCTCCACGTCGAGGGGCCAGTCGTGCCACAGCACATGGCCGCGCAGCAGCGGGTCGACGCCTCCGGGGTTGTCGGTCACCCGGTACGCGTACCGCCTCCAGACGGCCGAGAAGCGGGCGTTGAACCCGGGGGGCGCCTCCCTGAGGGCCCAGACGCGTACGTCCCGGGGCAGCCGTCCGGCGAGCCGCTTCAGCAGCTTCTGGTGGTGCTCCGACCACACCTCACGCGGCAGATCGACATGAGCGACCTGCCCCCGGGCGTGCACCCCGGCGTCCGTACGCCCCGCGACGGTCAGCTCGTACGTCTCCCGCGACCGTGTCACGGTCCGCAGGGCGTCCTCGATCTCCCCCTGCACGGTCCGCCGCCCCCCGGCCTGCTTGGCCCACCCGGAGAACTCACTCCCGTCGTACGACAGATCGAGCCGGACCCGGACGTGACCGGGTGCTACTTCCTCACTCACCCCAGGATCCTCTCACCCACACGAAGACGGGCCCGCCCCCTCGAAAGGGAACGGACCCGCTCACGACGCCCTTCAGGGGCGCGGGGAACTGCGCGAACAACCACGGCGAACCGCAAGCCGCCGACCGTCAGTCCCCGGCAGACGCTTACGCGTCCTTGGACTCCTCGGTGTCCTCGGCCTTGGTCGTGTCGACCTGGGCCTCGGCAGCCTCGTTGTCCTTCGCGGCACGCTTGGTCGCGGCCTCGGCCTCGCCCGTCGCCTCCTGCGCCACCGTCAGCGCCTCGACCAGCTCGATGACGGCCATGGGCGCGTTGTCGCCACGGCGGTTGCCGATCTTGGTGATGCGGGTGTAGCCACCCGGACGGTTCTCGTAGCGCGGGCCGATCTCGGTGAAGAGCGTGTGGACGACGCTCTTGTCCGTGATGACCTGGAGCACCTGACGGCGGTTGTGAAGGTCGCCCTTCTTCGCCTTGGTGACCAGACGCTCGGCGTACGGACGCAGCTTGCGCGCCTTCGCCTCGGTGGTGGTGATGCGACCGTGCTCGAAGAGCGACTTCGCGAGGTTCGCGAGGAGCAGCTTCTCGTGCGCGGCGCTGCCGCCCATACGGGCACCCTTGGTGGGCTTCGGCATGGTGTTCTCCTAGGTGTCTGCCCCGGCCGTATCAGGTACCGGGGTCAGTATCCGAGCAGGCGGTCGCCTGTCGGAGATCCGGACGACAAGCCCGAAGGGACTGTCGTCCGGAAGGGGCGCGGGGAACCGCGCGATCAAGCGCAGCGCACCCGCACCCGAGTACGGACCGGAAGGTCCGAGCTCTCAGTACTGCTCGGTCTCGACGAACCCGGCGTCCGCGTCGTCGTCCGCGCCGAAGGCGTCGGCGGCGGCGGTCGGGTCGAATCCGGGCGGGCTGTCCTTGAGGGCCAGGCCCATGCCGGCCAGCTTCGCCTTGACCTCGTCGATCGACTTCGCACCGAAGTTGCGGATGTCGAGCAGGTCCGCCTCGGACCGCGCCACGAGCTCACCCACGGAGTGGATGCCCTCACGCTTGAGGCAGTTGTACGACCGAACGGTGAGCTCGAGCTCCTCGATCGGCAGCGCCAGATCGGCGGCCAGGGCGGCGTCCGTGGGGGACGGGCCCATGTCGATGCCCTCGGCGTCGATGTTCAGCTCGCGGGCGAGACCGAACAGCTCGACCAGGGTCTTACCGGCGGAGGCCATGGCGTCACGGGGACGCATCGCCTGCTTGGTCTCAACGTCGACGATCAGCTTGTCGAAGTCGGTGCGCTGCTCGACACGGGTCGCCTCGACCTTGTACGTGACCTTCAGCACGGGGCTGTAGATGGAGTCGACCGGGATACGGCCGATCTCCTGGCCCACCTGCTTGTTCTGCACGGCGGAGACGTAACCGCGGCCACGCTCGACCGTGAGCTCCATCTCCAGCTTGCCCTTGCCGTTGAGCGTGGCGAGGACGAGGTCGGGGTTGTGGACCTCGACACCGGCCGGGGGCGCGATGTCGGCGGCGGTGACCAGACCCGGGCCCTGCTTGCGCAGGTACATCACGACCGGCTCGTCGTGCTCCGAGGAGACGACCAGCTGCTTGATGTTGAGGATCAGGTCGGTGACGTCCTCCTTGACGCCCGGCACGGTGGTGAACTCGTGCAGCACGCCGTCGATGCGGATGGACGTGACCGCCGCACCCGGGATCGAGGAGAGGAGGGTCCGGCGCAGGGAGTTGCCGAGGGTGTAACCGAAGCCCGGCTCCAGCGGCTCGATCACGAACCGGGAGCGGAATTCGTCGACGACCTCTTCGGTCAACGAGGGACGCTGAGCGATCAGCATGTGTGGATCAGATCCTTCAGTCGTGGGCGCCCGCTATTTGACACCCGACGTGAACCGTCCCCGGCGAAATGGGACGGGTACTGCAAGGGTACGGGCGATACGGCCCTTTTACGGAGCCGTACCGCCCGGAAACCGTGAACCCGAAGGCGTCGCGTCAGACGCGGCGGCGCTTCGGCGGACGGCAGCCGTTGTGCGGGGTCGGGGTGACGTCCTGGATGGAGCCGACCTCGAGGCCCGTGGCCTGCAGGGAGCGGATCGCGGTCTCACGACCGGAACCCGGGCCCTTCACGAACACGTCGACCTTGCGCATGCCGTGCTCCTGGGCGCGGCGGGCAGCCGACTCGGCGGCCATCTGCGCGGCGAACGGCGTGGACTTCCGGGAGCCCTTGAAGCCGACGTGGCCGGCGGAGGCCCAGGAGATCACGTTGCCGGACGGGTCCGTGATCGAGACGATCGTGTTGTTGAACGTGCTCTTGATGTGCGCGTGGCCGTGAGCGACGTTCTTCTTTTCCTTGCGGCGCACCTTCTTGGCAGCGCCCTGACGACCCTTGGGGGGCATCTATAACTCCTACGGGAGGTGGTCGGTCCTACAGCGAAGACCGTGGACAGGCGTCCGCTGTGGACTACTTCTTGCCCGGCTTCTTCTTGCCGGCGATGGCGCGACGCGGACCCTTGCGGGTACGAGCGTTGGTGCTGGTGCGCTGACCGCGGACGGGCAGACCACGACGGTGACGCAGACCCTGGTAGGTACCGATCTCGACCTTGCGGCGGATGTCGGCCTGGATCTCGCGACGGAGGTCACCCTCGGTCTTGATGTTGTTGTCGACGTACTCGCGGATCGCGACCAGCTGCTCCTCGGAGAGGTCCCGAACACGGGTGTTCGGGTCCACGCCGGTGGCGGCCAGCGTCTGCTGGGACAGAGTCCGGCCGATGCCGAACACGTAGGTGAGGGCGATCTCCACGCGCTTTTCGCGCGGGATGTCAACACCGGAAACGCGTGCCATTCAATGGCTCCAGTTGCTTGTCGGAGGTCTTCCGCAGAACCGACTCCCAGCCGCCGTACCAGGTACGAACTGGGTCCCCAGCCTCCGAACCGGGGGTGTCAGACGGACGGGGTCCGTCTGGGTCCTGCGTATGAACAAATTCAGCTTGCGTCGCGCGAAACCCTGCGATGGATGCAGAGGGATCGGTCGTGCGTCAGCCCTGGCGCTGCTTGTGGCGCGGGTTGTCGCAAATGACCATGACCCGGCCGTGACGGCGGATCACCCTGCACTTGTCGCAGATCTTCTTGACGCTCGGCTTGACCTTCATGTTGAGGTTCTCCGGGTCAGTGCCGGCAGTCCCACCGCACGCGGCGGCGGGGCACAGGCAAGATCTACTTGTAGCGGTAGACGATCCGGCCACGCGTCAGGTCGTACGGAGACAGCTCCACCACGACCCGGTCGTCAGGGAGGATGCGGATGTAGTGCATGCGCATCTTGCCGCTGATGTGTGCCAGGACCTGGTGGCCGTTCTGGAGCTCGACCTTGAACATGGCGTTCGGAAGAGACTCGACGACAGTGCCCTCGATCTCGATGGCACCTTGCTTCTTGGCCACGCTTCGCCCTTCGAATCGACTACCTTGATCGTCTCTGTGCGAGCGCATGCAGACATGCGGGTACACAAGAGCCGACGAGTCAGTCTACGACAGGGCCCTCGGAAACACGAATCGGGGAAGTCTGCCCCACCGGAGACAGCTTTAAGCGCGCCCCGTCAGGGGCGCGGGGAACTGCGCGAGCGAGCACGACGCGACCCGCAGCCGCCCGGCGACCGGACCGCCGCGCCCGTAGGGCGATCAGCCCAGCGGATCCGGCGCGGCGGTGATCCCCAGCTCGGCGAGCTTCGCCTTGCCCCCGTCGGGAGACGTCAGCACCAGCGGGCCCTCCTCGGTCAGCGCGACCGAGTGCTCCCAGTGGGACGACCAGGTGCCGTCCGTGGTGATGACGGTCCAGTCGTCCTGGAGGACCTCCGTCTTGGGCGTCCCCAGCGACACCATCGGCTCGATCGCGAGGCAGAACCCGGGCACCAGCTTCGGGCCCTTGCCGCGCCGCCGGTCGACGTAGTTCAGCAGGTGCGGGTCCATGTGCATCTCGGTGCCGATGCCGTGGCCGCCGTAGTCCTCGATGATCCCGTACTTGCCGCCGCCCGGCTTCGGCTGGCGGCGGATGTACGTCTCGATGGCCCGGGAGACGTCGACCAGCCGGTTGCCCTGCTTCATGGCCGCGATGCCGGCCCACATCGACTCCTCGGTCACCCGGGAGAGCTCGACCAGCTCCGGGGAGTGACCGGAGCCCACGAAGGCCGTGAAGGCGGCGTCGCCGTGCCAGCCGTCGATGATCGCGCCGCAGTCGATGGAGATGACGTCCCCGTCCTTGAGGACGACGTCGTCGGAGGGGATGCCGTGGACGACGACCTCGTTCACGGACGTGCAGATCGTCGCCGGGAAGCCGCCGTAGCCGAGGAAGTTCGGCTTGGCGTTGTGCTCGGCGAGCACCTTGCGGGCGACCTGGTCCAGATCCTTCGTCGTGGCCCCGGGCACGGCGGCCTCACGGGTCGCCGCGTGGATGGCTGCGACGACAAGCCCCGCCTCACGCATCTTGGCGATCTGCTCGGGGGTCTTGATCTGCACCATGGGGACTACGGCCTTTCTGACCTCGGGCGACTGCGGACGCCTTCAACGATACGGGGCCGCGCGCCGGGCCCCGTCCATGCAGCAGCCGCGGCCCCCCGAGGGGAACCGCGGCCGTAGCTGTGCACGGACGACTACTTGTCGTCCTCGCCACGCTTCAGCGCCTCCATGGCGCGCGTCGTGACGTCCTCCACCTTGCCGAGCGCCGAGATCGTGACCACCAGGCCCTGGGCCTTGTAGTAGTCGATGATCGGCTCGGTCTGCGTGTGGTAGACCTCCAGGCGCGTACGGACCGTCTCCTCGGAGTCGTCGTTGCGCTGGTACAGCTCGCCGCCGCAGACGTCGCAGACGCCTTCCTTGGCCGGCTGCTTGTACGTCACGTGGAAGACGTGCGAGGAGTCGTTCCGGCAGATGCGGCGGCCGGCGATGCGCTTGACCACCTCGTCCTCGGGGACCTCCAGGTCCAGCACCGCGTCGAGCTGCATGCTCTCGGTCTCGAGCAGTTCGTCGAGCGCCTCGGCCTGCGACACGTTGCGGGGGAAGCCGTCCAGCAGGAAGCCGTTCTCGGCGTCCGGCTGCTCCATGCGGTCCTTCGCCATGGCGATGGTGACCTCGTCGGGCACCAGGTTGCCCGCGTCCATGTAGGACTTCGCCAGTTTGCCGAGTTCCGTCTGCCGACTGATGTTGGCCCGGAACAGGTCGCCCGTGGAGATGTGCGGGATCGACAGGTTTCTGGCCAGGAACGCGGCCTGCGTTCCCTTACCGGCGCCAGGCGGCCCGACGAGGACGATACGCATCAGCGGAGGAACCCTTCGTAATTGCGCTGCTGGAGCTGGCTCTCGATCTGCTTCACGGTCTCGAGACCGACACCCACGATGATCAGGATGCTGGTCCCGCCGAACGGGAAGTTCTGGTTCGCCCCGAAACCAGCCAACGCCATCGTCGGCACGAGAGCGATCAGCCCCAAGTACAGCGAACCCGGCCAGGTGATCCGGTTGAGTACGTAGCTCAGGTACTCAGCGGTCGGTCGGCCAGCCCGGATGCCCGGGATGAAGCCACCATACTTCTTCATGTTGTCGGCGACTTCCTCGGGGTTGAACGAGATCGCCACATAGAAGAACGCAAAGAAAACGATCAGGAGGAAGTACAGGACGAGGTGCGACGGGGCCTTCGGATCCGCGAGGTTCTGCTCGATCCAGATCTTCCAGTCCGACTTGCCTCCGGAGAACTGAGCGATCAGCGCCGGGATGTAAAGCAGCGACGAGGCGAAGATGACGGGGATCACACCCGCCTGGTTCACCTTGAGCGGGATGTAGGTGGACGTACCGCCGTAGGAACGTCGGCCGATCATGCGCTTGGCGTACTGGACCGGGACGCGGCGCTGGGCCTGCTCGACGAAGACCACCAGGCCGACCATGGCGAAGCCGACCAGGATGACCGTGCCGAACTCGATCCAGCCACCGGCCAGGGAGCCCTCCTGCTTGATGGCCCACAGCGCGGACGGGAAGGTGGCGGCGATCGAGATGAACATCAGGATCGACATGCCGTTGCCGATGCCGCGGTCGGTGATCAGCTCACCGAGCCACATCACGGCCGCCGTACCGGCGGTCATCGTGATGACCATGGTGATGGTGACGAAGATCGACTGGTCCGGGACGATCTGGCTGGCCACCGGGCAGCCCTGGAACAGCGCGCCGCTGCGGGCGGTGGCGACGAGGCCGGTGCCCTGGAGAATGGCGAGGGCGATCGTCAGGTAACGGGTGTACTGCGTGATCTTCGCCGTACCGGCCTGGCCCTCCTTCTTCAGGGCTTCCAGACGCGGGATCACCACGGTCAGCAGCTGCAGAATGATGCTCGCCGTGATGTACGGCATGATGCCCAGCGCGAAGATCGTGATCTGCAGCAGCGCGCCGCCACTGAACATGTTGACCAGGCCGAAGAGGCCCTGGTTGGCCTGGGCGTTGTCGATACAGGTCTGGACGTTCCGGTAGTCGACGCCTGGGATCGGTACGTGGGTACCGACCCGGTAGACCACGATGATGCCGAGCGTGAAGAGCAGCTTCTTGCGCAGGTCGGGCGTCTTGAACGCCCGGGCGAACGCGGTGAGCACGGTGCCTCCTGCGACCCCCGCGCAACTGCGTCAAGGGTGACGGTCTTGAGGTTCGACGAATAGGTAACGGTCAACTGCCGCTCAGAGTGCCGGAAGTGAAGCACCCTGTGAAAAGAGGGCAGTGCAGGCCACCTTACCGGCGAGACTGCCGCCCTAGGAACGACCAACCGGGGATACCCCATATGTGGGGTATCCCCGGTCGGGATCGCTCAGGTCATCGAGACGCCTGTGGTGTTCAGACGAGCTCGGTGACGGAACCGCCGGCGGCGGTGATCTTCTCCTTGGCGGAGCCGGAGACGGCGTCGACCGTCACCTGCAGCGCCACGGAGATCTCGCCCTGGCCGAGGACCTTGACGAGGCTGTTCTTGCGAACGGCACCCTTGGCCACCAGGCCCTCGACGGTGACCTCGCCACCCTCGGGGTAGAGGGAGGCCAGCTTGTCGAGGTTCACGACCTGGTACTCGGTCTTGAACGGGTTCTTGAAGCCCTTCAGCTTCGGAAGACGCATGTGGAGGGGCATCTGCCCACCCTCGAAGCGCTCCGGAACCTGGTAACGGGCCTTCGTGCCCTTGGTACCACGACCGGCCGTCTTACCCTTCGACGCCTCACCACGACCCACACGGGTCTTGGCGGTCTTGGCGCCCGGGGCGGGACGGAGGTTGTGGATCTTGAGCGGGTTGTTCTCCGCCATGATCAGTCGACCTCCTCGACCGTCACGAGGTGGCGGACGGTGTGCACCATGCCGCGGAACTCGGGGCGGTCCTCCTTGACGACCTGCGTGTTGATGCCCTTGAGACCAAGGGAGCGCAGGGTGTCACGGTGGTTCTGCTTGCTGCCGATGTACGACTTCGTCTGCGTGATCTTGAGCTGAGCCATTACGCAGCACCAGCCCCGGCACGCGCACGCAGCAGAGCCGCGGGAGCGACGTCCTCGAGCGGCAGACCGCGGCGGGCCGCGATCTCCTCGGGACGCTGCAGGCCCTTCAGGGCCTCCACGGTCGCGTGCACGATGTTGATCGCGTTCGACGAGCCGAGCGACTTCGACAGGATGTCGTGCACGCCGGCGCACTCGAGCACGGCACGCACCGGACCACCGGCGATAACGCCGGTACCGGGGGAAGCAGGCTTGAGCAGGACGACGCCCGCGGCCTTCTCGCCCGTGATCGGGTGCGGGATGGTGCCCTGGATGCGGGGGACCTTGAAGAAGTGCTTCTTGGCCTCCTCAACACCCTTGGCGATGGCGGCCGGCACCTCCTTGGCCTTGCCGTATCCGACACCCACGGTGCCGTCACCGTCGCCCACCACGACCAGCGCGGTGAAGCTGAAGCGACGACCACCCTTCACAACCTTGGCGACGCGGTTGATCGCGACGACGCGCTCAACGTACGCGGTCTTCTCGGCGGCAGCAGCGCCGCCGTCACGGCCCTTCCGGTCCCGCCGCTCGCCGCCACCGGCACCGCCACCGCGGCGCTGGGGTCCAGCCATTGGAATTACCTCTCTCTGTTTCCGCTAGCTACGGAACCGACTCAGAACTTGAGTCCGGCCTCGCGGGCGGCGTCCGCCAGGGCGGCGATGCGCCCCGCGTACTGGTTACCACCACGGTCGAACACGACGGCCTCGACACCGGCGGCCTTGGCGCGCTCGGCGACCAGGGCGCCGACCTGCTTGGCCTGCGCGGACTTGTCGCCCTCGCCACCGCGGATCGAGGTGTCCAGGGTGGACGCCGACGCCAGGGTGTGACCCTTGATGTCGTCGATCACCTGGGCCACGATGTGGCGGTTCGAGCGGGTAACGACCAGACGCGGACGCTCCGCCGTACCGTTGATGTGCTTACGGATCCGGATGTGGCGGCGCTTGATCGCGGCGCGCTTGTAGGCGTCGCCCTTAAGGATCTTCTGTCCGTATGCCATGGCTTACTTACCCGCCTTTCCGACCTTGCGGCGGATGACTTCGCCCTCGTACTTGACGCCCTTGGCCTTGTACGGGTCGGGCTTGCGCAGCTTGCGGATGTTGGCCGCAACCTCGCCGACCTTCTGCTTGTCGATGCCCTCGACCGAGAAACGGGTCGGGGACTCCACCTTGAAGGTGATGCCCTCGGGGGCCTCGACCAGGATCGGGTGGCTGTAGCCGAGGGAGAACTCCAGGTTGGAGCCCTTCGCCACGACACGGTAACCGACACCGCTGATTTCGAGCTTCTTGACGTATCCCTGGGTCACACCGGTGATCATGTTCGCCACCAGCGTGCGGGACAGGCCGTGCAGGGCCTTGCTCTGCCGCTCGTCGTTGGGCCGCAGCACCTGAAGGGTGCCGTCCTCGGCCTTGGCGATGTCGATCGGCGCGATGACGGTGTGGGTCAGTTCGCCCTTGGGGCCCTTGACCGCGACCGTACGGCCGTCGATGGTGACGTCCACGCCGGCGGGAACCGGGATGGGGAGCTTGCCGATACGCGACATTGCTGTCTCTCCTCCGTTCCCGAATTACCAGACGTAGGCGAGGACTTCCCCACCCACGCCCTTCTTCTGCGCCTGCTTGTCGGTCAGGAGCCCGTGCGACGTGGAGATGATGGCCACGCCCAGGCCGCCCAGAACCTTCGGCAGGTTGGTGGACTTCGCGTACACCCGGAGACCGGGCTTGGAGATCCGCTTGATGCCCGCGATGGAGCGCTCACGGTTGGGGCCGAACTTCAGCTCCAGGACGAGGTTCTTGCCGACCTCGGCGTCCTCGACCTTCCAGCCCGTGATGAAGCCCTCCTGCTGGAGGATCTCCGCGATGTGCGACTTGATCTTGGACGCCGGCATCGTCACAGAGTCGTGGTACGCCGAGTTCGCGTTCCGCAGACGCGTCAGCATGTCTGCGATCGGATCAGTCATGGTCATGAATTGGCCTGTGGCCTCTCTCGCCGGGGTTTCCTGGTGCGCCATCCCTCTCCCCGATCCGAGACGGGACGGGTGCGGCGCGGTGGACCTACGGCGTAGTAAGTCGTAAGGGCGGCGGCAGACGCCCAACCCCACAAGCCTAAGGCATGTGGGCTGGGCGTCCTGCCGCCCCAGATGCTTACCGAGAGTCCTGCAAATCCCTTATTTGGGGGATTACCAGGAGCTCTTGGTCACGCCCGGCAGCTCGCCACGGTGAGCCATCTCACGAAGGCACACGCGGCACAGGCCGAACTTGCGGTACACGGAGTGCGGGCGGCCGCAGCGCTGGCAGCGGGTGTAGCCACGCACACCGAACTTGGGCTTGCGAGCAGCCTTAGCGATCAGAGCCTTCTTCGCCATCTCGCTCACGCCTCCTTGAAGGGGAAGCCGAGGTGACGAAGGAGCGCGCGGCCCTCAGCGTCGTTGGTCGCCGTGGTCACCACGGTGATGTCCATACCCCGGGTGCGGTCGATCTTGTCCTGGTCGATCTCGTGGAACATGACCTGCTCCGTGAGACCGAAGGTGTAGTTGCCACGGCCGTCGAACTGCTTGGGGGACAGGCCGCGGAAGTCGCGGATGCGCGGCAGCGCGAGCGACAGGGTGCGGTCCAGGAACTCCCACATGCGGTCGCCACGGAGCGTGACGTGGGCACCGATCGGCTGGCCCTCACGCAGCTTGAACTGCGCGATGGACTTGCGAGCCTTGGTGACGGCCGGCTTCTGACCGGTGATCGTGGTGAGGTCGCGGATGGCGCCCTCGATCAGCTTGGAGTCGCGGGCGGCGTCGCCCACACCCATGTTGACCACGATCTTGACGAGACCGGGGATCTGCATGACGTTCTCGTACTTGAACTCGTCACGCAGCTTGCCCGTGATCTCGTCGCGGTACTTCTGCTTCAGACGCGGAGTGGTGGTGGTAGCCATCAGATGTCCTCACCCGTCCGCTTGGCAACGCGGATCTTGTTGCCTTCGTCGTCGAAGCGGTAACCGACGCGGGTCACGACCTTGTTGCCGTCCTTCTCCACGACCAGCTGGACGTTGGAGACGTGGATCGGCGCCTCGGTGGTGACGATGCCGCCGGCCTGCGAACCGCGAGCCGTCGGACCGGCCTTGGTGTGCTTCTTGACCCGGTTGACACCCTCGACCAGGACACGGTCCTCACGGGGGAAGGCCGCGATGACCTTGCCCTGCTTGCCCTTGTCCTTACCGGTGATGACCTGGACCAGGTCGCCCTTCTTGATCTTCATGCTTACAGCACCTCCGGCGCGAGCGAGATGATCTTCATGAACTTCTTCTCGCGCAGCTCCCGGCCGACCGGGCCGAAGATACGGGTGCCACGAGGGTCGCCGTCGTTCTTGAGAATGACGGCGGCGTTCTCGTCGAAGCGGATGTACGAGCCGTCCGGACGGCGGCGCTCCTTGACGGTGCGAACGATGACCGCCTTGATGACGTCACCCTTCTTCACGTTGCCGCCGGGGATCGCGTCCTTGACGGTGGCGACGATGACGTCACCGATACCCGCGTAGCGGCGACCGGAGCCACCGAGCACACGGATGCAAAGGATCTCCTTCGCACCAGTGTTGTCGGCGACACGCAGTCGCGACTCCTGCTGGATCACGTCTATCTCCTGATTGTCTGCCGGTTCCCGGGGCGGGTGCGCGAGTCACGCACCCGCCCCGAGCCTGGCGGAACGATGCCTAGGGGGTCCCCCTAGGAGGGATTACTTGGCCTTCTCGAGGATCTCGACGACGCGCCAGCGCTTGGTCGCGGACAGCGGCCGGGTCTCCATGAGGAGGACACGGTCGCCGACACCCGCGGCGTTCTGCTCGTCGTGGGCCTTGAGCTTGCTCGTACGGCGGATGACCTTGCCGTACAGCGCGTGCTTGACGCGGTCCTCGACGGCGACGACGACGGTCTTGTCCATCTTGTCGCTGACGACCAGGCCCTCGCGGGTCTTGCGGAAACCGCGGTCCGTCTTGGTCTCTTCAGTCACGTTGCTCTCGCTCATGCGCTCTCCACCGTCTCGATGCCCAGCTCGCGCTCACGCATCAGGGTGTAGATCCGCGCGATGTCCTTGCGGACGGCCTTGAGCCGACCGTGGTTCTCGAGCTGACCCGTCGCCGCCTGGAAGCGGAGGTTGAACAGCTCTTCCTTGGCTTCGCGGAGCTTGTTGAGGAGCTCCTCGTTGCCCAGCTCGCGCAGCTCCGACGCCTTGGTACCGGCCGACATCACGCTTCACCTGCCTCGCGCTTGACGATCTTGCACTTCATCGGCAGCTTGTGAGCCGCACGGGTCAGGGCCTCGCGCGCGATCTTCTCGTTGGGGTACGACAGCTCGAACATCACACGTCCGGGCTTGACGTTGGCGATCCACCACTCAGGAGAACCCTTACCGGAACCCATGCGGGTCTCGGCGGGCTTCTTGGTGAGGGGGCGGTCCGGGTAGATGTTGATCCAGACCTTGCCGCCACGCTTGATGTGGCGGGTCATCGCGATACGAGCCGCCTCGATCTGGCGGTTCGTCACGTAGGCCGGGGTCAGCGCCTGGATGCCGTACTCGCCGAACGCAACCTGCGTGCCACCCTTGGACATGCCGTTGCGCTTGGGGTGGTGCTGCTTGCGGTGCTTGACCCTACGGGGGATCAGCATGACGGTCAGGCCTCCGTTCCGGTGCTCTCAGCCGGAGCGGCGGCGGGAGCCTCGGCCTTGGGGGCCTCGGCGCCGGCAGCCTGCTGCGGCTTGCGACCGCGCCCGCCACGCTCGCCACCACGGCCACCACGGGCCGGGCGGTCGGCGCCGCCACGGGCCGGGCGGTTACCCGCACGGGCCGCAGCGTTCTCGGCGCGGACCTCGGCGATGTTCTTGACGTCGCCCTTGTAGATCCAGACCTTCACGCCGATGCGGCCGAAGGTCGTCTTGGCCTCGAAGAAGCCGTAGTCCACGTTCGCGCGGAGCGTGTGCAGGGGCACACGGCCCTCGCGGTAGAACTCCGAGCGGGACATCTCGGCGCCACCGAGGCGGCCACCGCACTGGATCTTGATGCCCTTGGCGCCGGCCTTCATCGCCGACTGCATGCTCTTGCGCATGGCACGGCGGAAGGAGACGCGGGAGGAGAGCTGCTCGGCGACGGCCTGGGCAACCAGCTGAGCGTCGGTCTCGGGGTTCTTGACCTCGAGGATGTTCAGCTGGACCTGCTTGCCGGTGAGCTTCTCGAGGTCACCGCGGATGCGGTCGGCCTCGGCGCCGCGGCGGCCGATGACGATGCCCGGACGAGCGGTGTGGATGTCCACACGCACGCGGTCACGGGTGCGCTCGATCTCGACCTTGGAGATGCCGGCGCGCTCCATGCCGGACGTCATCATCCGACGGATGGCGACGTCTTCCTTGACGTAGTCCTTGTACAGCTTGTCGGCGTACCAACGCGACTTGAAGTCGGTCGTGACACCGAGCCGGAACCCGTGCGGGTTTACCTTCTGGCCCATTACCGGGTTCCTTCCTTGCTGCTGACGACCACGGTGATGTGGCTGGTCCGCTTGCGGATCCGGTAGGCACGGCCCTGGGCCCGCGGACGGAACCGCTTCAGGGTCGGACCCTCGTCGACGTACGCCTCGGAGATGTAGAGGCTGTCGACATCGGTGTGGTCGTAGTTGTGCGCGGCGTTGGCAATGGCGCTGTCAAGCACCTTGCCGACCGGCACGCTCGCGGCCTGCGGGGCGAAACGCAGGACCGCCTGAGCCTCCGTGGCGTTGAGGCCACGGATGAGGTCCACCACGCGGCGGGCCTTCATGGGCGTGACGCGGATGTACCGCGCCTGGGCCCTGGCTTCCATGGTTGTCCTTCCAGTGTCTGTCATGGTCATTCCACCCCGCGCTTAGCGGCGCTTCGACTTCCGGTCGTCCTTGACGTGTCCCCGGAAGGTGCGGGTCGGCGAGAACTCGCCGAGCTTGTGGCCGACCATCGACTCGGTGACGAACACCGGAATGTGGGTCTTGCCGTTGTGCACCGCGAGCGTGTGGCCGAGCATGGCCGGCACGATCATCGAGCGACGGGACCAGGTCTTGATGACGTTCTTGGTGCCGGCTTCGTTCTGGGCGTCCACCTTCTTGATCAGGTGGTCGTCGACGAAGGGCCCCTTCTTCAAGCTACGAGGCATCTCAACCCGTCCTTAGCGCTTCTTGTTCGTCTTGCGGCGGCGGACGATGTACTTGTTCGACGCCTTCTTGGGCGAACGAGTACGGCCTTCCTTCTTGCCCCACGGGGACACCGGGTGACGACCACCCGAGGTACGGCCCTCGCCACCACCGTGCGGGTGGTCCACCGGGTTCATGACCACACCACGCACGGTCGGGCGAACGCCCAGCCAGCGCTTACGGCCCGCCTTACCCCAGTTGATGTTGCTCTGTTCGGCGTTGCCCACCTCGCCGACGGTGGCGCGGCAGCGCACGTCGACCAGGCGGATCTCACCGGACGGCATGCGCAGGTGGGCCATGGAGCCCTCCTTCGCGAGCAGCTGCACGGAGGCGCCGGCGGAGCGGGCGAACTTCGCGCCGCCGCCCGGACGCAGCTCGATGGCGTGCAGCGTGGTACCGACCGGGATGTTGCGCAGGGCAAGGTTGTTGCCCGGCTTGATGTCGGCCCCGGGACCGTTCTCGACGCGGTCACCCTGCTGCAGGTTGCGCGGGGCGAGGATGTAGCGCTTCTCGCCGTCGGCGTAGTGCAGCAGCGCGATGCGCGCGGTGCGGTTGGGGTCGTACTCGATGTGCGCGACCTTCGCCGGCACGCCGTCCTTGTCGTGACGACGGAAGTCGATCACGCGGTAGGCGCGCTTGTGGCCACCACCCTGGTGGCGGACGGTCACACGACCGGAGTTGTTACGGCCACCCTTGCTGTGCAGGGGGCGGACCAACGACTTCTCCGGCGTGGACCGCGTGACCTCGACGAAGTCGGCGACGCTCGAGCCACGACGGCCCGGCGTAGTCGGCTTGTACTTGCGGATTCCCATTTCTCAGTCCTCGTCCGATATCGGACGATCCGGACCGCCCTCAGGCGGTCGGACCGCCGAAGATGTCGATACGGTCGCCCTCAGCGAGGGTCACGATCGCGCGCTTGGTGGACGCGCGCTGGCCGAAGCCCGTGCGGGTCCGCTTGCGCTTGCCCTGGCGGTTGATCGTGTTGACCCCGGTGACCTTGACCGAGAAGACCGACTGCACGGCCTGCTTGATCTGGGTCTTGTTGGCGTTCGGGGCGACGATGAACGTGTACTTGCCCTCGTCGAGGAGCGCGTAGCTCTTCTCGGAGACGACCGGCTTGAGCAGCACGTCACGGGGGTCCGTGAAGGACTTGCTCAGCGGGGTCTCGACAGTGTTCTTGCCCTCGGCGGCGTGGCGGCGCGCCTTGGCGACGCGCGCGGCCTTGGCCTTCTTCGCCGCCTTGGAGGCGATAGCGGGGTGACGGATAGCCATCAGACCTCGCTCCCTTCGGTGTCATTGGCCTTCGGGCCGGACACGAAGGACTCGAAGGCGGCCTGGGTGAAGACCACGTCGTCCGAGACGAGAACGTCGTACGTGTTCAGCTGGCCCGGCTCCAGGATGTGGATCTGGGGCAGGTTGCGGGCGGACAGCCACGCGGCCTCGTCGGCGCGGTCGACGACCAGGAGCAGGTTCTTGCGCTCCGAGATCTTGCCGAACAGCGTCTTGGCGGCCTTCGTCGACGGGTTCTCACCCTCGACGACGCCGGAGACGACGTGGATGCGGTTGTGGCGGGCCCGGTCGGTGAGGGCGTGACGCAGCGCGGCAGCCTTCATCTTCTTGGGCGTCCGCTGCGAGTAGTCACGCGGCACGGGACCGTGCACGACGCCACCACCGGCGAACTGCGGCGCGCGGGTCGAGCCCTGACGGGCGCGACCGGTGCCCTTCTGGCGGTACGGCTTCTTGCCGCCACCACGGACTTCACCGCGACGCTTGGTCTTGTGCGTGCCCTGGCGGGCAGCGGCGTTCTGCGCGACGACGACCTGGTGGATCAGCGGAATGCTGATCTTCTCCACGCCGAAGATCTCCGCGGGGAGCTCGACGCTACCGGTCTTCTCGCCTGCAGGCGAAAGGATGTCAACAGTGCTCATCGGTACCTCAGGCCCCCTTGGCCGCGGTGCGGACCAGGACGAGGCCGCCGTTCGGACCGGGAACCGCGCCCTTGATGAGCAGCAGACCCTTCTCCGCGTCAACGGCGTGGACGGTCAGGTTCTGGGTGGTGACTCGCTCGTTGCCCATGCGACCCGCCATGCGGAGGCCCTTGAACACACGGCCCGGGGTGGCGCAGCCACCGATGGAACCGGGGGAGCGGTGCTTGCGCTGGGTGCCGTGTCCGGCGCCGAGGCCCTTGAAGTTGTGACGCTTCATGACACCGGCGAAGCCCTTGCCCTTGCTCTTGCCGGTCACGTCGACCTTGATGCCGGCCTCGAACACCTCAGCGGTGATCTCCTGGCCGAGGGTGTACTCGCTGGCGTCAGCGGTACGGATCTCGACGAGGTGGCGGCGGGGAGTGACGTCGGCCTTGGCGAAGTGGCCCTTGAGGGGCTTGTTCACCTTGCGCGGGTCGATCTCGCCGAACGCGATCTGGACGGACTCGTAGCCGTCGGTGTCGTTCGTACGGACCTGGGTGACGACGTTGGGGCCGGCCTTGACGACGGTGACCGGAACAACACGGTTGTTCGCGTCCCACACCTGCGTCATGCCGAGCTTCTCGCCCAGGATGCCCTTGATCTGCTTAGCCATCGTTCAGATCACCGGCCTCAGAGCTTGATCTCGATGTCGACACCGGCCGGGAGGTCGAGTCGCATCAGAGAGTCAACGGTCTTGGGGGTCGGGTCGAGGATGTCGATCAGGCGCTTGTGCGTGCGCATCTCGAAGTGCTCGCGCGAGTCCTTGTACTTGTGCGGCGACTTGATGACGCAGTACACGTTCTTCTCAGTGGGCAGCGGCACCGGGCCCGCGACCGACGCACCAGTGCGCGTCACCGTCTCGACGATCTTCTTGGCCGAAGAGTCGATGACTTCGTGGTCGTAGGCCTTGAGCCGGATGCGGATCTTCTGTCCCGCCATGGCTACTCAGTAGTCCTGTCTCTCTTACGCTCTGGAACCCGGCGGATTCCTTCTGCTGCCTTCGCTTCTCCGACCCACGCGGTCGGGCGTGTCGCGCTCCCGCTGACACAGATGTCCCTTGTTCGAACATCCCTGCTGGGAATGCACACGGCCTTTCCGGAACCGCAGGCCGGGGGCGAAGGCCCACCGGGTGCCTGGTCGGTGCCGCACTGACACTTCCCGGAAGATTCCCGTACGTCCGCCCCAGCGCTGCCGTGAGGCAGTTAGGGCGACGAGTACTGTGGGACTCGCTTCCGGTCCCCCCGGCGGGAGGCGCGCAGCATCAACACTCGACCGAGCAACTCGGACAGTCTGCCATATGGGGCAGGGCCGACGCCAATCGAGCCGAGGAGAATACCCCGGGGGTGACGAAGGTCAAACGCCCGGCCGGACGAACCCGGACCTCTCCCCCTCGATGAGTCGCTCCGGTTCTGCGTCGTGGGCCCGGTGGCCTACCTTCCCCGCCGGGCGCGTCGAGCGCCGACCGCGGCAGAACCGACAGGTGGAGGACCCGCCGCACGCCTGGGCAACCGGGCCGGCTGAAGATCGGCCCTGCTCGATCCGGCCCATGTACCGTGCCGACCGGGAGCTGGGGATCGCCGAGAGGCGTACGTTCTTTCTGTCAGCGCCGCCGCAGAGCCTTCCAGGCGTCACTGACCGCGTAGGCGGCCTCCAGCCGCCAGGTCTCCAGCTTGTCCTGGACCTTTGACACGGCCTTCCACGCTTTCAGCCACAACGGCAGCTGCCGGAACGGCACATAGTCGAGGGTGTCGTCGATGGCGTTCACAGCGAACCCCTTGCGGCCGGGGCCTTCCGCCCGCAGCGCGGCGTAGAGCTCTGGCGTCAGCTCGCCGTTGATTCGTGCCGCTGTACCGGCCGCGGTGAACGCGAACGAGCGCTGAGTGACGTCCGGCAGCCGCATCGCCCGGACGATCCGGGGCGACGCATCCTCCAGCGAGCAGTTGAAGGCCAGCCCGATAACCGCCGTCCCGAGAGAACGCTCGCCACGCTCGAAGGCCGCATCCACCTCGGCGGGGTCGTCGATACCCAACAGACCCTCGCCGCTCTCCCAGTCCCATCCGGACGCCATGACCGGTCTTTCCTCCCCCTCCCGTCACCCGTCGCACTTGGGCGGGAACACCTGCTGCTCTTGTTATTAATCATTCCGGCCCTGACAAGCTTGGTCAGGTGGTTCGCGGACCGCCAGGCGATCAGGCCGTGCGTTCCGACGAGTTCGTCAAACGGTGAGCCCTTCGGAGGTGCCGGGCGGTCGGGATGGGTGACGAAGTCGATGTCCGCGTCCGCAAGCGGATCCCCGCCCGGAAGGCGGTTTGGGGTGATCCGCACTGTAGTTGCCGCCCCGGCTCCATATCCGTTCCGGGGGCCACCCCCACCCCCGTCCACCGGCCCACCGGATGGCCCGCCCCCGCTCCCCCGGGCACCGTAGGGGCACACCACCGACCACACCACCGGGGGATTCACCATGCGCACCGCCACCGCCACCGCCACCGCCTTGGTCCTGGCCCTCGCCGCAGCAGCCGCAGTGCCCGCCACGGCCGTCTCCACCCCCGGCAGGCCGGGTACCGACGGCCTCTGGCGCATGGACGGCTACGGCACCGTCCTCTCCCTCGACGGCGACACCCTCCAGGAGTTCCAGACGACGTCCGTCAGCTGCATCGAGGGCGACACGGCCCGCCGGACCGCCCCCGGCACGTACGCGGCCGGAGACGGCACCACACTGACCGTCCGGCCAGGCCCCGGCGGGAGCCGCGCCACTCTCGGTTACGACACCTCGGTCGGGCACCGCTCGCTACGGCGGATCCAGAAACTGCCGGCCGACTGCACCCGGCCCTCCCCCAAGGATCCCCGCGCCGCCTTCGACGTCTTCTGGCACTCCTTCGCCGAGAACTACCCCTTCTTCGCGGCGAAGCGTGTGGACTGGCAGGACATGCGCCACCGGTACCGGCCGAAGGTCCACTCGGACACCAGCCGTGAGGAGCTCTTCCGGATCTTCAGCGACATGGTCCGGCCGTTGTACGACGCCCATGTCGCCGTCCTGGACGGGGACCGGGTCTTCGCCCAGGTGCGTCCCGGCACCGAGATGCCCAGCCCTCAACTCGACGCCAGGGTCAAGAAGTTCATCACCGAGCGCGACCTCGAGGGCGCCCCGTACCGCCAGGACTTCGCCAACGGCCGGATCACCTACGCCGACCTCCCCGGCGGCGCGGCCCAGGGCTACCTCCGCATCTCCGGCTTCGCCGGCTACACCGCCGAGGACGCCCCCTACCCCGCCCACCTCGCCGAGCTGGACAAGGCCCTGGACGCCGTCCTCACCACGGACCGCACCCGGCGCCTCAAGGGCCTGATCATCGACCTGCGCATCAACGGCGGCGGCTCCGACGCCCTCGGCATCCCCCTCGCCGAGCGCCTCACCCACAGGCCCTACGTCGCCTACGCCAAGCGCGCCCGCAACCACCCCACCGACCCGGACCGGCACACCCGCCCCGAGCCCATCCGGGTCGTACCGGCCGACGGGCCCCGCTACACCGGGCCCATCGCCGTACTGACCTCGGGCACGACCGTCAGCGCGGGTGAGACCTTCACCCAGGCCCTGATCGACCGGCCGGGCGGCACGGTCCGTATCGGGCAGCCGACCCAGGGTGTGTTCTCCGATGTCATGCAGCGCACTCTGCCCAACGGCATGACGGCGATCCTCCCGAACGAGGAGTTCCTGAACCGGTCGGGCCGGACCTACGACGGCACGGGCATCCCGCCCCACCTGACCGAACCGGTGTTCACAAAGGAGGAGTTCACCGAGAAGCGCGACTCGGCGTTCGACCGCGCGGTACGCGTCCTGCGGAATGACGGCTAGACGGCTAGACGGCTAGACGGCTAGACGGCTAGAGATCTTTAAGGGTGCGGGTTATGTGCGGCCGTGACGGCTGCCGTGGGTCGCGCTATGCCGTAGGGATGAGGTGTCCCGATGGCGGAGGGCTGACGGCTGAGGAGCGAGTTCGGCGTGAGCGGGTCCGGCTGGCGGCCGCTGATCTGATCGAGGCCGGGGCCAGTGACCGGGAGGTGGCCCGGCAATTCAGGGTGACCCGGATGTCGGTGAACCGCTGGCCGCGGGCGCTGGCTTCGGGAGGTCGGCAGGCCTTGGTGCCAAGGGGCCCGGTGGTGCCCGCTACAAGCTCGATTCGCGCTGACCGGTTACCAGCTGCCTCCGTACTCACCCGAGTTCAACCCGGTCGAGGGTGTCTGGTCACACCTGAAACGGTCACTGGCCAACCTCACCAAACACAGCCTCAGCCAGCTCACCACGCTGGTGAAGACCCGGCTCAAACGGATGCAGTACCGACCCGGCCTCATTGACAGCCTCATCGCCAAGACCGGCCTCGACCTCCGACCGCCGTAACCTCAGCCATTGAAAATTCTAGAACGGCAGTACCAGCAGCCTGATCAGCCACAAAAGCGTCGGAAGGCAGAAGATGACACCCCACACACCGGCCGCCAGGAATGCGGCCAGGGCGACTCCCAGCCAGGCGATGCGGGTTGGCGCGAGCACGCGCGAGGGGTCCTGCGGGTCGTATCGAATCTCATCCCGGCGGCCTCGCACTTGCCCGTGCGCCGTGATCTTCCGGCCCTTGAGCGTGCGGAAGTGGACGATGTAGGCGCTGGTGGCCTCGCTGTACGGGTCGGACTCGAACCGCGCCCGCACCGTGATGCCTCGCCGCCACATCACCCACCGCGTGTCCAGCTCGGCCATGCCCACCCAAAGGCGCAGCAAGGCGATGCCCGGCGGCAGCATCAGCCAGGCGATGGGTCCGAGAAAACGGGGCTCCACCGGCAGCCACACGGCCAGGGGGAGCCCCAGAAGGACGTACCACAGGGCACGCCGCCACCAAGGGCTGCCGTTCCGTACCCGATCACGCAGACCCGCCAGGGCCTGCAGGGGCCACACGCGCACCGACTGCCGCCGGATCGACTGCCCGTTCCCCGCAGCCCCCGCGTCGCTCATGATCGCTTCAATCTCGGCGCCGAGCGCGGCAACCGCCGCCGTATTGCGATGGCGGACCGTCAAGGCCGCGTCGGCCTGCGCCTCCTCGAAGAGGCCCACGGCCAGCGACTGCCCGGCGACCTCGACCTGACGGATCTGCGACCCCGGCACGGTGACGGTCGTACGCCCCCGCCTCCAGTGCAGCGCACCGCGCTGCACCCACACCCGGGTGCGGCCAGTGGCCAGGACAACCCCTGCCGACACAGGGTTCGACTCCCCCACGGCGCTCATCCTAGACGTGTCAGGAGGCAGATACGCCCTGACCGTCAGGGGAATGGCTTCGCATCCCGTAACCCCAGCCATTGAAGATCTCTAGACGGTAGACGGAGGCCAGGAACTCCGACCAGGCCTGCGGCGCAAGCGCGAGCCGGGGCCTTCGGCGTGGGTGGAGTCCCGGACGTGGATGGTGCCCGCGTCGAGGGCTGTGGCGATCTCGACGCAGGAGTCGCCGTCCGGGCCACTGCTCTAGCTGCTCTTGAACCACGCCGGTTCAGCGTTGCGGATCATGTCTCTCCCCGCGGTTGCTCGATGAAGGCCAACGACTCTCGCAGGGGAAGGGCCTGAGCTCGGATGGTGCCGTAGCGCAGTTCGAGGATCCGGATGTGCTTCGGATCAGTGGTCGGCCGGCCGGTGAACGCGCCGTCGGACCGGCCCACCGCGGTGCCGTCCCCGAATTTCAGCACCTCGATCCTCCAGGCCGCAGGGCGACGACAGGGCACGAACGCCTCGCCGGTCGGGCTCAGGTGCAGCAGTCGCATCCGGGGCGGCAGCCGCACGCGTCCGCGTCCACCCCGGCCGAGGCCGTCGCCGTCGCCGTCGGGGGCATGGGTGCGCAGCATCCCTTCCCCTGCCAGGCGTCGCGCCCCTCCTTGCCTGCGATGGCGGCAATGACGAGCGCGGCGAACGGGTCGGCCCAGGACCAGCCGAAGGTGGCATTGAGGAGCAGGCCGACGAGGAGCACGGCGGAGAGGTACGTGCACAGCAGGGTCTGCTTGGAGTCCGCCACGGCCGACGCGGAACCGAGTTCGCGTCCGGCGCGGCGCTGCGCGGCGGACAGGAACGGCATGATCGCGAGCGACAGGGCTGCCAGCACGATGCCGGTGATGGAGCGGTCGGCATCGCCGGCGCCGGCCAGGGCACGGATCGCGTCGACACTCACGTAGGCGGCAAGGGCGAAGAAGGAGACCGCGATGATCCGCAGGGTGGTCTTCTCCCGAGCCTCACGGACGGCGTGGTCGGCCGCGGAGAACTGCCAGGCGACCGCGGCGGCGGAGGAGACCTCGATGACGGAGTCGAGACCGAAGCCGATCAGCGCGGTGGAGGAGGCGGTCGCGCCGGCCACGAGGGCGACGATCGCCTCGACGACGTTGTAGGCGATCGTCGCGGCCACCAGCAGCCGTATCCGGCGGGTGAGCGTATCGCGGCGGGCCGGGGACGGCCCCGGGGACAGGGCCACCATCAGCAGCAGCCCTCCGTGGCGGCGTCCGGGCAGGTCCTGTCCTCCTCGACCGCGACCACCACGGCGAGCAGCTGGTCGAGCGCGTGGCCGAGACGTTCGTCGGCGAGCTCGTAGCGGGTGCGCCGCCCGTCCGGGACGGTCACCACGAGGCCGCAGTCCCGCAGGCACGCCAGATGGTTGGAGAGCCGGGTGCGGGAGACGCCGAGCGCGTCGGCGAGGTCGGCGGGGTAGGCGGGGGCTCGGCGCAGCGCGAGGAGGATCCGGCAACGGATCGGGTCGGCGAGCGCGCGGCCGAAGCGGGCCAGCACATCGATGTCGGAAGCAACGGTCAGCACCCCGCCACAGTACAGCGAACCCTGAATTCAGGAAACCATGAACCATGAGGGCAGAATTTGGCCCGACCAACGGCAAAAGGGCCCGCACGACCGAAGTCGTGCGGGCCCCTTCGAGCCACTCAGGTCAGTGGACCCTCAAGCCAGTCCGAGGACTCACTTGTTGATCTTGGTGACCTGGCCGGCGCCCACGGTCCGGCCACCCTCACGGATGGCGAACTTCAGGCCCTCTTCCATGGCGACGGGCTGGATGAGCTCCACCTTCATCTCGGTGTTGTCACCCGGCATGACCATCTCGGTGCCCTCGGGGAGGGTCACCACGCCGGTCACGTCCGTCGTACGGAAGTAGAACTGCGGGCGGTAGTTGTTGAAGAACGGCGTGTGGCGGCCACCCTCGTCCTTGGACAGGATGTAGGCCTGCGCCTCGAACTCGGTGTGCGGGGTGACCGAGCCCGGCTTGATGATGACCTGGCCGCGCTCGACGTCCTCGCGCTTGATGCCACGGAGGAGCAGACCGACGTTCTCACCGGCCTGGCCCTCGTCGAGCAGCTTGCGGAACATCTCGATGCCGGTGACCGTGGTGGTGGTCTTCTCCGGCTTGATGCCCACGATGTCGACGGTCTCGTTGACCTTGAGGACACCACGCTCGATACGGCCGGTGACGACCGTACCGCGACCGGTGATCGTGAAGACGTCCTCGATCGGCATGAGGAACGGCTTGTCGACGTCACGCTCGGGCTGCGGGATGTTCTCGTCCACGGCCTTCATGAGCTCGAGGACGGAGTTGCCCCACTCCTTGTCGCCCTCGAGGGCCTTGAGCGCCGAGACCTTGACGACCGGCAGGTCGTCGCCCGGGAACTCGTACTCGGAGAGGAGCTCACGGACCTCGAGCTCGACGAGCTCCAGGATCTCCTCGTCGTCCACCATGTCGGCCTTGTTCAGCGCGACGACGATGTACGGAACGCCGACCTGGCGGGCCAGGAGCACGTGCTCCTTGGTCTGCGGCATCGGGCCGTCGGTGGCGGCGACCACGAGGATGGCGCCGTCCATCTGCGCCGCACCCGTGATCATGTTCTTGATGTAGTCCGCGTGACCGGGGCAGTCGACGTGGGCGTAGTGACGCGTCTCGGTCTGGTACTCGACGTGCGCGATGGAGATGGTGATACCGCGCTGGCGCTCTTCAGGAGCCTTGTCGATCTGGTCGAAGGCCGAGGCCTCGTTCAGGTCCGGGTACGCGTCGTGCAGCACCTTGGTAATGGCGGCCGTGAGGGTCGTCTTACCGTGGTCGATGTGACCGATGGTGCCGATGTTGACGTGCGGCTTAGTCCGCTCGAACTTCGCCTTCGCCACTGGGGTCCTCCTGGGGAGTGGTTCTGGTACGCCTTACTCATCGGCGCCAGGTGATCTTTGCTGGAAAGCCCGGGCCCCGGGGCACTCTCACCGCGATCGCGGCGGAATGCCCCTCAAGGCTCCGGAGTCAAGCCTACGGCGTGTAGACGCGGTGCGTTACTCGCCCTTGGCCTTCGCGATGATCTCCTCGGCGACGTTCCGCGGAACCTCGGCGTAGGAGTCGAACTGCATGGAGTAGCTCGCACGGCCGGACGTCTTGCTGCGCAGGTCGCCGACGTAGCCGAACATCTCCGAAAGGGGCACGAGGCCCTTCACGACGCGGGCACCGGCCCGCTCCTCCATGGCCTGGATCTGACCACGGCGGGAGTTGATGTCGCCGATGACCTCACCCATGTAGTCCTCGGGCGTGGTGACCTCGACGGCCATCATCGGCTCGAGCAGCACGGGGCTGGCCTTGCGCGCGGCCTCCTTGAAGGCCTGCGAGCCGGCGATCTTGAACGCGAGCTCGGAGGAGTCGACCTCGTGGTAGCCACCGTCGATGAGCGTCACGCGGACGCCCGTCATCTCGTAGCCCGCGAGGATGCCGAACTGCATGGCCTCCTGCGCACCGGCGTCCACCGAAGGGATGTACTCCTTCGGGATACGGCCACCGGTGACCTTGTTCACGAACTCGTACGAGGCGTCGCCGCCCTCGATCGGCTCGATCGCGATCTGCACCTTGGCGAACTGGCCGGTACCACCAGTCTGCTTCTTGTGCGTGTAGTCGACGCGCTCGACGGCCTTGCGGATCGTCTCACGGTAGGCGACCTGCGGCTTACCGACGTTGGCCTCGACCTTGAACTCACGGCGCATACGGTCGACCAGCACCTCGAGGTGCAGTTCGCCCATACCACCGATGATGGTCTGGCCGGTCTCCTCGTCCGAGTGAACCTGGAAGGACGGGTCCTCCTCGGCCAGGCGCTGGATCGCGACGCCCAGCTTCTCCTGGTCACCCTTCGACTTGGGCTCGATGGCGACCTGGATGACCGGCGCCGGGAAGTCCATGGACTCCAGGATGACCGGGTTCTTGTCGTCGGACAGCGTCTCACCGGTGGTGGTCTGCTTCAGGCCCATCACGGCGACGATGTCGCCGGCGCCCACCGAGTCGATCTCCTCACGCTTGTTCGCGTGCATGCGGTAGATCTTGCCGATGCGCTCCTTCTTGCCCTTGACGGAGTTCAGCACCGCGGTGCCGGACTCCAGGCGGCCCGAGTAAACCCGGACGAAGGTGAGCTTACCGAGGTGCGGGTCGCTCATGATCTTGAACGCGAGCGCGGCGAGGGGCTCGTCCTCCGACGGCTTGCGCGCGACGACCAGCTCCGGGTCCTTGACGTCGTGGCCCTCGATGGCCTCGACGTCGAGCGGAGTCGGCAGGTAGCGCACGACCGCGTCGAGCAGGGGCTGAACGCCCTTGTTCTTGAACGCGGTGCCGCAGAACACGGGGGTGACGGTGGTGCCGCCGCCCTTGCCGGACGCGATCGTGATACGGCGGATCGCGGCGTAGAGCTGCTCCACGGTGGGCTCGGTGCCCTCCAGGTACAGCTCCATCAGCTCTTCGTCGTTCTCGGCGACGGCCTCGAGCAGCTTGCCGCGGTACTCCTCGGCAGCCTCGGCGTGGGTGTCCGGGATGTCGACGGTGTCGTACATCTCGCCCTTGGTCGCCTCGGCGGACCAGACCAGGGCCTTCATCGTCACGAGGTCGATGACGCCCTTGAAGTCCGCCTCCGCACCGATCGGCAGCTGCATGACCAGCGGCTGCGCGCCCAGGCGGTCCGAGATCATGTCCACGCAGCGGTGGAACTCGGCGCCGGTACGGTCCAGCTTGTTGACGAAGCAGATACGCGGCACACCGTAACGGTCGGCCTGACGCCACACCGTCTCGGACTGCGGCTCGACACCGGCGACACCGTCGAACACCGTCACGGCACCGTCGAGCACGCGCAGGGAGCGCTCCACCTCGACGGTGAAGTCGACGTGACCCGGGGTGTCGATGATGTTGATGGTGTAGTCGTTGTCCTCGAGCGGCCAGTGACAGGTGGTCGCAGCAGACGTGATCGTGATGCCACGCTCCTGCTCCTGCTCCATCCAGTCCATGGTGGCAGCGCCGTCGTGGACCTCACCGATCTTGTACGACACGCCCGTGTAGAACAGGATCCGCTCGGTGGTGGTCGTCTTGCCCGCGTCGATGTGGGCCATGATCCCGATGTTGCGGACCTTGGCCAGGTCAAGTGAAGTGGTAGCCATAAGGCTTCAGTCTTCTCTCGGTCTCGATGTGGGTAGCGACTACCAGCGGTAGTGCGCGAAGGCCTTGTTGGACTCGGCCATCTTGTGGGTGTCCTCGCGCTTCTTCACAGCGGCACCGAGGCCGTTGGACGCGTCGAGAAGCTCGTTGAGCAGACGCTCGGTCATGGTCTTCTCGCGACGGGCGCGGGAGTAACCGACCAGCCAGCGCAGCGCGAGCGTGTTGGCGCGACCGGGCTTGACCTCGATCGGAACCTGGTACGTCGCACCACCGACACGGCGGGACTTGACCTCGAGGGTCGGCTTGATGTTCTCCAGCGCGCGCTTCAGCGTGATGATCGGGTCGTTGCCCGTCTTCTCACGCAGACCCTCCATGGCGCCGTAGACGATGCGCTCGGCGGTGGAGCGCTTGCCGTTCAGCAGCACCTTGTTGATGAGGGAGGTCACCAGAGGAGAACCGTAGACCGGGTCGATGATGACCGGGCGCTTCGGGGCGGGGCCCTTACGAGGCATTCTTACTTCTCCTTCTTGGCGCCGTAGCGGGAACGGGCCTGCTTGCGGTTCTTGACACCCTGGGTGTCGAGGGAGCCACGGATGATCTTGTAACGAACACCCGGCAGGTCCTTCACACGGCCGCCGCGCACGAGCACGATGGAGTGCTCCTGCAGGTTGTGTCCCTCACCCGGAATGTAAGCGGTGACCTCGATCCCGCTGGTCAGACGCACACGCGCGACCTTACGCAGGGCCGAGTTCGGCTTCTTCGGGGTGGTCGTGAACACACGCGTGCAGACGCCACGACGCTGAGGGGAACCCTCGAGTGCGGGCGTCTTGTTCTTCTCGACCTTGTCCTGCCGGCCCTTACGGACCAGCTGCTGGATCGTAGGCACTACTTCTCCGGTTTCTGTGTGCCGAATGGTAAAGCTAACCTGGAACAACTCCGACCCACGCGGTCGGGTGTGTCGAACCCGCGGACTTCCGCCGCGAGGCAGAAACAGCGCAGATTACGGTGGCCGGCGTCGACTCGCCGTGCGGTTCATGGCACACACGCGAGCCAGGGCACACCCCAGGCACAAGGTCTGAGCGTACCTACCGCATTCGCTGCGGTCAAAACAAATGGGCACCGCCCGCATCGTCACGCGGGACATGTCAAGCCCCCCGGCCGTTGTCGATCTTCATTTCGACGGCCTGTGTCCGATATGCACACGTTCACGATGCTACGACGGACACCACCGTCAGCAACACCAGAACGAGTGCCCAGCCAGCGGTGGACAACCACCCGAGCACCAGCCCGGTCAGCGCAAGCCCGTCCCCCAGCTCCCCGCGGCTGCGGATCTCGGCCCGGGCCACATGCCCCAGCACCACGGCCGGGATCCCGGTCAGCCCCATGGTCGGCACGCACAGCAGCCCGCACACGCCGGCCGCGACGGCCTTGGCGTTGGTCCGGGGCCGATGCAGGGGCAGGAAGGGCGGCGGCACCGGCACCGCAGGGGCCGGCTGAGGCAGCGGTCCCTGCGGCAGGTCCGCGACGAGCAGGGCCAGCTCCCCCACGGTCCGCGCCCCGTAGGCCCGCCCCACCCGCTTCTCGAACTCCTCCCGCTCCATCCGCCCCTCGCCGTACCCGGCTCTGAGCACGTCCACGGCCCGCTCCCGATCGGCGTGCGACGCGAGCATGGACGGGGCACCGGAGCCCTGCCAGGGCTGCCAGGACGGATAGTGCGGCTGCGACACGGAGCACCTCCCCGGAGGCCGGAGTCCTTCCATGATGCGCCGAGCGCGCCGTTGTGGCACGGGTGCGTCCGGAACGGGGCGTCACCTGTCCGCCGGACGGCCCACTGACGCCCTGCCGCGCCGTGACCGGCCACCGACGCGCCGGCGGGCCCCGCACGCGCCGAGGGACCCGCCCTGGCGGCGTCCGGGCCCGTCCCGCTCCGGCTCCTGGCACGCGAGAACGCCGAAGGGCGGCCACCCCGCAGGGTGACCGCCCTTCGCATCAAGCGACTCGCTTACTGGTTGTACGGACCGTAGTCGTAGTCCTCCAGCGGAACGGCCTGGCCGGAGCCCGTGCCGAACGGCGAGTAGTCGATGTCGTCGTAGCCGACGGCCGAGTACATCGCGGCCTTGGCCTCCTCGGTCGGCTCGACCCGGATGTTGCGGTAGCGGGACAGACCCGTACCGGCCGGGATGAGCTTACCGATGATGACGTTCTCCTTGAGGCCGATGAGGCTGTCGGACTTGGCGTTGATCGCCGCGTCCGTCAGGACTCGGGTCGTCTCCTGGAAGGAGGCGGCCGACAGCCAGGATTCCGTCGCCAGCGAGGCCTTGGTGATACCCATGAGCTGCGGACGACCCGAAGCCGGGTGACCACCCTCCTGGACCACACGACGGTTCTCGGTCTCGAACTTCGAGCGCTCGACCAGCTCACCGGGCAGCAGCTCGGCGTCGCCGGACTCGATGATCGTCACACGGCGCAGCATCTGCCGGATGATGATCTCGATGTGCTTGTCGTGGATCGACACACCCTGCGAGTTGTAGACCTTCTGGACCTCGCCGACCAGGTGGACCTGGACGGCACGCTGGCCCAGGATGCGCAGCACGTCGTGCGGGTTGGTGGCACCCACGGTGAGCTTCTGGCCCACCTCGACGTGCTCGCCCTCGCTGACCAGGAGACGGGCGCGCTTCGAGATCGGGTAGGCCGTCTCGTCGCTGCCGTCGTCCGGGGTGACGACGATCTTCTTGGTCTTCTCGGTCTCCTCGATCCGCACGCGGCCCTGGGCCTCGGAGATCGGGGCGACACCCTTCGGGGTACGGGCCTCGAAGAGCTCGACGACACGCGGCAGACCCTGGGTGATGTCGTCACCGGCCACACCACCGGTGTGGAAGGTACGCATCGTCAGCTGGGTACCGGGCTCACCGATGGACTGGGCGGCGATGATGCCGACCGCCTCACCGATGTCGACCAGCTTGCCGGTGGCCAGCGAACGGCCGTAGCACATCGCGCAGGTGCCGACGGCGGACTCGCAGGTCAGGACCGAGCGGGTCTTGACCTCCTCGACGCCGCGCTGCACGAGCTCCTCGATGAGGACGTCGCCCAGGTCGGTACCGGCCGGGGCCAGCACCTGCCCGTCGACGACGATGTCCTCGGCGAGGCAGCGCGCGTACACGGAGGTCTCGACGTCCTCCGTCTTGACCAGCGTGCCCTCGGCGTTCCGGTCGGCGATCTTCAGACGCAGACCGCGCTCGGTGCCGCAGTCCTCCTCGCGAATGATGACGTCCTGGGAGACGTCGACCAGACGACGCGTGAGGTAACCCGAGTCGGCGGTACGCAGAGCGGTGTCCGCCAGACCCTTACGGGCACCGTGGGTGGAGATGAAGTACTCCAGCACGGACAGGCCCTCACGGAAGGACGCCTTGATCGGACGCGGGATCGTCTCGTTCTTCGCGTTCGACACCAGACCACGCATACCGGCGATCTGACGCATCTGCATCATGTTGCCTCGTGCACCCGAGTTCACCATCATGAAGATCGGGTTGGTCTTCGGGAAGTTGTCGTTCATCGCCTCGGCGACCTCGTTGGTCGCCTTGGTCCAGATCGCGATGAGCTCCTGCGTGCGCTCGTCCTTGGTGATCAGACCGCGCTCGTACTGCTTCTGGACCTTCTCGTCCTGCGCCTCGTAGCCCTTGACGATCTCCTTCTTCGCCTCGGGAACGACGACGTCGGAGATGGCCACGGTCACGCCGGAACGGGTGGCCCAGTAGAAGCCGGCCGCCTTCAGGTTGTCGAGCGTCGCCGCCACGATGACCTTGGGGTAGCGCTCGGCGAGGTCGTTGACGATCTCGGAGAGCTGCTTCTTGCCGACCTCGTAGTCGACGAACGGGTAGTCCTCGGGCAGCAGCTCGTTGAAGAGCGCGCGGCCCAGGGTGGTGTTCAGGCGGAAGGTGTCACCCTGCTGCCACTCCGGCTCGCCCTCCTCACGCGCCGGCGGGGTCCAGCCACGCGGCGGGATGGTGCCGACCGGGAAGCGGACGTCGATCCTCGACTGGAGCGACAGCTCGCCCGCGTCGAAGGCCATGATCGCCTCGGCGACCGAGGCGAAGGAACGGCCCTCACCCTTGAGCTCGCGCATCTCGCCGTCGGTGGTGAGGAAGAACAGACCGAGGACCATGTCCTGGGTCGGCATCGTCACCGGACGGCCGTCGGCGGGCTTGAGGATGTTGTTCGAGGACAGCATCAGGATGCGGGCCTCGGCCTGCGCCTCCGCGGACAGCGGCAGGTGCACGGCCATCTGGTCACCGTCGAAGTCCGCGTTGAACGCGGTGCACACGAGCGGGTGGATCTGGATGGCCTTGCCCTCGACCAGCTGCGGCTCGAAGGCCTGGATGCCGAGGCGGTGCAGCGTGGGCGCACGGTTCAGCAGAACCGGGTGCTCCGCGATGACCTCTTCCAGCACGTCGTACACGACCGTGCGGCCGCGCTCGACCATGCGCTTGGCGCTCTTGATGTTCTGCGCGTGGTTCAGGTCGACCAGGCGCTTCATCACGAACGGCTTGAAGAGCTCCAGCGCCATCGCCTTCGGCAGACCGCACTGGTGCAGCTTCAGCTGCGGACCGACGACGATCACGGAACGCGCGGAGTAGTCCACACGCTTACCGAGCAGGTTCTGACGGAAGCGACCCTGCTTACCCTTCAGCATGTCGCTGAGGGACTTCAGCGGGCGGTTACCGGGACCGGTGACCGGACGGCCACGGCGGCCGTTGTCGAACAGCGCGTCGACGGCCTCCTGGAGCATGCGCTTCTCGTTGTTCACGATGATCTCGGGCGCACCGAGGTCGAGAAGGCGCTTCAGTCGGTTGTTCCGGTTGATCACACGGCGGTACAGGTCGTTCAGGTCGGAAGTCGCGAAGCGGCCACCGTCCAGCTGCACCATCGGTCGGAGGTCCGGCGGGATGACCGGCACGCAGTCGAGCACCATGCCCTTGGGGCTGTTGCTGGTCTGCAGGAACGCGGAGACGACCTTCAGGCGCTTGAGCGCACGGGTCTTCTTCTGGCCCTTGCCGGTACGGATGATCTCGCGGAGACGCTCGGCCTCCTCGTCGAGGTCGAAGGACTCCAGGCGCTTCTGCAGCGCCGCGGCACCCATCGAACCGTCGAAGTACGTGCCGAAGCGGTCACGCAGCTCGCGGTAGAGCAGCTCGTCGCCCTCCAGGTCCTGGACCTTGAGGTTCTTGAAGCGGTTCCACACCTCGTCGAGGCGGTCGATCTCGCGCTGCGCACGGTCGCGCAGCTGCTTCATCTCACGCTCGGCACCCTCGCGCACCTTGCGGCGCACGTCCGCCTTGGCGCCCTCGGCCTCCAGCTCGGCCAGGTCGGTCTCGAGCTTCTTGGCGCGGGCCTCCAGGTCGGCGTCGCGGCGCTGCTCGATCTGCTGGCGCTCGACGGAGACGTGGGCCTCCAGCGAGGGCAGGTCGCGCGTACGGCGCTCCTCGTCGACGTACGTGATCATGTACGCCGCGAAGTAGATGACCTTCTCGAGGTCCTTGGGAGCCAGGTCGAGCAGGTAGCCCAGCCGGCTCGGGACACCCTTGAAGTACCAGATGTGGGTGACCGGGGCGGCGAGCTCGATGTGGCCCATCCGCTCACGGCGCACCTTGGCGCGCGTCACCTCGACGCCGCAGCGCTCACAGATGATGCCCTTGAAGCGGACACGCTTGTACTTGCCGCAGTAGCACTCCCAGTCCCGGGTCGGACCGAAGATCTTCTCGCAGAAGAGTCCGTCCTTTTCGGGCTTGAGCGTGCGGTAGTTGATCGTCTCGGGCTTCTTGACCTCGCCGTGGCTCCACTGACGGATGTCGTCAGCGGTGGCCAGACCGATCCGGAGCTCGTCGAAGAAGTTGACGTCGAGCACTATGCGTCAATCCCTCTCAGGGTTGTAAGTCATGGGGTCTGATACGGGGGTCCTGGGGCCGGAGGCCTTCATGAAGAAGGCCTCCGAACTCCCGTCAGACCTCTTCGACGCTGCTCGGCTCACGCCGGGACAGGTCGATGCCAAGCTCCTCCGCAGCGCGGAAGACGTCCTCGTCGGTGTCGCGCATCTCGATGGACATGCCGTCCGAGGACAGCACCTCCACGTTGAGGCACAGGGACTGCATCTCCTTGATGAGCACCTTGAAGGACTCGGGGATGCCAGGCTCGGGGATGTTCTCGCCCTTGACGATGGCCTCGTAGACCTTCACGCGGCCGGTGACGTCGTCGGACTTGATGGTCAGCAGCTCCTGGAGGGCGTAGGCGGCGCCGTAAGCCTCCAGCGCCCACACCTCCATCTCACCGAAGCGCTGGCCACCGAACTGGGCCTTACCACCCAGCGGCTGCTGGGTGATCATCGAGTACGGACCGGTCGACCGGGCGTGCAGCTTGTCGTCGACCAGGTGGTGCAGCTTGAGGATGTACATGTAGCCGACCGAGATCGGCTCCGGGAACGGCTCGCCGGAGCGGCCGTCGAACAGCGGCGCCTTACCGGTCGGGAGCACCATGCGCTCGCCGTCCCGGTTCGGGATGGTGTGGTTGAGCAGACCGGCCAGCTCGTCCTCACGCGCACCGTCGAAGACGGGGGTGGCGACGTTGGTACCCGGGGCGACCTGGTCGGCCTCGATGGCCTGCAGGCGCTGCGCCCAGTCGTCCGCGAGGCCGGAGACGTCCCAGCCGCGGCTGGCGAGCCAGCCGAGGTGGATCTCCAGCACCTGTCCCGGGTTCATTCGGGACGGCACACCGAGCGGGTTGAGGATGATGTCGACCGGGGTGCCGTCCTCCAGGAACGGCATGTCCTCGATCGGCAGGATCTTCGAGATGACGCCCTTGTTGCCGTGACGGCCGGCGAGCTTGTCACCGTCGGTGATCTTGCGCTTCTGCGCCACGTACACGCGCACCAGCTGGTTCACACCGGGGGGAAGCTCGTCGCCCTCCTCGCGGTCGAAGACGCGGACGCCGATGACCTTGCCGATCTCGCCGTGCGGCACCTTCAGCGAGGTGTCACGGACCTCGCGGGCCTTCTCACCGAAGATGGCGCGCAGCAGGCGCTCCTCCGGCGTCAGCTCGGTCTCACCCTTGGGCGTGACCTTGCCGACGAGGATGTCGCCGGCGACGACCTCGGCACCGATGCGGATGATGCCGCGCTCGTCGAGGTCGGCGAGGACCTCCTCGGAGACGTTCGGGATGTCCCGGGTGATCTCCTCGGGGCCGAGCTTGGTGTCACGGGCGTCGACCTCGTGCTCCTCGATGTGGATCGAGGAGAGGACGTCGTCCTGCACGAGGCGCTGCGACAGGATGATCGCGTCCTCGTAGTTGTGACCCTCCCACGGCATGAACGCCACGAGCAGGTTCTTGCCCAGCGCCATCTCGCCGTTCTGGGTGGCCGGACCGTCGGCCAGGACCTGGCCCTCGATGATCCGGTCGCCCTCGTTGACGATGACCTTCTGGTTGACCGAGGTGCCCTGGTTGGAGCGGGCGAACTTGGCCAGGCGGTACGTGATGTACGTGCCGTCGTCGTTGGCGGTGGTGATGTAGTCCGCGGAGACCTCCTGGACCACACCCGCCTTCTCGGCCTTGACCACGTCGCCGGCGTCGACGGCGGAGCGGTACTCCATGCCGGTACCGACGAGCGGGGCCTCGGACTTAATCAGCGGCACGGCCTGACGCATCATGTTCGCGCCCATGAGGGCACGGTTGGCGTCGTCGTGCTCGAGGAAGGGGATCATGGCCGTCGCGACCGACACCATCTGGCGCGGCGAGACGTCCATGTAGTCCACGTCCTCGCCGGTGACGTAGTCGACCTCGCCGCCCTTGCGGCGGACGAGCACCCGGGCCTCGGCGAAGCGGAGGTCATCCGTCAGCTGCGCGTTGGCCTGCGCGATGACGAAGCGGTCCTCCTCGTCGGCGGTCAGGTAGTCGACGTCGTCGGTGACCTGGCCGTCGATGACCTTGCGGTAGGGGGTCTCGACGAAACCGAACGCGTTGACCCGGCCGTAGGAGGCGAGCGAGCCGATCAGACCGATGTTCGGGCCTTCGGGCGTCTCGATCGGGCACATGCGGCCGTAGTGCGAGGGGTGCACGTCACGGACCTCGAAGCCGGCCCGCTCACGGGAGAGACCACCCGGGCCAAGAGCCGACAGACGGCGCTTGTGGGTGAGACCCGACAGCGGGTTGTTCTGGTCCATGAACTGCGACAGCTGGCTGGTGCCGAAGAACTCCTTGATGGAGGCGACGACCGGCCGGATGTTGATCAGGGTCTGCGGCGTGATCGCCTCGACGTCCTGGGTCGTCATCCGCTCGCGGACGACACGCTCCATACGCGCCAGACCCGTGCGGACCTGGTTCTGGATGAGCTCGCCGACGCTGCGCAGGCGGCGGTTGCCGAAGTGGTCGATGTCGTCGGTCTCGACGACGATGTTCGTGCCACTGTCGCCGACCGTCTCGGTCTCGCCCGCGTGCAGCTTCACCAGGTACTTGATCGTCGAGATGATGTCCTCGACGGTCAGGATGCCCGCGTCCAGCGGAGCGTCCGCACCCAGCTTCTTGTTGACCTTGTAGCGGCCGACCTTGGCCAGGTCGTAGCGCTTGGGGTTGAAGTAGAGGTTCTCGAGCAGCGTCTGCGCGGCCTCACGCGTGGGGGGCTCGCCCGGACGCAGCTTGCGGTAGATGTCGAGCAGCGCGTCGTCCTGGCCCTGGGTGTGGTCCTTCTCCAGGGTGGCGCGCATGGACTCGTACTCGCCGAACTCCTCGAGGATCTGCTCGGTGGTCCAGCCGAGCGCCTTGAGCAGGACGGTAACGGACTGCTTGCGCTTGCGGTCGATGCGGACACCGACCATGTCGCGCTTGTCGATCTCCATCTCCAGCCAGGCACCCCGGGAGGGGATGATCTTGGCGGAGAAGATGTCCTTGTCGGACGTCTTGTCGATCGAGGAATCGAAGTAGACACCGGGCGAACGGACGAGCTGCGACACCACGACACGCTCGGTGCCGTTGATGACGAAGGTGCCCTTGTTCGTCATGAGCGGGAAGTCGCCCATGAAGACCGTCTGGGACTTGATCTCGCCGGTCTCGTTGTTGGTGAACTCAGCGGTGACGAAGAGCGGAGCCGCGTACGTGAAGTCGCGGTCCTTGCACTCGTCGATGGAGTTCTTCGGCGGCTCGAAGCGGTGGTCGCGGAAGGTCAGCGACATCGACCCGCTGAAGTCCTCGATCGGGGAGATCTCCTCGAAGATCTCCTCGAGCCCGGACTTGGTGGGGACGTCCTGACCGTTCTCGAGAGCCTCCTCGACCCGACTCTGCCAGGCGGTGTTGCCGAGCAGCCAGTCGAAGCTCTCGGTCTGCAGCGCGAGCAGGTTCGGAACCTCGAGAGGCTCCTTGATCTTTGCAAAAGAGATGCGCAGCGGGGCAGTGCTGGCGGCGTTGTTCGTATTCGCGGTCGAGGCGTTGCGCGAGGCGGCCAAGAGGGGGTCCTTCCGAGGGCTCGGACTCACTACGCGCGTACCGGCCCCTCTCCCGTACACGGAGACAAGCCGCGTGGATCCGGCCGAAAGGCCAGGTCAACAAGTCTTGTCATCGATGCTCGGGCGAGGGCAGACCCCTGGTGACGGGCAGGGGACAGCTAACAGGCAGCGCAAAGGGTCAGTGTAGCCACTTGGCCCACTGATGTCCAGTGCGGGTCGTGAAACCCGTGTTCACCCTCGTTGTTCCACTCCTGCGACACGGCGCTGCCCTCAACGCACGTTGATACTGCCCTCTTCGTCGCCGATCCATGCCTCGGATTCGGATCCTGTGACGACGCGTCCTGAGAATTGCGCGCTGCGTGCGGTTCGTCAAGGCCCCCCTGCCCGATCCGGAGCCGCCCGGAGACACGACGAAGATCACCATACCCCCCGTCACAGAGGGTTCAAGGCAACCGTGGCCGGCCCCCGAAAACGCTGAAGAGCGACCACCCGGATGGATGATCGCTCTTCCGCGCTTACGCGTTACACGTCCGGTGGGACGTGTTGCGGATCCTGACGGATCCGAGGGTGTTACTTGACCTCGACGGAGGCGCCGGCGCCCTTGAGGGACTCGGCGGCCTTCTCAGCGGCCTCCTTGGCGACCTTCTCGAGAACGGGCTTCGGGGCGCCGTCCACGAGGTCCTTGGCCTCCTTCAGACCCAGGGAGGTCAGCTCACGCACGACCTTGATGACCTGGATCTTCTTGTCGCCGGCACCCGTGAGGATGACGTCGAACTCGTCCTGCTCCTCAGCGGCCTCGGCAGCGGCGCCACCAGCGGCACCACCGGCGACGACGACCGGCGCGGCAGCGGCGGCGGTGACGTCGAACTTCTCCTCGAACGCCTTCACGAACTCGGAGAGCTCGATGAGGGTCATCTCCTCGAACTGCGCGAGCAGGTCTTCCTGGCTGAGCTTCGCCATGATTGGCGGTCCTTCCACTAAATCGGCAGGTGCCGGATGTACATGTGAGGCGGGCGTACTACTGGCCCGCTACGGTCGCCGCGTTCAGGCAGCGGCGGCCGGGATGCGAGCCGAGTTACTCGGCACCGCCCTGCTCGTCCTGCTTGGCACGGAGCGCGTCCACGGTGCGGACGAGCTTCGACGGCAGCGCCTGGAAGACAGAGGCAGCCTGGGACTGCTTGCCCTTCATGGCACCGGCCAGCTTGGAGAGCAGAACCTCGCGGGACTCGAGGTCCGCAAGCTTCTTGATCTCATCGGCGGACAACGCCTTGCCGTCAAGGACGCCGCCCTTGATGACGAGGTTGGGGTTGTCCTTGGCGAAGTCACGGAGACCCTTCGCCGCCTCGACCGGGTCACCGGTCACGAAGGCGACGGCCGACGAACCCGCAAAGAGGTCGTCCAGCGTCGTGATCCCGGCCTCGTTGGCCGCAATCTTGGTCAGCGTGTTCTTCGCCACACGGTACTGAGCGTTCTCACCGAGTGAACGACGCAGCTGCTGGAGCTGCGCGACGGTGAGACCGGTGTACGCGGTAACGACAGCAGCGTTGGAGTTGCGGAACTTGTCCCGCATCTCCTCGACGGCATCGACCTTGTCAGGCCTCGCCATGAGCCTCGGCCTCCTTCCGGGTGATTCGGACCGCGCGGACCCGAAGGAGGACTGGGGAAAACGAAACGCCCCGGCGCAAGCGCACGGGGCGTAGCTCGACCGGTTTCACGCGCGCACTGGGCGGCGGGGCTCCGGGAACTCTTCCTGTGTCACCTGCGCGGGTCGTCCGCCGTTCAGCGGATCCTTCGGCCACCACGCCCTCAGATGAGCACGCGGTAACGACCAGCGGTCTTTGGCTTCTGTAGGAGAGTACGGGAACGGATCGCCGTCAAGCAAATCCGCCCGTACGGCTGATCTGTGCGGGGCGGTTCAGCCCTGCTCCAGCTCCTTGAACATCTCGCTCAGGTCCGCGACGTCCTTGGCCGGCGGGGCCGTGACGGTGACCGGCTTGTTGTAGTCCAGGAAGGTGATGGTCATGTCCATCGGGCCCTTGTCGGCCTGGCCCTTCATGCGGAACTGCTTGGTGTGGTCCTCGCCGTCGATCCACATGTCCATCGCGAGCTTGTCGATGCCGAGCTTCTCGTACTGCTTGATGCTCTTCTCGCGCTGCTTGCGGGTCTCCGCCTTGTCGTCCTTGAGCGAGGCGCGCAGGTCGTCGAGGGTGACCGTGCCCGAGTAATGGGTGGTCTCGACGCCTTCGACCTTCTCGCTGCCGACCTTCTTCACGTCCTTGGCGCCCTTGAGGAAGGTGGACTCCGCGGCCGGATTCTGCTCGGCCTGGCTCGTGGACCCCATCCGGTCCATGTCCTTGGCCGCCTCGGAACCGGACAGGTCGAACTTCAGCCAGCGCTTGCCGTCCATCTCCTTGGCCATGTCGGCTCCCCCACCGAGGTACATGGCCTTGTCGACGAGCCGGATCTCCACGGCCTCGCCCGCGCCCTGGGCGGACGCCGTCATCTTCATGCTCATCGCCACCGTGGGCTTCAGGCGCATGGAGGCCTCGCCCTGGACACTGCCCGACTCCGGGACCGTGCCCTTCATGCGGTACCGGAGGGACGTGATGTCCTCCGTGTTCTTCGCCGCCTTGGCGACGGCCGCGGCGGGCGTCATCTCCGGAGACTTCTCGGAACCGCAGCCGACGGCCCCGGCGGCCAGGAGCAGGGCAGACAGCCCGGCGGCAGGTATGGACTTCTTCATCTGAATTCCCCCCAAGGAATACACGCTTGCTTCACAGCAAGGCCGCGAGCCTATCCCAGAGGGGTACAGGTGATCTATCGAAATAGGGGCGGGCTCAGGGTGTGGCGGACTGCTTGCGCATGAGGTCCTCGAAGTCCCCGGTGTCGGCGTGCGGGGGCCGCTCGGCGCGGACCGGCACGCCGTAATCGGTGTAGTGCGCGGTCTGGGTCATCGGGCCCGTGTCCGTCCGCGCCTTCTCCACCTTCTTGACCAGCAGGTCGCGCCGGTCGACCCAGATGTCGACGGTCTGGGTGGTGACACCGGCGCCGGTGAGCTGCTTGCGCAGATCTGCGTCGGCGACGTCGGCCGCGGTCACGGTCCCGGACCAGTGGGTGGCGGACCGGCCGCGGACCCGCTCCTCGCCGACCTTCCTGACATCGCCGGAGGACAGCAGGAGTTTCACGGACTGGTTGGGTGTGGTGCTGCGCAGCTGGTCGCCGAGGTGGCCGCCGGAGCCGCCGGTGAGGGCTTCGAGGTCCTTGTACGCGTACCGGATCCAGTGTTTGCCGCCGGCCTGCTCGGCGAATTTCTCGCCCATCCGCGCGTAGTACGCGTCGGGCAGGTAGCGGGCCTCCATGGAGGTGGTGCCGAGCCGGCGCATGGTGCCGGCCATGGTGCCGCCGGTGTACGTGATGGTGAGGGTGCCGGTGATGCCGTCGCTCCAGCCGAGGGTGCCGTCGGCGGTCATGGACATCAGGGAGCCCATGGTCGTCGTGGACTCCACCCGCGCGGACTCGGCGTGCTCGGTGGCGCGTTCGGCCAGGCGCAGGGCGGCGAGGGACCGCCCGTGCGGTGCGCGCCCGGGCCGGTCGGATCCGTCGGTGGTGTCCGGGGAGGTGCAGGCCGTCAGCCCCGTCAGCGCGGTCACCACTGCCAGTCCCAGGCCCATGCGTCGCACCCTCGTGCCCTGCATACGTCCCCCTGTTCGCCTCCGGTTCCCGCACGTTAACCCAGGCCACCGGCGTACGTACCGGAAAAGGGAACGGGCCCCGCACCTGTAAGAGGTGCGGGGCCCGTGACCGGTTGGGTGAGCCTCAGGCTCAGACCGCAGCCGGGTCCTCCTCGACGAGGAGGTTGCGGGTGCGGTTGGAGTCGACCGGAATGCCGGGGCCCATCGTGGTGCTGATGGCGGCCTTCTTGATGTAGCGACCCTTGGCGGCGGACGGCTTCAGACGGAGGATCTCCTCCAGCGCCGCGCCGTAGTTCTCCACCAGCTTGGTGTCGTCGAACGACGTCTTGCCGATGATGAAGTGCAGGTTCGCGTGCTTGTCGACGCGGAACTCGATCTTGCCACCCTTGATCTCGGTGACAGCCTTGGTGACGTCGGGGGTCACGGTGCCGGTCTTCGGGTTAGGCATCAGACCACGCGGACCGAGCACACGGCCGAGGCGGCCGACCTTGCCCATGAGGTCCGGGGTGGCGACGACGGCGTCGAAGTCCAGACGGCCCTTCGACACCTCGTCGATGAGCTCGTCGGCGCCGACGATGTCGGCGCCCGCGGCACGAGCGGCCTCGGCACGGTCACCGGTCGCGAAGACCAGGACCCGGGCGGTCTTACCGGTGCCGTGCGGGAGGTTCACGGTGCCACGGACCATCTGGTCGGCCTTGCGCGGGTCGACACCCAGACGGAAGGCGACCTCGACGGTGCCGTCGAACTTGGTCGTGGAGGTCTCCTTGGCGAGACGGACGGCCTCGAGCGGGGCGTAGAGCTTCTCCCGGTCGATCTTGGCGTCCGCAGCGCGAAGGGACTTGCTGCGCTTGC
This sequence comes from Streptomyces sp. NPDC043685, assembly GCF_056436585.1. Classification (NCBI taxonomy): domain Bacteria; kingdom Bacillati; phylum Actinomycetota; class Actinomycetes; order Kitasatosporales; family Streptomycetaceae; genus Streptomyces; species Streptomyces sp. NPDC043685. Next base: position 250,081 of record NZ_JBWKCH010000001.1, on the reverse strand, counting down.
TCACTACTGCTCCTGTGGATGCTGAGGAGTCGTGGTCCGGGCCGAGCAGGCCCTGCCACTTCTGCTGATGGAGGTTGGGGCTCAGCCCTCGACCGTGACGCCCATGGAACGGGCGGTGCCGGCGATGATCTTCTCGGCGGCGTCCAGGTCGTTGGCGTTGAGGTCGGGCATCTTGGTCGTGGCGATCTCACGGACCTGGTCACGCGTGATCTTCGCGACCTTGGTCTTGTGCGGCTCGCCCGAGCCCTTCTCGATGCCCGCGGCCTTCAGGATCATCTTCGCGGCCGGCGGCGTCTTGGTGATGAAGGTGAAGGAACGGTCTTCGTAGACCGTGATCTCCACCGGGATCACCCAGCCACGCTGCGACTCGGTCGCGGCGTTGTAGGCCTTGCAGAACTCCATGATGTTCACGCCGTGCTGACCCAGCGCGGGGCCGACCGGCGGGGCCGGGTTGGCGGCACCGGCCTGGATCTGGAGCTTGATGAGCCCCGTGACCTTCTTCTTCTTGGGAGGCATAGCTCTCCGGGTCCTTTCGATTCGGGTCCTGCCGGCCTCCGGGGACCACCCGGACGCAGGCATACCGCACAACGATAGCGGGTATAGATGCGCGGCCAAAAACCGCGCAGGTCAGGCAAGCGCCGGAGCGATCGCCTGACCTGCGCGGAAGCGGTGAGGTCCGGAAGAAACTAGTTCTTCTGGATCTGGTCGAAGGAGAGCTCGACCGGCGTCTCGCGACCGAAGATCTCGACGAGGCCCTTGACCTTCTTGGAGTCCGGGTTGATCTCGTTGATGGTCGCCTGCAGCGTGGCGAACGGGCCGTCGGTGACGGTGACCGAGTCGCCGACCTCGAAGTCCAGCACCTGGACCTCGACCTTGCGCTGCGGAGCCGGCTTGCCCTCGGCCTCGGCGGCCTCGCGGGCGGCCTTCTCCTCGGCCTCCGGGGCGAGCATCTTGACGATCTCGTCCAGCGTCAGCGGGTACGGGTCGTAGGCGTTGCCCACGAAGCCGGTGACGCCAGGGGTGTTGCGGACGACGCCCCAGGACTCGTTCGTCAGGTCCATGCGGACCAGGACGTAGCCCGGGAGCTTGTTCTGCTTGATCGTCTTGCGGTCGCCGTTCTTGATCTGGACGACCTCTTCCTGCGGCACCTCGGCCTGGAAGATGTAGTCCTCGACGTTCAGCGAGACGGCGCGCTGCTCGAGGTTGGTCTTCACGCGGTTCTCGTAGCCGGCGTAGGTGTGGATGACGTACCACTCGCCGGGCAGGACGCGCAGTTCCTCGCGGAGCTTCTCGATCGGGTCGCGGTCGTCCTCGGGCTCTTCCTCGAGCTCGGGCTCTTCCTCGAGTGCGTCCGCGGCCTCTTCGCCGTCCTCGGTCTCCGCCTCGGCGGCGTCGTCCGCGACGGCGTCGGCAGCCTCGGCCTCGGCGGAGGCCTCGGTGTCCTCGCTGTCCGCGCCCTCGACGGTGTCGAGCTCGTCCTCGACGGACTCGACCGGCTCGATGGCGTCGTTCACGTTCGGGTCAGACACGGTGGCTGCTTCTTCCTGGATACATAGGGGTGGAACATGCGAAAAAAGCGCCGGGTACCTCGGCGCTCTTCGCGGACTGCTCAGCCGAACACGTACTTGGCGGCGTTGCTGAGCCCATAGTCAATCACGGTGACCAGGCCGATCATGATGACGACGAAGATGATCACCACGGTCGTGTAGGTCGCCAGCTGGTTGCGGGTCGGCCAGACGACCTTGCGCAGTTCCGCGACGATCTGGCGGTAGAAGAGGGCAAGGCGCTTCAGCGGGCCCTTCTTGCCACGCTTGCCGCCCTTGCGGGTCTTCTTCGACTCCGGCGCCTCGTCCTGGGCATCAGGCATGTCGATGGAGCCCACGGCGTCCGTCACTCGTCCTCACCTGATTCCGGGTCGTGGCCGTGCCGCGCCCGGTCTGAGCCGCACGGCGGTGCATTGCTGTACGTACATGCGCACACATCCTGGCGAAGGTGTGTGTAGCAGGGCCGGAGGGACTTGAACCCCCAACCGCTGGTTTTGGAGACCAGTGCTCTACCAATTGAGCTACGACCCTTTGTGTGTCCCCCAACGTACCGCATCCGTCCGGATGCTTGGTGTGCACCGAACGGGCGCGGCCTGCTGAAGGCCAACGAGGTGAGAGTGTACGTGCTCGGCGGCCGGTCGTCGAACAGAAAGGGCCGGACGCGGGGCTCGCCGGCGGAAGATCGCCACCGGAACGGCGGGCGGACTGATGGGATTCCGCCGAAGATCGCCCAGGCCGCGCGGGCGATCCGCACTGTTGTTCAGGGCTTTGCCCGACGTTGTTCAGTCTGTGAAACCCCTGTGCCGCGCGCGATTCCTGTCTGAAACGATGGGGCCCATGAGCGCTGCAACCCCTCCCACCGAGCGCCGGGTCTCCGCCCGAGTCGGCGCGATCTCCGAGTCCGCCACCCTCGCCGTGGACGCCAAGGCCAAGGCCCTCAAGGCCGCCGGGCGGCCGGTGATCGGCTTCGGCGCCGGTGAGCCCGACTTCCCGACCCCGGACTACATCGTCGAGGCCGCGATCGAGGCCTGCAAGAACCCGAAGTTCCACCGCTACACGCCGGCGGGCGGCCTGCCCGAGCTGAAGGCCGCCATCGCCGCGAAGACCCTGCGCGACTCCGGCTACGAGCCGGACGTCTCGCAGATCCTGGTCACCAACGGTGGCAAGCAGGCCATCTACGAGGCCTTCGCCGCGATCCTCGACCCGGGCGACGAGGTCATCGTCCCCGCGCCGTACTGGACGACGTACCCGGAGTCGATCCGGCTGGCCGGGGGTGTCCCGGTGGAGGTCGTCGCCGACGAGACGACCGGCTACCGGGTGACCGTCGAGCAGCTGGAGGCGGCCCGTACGAAGAAGACGAAGGTCGTCCTCTTCGTCTCCCCGTCGAACCCGACCGGCGCGGTCTACAGCGAGCAGGAGACCGAGGCCATCGGTCGCTGGGCCGTGGAGCACGGCCTGTGGGTGATGACCGACGAGATCTACGAGCACCTGGTCTACGGCGACGCCTCCGCGGTGTCGCTGCCGGCGGTGCTGCCCGAGCTGCGCGACAAGTGCGTCGTGGTCAACGGTGTCGCCAAGACGTACGCGATGACCGGCTGGCGCGTGGGGTGGATCATCGGCCCGAAGGACGTCGTCAAGGCCGCGACGAACCTGCAGTCGCACGCCACGTCCAACGTCTCCAACGTCGCCCAGGCCGCCGCGCTGGCCGCCGTCTCCGGTGACCTGGACGCCGTGGCGGCGATGCGTGAGGCCTTCGACCGGCGCCGCAAGACCATCGTGCGGATGCTGAACGAGATCGACGGCGTGGTGTGCCCGGAGCCGGAGGGGGCGTTCTACGCGTACCCGTCGGTGAAGGCGCTGATCGGCAAGGAGATCCGGGGCCGGCGCCCCAAGGACACCGTCGAGCTGGCCGCGCTGATCCTGGAGGAGTCCGAGGTCGCGGTGGTACCGGGCGAGGCGTTCGGCACGCCGGGCTACCTGCGGCTGTCGTACGCGCTCGGTGACGAGGACCTCGTCGAGGGCGTGAGCCGGATCCAGAAGCTGCTGGCGGAGGCGCGGGACTGACGTCCGCTTTCGCCGGTCCACGGCTCCTGGGGCACCTACCGGGTTCGGTAGGTGCCCCATTTGTTTGTGCGAGCAAGACCACGAAAGGGGAAACGGCTACCGGGACGGCCGGGACGTACGGCAGGATCCTGGGATGGAGCGTGTACGTGATGTCTCTGAGCTGCCGAAAGCCCATCTGCACCTGCACTTCACCGGGTCGATGCGGCCCTCGACCGTGCTGGAGCTGGCCGACAAGTACGGCGTCCGGCTGCCCGACGCGCTGAGTGAGGCGCTGACCAGCGGGGAACCGCCGAGCCTGCGGGCGACGGACGAACGGGGCTGGTTCCGCTTTCAGCGGCTGTACGACGCGGCCCGCTCGTGCCTGCGGGCGCCGGAGGACATCCAGCGACTGGTGCGGGAGGCCGCGGAGGAGGACGTGCGGGACGGGTCGGGCTGGCTGGAGATCCAGGTCGACCCGACGTCGTACGCGCCGCGGCTGGGCGGGCTGATCCCGGCGCTGGAGATCATCTTGGACGCGGTGGAGACGACGTCGCGGGACACGGGACTCGGGATGCGGGTGCTGGTCGCGGCGAACCGGATGAAGCACCCGCTGGACGCGCGGACGCTGGCACGGCTGGCGACGCGGTACGCCGACCAGGGCGTCGTCGGGTTCGGGCTGTCCAACGACGAGCGGCGGGGCATGGCGCGCGACTTCGACCGGGCGTTCGCGATCGCCCGGGAGGCCGGGCTGCTGTCGGCGCCGCACGGGGGTGAGCTGGCGGGGCCGTCGTCGGTGCGGGACTGTCTGGACGACCTGGGGGCGGACAGGGTCGGGCACGGGGTGCGGGCGGCGGAGGATCCGCGGCTGATGAAGCGGCTGGCCGACCGGCAGGTGACGTGCGAGGTGTGTCCGGCGTCGAATGTGGCGCTGGGGGTGTACGAGAAGCCGGAGGACGTGCCGCTGCGGACGCTGTTCGAGGCGGGCGTGCCGTTGGCGCTGGGCGCGGACGACCCGTTGCTGTTCGGATCGCGTCTCGCCGCGCAGTACGAGATCGCGCGGCTGCATCACGGGTTCACGGACGCGGAGCTGGCGGAGGTGGCCCGGCAGTCGGTGCGCGGGTCGGCGGCTCCGGAGGACGTGAAGACGAAGCTGCTGGCGGGGGTGGACGACTGGCTGGCGTCGTAGCGGCCGGTCCACCGGTGATGTGGCGGCCCGCGCCGGGTCCTCTCGCGTGCGGTGGCCGCGGGCGCGCCGTGACCGGCGTCCCGGCGGTATCCCGCCCGGCCGGGCCCGGAAGCGGCGGCCGCGTCGGTCAGACGCCGATACCGGCCAGGAGCGTACGGGCCAGTCTCGCGGCGAACGTGTGCGCCGAGGGCCGATCGGCCGTCACGTCGTAGGCGAAGGCCCGCTGCGCGCACGCCCCCATCAGCAGCGAGGCGGCGGCGAAGGTGTCCGCGTCGGCCCGGATCCGCCCGGCGGCCTGCTCGGCCCGCAGGTACGCGTCCAGCCCCTCGATCGGCAGATGCGGTCCCTTTCCCCGCTCCCGCATCGCCTCGTCATGGCGCCGTTTGAGCTGCGTCTCGGCGTACAGCGACGCCGCGATCGGAAAGCTCTGCTCGTAGAAGAGGGCCGCCCGGTGGGCGATCTCGGTGAGGTTCTCCTCGACCGTGCCGCCGCCGTGCTCGGTGGCCAGGCCGTCCAGGAACGGGGTCAGCTGTGGCAGCCGTTCCATGAGGACCCGGATGAACAGGTCCTCCTTGCTCGCGAAGTGTTTGTAGAGCGCGGCCTCGGAACAGCCCGCGGCCCGGGCGATCTCCTTCGTCGTGGCGCGGGCCAGTCCGACCGTGAGCATCAGCTGGTGGGCGGCGTCCAGGACGCGCTCCCTGGCCGGCTTCGATGCCGGTGGCTGCATGACCATCCCCTGGGTTGACGAGTGGGTGAGTACTTACTCACTCTAGGAGACACCGGGGTGAGTGAATACTCACCCACCAGGTTGGGGGAACTCATGAAGCTGACTGTGTTCGGGGCCACCGGCGGGGTCGGACAGGAGATCGTGCGCCAGGCGCTGACGGCCGGCCACCGGGTCACGGCCGTCGTGCGGGATCCCGGACGGCTTGAGGTGACCGGCCCGGGGCTGGACGTGGTCCGTGCCGATCTGACGGATGAGGGGGCGGTGCGTCCGGCCGTGGCGGGGCGTGACGCCGTGCTGTCGGGGCTCGGCGCCCGCAGCCGCAAGGACGCCGGGATCGCGACCCGGCTGACGCGTACGGTGCTGGGCGCGATGGAGGCGGAGGGGGTGAGGCGACTGCTCGTGGTCAGCGCCGCGCCGCTCGGGCCCGCGCCGGAGGGGGACGGGCCGTTCGACCGGGCCGTGCGCGGCGTCGTCTCCGCCGTGCTCAAGGAGGTCTACGCGGATCTGCGCGCGATGGAGGAGCAGATCGCCCGTAGTGCCACCGACTGGACGGTGGTGCGGCCGCCGCGACTGCAGGACCGGCCCGTCACCGGGAAGTACCGGGTGGTCGTCGGCGGGTCCCCGGCCAGGGGCCGCTTCCTGGGGAGGGCCGACGTCGCCCACGCGATGCTGGCGATGACCGGCGACCCGGCCACCGTGAAGCAGGGCGTCGGGATCGCCTACTAGGTCGTGTCCGGCCTAGGCCCCCCTCAGAGGCTGACCCCGACCGTCACCGGCTCGTTGACCAGGGTGATGCCGAAGGCCTCGCGGACTCCGGCCACGACCTCGCGGGCGAGGGCGAGGAGGTCCTCCGTCGTCGCGCTCCCCCGGTTCGTCAGCGCCAGGGTGTGCTTCGTGGAGATGCGGGCCGGTCCGTCGCCGTAGCCCTTGGTGAAGCCCGCCTTGTCGATCAGCCAGGCCGCGGAGGTCTTGGTGCGGCCCTCGCCGGCCGGGTAGGCGGGGGGTTCCACCCCGTCGCCGAGCCGGTCGCGGACGCGGGCGCGGAATGTCTCGAAGTCCGTGTCCGTGAGGATCGGGTTGGTGAAGAAGGACCCGGCCGACCAGGTGTCGTGGTCCTCGGGGTCCAGGACCATGCCCTTGCCGGCGCGCAGCTTGAGCACCGTCTCGCGGGCCTGGGCCAGGGGGACGCGGTCGCCCGGCTCCACGCCGAGGGCCCGGGCCGTCTCGGCGTAGCGGAGAGGGGCGGAGAGGCCCTCGGCGTCCTCCAGGCAGAAGCGGACGCGCAGGACGACGTAGCGCTCGGGGTCGGACTTGAAGCGGCTGTGGCGGTAGGAGAAGGCGCAGTCCTCGTTGGCCAGGGTGACGGTCTCACCGCTGCGGCGGTCGTAGGCGACGACCTCCGTGATCGTCGAGGAGACCTCCTGGCCGTACGCCCCGACGTTCTGGATGGGGGTCGCTCCGGCCGAGCCGGGGATGCCGGCCAGGCATTCGATGCCGGCCAGGCCCGCCTCGACCGTGCGCGCGACGGCGTCGGTCCAGATCTCGCCGGCGGCCAGTTCGAGCCGGGTGCCGTCGAGGGTGAAGCCCTTGGTGGCGATGACGAGGGCGGTGCCGTCGAAGCCCTTGTCGCCGATGACCAGGTTCGAGCCGCCGCCGATGAGCAGCAGCGGGGTGCCCGCCTCGTCGGCTTCGCGGACGGCGGCGATCACCTCGTCGTCCGTCGTGGCGGTGACCAGCCGGGTCGCGGGGCCGCCCAGCCGGAAGGTCGTCAGCGGGGCGAGGGGGGCGTCGTGGAGTTCCTGCACGGGCTCAAGACTACGAGACGGCACCGACAGCGCCGGGCACGCGTCCGTGCGGCCCCGTCCCACAGGGGAAGGGGCCGCACGTGGTGGTGCTCAGGTCAGGCGGCGGAGCGCCTCGGACCAGGGGACCGGGAGGTCGTCGCTGTCGACCTGCCAGGCGGTGAAGGCGGAGTCCTTCATCTGCGGGGCCAGGCCGCTTGCGGCCGGTCCGTGCGTGCCCGCGCGGGCGAAGGCGTGCAGGGCGTCCTTGGACTCCCAGGCCGACAGGGTCCAGAAGGTCCGCTGGAAGGGCTTGGCCCGCAGGGTCGCTCCGTAGGCGCCGGGGCTGGTGCGGACCTGCCGCCAGACGGCGGGCGTGCCGGCGAGGAACCTCAGCGCTCCCCACAGCGTGCGCGTCTCGAAGCGGGAGGCGAAGACGTGCACCTCGGTGCCGGGAGGCGGGGTGTTCGGGACGGTCCAGGGAAGGGTCGGCATGGCCGCTTCTCCTTGTCGGGTCGTGGTGGGGTCAGTGGGAGGCCTCGGCGAGCACGGGTGCCGGCTCGGCCGGGGTCTGCTGCCGTCCGGCCTGGCGCCGGGTGGGTGTGAGCAGGGCCGCGACGCCCGCGAGGGCCACCACCGCGGAGCCCGTCACCAGGGCCGGCCGCATGCCGTCGACGAAGGTCTGGCCGGTCTCGTAGCCGCCCTGGGCCGCGAAGATCGACGCCATGACGGCGATGCCGAGCGCCCCGCCCACCTCGCGCAGGGCGTTGTTGGCGCCGGAGGCGATGCCCTGCTCCGACGGCCGCACACTGGACATCACCAGGTGCGAGGCGGGGGCGAAGAACAGGGCCATGCCGACGCCGCTGACGATCAGGGCGGGTAGCTGGGCCGCGTAGGAGGCGTCGGCCGTGGCCACGGCCGCCATGTAGCCGAGGCCCAGGGCCTGGAGGAACAGTCCCGCGGCGACGACCGGGCGGCCGCCGACGCGGTCGGCCAGCAGGCCTGCGATCGGGGCGACGAGCATCGGCATGCCGGTCCAGGGCAGCATCCTGAGGCCCGCCTCGGTGGGCGAGTAGCCGAGTACGCCCTGCATGTACTGGCTGAGCAGGAAGATCGAGCCGAACATGCCGAGGAACATCAGCAGGCTCGCCGCGTTGATGCCGGCGAAGGCGCGGGAGCGGAACAGCCGCATCGGGAGCATGGGGTTCTTGGCGCGTGTGCTGTAGAGGACGAAGCCGACGAGCAGCGCGCCGCCCGCGAACAGCCCGGTCAGCACCAGGGAGGAGGTCCAGCCGTCGGCGGGGCCGCGGACCAGGCCGTAGACGATGCCGAAGAGGCCGCCGCTGGCGAGCAGGGTGCCGGGGATGTCGAGCGGGGCCCCGGTGCCGTGGGACTCGGCGAGGCGGAGGCGGGCGAGCGGCAGCAGGGCCAGACCGAGCGGGACGTTCAGCCAGAAGATCCACTGCCAGGAGATGTGTTCGGTGAGGCTGCCGCCGACCAGCGGTCCGGAGGCTACGGCGAGCCCGTTGACGGCGCCCCATATGCCGTACGCCATGCCGCGCTTGGCGGCGGGCACGGCGGCGGTCAGCAGGGTGAGTGTGAGCGGCATCATCACCGCCGCGCCGGCGCCCTGGACGGCGCGGGCGGCGATGAGGGAGTCGATGCCGGGGGCCATGGCCGCGGCGGCGGAGGCGCCGGTGAAGACGGTGAGGCCGGCGATGAAGAGCCGGCGGCGGCCGAAGCGGTCGCCGAGGGCCGCGCCGAACATCAGCAGCACGGCGAAGGTGAGCGTGTAGGCGCTCACGGTCCATTCCAGGTCGTGCAGTCCCCCGCCGAGGTCCTTCCGGATGGAGGGCAGGGCGGTGGTGACGACGAGGTTGTCGAGGGCCGCCATGAATCCGGCGACGCTGGTGATGACGAGGGCCCAGGCGGCTCCCCCGCGACGTGCGGTCTGCTGTGACATCGCTCCCCCATGGAGTGTGTGCCGTGATCGATTAGTTATTGATTACTAACTTTCGAGGTCATGAAAGGGCCGCGCCTTCGCCCTTGGGTGTCGTCAGCCGCCGGCCGCCGACGGGTTCAGCCCCGCCCAGACCCGGTGATCGGCCGGGAATCGCATGGCCACCAGACAGTTGATGAGCATGCCCTGGGCGAGGAAGGCCGTCGTCTCGCGGGCGTCGGCGCCCAGCGGCAGGTGGATGGTGTCCCACAGCCGCATCCAGCCCGCGCGCACCGCCTCACCGAACTCGTGGTCCCCCTCTTCCTCGGCGGCCGCCACGGCGAGGTACATCTGCATCTGCATCATCAGCCACTCGGGCTGCTCGGAGATGGTCTCGATGTACGCCCCGCCCATGGCCTGACGGGCCTCTTCGCCCTCCAGCCCCTCGGCCGCCTCGGCGAACATCCGGATGGTGTCCTCGACGCACCGCTCGGCCGCCGCCAGGAAGATCGCCTTCTTGCCGGGGAAGAGCCGGAAGAGATACGGCTGCGAGACGCCGACCCGGCGGGCGATCGCCTCGGTCGAGGTGCCGTGGTAACCGCCCCGGGCGAACTCCGCCGTCGCCGCCCGGATGACACTCTCGCGCCGCTCTTCCGCACTCATCCTGGCCATGCCATCGAAGTTAGTGCTCAATCACTAACTAAGTCAAGCGCTGTTCTGCGCCGCGGCACGTGCACGCGTAAGGGGCACCCTCAAAAGAGAGCGCCCCTTACATCGCGTCACGTCCTTCTCAGGCCAGCCGTACGACCGCCCGGGACATGCCCAGCACCTTCTGACCGGCGCTGGTGGCCGTCAGGTCCACGCGGACCGTGTTGTCGTCGAGCTTGGCGGCGACCTTGCCGGCGACCTCGATCACGGCACCCTGGTCGTCGTTCGGGACGACGACCGGCTTGGTGAAGCGGACGCCGTACTCGACGACCGCGCCCGGGTCCCCGGCCCAGTCGGTGACCACCCGGATCGCCTCGGCCATGGTGAACATGCCGTGTGCGATGACATCCGGCAGGCCGACCTCCTTGGCGAACTTCTCGTTCCAGTGGATCGGGTTGAAGTCGCCGGAGGCACCCGCGTAGCGGACGAGGGTGGCGCGCGTCACGGGAAAGGTCTGCGCGGGCAGCTCGGTGCCGACCTCGACGTCGGCGTAGGAGATCTTCGCGGTCATGATGTCGCTCACGCCTCCTCGGCCGCGCGGGCCACGAGCTTCGTCCAGGCGGTCACGACGTGCTCGCCGGCCTCGTCGTGCACCTCGCCGCGGATGTCCACGATGTCGTTGCCCGCGAGGGACTTGATCGCCTCGATGGTCGAGGTGACCGAGAGCCGGTCGCCGGCGCGGACCGGGCGGCGGTAGGCGAACTTCTGGTCCCCGTGCACCACGCGGCTGTAGTCCAGGCCGAGCTGGGGGTCCTGGACGACCTCGCCCGCGGCCGCGAAGGTGATCGCGAAGACGAAGGTCGGCGGGGCGATCACGTCGGGGTGACCGAGTGCCTTGGCGGCCTCCGCGTCCGTGTACGCCGGGTTGGCGTCCCCGACCGCCTCGGCGAACTCACGGATCTTCTCCCGGCCCACCTCGTAGGGCGCGGTGGGCGGGTACGTCCGCCCCACGAAGGACTGATCGAGCGCCATGGCTCGGTACCTCCTGCTAGGTCTACTGACCGGTACGGGTCCCTTACAACGACGCGAGGCCGCCCCCGATCACTCGGGAACGGCCTCGTGTACGAGCCTGTTTTTATCGCGTTTCGCGATGCGCGGTGTGCGCATTGCAACGCGGGCAGTGCTTCTTCATCTCAAGACGATCCGGGTTGTTACGCCGGTTCTTCTTGGTGATGTAGTTCCGCTCCTTGCACTCCACGCAGGCCAGCGTGATCTTCGGGCGGACGTCGGTGGCAGCCACGTGAGTGCTCCTAAGACGAACGGATGGACTGTTTAACGCAAGAAGAGTAGCCGATCGAAGGACCGACCCCGCAATCGGCTACTGTGTGTAGCGGTGACCGGACTTGAACCGGTGACACAGCGATTATGAGCCGCTTGCTCTACCGACTGAGCTACACCGCTTTGATGTGGTCCGGGCCCCGCCTCGCGACGGGAACCAGTCACACCAGAGCCCCAAAACGGAATCGAACCGTTGACCTTCTCCTTACCATGGAGACGCTCTGCCGACTGAGCTATTGGGGCGAGCGATGAAGACATTACACGCTCGGCCGCCGTTCACCCAAATCCGTTTCGCGGCGCCCGTCCCGGGCCCCGGACCGTCCTCCCGGCAGCCCCGTGCGTGCCTCGCGTCCCGTGCGCGGACCACGCCGGTACGACTATTGCGCTCCTCCCCGCCGGGGCCGGGAGGCCGTCCTAGGCTCGTCTCACTCTGCGTGATCATGCGTCCTCCCGCGCACAGCCCGAGCCCCTGGAGTGCGATGCCCGACAGCCGGCCGCAGCCGCCACCGCCCCCGTCGTCCTCGCCGGGTCCGGCGGACCCGTCGTCGCTGCTGCTGTGCGGCGCCCGGCTCACCGACGGCCGGACCGTGGACGTACGGCTGGGCGGCGGGCGCATCGAGGCGGTCGGCACGGCCGGCAGCCTGGCGGCAGGCACCACGCGCGCGGGCGGCGCGCGCGTGGACCTCAGCGGCTATCTGCTGCTGCCGGCCCCGGTCGACCCGCACACCCACGCCGACACGGCTCTGTCGGCCGACGACGAGGGCCCGGTCTCGTACGAACCGCAGGACGTGCAGCGCCGGGCGACCGAGGCCGCCCTGCTCCAGCTCGGGCACGGGGCGACGGTCACACGGGCGCATGTGCGCGTGGGCGGCGTCCAGGGCCTCGGCGCACTGGCGGCCGTGCTGCAGGCCCGGCGGGCGCTGCGCGGGCTGGCGGAGCTGACGACGGTGGCGATGCCCCGGGTGCTGACCGGGGTGGCCGGCGCGGACGGGCTGGCGATGCTGCGCGACGCGGTGAAGATGGGCGCCTCGGTGGTGGGCGGCCGCCCGGACCTCGACCCGGATCCGACGGGGTACGCGGAGGCGGTCCTGGAGGTGGCCTCCGAGCACGGCTGCCCCGTCGACCTGCACACGGACGCCGGGGACCCCGCCCGGCTGGCCCGGCTCGCGGCGATGGCGGGCGGACTGCGCACCGGCGTGACCCTCAGCCCGTGCGGCGACCTCGGGCGGCTGCCCGCCGACGTGGCCGCGCGCACGGCCGACCAACTCGCGGCGGCCGGGGTGTCGGTGGTGTGCCTGCCGCAGGGCGGCTGCGGTGGTGTCGACCGGCGCGGGGCGGCTCCCGTACGGCTGCTGCGGGCGGCCGGGGTACGGGTGGCCGCCGGGAGCGGGGCGCTGCGGGACGTGTCCAACCCCGTGGGCCGCGGCGATCCGCTGGAGGCGGCCTTCCTGCTGGCCTCGCGCCACGGGCTGTCGCCCGAAGAGGCGTACGACGGGGTGAGTTCCGCGGCGCGGGCGGTGCTGGGGCTGCCCGAGGTGCGGGTGGAGGCGGGTTTCCCGGCCGAGCTGCTGGCGGTGCGCGGTGACGGGCTGGCGGGGGCGCTGTCCCTGGCGTACAGCCGGATCGTCGTGCACCAGGGGCGCGTGGTGGCGCGTACCAGCGCGGTGCGGGAGTACTGCAGTTCGGCGGCCTCGGTGGAGCTGGGGCTGCCGCGGCAGGGCCGGGGCGAAGCGCCGTAAGGCGTCGGGCGGGGTGGGGCGGCGTCGTGCGGCGGACGGTGCTGTCCAGGCGTACGGTCGAAGGCATGCGCATTGTCATCGCTGGTGGTCATGGTCAGATCGCGTTGCGGCTGGAGCGGTTGCTCGCCGCGCGCGGAGACGAGGTGGCGGGCATCATCCGCAAGGCCGAACAGGCCGACGACCTGCGGCAGGCCGGTGCCGAACCGGTCGTGCTCGACCTGGAGTCGGCGTCCGTGGACGAGGTCGCGGAGCGGCTGAGGGGTGCCGACGCCGCGGTCTTCGCGGCGGGCGCGGGCCCGGGCAGCGGGGCGTCCCGCAAGGACACGGTGGACAAGGCCGCGGCGGTCCTCTTCGCTGACGCGGCGGTGAAGGCGGGCGTACGGCGCTTCGTGATCGTGTCGTCCATGAGTGCCGACGCGCGTCACCAGGGCGACGAGATCTTCGACGTGTACCTGCGCGCCAAGGGCGAGGCGGACGCCTACGTGCGGGGACTGGACGCCCTGGACTGGACGATTCTGCGCCCCGGGCAGCTCACCGACGACGCCGGCACCGGTCTCGTACGGCTGGAGGCGCGCACGGGCCGCGGCCCGATCCCGCGCGACGACGTGGCCGCCGTGCTGGCGGAGCTGGTGGACACCTCGGCGACGGCCGGGCTCACGCTGGAGCTGATCAGCGGTCCGGTGCCGGTGTCCGTGGCGGTGAAGTCGGTGGCCGGGAACTGAGGTTCGCGGCGGCGGCGGGAGTCGGCGGGCCTCACGACAGGGGCAGTTGGTCGGCGAGAGTCGGCGGGCCTCAGACCAGCGGCAGTTGGGCAGCGGGAGCCGGCGGGCCTCAGAGCAGGGCAGTTGGGCGGCCGGAGCCGATGGGCCTCAGAACAAGGGCAGTTGGCTGGGGAAATCCGGGACCGTGTAGCCGTCCAGGGATGGTTGCTCCGGGCCCGGACGGGCCTGGCGGCGGGAGCCCGGGCATGAGGTGAGTTCGCCGTGCTCGCGGGCACCGGGCGGGTCGTGGCGCGCGTACCGCCCGGCCACGACGGCGATCTCGCGGCGGCACTCGGGGCAGATCCTGCGGCGGGAGGACATGGGGCCAGTGTGCCGCGCGAGCGGCCGGACCGCGCCTGTGCCCTGCGCGGACAGCCCTGTTTCGCCTCCGCCTCCGGTGCCGACAGGGGTGGCGATGCGGTTGCCTGGGTCGATCGGCGGAGGTGGGCTCGTTCGGCGTGGTCGGGTGGGGGCCGCTGGGCGGGTTCGGCACAGTCGGGTGAGCGCCGACGGGCGAGTCCGGCACCGTCGGGTCAGCGCCGACGGGCGAGTCCGGCACCGTCGGGTCAGCGCCGACGGGCGAGTCCGGCACCGTCGGGTCAGCGCCGACGGGCGAGTCCGGCACAGTCGGGGGGCCACGCCGGCGAGTCCGGCGCGGTCCTCCAATGGGCCGCGCCGGGTGAGTTGCGTACGGTCCGGTGGGCCACCGCCGGGTGGGGCGTGTGAGGCGGAGGCGCCGTCACACGTCACCCCACCGGCCCGCACCGGGCCCTCTCAGCCGGTCGGCGCTCCGAACCACCTCGGCAGCACGTCGAGCAGCTCCCGCTGGTCCTCACCGGCCCAGGCCACGTGGCCGTCCGGTCGCAGCAGCACCGCGGGCACGTCGAGTTCCTCGCTGACGTCGACGACATGGTCGACCCGGTCCGCCCAGCCCGCCACGGAAAGCCCGCCGCCGCCGGCCCGCCGGGCGCCGGTCTGGTCGAGCAGCAGCCCGCGGCCACCGCGCATCCGCTCGTAGAGGCGGCCCTCCTTCAACCGCAGGTCCCGCAGCCGCCGTCCGAGCAGTTCGTGGCCCTCACCGAAGTCGTAGCGGACGGCGATCGCGGTGGTCTTCTCAGTCAGGTACCGGTTCACCTCCTCGAAGTCCATCAGTTCCGCCAGCAGACGGCGCACCGCCTGCGGACCCGGATCGGGCGACAACAGGTGCATCTGCGCCCGGGTGTTGTCCAGCACGGCGGCGGCCACCGGGTGGCGTTCGGCGTGGTAGCTGTCCAGCAGTCCCGGCGGTGCCCAGCCGCGCAGTTCGGCGGCCAGCTTCCAGCCGAGGTTGAACGCGTCCTGGACGCCTAGGTTGAGGCCCTGGCCGCCGGTCGGCGGATGGATGTGCGCGGCGTCACCGGCCAGCAGGACCCGGTCGACGCGGAAGCGCTCGGCCAGCCTGGTGGCGTCACCGAAGCGGGAGAGCCAACGCGGGGAGTGCACGCCGAAGTCGGTACCGGAGTATGTGCGCAGCTGCTGCTTGAACTCCTCCAGGGTCGGGGCGACCGTGCGGTCCGCTGCCACGCCCTCGGCCGGCACGAGGACGCGGTACACCCCGTCCCGGACCGGCATGGCGCCGAACCGGAAGTGGGTCTTGCGCACTTCGGCCATCACGGCCGCCAGCTCCTCGGGTGGCGCGGTCAGCTCCATCTCGCCCAGCAGCGTCTCCACCCTGGAGGGCTCACCGGGGAAACCGACGCCCAGCAGCTTGCGCACCGTGCTGCGGCCGCCGTCGCAGCCGACGAGGTAGCGGGAGCGCAGCCGCGTGCCGTCGGCCAGCTCGGCGGTCACACCGTCGCCGTCCTGGCTCAGCCCGACCAGAGCCTCGCCGCGCCGGATCTCGGCGCCGAGCTCGGCGGCGTGCTCGGCCAGGAGCCGGTCCGTGACGGGCTGCGGGATGCCGAGGACATACCCGTGCGTGGTGTCCAGCCGCCCGGGTGACGGTGTGGCGATGCCGGCGAAGCCGCCGATGTGGTGGTGCTTCTTGCCTTCGGCGAGGAAGCGGTCCAGCAGGCCGCGCTGGTCCAGCACCTCGATGCTGCGCACGTGCAGCCCGAGCGCGCGCACGTACGCGGCCGGCTCGGCCTCCTTCTCCAGCACCACGACCCGCACGCCGTGCAGCCGGAGCTCCCCGGCCAGCATCATCCCGGTCGGGCCACCGCCGGCAATGATCACATCGATCAAGGGATCCCCCGTAATTCGCGTCGTTTTTCCTCTTCCGGCGGAAGAGTCTGCGGCACGACGGGGGCCTTGCCGCAAGGCCCCCCATGCGCTATACGTTGAAAGTGGCAAGGAGCGACCGACTCCTTGCCCTTTCCGTTTTCGGATTCCGGGAAATGCCGGATGGCCGGCGGGGAATGACGGAGGGCCGGTTCAGTAGCCGGTGGCCAGGTCCAGCGTCCACCAAGGCCCGCCGGAGCCCTGCGCGACCCCCACCCCGGCATGGATGTAACGGCAGGTCAGGATGATGGCCCTGTGCTCGGGACTGTCGATCCAGACACGGACGGCGGCCTCGGGTGTGCCTGGGCCGGCGGCGATGTTCTCGGCGATGTGGCCGGGGTGGTAACCGGCGTCCCGCATCCGCGCGGCCGGACTGCTGCCGTCGCTTCCGGTGTGGGTGAGACGCTGCCTGCGGGCCATGTCGGTGCTGTGCCTCTGGGCGGCGCGGTTGAGTGAGCTGCGCAGCCGAACGGGCCCGCAATCGGCCTGGGAGCGCTGCTTGTTGACGGCGTCGACGACCCTGGCCACCAGATCGTCACGGACCGGGCTGGGGCGGGTGTCGGTGGTCGTGCCCCGGGGTCGGGCCGGCCCGGGCGGCGGCAGGAGCGACGAGGGTGCCTCACGGTAGGGCGGCGGCATCGGCACGGGTGGCCCGGCCCAGCCGACGAGCAGAGCGGCCCCCAGGGCGAGCGTGGCTGTCGACATCCCCGTCATCGTCTCCCTCTTCGTCTCTCGTCTTTTCCGTCTTTTTCTTTCGTCGCTCTTCGTCCTGTCTTCTTCGTCTTCTCCTTTCTCTGCTGTCTGTGTTCCGTGCCGGAGTGGCGGAGGAAACGAAAAGCCCCCTTTCGCCTGCGTCCGCAGGCGAAAGGGGGCCGCTCGTGGTGAGGGTGTCAGCGCACGTCGACGTAGTCGGCCGTGCTGGTGGCGACGCCGGTGGTGGAATTGCCGAAGTACACCCAGCGGTAGTAACCGTCCACCGAGGCGGTGACCGTGGTCTTCATGCCCCCGGTGCTGCTGGTGGTGGCCTTCTTGACCGTCTTGTAGGTGTCGGTGCCCTTGGCGCGGAACTGGAGGCTGACCGTACGGCCGCTGTAGGCGTCGTACCTCTTGGTGCTCCAGTTGGCGCGGGTCAGCTTGCCCGTGACGGTGATCGTCCTGCCCTTGGTGACCGGCTCGGGTGAGGCGTCGGTGGTGGCCTTGGCCGCGCGCTTGAGCTGGGCGGTCGTGGACCGCGTCTCCAGCTCCCCGGTCTTCAGGCCGCCGTCGGCCTTCCACAGCTTCAGCGAGACGCCCACCTTCCAGGTCGTGGCGTCACTGTTGGAGTCGACGTGCTCCTGGCTCGGGTGCGGGTCGATGTAGAGGCTGCCCTCGCAGCGAGCGTGCTTGGAGTCGATCTCGTAGCAGGTGTAGACGCCCGGCCCGATGAAGTTCTCCCCCGTGTCGGCAGCCGTGTTGATGCTGCCGCGGTAGAGGAAGGGGTACGCGTCGTAGCGGGAGGGGTCGGCGGTGGTGTAGCCGGAGGGCAGCGCGATGTTGAAGCTGATCGACGGCTCCACCTCCTTCGACGTCCCGACGACGATGGGCTTGCCCTGGTTGACGGCGATGTCCGACACCTTGATGCCGGTGTCCGCCGCCTGAGCGGCCGGCGCGTTCAGCACCGGAAGGCCCAGCGCCCCCACGAGCGTGAGCACCGCGACGGTTCGTCTGCCTGTTTTCATTCACACCTCATCAGGAGGATGCCGTTGGAAGAGGCGGCAGCCTATCTGACGGGTTCATGCCGTCCGGCCCTGACCGAGCAGTATGCGGCGCCACGGTCACCGGCCAACGAAAAACCCCCTCTGATCAGGTCAGGACCTGATCAGAGGGGGTCTTCCCCAGTGTGGCGGCGCCAGGATTCGAACCTGGGAAGGCTGAGCCGGCAGATTTACAGTCTGCGCGACGCTCAGGCGCTCATCTGCGTCTTCATACCTGCTGTTGCCTCACTGCCCCACAAGTGCCCCACGCGAACACGCCGGCATCCGCATCTGGCTCTTCCTGTTGCGGTCGTTGGGCCAAGCAACCTGCGGCACACCGGTGCGGGGGCCGCCACCTCCAGCTGGCGCTAAGTAGAAGAAGCAGGAGGCTCATCAGTCTCCACACGGGGGCCTGAGAAGATGAACGTGTGCAGCTCCCGCCCCTCAGGCCAGCGGGCGAGTATCTGATCTACGTGGGCATCGCGCACGGGAAGAGCCTCGGAACGGAGAAAAGCACCGAGGCAGGCGATACTGTCCGAGCAAAGAGCCATTCCGTCTCCGCGTCGCTCGACGTCACTACGGGAATCGCCGACCGGGCCGACCTGCGTATATAGGGCGTTGACACTGAGTCGGGACCTTAGTTCGACATCGGGCAGCCACTGAGAGTGCAACTGGATCGTTGCATGGTGGTGCTGCAAGGCCCTTAGGTAGTCTCGCTGCTCCTCCTCGGCGGCACCGTACGAGCCCAGCCGCAGGCTGTGTTGCATAGCCAGCAGCTCGGCCAAGATCTTTTCTGCGGCCGCAACCGCTTCACCCCGCAGCCTGGCGACCCTTGCTTCCCGTGCGCCATGTCGTTGCTGATACACGACCCCGCCGAACGTGGCGCCAGCACCAGCTCCTACACCGATCAGCCCTACCAGCGCACTGAGCACCGATGCGTCCATCCAGGGATGGTCGCATCCCGGCTGAGGGCAGGTCATCGAAACCTGAGAACCAGCAACCCACCGAAGACCTGCCATGAGCCGGCCGCGGACCGTGGCCGCAGGTCTCGCCTGAAGACCTGCCGTTGAGCCGCGCCTTACGTCGGCCGGGGCCGCGACTCGTGCTAAACCCCGGCCGGCATCTGGTGCTTCGCATGGGCGCATCAGTCGTTGGCAGCTTAGAGCGGCCTTAGTTCACCCATTACGACGTGCGGCCTATCGTGGTCTACCTACTCCGGAGGAAACCCGGGGGAAGATGAGCTCGGCCCACCTCCAACTCGGAAGTCACATTGGCTACGACCAGTGCCCGGCATCGGGCCACACTTCTAGCGCAATGTCGGCCATCTCGAGTTGCCGTGCATGGATCCCTGCCGGGTTCCACTGGCCTCTAGTCGAGTCCCACAAGCGCTCGATTCCGGTGTCCGTGGAGACGAGCAGGGCCGATTCTGAGTAGTTGTGACACTTTTCTGGGTACGTTCGATTAGCAACGGCGGCATTCTTCCTTCCGCTTAGCAAAGTGAGGTTTCCGATTCGGTGCACCCACGCCTCATGCTCATCCAAACGGAACTCGACATCAGGATGCTGAGGGTAGATATTCTCCACGTGCACCTTGCCGGAACCCGCTACAGTTAGTTCATCAACGCCCGCACTGACTCGCAGTTGGGCCTCGATCTTTTCGAGGATGTGGCGCGCCTGAGAAGCCTTGGGGAGAGTTGCCTCTTCGAATGCCGCCTTGAACGTGTCATTATCTGGAATCCAACTACACACTCGCCGCATGATAGAAGCGCAACCGGCACCTCCTGAAAATTCTTTAGCCACTCCGAAGATATTCTCCTCGAGCAATGTAGATTCACGCGTGCCGATCACAGTCCAGCGCACATAGTAGCTTAGGCAAGCTTCAATTAGCTCCTGTAGCTGAGTATAGTCATTACGTTCTGACGCAGCCAGCAGGAGCGGGTGCAGCGCATCAGCATTCAGTGCTTTGATGTCCGCTAGGGCAGCGTCGAACTTCTCAATCCCTGTCGAGCAATGAATGAGATCAACATACCGCAGGGATGCACTTTCCAATTCGGCGGCGAAGGCCTTTGGTGAGTACGTTTGCGGGACCTTAGAGAACTCGCCCGTCAATTCTCCTCTAATTGTTGCGTATAGGCTATGTGATTTCACGTCACCGTGACGCGCCACCCAGAAGTGCCGCAAGAACCGCTCGATCTCCTCCCTCTTCTCAAAGTTGTCGAGTAGAACCCTCCATGTGTCATTGACCCGCTTTTTCGTATCATCCTCCTTACTTTTCTCCATTAGGAAATTGCGGACTAGGTCAACGGTGGACAAATCCTTTCCGCGCGAATTAATGGTCTCGAATACTTCATTCGCGTCACTTGACGTCGGAGTTTGAATTTCAACAAACACTAGCCCTTTAATGAGGCATTCATAGAGAGAATCAAGCCAGTCAAGACGAGAGTCTTCGTCAGGGTAAATAGACAGCTGGTTGCTGACTTTACTTTCGAAGTTGGAATAGGCCTCTCGGATCAACTTGTGCGATGGGCGCTTACTTTCCTCGGCACCCCTAGTACTTCCAGACGTTTCATTCCAATCCTGGATGAAATCACGAAAGAAGTCCCGATCAAATAGTGACAATACAAGGAAGTATTCCATGGGCTCCCTGCGGCCAGCTTTTCGAGCGATGTAGTCACGCTGCATATTGTTGGCCATGGCCTGCGCTGCAGGAGATCCCATCCTCCAAAGGATGTCACGGATCACCGCAATCAAGATTGTTGAGGTGGTGAGACGCTGTTGCCCATCCAGAAGGGACCTGCTTTTCACGTGTTCATCAGTGATTGTAACGATGGGGCCAATGAAGTATTCGGAAGCTGACTCCTTTCCAGTCTCTCGGGCGATCCTAAACTTCTGAATATCTTCCCAGTAAGTGTCCACCTCCTTCTTCGACCATGCATACTGACGCTGACTGTCATCTGGCACGGTCACTACCGGATTGTTGGCGCCAATCAGCTGGCCAAGTGTCTGGCGTGCTGCGTGCTTGATGATAGCCATGGAGATCTCCGAGGAAGGCTGCGTCGTCTGAGCGATGATATCTCTCTAGCGACCCGTGCTGTGGCCTTTCGGGAGATGATGCGCATGCCTCCACGACTCGGGCCCCAGGGGTCCGCCGCCATACCCCTCCAGCAGGCAGTGAGGGATGCGTTCCGCGAACGCTCACTTAGTGCTACCGTCGCGATACTCACTGGACGCCGGGGGGCGGACAGGCATGCAATGAGGGAAGACATGAGCCTTTCTAGCGACAACACGGCACCCCACCACCTGCACACTCTGCTGTCCAGAGTGCAGAGCTCGGGTAAACACACCTACGCGGACGGTTGGGCCACGGCGCTTGGGGCCGAATGGGGATCCGTCGAATTTGCAAAGCGTCATGGTGAGGTGGTGAACCTCATGGTCACGACAATCGAGCAGTTGAATGCCCTGCCTGAGAGAGCTCGCGAGCGTACCCTTCGGTATGTTAATGCGTGGTGGAACTCCATTGTCCAGCCTCAGGTCAACTGGAACGATACGGGAAGGCATGCTAACGGCATTATCAAGCAGGACATGCTTGACCACCTGGAGGCGGCAGCAGATATCATTGCCGGGAGCCTCGTTGGGTCAGCTGCCGCCCCACGAGGCGTTGACCTTGATGCCATCGTCGACCAATGCAAAGAGTGGTTGGATCTCCTCTCCAGCATGGAAGACTCAGAGATCGCAGGGCCAGTGAAGGATGGCTTGATCTCGCAAATCGAGCACCTGATTTGGCTGGTGGAGAACGTCGACCTCTTTGGCGGGGCTCGCGTCGCCTCGGAAGCTAGCCGAGTTATTGGGTCCTTGGCGCAAGCGTCGGCAACTATGGAGAACGCGAATCCAGAGACAGTGAGCCGCTGGAAGAAGGGGTGGCTGGCGCTTATCGCTGTATGCGTGGCGTTCAATGGCGGAGTGGCCGTAGTTCAAGAATCGATCGACTCAGGCACCGCCATCGTCAAGGAAATCACTGGCGTGGTTAGTGACATTCAGGGTGGAGAGTAGCGGAATCTCGGCCTAGCAGTTGGCGGAGCCAGAGACACAACCCGCTCTCAAGGAGGATTTTGGCGAGTCGGGCGTCTCTGGCCTTCCCCGACCCAACCTGCAGCGAGATCCATACTGTGAGGATTCGCCCCGATACAGGCTCTATGCAGTTGTAGAGGCGGTTGCCCTAACACCTTACGTGTCCTCGCTCAAGAGGTCGCGGAGTGCCTGCTCCGACCAGTGACCAGCGGCGCCGGGGCATGCTGCTACATACGAGGCCACCGCCTCCAGATCCCACGCGCCGGCGGACAGTAGTCCCGAAGCCAAGAAGCGCACGTAGGCGGCAGAGGGCGGGACCCATTCGACGTCCTGCACGCCCCACGGGGCGGTGAACGTAAGGACCGGCAACCCATCGACCTGCCCAGCGCATACGAGTGTCTCGTAACGACCCTCACCTAGCACTGCGCGGCCCTGTGACAGCACGCCCACCAGGTCAAGGCCCGCGCCGGGGCCCCTGTACATCTCCTGGGCGGCGATGTCCGAGAACTGATCAGTAGTCACCAGGTGAGCTCTAGCTAGCACTCGCCCACTTACCTGGTGATCGTAGAAGGCCCTCCCCCCTCCCCATACGGGCGACTCGGTTGCGAAGTACATGGCGCCGGTCAGTTCAACAGGGATGGAGCGGGTGGGCATTGCTGGGTTACGGCACCCTGGGTACTGCCTCGATGCGCCGGGTGGGCGGCCGCCCTGGATGTAGGCGGCCAGTCGATCGAGGTGCATGTTCGAGCCGTAGGACGTGTACCAGACCCGTTCCGGATAGTGGTCGGTTGGCAAAGTCGGATCGATGCTCTGTAGGGCCTTCACTCTTGCCTGCTCCCGGGAGATGCGCTCAGTCTGCCGAAACGTCGTACCTGATGACATGACGGTCTCCAGGGAGGATCGTGATCATTACTCGTAGGGGCCGATTCTTCTCGTCATAGCCCGTGCGCATGTGCACAGCCACAGGCGTGGCGGAGGGCAGTGACAACTTCTCGACCTCAGCACGAGTCGGCATACGCACAGTGATTTCGTCCCGATAGCGAGCCTGAACGAGGCCAACGCTGGCCAGCACGCCACCCGGCGCTGACACGTCTTCGGGCAGCATCAACGGCGTGCCTCGGACTAGCTCTTCCGGGAAGTACGAGTCAGCCAGGGCATACGGGTCGTGATCCACTATGCGCACTCGTTCCCGGACGACAGTCAGCGCGGTCTCAGGATCCAGCTCCAGGCGTTCCGCGACTTCGGCCGGCGGGCGGCGGATGGAGACGCGGACCTCCTGCCGAGGCTGACGCCCACTTTCAGCCACGATGCTGGCCCACTGGTCACCGCGATCGTTGGACTGGTGCCGGGTCCGAGACTCCAGTACTGACCAGTCCCAGACGGCTGGTGTCAGGCTGCGGCGAACGAAGCTTCCCCGCCCCTGACCAGCAATGATGAGCCCTTCTTCGGTCAAGCGCCGCAAAGCCAGGCGGACCGTGTTGCGACTCGCTTCGTATCGCTCGACCAGCTCGAACTCCGTTGGGAGCTGTTGACCCGGCTCCAGCTCACCCCGCTCGATCTGTCCTCGCAGGTCATCCGCGATTCGGTGGTACCTGGGGCGCTGCTCCCGCACGGTGCCTCCCTGCTAGTTGGCTGACTTGTGCCAACAACATACGCCCTCTGCCTTGACGGTCGTAGCGACTTAAGGCAACACTCAGGGCGTCGGTTGTTGGTACAACACCACCAACACCGTTGAGTCAGTCTTTATGCCGGGCGGGGCTACTGCGGTTCGCCGTAAGTCCCTGGACTGGGTGTTCTTTGACAACTGCATGGGGATAGCGCCGCCTCTCCTCGACCAAGTAGGCGGCCACGCGGAAGCTCCCGCGTGAGGTACAGCGCGGATTCGACCTCTCCGCAGCTCTCAGCGGCTGCGGGCCGGTTGCCTCCCCTGCTCGTCTCGAACGAGCAGGGCTGAGGGGAGCCGGATTTACCGACTTCAACGGCAAGTGCCCCCGGTGCTGGAACACCGGGGGCACGGTTCGGGCCGTTCCACCTGCGAGAGGAACACGACCCAATGAGCCACATCGTCACTGTTCAGGACGCTGTTACCGCGTTCGCTCCATGGATGGAGCCGACGGACGCGGAGCTGGATGCGATCGAGCAGGAGATGCCCGTCATCCTGGCGGACGTTGACCTGCTGGACGCGCAGATCATCATTCTGGACCGCATCCAGACCGAGCTGGACAACCGGCGCCTGCGCCGCGCCCGCCGCCGGGCCCTGGCCGCGCGTATCGCTCTGGCCAACCGCACCACCGCCGCAACGGGCAATGGGGGTGCCGCGTGAGCGCCACCGGCCGCAACCTGAGCACCGCGCACGCTGAGGTGAAGGCGGAGATCACGCGGACCGACACCAAGACCGGCTTACTGCTGGCGTTCGTGGGCGCGGTCCTGGCGGGCGCCTGGACGGTCGCCCGCGATCTGCCGATGAACCTGCCGGCCTACATCGCTGGCGGACTCGGGATGGCGCTGCTGCTCGCGGCCGCTGGTCTGCTGCTGCGCTCGACCCGGCCTAACCTGCGCGGCCGGCACGGCTTCCCGCTGTGGGCCACCCTCACCGCCGAGGAGATCACCACGGCCGTGGAGCGGGACATGGCCGCCGACGTCACCGGGCTGTCCCGGCTCGCGGTCGCCAAGTTCACGACCCTGCGCCGTGCAGTCGACCTGACCTGCGCCGGCGGGGCGCTGCTCATCCTCGCCGCGCTGCTCACGGTAGGGGGTGCGCTGTGACGCTGCTTGAGCTCGTCTACGGCCCCCGTGCCGACGAGGAGGACTTCCGGACGCTGCTGGTTCGGGCCCTGGAAGCGAACGTGGCGCTGGCCCGGACCTGCGCGCTGGTCGGCGATCGGGTCAACGAGGCGCTCTACCACCGGGAGATCAATCATCTGCTCGACCTGCGTGAGCGGGAGGCTGCCGAATGAACGCGAAGACTGTTCTGCCGGCCGTCGGGATGACGGCGGTGTCCATGGTCCTCACCCTTGCCGTGGTGATGATGTGGCTGGGGGCGGCGGTGCCGTGGCCGGTCGCTCTGGTCGTCGGTCTCGGCATCGATGGCGGATGGCTGGCCACCCTCGCCTACGAACGTCGCCTTGCTGCGCAGGGCGACCACAACCGTGCCGTAACGGCGGTCGGTTGGTTCTTCGGCGTCCTCGCCGCCGGCGTCTTGGTTGCGCACGCGCTGACAGTTGAGCACTCCGCCGGCGCGTGGCTGGCTGTGGCGTGGCTGCCGATCGCGGCCAAGGCCCTGTGGATGGTGCACAGCCTTTGGGAGCGCACCGCGCTCACGCCCCTCGCGCTGGACGCGATCCGGGGCATTCAGCAGGAGGCGCGCGACGAAGCGGCCGTGGCCCGTGCCCGGCTGCGGGCAGAAGCGGCCACGGAGGCGACGCGGCTGACGGCCGTGACGGAAGCTGGCGCCCGCGTCGCACGCGTCCAGGCACAGACCGCGCAGACCCTCGCGGGGGCGTGGTCGACGCTGGAGACCGCCCGCAAGGGCGAGGAGACCGGCAGGGCCCTGACCAGCGTGACGACCCCCGTCACGCCCGGCGTCACACCCTGCTGGGAACTCCCCGTATGGGGTCCGACCGAGCCGGTTCCGGCGCTGGAGACGGGGGCGCCCGCGTTGTCGGATGACGCGCTGGACACGCTGGTTCACGACATCCGGCACAGCCAGACGCCGCCGTTGTCGTACCGCGACATGGCCGCCCGCTTCCGCGCCGCCGGCCACTCCGCCTCTGAGGTCCGCCTTCGGGCCGCGTGGAAGCGCGTCGCCTGATGGCCACGCTGCCGGTCTACCGGTGGAGCCTGGCCCCGGACGGCTACGCCACCCGCCGCCAACTGCGCGCCCTTGGCCTGCGGCCCGGTGGCCAGGACGTGGCCGCGCAACTCGAACGGCCGCGCCGCCGCCGGGACCCACTGGTCGCCTACCTCTACCGCATCGACCTCGCCAAACCGGTGAGGCCGATGACCCCTGCCCGGTGGGCAGCGCTCGCCAAGGCCAACACCGCCCGCCGCACATGCCCCGCATGCCGGCGTGACGCCGGATACGTCATCCCCCCGACGCTCGGCATGTGCGCCGCGTGCGCCTACCCCGAGCAGTACGCCGCCTGAACTCCCGGCGGGGCCCGTCCGCACACCTCCTACAGCGACGGACCGGGCCCCGCCTTCCCTCTGCGAGAGAAGGAACCTTCAGTGAAGCACCCCGACGACGACCACGAACTGTTCAACCGCCTGGAAGCCGAAATGGCCGCCGACCACCGCGCCGACGTGGTCGACCTGGACAAGGCCCGCGCCGCCCGCGAACCGGCCGCCGCCCCCGCTCCGGAGCCAGAGCCGGCCGACCCGGACACGCCGGTCATTGTCGACCAGCCCGCCCCCGCGGCGACCGGCCCCGGCTACCTCGGTCGACTCGCCGGCGCCCGCCGCCGCGCGGTCGTACCGGTCTGGCTCAAGTCCCTGGCGGAGCTGCGGACCGCGTCGGCGTGGGTGGCCCGCCATTACGCCCACGCCGCCGGCTACCACGCGCTGCGGGCCCCGATCTACGCCGCCCGCCTCGCGCTTCAGGCCCCCGCCGGCGCCGCGAAGGTGGTCGGGGGCACGATGCGGTGGGTGGCCGACCGCGAGGGCGAACCGGTCCGCCTCGCCGCCGTGCGGCGTGAGGACGCTGCCGAGTACCTGAAGCTGTCGCGGCAGCGTGACGGACGGGTGCGGCTGCGGACCCTGGTCGCCGTGCTGGGGATGTTCGTTAGCCTCGGTCTGGCGCTCGCGCTGTATGTGCTGGCTCCCGACTGGCTGCAAGCCGTGTCCGTGGGCGCGGTCGTGCTCGCCCTGGGGGCCACCGGCCGTAAGGCGGACGCGCCGGTCGTGCACCGGGCGGTGGAACTGCCCAAGGCGACGAAGCTGACCAGTGACATCGTGCTGCGGGCGCTGGGGGCGTTGGGGATTCCCGCGATCAATCAGGCGCAGGGCAAGGGACGGGACGGGTTCGAGTTCACCGCCCCGATCACCCGCGACGGGCCCGGCTGGCGTGCGGAGGGGAACCTGCCCTACGGCGTCACGGTCACGGACATCATCGAGCGTCGCGAGCGGCTCGCCTCCGGTCTGCGCCGCCCGCTGGGGTGTGTGTGGCCCGAAGCCGTCCCCGACGAGCACACCGGGCACCTGGTGCTGTGGGTCGGGGATCAGGACATGTCCCGGGCGTCTCAGCCGGCGTGGCCGCTGCTGAAGTCCGGGAGTGTGGATCTGTTCGAGCCGGTCGCCTACGGCACCGACCAGCGCGGCCGGTGGACCGAAGTGACGCTCATGTACATCGCGGGCGTCATCGGCGCCATCCCGCGCATGGGCAAGACGTTCCTGCTGCGTCTGCTGCTGCTCATCGCGGCCCTCGATCCGCGCGCTGAGCTGCACACCTACGACATGAAGGGCACCGGCGACCTCGACCCGGTCGGCAACGCGGTCGGCTACCGGCACGCCGCCGGCGACGACGACGAACCCGTCCAGTACGCCCTGGACGACTTCCGGGCCCTGCGCGAGGAACTGCGCCGCCGCACAAAGGTGATCCGCTCCCTGCCCCGCGACATCTGCCCCGAGTCCAAAGTGACCAGCGCCCTTGCCGACAAGCGGTCGTTGGGGCTGCACCCGATCGTGGTCGGGGTGGATGAGTGCCAGGTCCTCTTCGAACACCCCGAGCACGGCAAGGAGTTCGAGGAGATCATCACCGACCTGGTCAAGCGCGGCCCCGCCACCGGCATCGTGGTCCTGCTGGCCACGCAGCGCCCCGACGCCAAGTCGCTGCCCACCGGCATCAGCGCCAACGCGTCCGCCCGGTGGTGCCTGAAGGTGATGGGCCAGCTGGAGAACGACATGGTGCTGGGCACCTCCGCCTACAAGCGCGGGGTGCGGGCGACCATGTTCGCCTGGGGAGACAAGGGCATCCACTACTTCGTGGGTGAAGGCTCCGACGCCCGCATCGTCCGCTCCGTCTACGTCGACGCCAGCGGCGCCGAAGCCATCGCCGCCCGCGCCCGCCGCGTCCGCGAGAAGGCCGGACTGCTCGCCGGCCACGCCCTCGGGGAAGCACCGGAACCGACCACGGCCGCCTACGACCTGCTGGCGGACATCCTCGCCGTGGTCCCCGCCAAGGAAGCCAAGGCATGGTCGGAAACCATCGTGACCCGGCTCGCAGACCTGCGCCCGGAGGTCTACGACGGATGGGACCCCGACGCGCTCGCCGCCGCACTCAAGCCGCACGGCATCGCCACGATCCAGGTCGGGCGCCGGGTCAACGGCAAGGTCGTCAACCGGCGCGGTGTCGACCGCTCCCACATCACCACCGCGATAGCGGAGCGTGACGGAAAGCGCGACGCAGGCTGACACTCCGGAGCCGCTAACGATAGCGGCAACCCCCGCTAACGTTAGCGGCCCCGCTAGCGCCCCAATCCGCCTCTGATCAGGCCGCTAGCGGATAGCGGCCCACCTGCGCAAACCCCAAAAACCCGCCAGGAAGGGCCCCACGTGACCCCCGCCCTGCTCGCTATCGCCTGCCTACTCGCCGTCACCCTCAGTTACGCCGGAATATGTGCGGTGTCGCCGTTCGGTGACTGCCGCCGCTGCCGTGGCATGGGCCACGCCCTCAAGACCGACCGCAAGGGCCGCATCAAGCGCGGCAAGGACTGCCGCCGCTGCCACGCCACCGGCAAGCGCATCCGCACCGGCCGCTGGCTCTACAACCGCTGGGCGCGCATCTACCGCGCCGGCACCGACTGAGCATGCGACCGGCGACCGCCCGTCATGAGACGGACCCCGCTCCGAGAAGGAGCTAGGCAGGCGCGGTCGCCGGTCAGACGCCCCAAGCTTGCGAGCACCCGGGGCGCCTGAAGCGTATCCACCCATCCGCCTCACCCGGAAGCGAGTTCTTCCCGATGATCCTCGACATCTCCGCCGTGCTGCTGTTCGGCGCCGCCTCCGTCTTCGCCGTCAAGACCAAGTCCGCCGGCGGCGGCGCCGCCCTCGTGCTGTTCCTCTTCGGGTTCTTCGCCGCCGGCACCGGCGCCTACGAGCCCATCCACAACCTCGTACAAGCCTCCGCCGACGCCCTGTCCGCCCTCGACAACTGAAAGGAGACCCGGCCGTGAACGAACCCACCACCCAACGGACCGCACCCCTCGTGGTCCACCACCCCACACCGATCACCCCCGCCGCCATGCACGCGGCGCCGGTCGTCCCCGTCCAGCCGGGCCACATCCCGGCCGTGGCGAGCGTCGTCCTGCCGGACGGCCGTGTCGTCACCGGCTACGCCGTGGCACCGGCTCAGCCGGCACCGGTCACCGCCAAGCCGGCCGTGTCCAGCACGGCGGTGAACGTCACCCTCGGGGGCGTCGGGTTCCTCGCCGTGTGCGGCGGCCTGCTGCTGCTCACCTCGTTCATCGCCGCCCTGACCGCATTCATCGGCCAGCTCATCATCCTCGCCACCGTCATCTTCGGCGGATGGATCGCCGTGCAGGCCTTCAGCGCGAGGGGCCACCACGGCGGAACCACGGTCAACATCCGCAAGGCCGTGATCAAGCGGAACAGGTTCTACGGCTGACAAGGAGACCGACACCCGTGATCCGACTCCGCATCAAGGTCACCCACTGCCCCCACCGGGCCCTTGCCCTGTCCGACACCCCTCGCCCCGACTGTCCCGACTGCCGCGGAGAGGGCGGCATCGCGCACGACTACGGCGACCACAACGGCGAGTACGCCGGTACCAACTGGGAGCCCTGCCCGTGCTGGACGCAGTGGGCCGTGATCCTGCTGCCCCTCCCGCGCCTGCCGCGCTGGCTGCGCCAGCGTCGCCGTGACAGTGACCCGTGGGCGCCCAGCGGATACAGCGACGAACCGCCCTTCTAGCTACGTCAAGGGCGGCCCCCCATTCCGCCAAGAACCGGGGCCGCCCTGACCATCCAGCACGCTAGCGACGAACTGGAGACATCCAGCATGACCCAATCGACCGACATCCGACGAGTACGGGACCACCGGCCGCGCTCACTCGATCTGCACGAACCCCTGCGCACCGCGCTGACGCTGGCCGCTGCGCGTGTGCCGGTGCTGCCCCTACGCGCGGGAAAGGCACCGTTCGGCAACTGCCGCACCTGCGTGGGCAACGCGTGCGGTGGCCGGCCGAATATGAAGACCGCCGGGCCGTGCCAGTGCCCTGGCGTCTGCCACGCCTGGGCCGCTGCCACCGCCGACCCTGCGGTCCTCACCTCCCCGGCCTGGACGGCCGCATGGCGCCGGGCCGTCACCGTCGCCTACCACCCCGGCGCCGCCGGGCTGACCGTCGTGGACCTCGACGACACGGCGGCCGTCGACTGGGCACGCGCCACCCTGCCCGCCACCCGGACCGTGCCGACGACGCGCGGTGAGCACTGGATCTACCAAGGCGCCATGACGTCACACAACGCCGTCCGGCCCGGAGTCGACATCAAGTCGACCATGTCTTACGCCCGTTACCTCGGACCCGGCACCGGCACCCTGACCGCCCTGCCCGACGTCGTCCGCGCGCTGGCCGTCAAGGAACCGCCCACCGCCCGGCCGGCGCCTCGTTCCGTCTCCCTGCCTGCAGGGTCCGGCGGCGGTAAGTGCCCGCACCGCACACCTGTCTTCCTGGAACGCGGCATCGCCATGGCGGAGCAGCGCATTACGCAGGCCCGCACCGCGATTCACGCCACGGTCTACGGGGCGTTTCTGGCCGTGCTGTCCACGCACGGCCGGTGCGGCTGCCTCACCGACGCCCACATCACCCGGCTGTTCACCGCCGCGCAGGCCAAGGGCGAGACGGCCCGGCACTGCACGGATGCGTGGAACAACGCCCGCACCACGTTGGGACTGTGACAATGTCCGACGACGACAAGAACCCTGCCCGCGAAGTCATCACCGACTACGCGCAATCGCACTTCCGGTACTTCCGCACCGCCGACGGGACCGTGTACGCGCAGCGCAACGGCCACCCCGTGGCCCGCCCGATCCGCTCGCAGGGCACCACGGGCAGCCACCGGCAGGAACTCATGGTCGGACTGTTCAAGGACGGCATCGGCGTGTTCAACGGCACCGCCATGAAAGAGGCGCTCGACCTGATCGAGGCACTCGCGCTGACCGAAGACGTGCAGCCCGTGCACATCCGCGTCGCCCCCGGATTCGACGGGGCCACGTGGCTCGACCTCGGGCGCAGCGACGGGCAGTCCGTGCGTATCCACCCCACCGGATGGGACATCGCCACCCCAGACCCGCGGGAGGTGTGCTGGCGCCGTACCCAACTCACCGGGGAACTTCCCCTGCCGGTCAAGGACACCGACGGCAAGGGCATCGATCTGCTGATGCGTCTATGCAACTTCGCGACCGCGGAGACGGAGTGCCTGGCCATCGCCTGGCTCATCGGCTGCCTGGGGCCGACGGTGCCCGTCCCGGCCCCGTTCCTCACCGGACCGCAAGGGGCGGGCAAGTCCACTGGTGGGCGGATGCTCGTGCGGATCATCGAGGGCATGAGCGGCGACCTGCGCCGGGCACCGAAGGATGAGGAGAACCTGATCACGGCCGTGGCGGCCGGTTGGGTCACTGCCCTGGACAACCTCTCTCACATGACCCCGGAGCTATCGGATGCGATGTGCTGCATCGTCACCGGGGCCGAGAACGTCAAACGTGCCCTGTTCACCGACGGGGACGTCTTCCGCATCGGCTACCGCCGCCCCTTGCTGCTAACCGGCATTGACGTCGGCGTGATCCGGCCCGACCTTGCAGAACGGCTGTTGCCCCTGCGGCTGGAACGCCCCCGCGTCCGGCGCACTGAGGCGGAACTGTGGTCGGACTTCGCAGAGGTGCTGCCCGTCATCCTCGGCTCGCTCCTGGACCTCACCGTGCAGGTGCGCGCGGCTAAGGCGGACATCCCGACCGACCTGCGGATGGCGGACTTCGCGCACCTGTGTGCGCAGTTCGACGCGGCCACCGGTCTGGGGGCGCTCGCCGCCTACCGGGCCAGCCTGGACGACCTCAACGACGACGTCATTGAAGGCGACTTGCTGGCGCAGACCGTGCTCAAGCACGCCGCCGGCATCGACCCGGGCACCGAGCAGCGGATGACGTCGGCCGAGTGGCTGCACTGCCTCACCGGCCTATACACGGGCGAGGACTTCCGTCCCCTGCCTAAAGGGTGGCCGACCACCGGCAAGGTGCTTTCAGACCGCCTCAAGCGCCTTCAGCCCACCCTCGCCGCCCGGGGCGTCCTCATCGACTGGGGCCGCACCAAAACGTCCCGCTACATCGAGATCGCACGGCCGTCCGCCGCACCCGACCGGCACGAGCAATGAGCGGCTTTCTGACCGTGCGGCACCACGGCTGCCCGGACAAGCAAGAGGAGCACCCGTCGCCGCGTGCTCCTCTTGCTGTTCGGCGGCAGCGCCGCCCTGCGATGGTCGCGCCGCGAAGCGGCCCCTCCTTCACTCTCTGAGCTGCGCACCACAACAGACACCCCCCTCTTGTCCGAAGTAGAGAGACCCTGCGTCACCTGCGTCACCCACACCCCGCAAACGGGCTGCGACCTGCTGAAAGAGCGGTGACGCAGACGGCACCGTTCTGCGTCATCCTGCGTCACCTGCGTCACCCGGTGACGGAGGTCTACGTCACCGGGTGACACACCCTCAGGTTCCTGCGTCACCCCGAAACCGCAGGTCAGGGGCGCGAATGACGCAGATGACGCGGGTGACGCAGAGATCCGCACCTCGGACACACGCGGACCCGCTTCCCTTCACCCTGCCCGCTGAACTCTCCGAAGGAGTCCCTGCCTTGGCCCGCCCCAAGATGCTCAAGCTCCCCGAAGTCCTCGAAGAGATCGAGATGAGCCGCGCCGCCTTCTACCGCATGCGCGCCCGAGGCAAGGCCCCCAAGCTCATCAAGCTCCCGAACGGGCATATCCGGTGTCGCCGTAGCGACCTGGACGCCTGGTGGGCCACGCACGAAATCGCAGCCTGATCTCTGACCGCACCACGGGGCCCCGCCATGGCGGGGCCCTTTCGTAGGAAGGCCCTCGATGGGGAAGACGTACGACGTTCGGATCTGGTCCGTCCGCCAGCGGAAGGATCGTGGACAGACCTCCGCAGAGTTGCGCTGGAAGACGGGCGAGACGCCTCACTCGCAGACGTTCCGCACCAAGACACTGGCAGAGGGCCGACGCGCTGAGCTGCTGCGCGCGGCGCACGCCGGTGAGCCGTTCGACGAGTCCACCGGAGCACCGCTCTCTGAGCTGCGGCAGCGCAACGACGTGAGTTGGTACCAGCACGCCCGCGAGTACATCGAGATGAAATGGCAGTACTCACCCGGCTCCACACGCCGCACGCTCGCGGAAGCAATGGCCACCGTTACGCCCGCTCTCGTCAGGGACACCAAAGGCATGGCTGATGCCCAGACGGTACGGACGGCTCTCTATAGCTGGGCATTCAACGTGAGCCGCCGCGACCAGGACCCGCCCGACGAGGTGGCCGCCGTGCTGGCATGGTTCGAACGGAAATCCCTGCCCACGTCCGCGCTGGCCGACCGTATGCAGGTACGCGCCGCCCTGGACGCCTTGACCAAGAAACTGGACGGCACCACGGCGGCGGCGTCGACCATCCGCCGGAAGCGGGCCATCTTTCACAACGCTCTCGGCTACGCCGTAGACGCCGGACGCCTGACGGACAACCCCCTGCCACAGGTGCAGTGGAAATCTCCGGAGCAAGTAGCGGAGGAACTGGACCCCGCCTCAGTGCCGGACCCCCGACAGGCTCTCGCCCTGCTCGATGCCGTGCGTACGCAGAGCCCCCGTGGGCGACGCCTGGTGGCGTTCTTCGGCTGCATGTACTACGCGGCGGCGCGGCCTGCGGAAGTCATCGGCCTCCGTCTCCAGGACTGCGACCTGCCCCGCCGGGGGTGGGGCATTCTGCGCCTCCGGGAGACTCGTCCGCGCTCAGGGGCGGCCTGGACGGACAGCGGTGAGGCGCACGATCGGCGAGGGCTCAAGCACCGGCCCCGGAAAGCAGTCCGCACCGTTCCGATCCCGCCCGATCTCGTGAACCTGCTGCGGTGGCACGTCACGGCATACGGAGTTGCCCCAGACGGGCGGCTATTTCGGACGCAACGCGGCGGGCTCATCCAGGACACCGGATACGGCGAGGTGTGGGCGGAAGCCCGTGCGCGCGCTCTCACGCCCGCTCAGTGCGCGTCACTGCTGGCGAAGCGTCCGTATGATCTTCGCCACGCCGCCGTGTCCACGTGGCTCAGTTCCGGGGTGGAACCGCAGGAGGTAGCCGCGCGCGCCGGCCACAGCGTGGCCGTGCTGTTCCGGGTGTACGCGAAGTGCCTGGACGGCGGCGCCGCCACAGCGAACGCCCGGATCGAGCGGGCGCTAAGGAACGGCAGCTAGGAGGGTCGGAAGCTGCCCCACGCCTGCCCCACACGGACTGGTCAGCACCCGAATCAGGGTGAGACAGGCTGGGAAAAAGCACCCATAACGATCAGGTCGGGTCCGTGAACGCCGAAAGGGCCTGCGATCAGCATTGCTGCTGGTCACAGACCCTTTCGGTCCTGTGGCGGCGCCAGGATTCGAACCTGGGAAGGCTGAGCCGGCAGATTTACAGTCTGCTCCCTTTGGCCGCTCGGGCACACCGCCGGGGTGGCTGCTCGTCACGCCGCTCTTCGGCGGCGCTCCGTGGCAACGACGTAAACAATACCTGATGCCGAGGGGTGCTTCGCCACCCGATTGATCGGCGCTCGGGGGGCCGGGGGTGGCTAGGCTGGTCCGGATGCGGCCCCGGACCCGAACGGGCCCTGCGGCCGCCCCCATACGCCGGTACGCACGATACGCACCCCGATACAAGGAGCCACAGGACATGGCCGACTCCAGTTTCGACATCGTCTCGAAGGTCGAGCGGCAGGAGGTCGACAACGCACTCAACCAGGCCGCCAAGGAGATCTCGCAGCGCTACGACTTCAAGGGCGTGGGCGCCTCGATCTCGTGGTCCGGTGAGCAGATCCTCATGGAGGCGAACTCCGAGGACCGGGTGAAGGCCATCCTCGACGTCTTCCAGTCCAAGCTGATCAAGCGGGGCATCTCGCTGAAGGCTCTGGACGCGGGCGAGCCCCAGCTCTCCGGCAAGGAGTACAAGATCTTCTCGTCGATCAAGGAGGGCATCTCCCAGGAGAACGCGAAGAAGGTGGCGAAGACCATCCGCGACGAGGGCCCCAAGGGCGTGAAGGCCCAGGTGCAGGGCGAGGAGCTGCGGGTCAGCTCCAAGAGCCGTGACGATCTGCAGGCCGTCATCACCCTGCTGAAGGGCAAGGACTTCGACTTCGCGATGCAGTTCGTGAACTACCGGTAGTCCGGCCCCGGGCTCCCGCCCGCACGGCTACGGGGAAGGGTGGGCCCCCGCGGGTGCCCGCCCTTGTCCTTCACCGGCCGCGGTCGGCACGGCCCAGTCAGTCGCGTGAGTGACCGAACAGCAGGCGGTAGACGATCAGGAGGACGAGCGATCCACCGATCGCCGCTGCCCAGGTCGCACCGTCGTAGAAGTCCTTGGTGATCGGGTGGTCCATCCAGCGGGACGATATCCAGCCGCCGATGAACGCGCCCGCGATACCGATCAGGGTCGTGCCGATGAGACCACCCGGGTCGCGTCCGGGAAGCAGGAACTTCGCGATCGCCCCGGCCAGCAGTCCGAGGATGATCCAGCTGATGACGGTCATGCCGTGAACCTGCCCTTTCACGCTGTGCCCGCGCTGTCCCGGCCCTGTGATCTCGCTCCCCGAGGACCGACCCGAGCGTCGTGCGTCGGGCGTCTCCCGTGCGGCGTCCTTGCCGCGCGTTCACGCCCTCTTGGTGGGGATGACGTCTGGGCTCCACCCGCCGGTTGCGTCGGTCAATAGGGTGCGACGCATGACAACACCCCGTTCCGGACTGCGCCGCACCCTTGGTGTGGGTGACGCCGTCGTCATCGGACTCGGCTCGATGGTGGGAGCCGGGATCTTCGCCGCGCTCGGGCCCGCGGCGCACGCGGCCGGCTCGGGGCTCCTCCTGGGGCTCGCCGTCGCCGCGGTGGTCGCGTACTGCAACGCCATGTCGTCGGCCCGCCTCGCCGCGATGTATCCGGCCTCGGGCGGCACGTACGTGTACGGGCGGGAGCGGCTCGGGGAGTTCTGGGGTTACCTCGCGGGCTGGTCGTTCGTGGTCGGGAAGACGGCTTCCTGTGCGGCGATGGCGCTGACCGTCGGCACCTACCTCTGGCCGGGGCAGGCGCACGCGGTGGCGGTCGGGGCCGTGGTGGCGCTGACCGCGGTGAACTACGGCGGTGTGCAGAAGTCCGCGTGGCTGACGCGGGTCATCGTGGCGCTGGTCCTGGCTGTCCTCGCTTCCGTGGTGGTCGTGTGTCTGGCCTCCGGTGAGGCGGATGCCGGGCGGCTGGACGTCGGGGCCTCGGGCGGTGCGGACGGGGTGCTCCAGGCGGCCGGTCTGTTGTTCTTCGCGTTCGCCGGGTACGCCCGGATCGCCACCCTCGGCGAGGAGGTGCGGGATCCGGCGCGCACCATCCCGCGCGCGATCCCGCTGGCGCTGGGCATCACGCTGGTGGTGTACGCGTGTGTGGCGATGGCGGTCCTTTCGGTACTCGGGTCGGGTGGTCTCGGGGACGCGACGGCACCGCTGGCCGACGCGGTCCGGACGGCAGGGGCGCCCGGGCTCGTGCCGGTGGTGCGGGTCGGTGCGGCCGTGGCCGCGATGGGGTCGCTGCTCGCACTGATCCTCGGGGTGTCGCGGACGACGCTGGCCATGGCCCGGGACCGGCATCTGCCGCCGGCCCTGGCGGCGGTGCATCCCCGCTTCCAGGTGCCGCACCGGGCGGAGCTGGCCGTGGGTGCGGTGGTTGCGGTCCTGGCCGCCACGGTGGACGTCCGGGGCGCGATCGGGTTCTCCTCCTTCGGTGTGCTGGCGTACTACGCCGTGGCCAACGCGTCGGCGTGGACTCTGTCTTCGGCACCGGCTGCGCGGGTGGTGCCGGTGGTCGGGCTGGTCGGCTGCGCGGTACTGGCGTTCTCGCTGCCCGGGGTGTCGGTGGCCGTGGGCGCGGGGGTGTTGGTGGTGGGGGCCCTCGCGTACGCCCTGCGGCGGTGGGTGAAGGCCCGGCCCGGCAGGAGGGAGTAGGGGCAGGGCGGCCTACAGGGTGGTGGTCGGGGCACGCGGCCTACCGGGCGGCGGTGAGAGGTGGGGCCGGTCCCCTTCTCAGCCGAGCTTTCCTCTGGCTCGGGGCTCTCGGGGACTTTCACCGGAGCGGCCCGTATGCGGCGCGACAGGTCAGCCCTCGGACACGAAAGGCGGGCGGCCTGCCGGGGGTTACGCCCTGGCGCAGCGGGCCGCCTCCCGGATCGTCGGGGGTCGGTCGTCACTCGGGTCGGCAACTGCTCGGTCGCGGTCATGGGTTCATCATGCGGGCCGCCGCCGACAGCCGCGCGAACCTGTGGACAACGCCCGGTCTGTGGAAAACGAGGAGGGAGGTGCCTCCCTCCGTCAGCGCACCGCGAACGGCTCGTCGGTCCGCACGATGTCCCGGCCGAGCGGGAGCAGCGAGACCGGGATGAGCTTGAAGTTGGCGATGCCCAGCGGGATGCCGATGATCGTGACGCACAGGGCGATGCCGGTGGCGATGTGGCCGAGGGCGAGCCACCAGCCCGCGAGCACGAGCCACAGCACGTTGCCCACGCAGGACGGGGCGCCCGCGTCACGGCGCTCGACCGTCGTGTACCCGAAGGGCCACAGGGCGTAGACGCCGATGCGGAAGGCAGCGATGCCGAACGGGATGCCGATGATGGTGACGCACAGGAGCAGGCCCGCGAGCATGTAGGCCAGGAACAGCCAGAAGCCGCTCAGCACGAGCCATATGACGTTGAGTATGGTCCTCACTGGTTCCCACCTGCCATCTTCTCGAGCCGGGCGATGCGTTCCGCCATCGGCGGGTGTGTGGAGAACATCTTGGAGAGGCCCTGGCCGGGCCGGAACGGGTTCGCGATCATCATGTGGCTGGCGGTCTCGATGCGCGGCTCCGGGGGCAGCGGGAGCTGTTTGGTGCCGAGTTCGAGCTTGCGCAGGGCGCTGGCCAGGGCGAGCGGGTCGCCGGTGAGCTGCGCGCCCGAGGCGTCCGCCTGGTACTCCCGGGAGCGGCTGATGGCCAGTTGGATGAGCGAGGCGGCGAGCGGGCCCAGGAGCATGATGAGCAGCATGCCGAGCAGGCCGGGGCCGTCGTCGTCGTCCGAGCGCCCGATCGGGATCAGCCAGGCGAAGTTGACCAGGAACATGATGACCGAGGCGAGGGCGCCGGCCACCGACGAGATGAGGATGTCGCGGTTGTAGACGTGGCTGAGCTCGTGGCCGATGACGCCGCGCAGCTCACGCTCGTCCAGCAGGCGCAGGATGCCGTCGGTGCAGCACACCGCGGCGTTGCGTGGGTTGCGGCCCGTGGCGAAGGCGTTGGGTGCCTCCGTCGGGGAGATGTACAGGCGTGGCATCGGCTGGCGGGCCTGGGTGGAGAGTTCGCGGACCATGCGAAAGAGCGCGGGGGCCTCGAACTCGCTCACCGGGCGGGCGCGCATGGCGCGCAGGGCCAGCTTGTCGCTGTTCCAGTACGCGTACGCGTTGGTGGCCAATGCGACCACGACGGCGATGACGAGCCCCATGCGGCCGAAGAAGCTGCCGATGACGATGATGAGTGCGGACAGTCCTCCGAGGAGGATCGCTGTCCTGAGCCCGTTGTGCCGGCGGTGCACGGTGCGCCCTCCAAGTGGTGCGGCAGGGGGACCTTTGCTTGCTGAATCTGCGGTGCCACTGGGCCGCGCTTTCACGTCCAGTGGACCCTCCCGTACTGGTCAACGCCAGGCGGGAGGCTCTAGTTCCCTGGCGCGCACGGCGGCGCGTGTGGGCCGTCCGGGTGACGGCTCCGGGAAGCGGCACGCGCGCGTGGGGGCGGGTGCCCCACGCGCGCGTGGTGTAAGCGGCCGGATTCCGGGGAAGCCCGGCCTCTTCAGAAGAGGCCGGTGTCGGTGAAGCGCAGGATCAGCTGGGGTGCGCCGGACAGGGCGATGCCGAGGACGCCGGTGAGGGCGATGGCGGCGGTGACGGGGCCGGGGACGCGATGCCTGCCGGGTTCGCCCTCGGGGGCCCGGAAGAGCAGGGCGGTCCACTGGAGGTAGTAGAACAGCGCGACGACGACGTTGACGGCCATGATCACGGCCAGCCAGCCGAGGCCGGCGTCGACGGCGGCCGAGAAGACGGTGACCTTGGCGAAGAGGCCGATGATGCCCGGCGGCAGTCCGGCGAGGCAGAGCAGGAAGAACGCCAGGAGCAGCGCGGACATCGGGCTCGACGCGTAGAGGCCGCGGTAGTCGGCGACACGGTTGAGGGACTTCGTGCGGCCGACCAGCGCGGCCACGGCGAAGGCGCCCAGGTTCACGGCGCCGTACATCAGGGCGTAGGCGACGGTGGAGCCGATCGACTTCTCGGCGTCCTCGGAGTAGGCCGCGGCGGCGATCGGCACCAGGAGGTAGCCGGCCTGGCCGACGGAGGACCAGGCGAGCAAGCGTACCGCGCTGTACGCGCGCGTGGTCTGCTGCCGCAGGGCTCCGGCGTTGCCCACCGTCATGGTGAGCGCGGCCAGGACCGCCAGGGCGGGGCCCCAGACGTCGGCGTACGACGGGAGGGCCACGACGGTGACGAGGATCAGGCCGCTGAAGCCGACGGCCTTGCCGACGACCGACAGATAGGCCGCGATCGGCAGGGGCGCCCCGACGTAGGTGTCGGGCACCCAGAAGTGGAAGGGCACGGCGGCCGTCTTGAAGGCGAAGCCGACGAGGGTGAGGACGACGCCGGCCTGCGCGAGGGTGTGGAACTGCCCGTCGACGTGCTGGACACGGTCGGCGACCTGGGTGAGGTAGAGGGTGCCGGTGGTCGCGTACACGAAGCTGATGCCCATGAGGCTGACCGCGGTCGCCGTGACCGAGGACAGGAAGAACTTCAGGGCCGCCTCGGAGGACTTCCGGTCGCCGTACCTGAGGCCGACCAGCGCGAACGCGGGCAGGGACGCGACCTCCAGGGCGACGATCAGGGTCGCGAGGTCGCGGGAGGCGGGCAGCAGGGCGGCGCCGGCAGCGGAGGACAGCAGCAGGAACCAGTACTCGCCTTCGGGGAGCTGCTTGCGGGCGTCCTTCAGGGCGGTGACGGACAGGAGGGCGGCGAGGAGGGCGCCGCCGAGCACCAGGAACTGGATGACCAGGGTGAAGCGGTCGGCGGTGTAGCTGCACACGGTGGCGTCACCGGCCAGGCAGAAGGTGCCGCGATCGCCGTCGAGCAGCGGGAGCAGCAGGGCCGTGGCGGCGGCCAGGCCCGCGACCGACGTCCAGCCGAGCACGGCCTTGCGGTGCTCGGCGACGAACAGGTCGGCGACCAGGACGACGAGTCCGACGACCGCCGCGAGGGTGGGCGGTGCGATCGCGAGCCAGTCGACGGACTGGACCAGCGACGCGGCCAGGGACGGGGCCGGGGAGCTCATCGGGTGCCTCCTGCGAGGAGCTGCTGGACGGCCGGGTCGCTCAGGCCGAGCAGGGCCTTGGGCCACAGGCCCGCGACGACGGTGAGGACGACGAGCGGCGTCCACGCCGCGAACTCGTAGGAGCGGACGTCGGCGAGCCGGGGGGTGTCCTGCGGCAGGGCGCCCATGCAGACGCGGCGGACCACGATCAGCAGGTAGGCGGCCGTGAGCAGGGTGCCGAACGCGCCGATCGCCATGAAGGTGAGGAAGGCGGGGCGGCTGAGGCCCTCGGCGGGCCGGAACGCGCCGAACAGGGCCAGCATCTCGCCCCAGAACCCGGCCAGGCCCGGCAGCCCGAGCGAGGCGACGGCGGCGAAGGCGAGCAGGCCGCCGAGGCGCGGGGCCTTGCCGTACAGGGCGGCGCCGGTCTCCTCGGCGAGAGTGTCGAGGTCGGTGGTGCCGGTGCGGTCCTTCAGCGCTCCGACCAGGAAGAACAGCAGGCCGGTGATGAGGCCGTGGGCGATGTTGGCGAACAGGGCGCCGTTCACGCCGGTCGGGGTCATCGTCGAGATGCCGAGCAGGACGAAGCCCATGTGGCCGACGGAGGAGTAGGCGATGAGCCGCTTGAGGTCGCCCTTCGCGCCCTGTCTGGCGAGGGCCAGGCAGGCCAGCGATCCGTAGACGATGCCGACGACGGCGAGGGCGGCGAGGTAGGGCGCGAAGGTGCGGAATCCGTCCGGTGCGACGGGGAGCAGGATCCGGACGAATCCGTACGTACCCATCTTGAGCAGGACACCGGCCAGCAGGACCGAGCCGACGGTCGGGGCGGCGGTGTGGGCGTCGGGCAGCCAGCTGTGCAGCGGCCACATCGGTGTCTTCACGGCGAGCCCGAGCCCGATCGCCAAAACGGCGATGACCTGCACGGATGTGGTCAGGGACCGGCCGTTGTCAGTGGCGAGTGCCATCATGTCGAACGTGCCCGCCTTGATTCCGATCAGGAGCAGGCCGAGCAGCATGACCACGGAGCCGAGCAGCGTGTAGAGGATGAACCGCCACGCGGCCTGGCCGCGGCCCTCACCGCCCCAGCGGGCGATGAGGAAGTACATCGGGATGAGGACCATCTCGAAGGCGAGGAAGAACAGCAGCAGGTCGAGGACGGCGAAGGTTGCCAGCGTGCCGG
Source organism: Streptomyces sp. NPDC043685 (assembly GCF_056436585.1). Lineage (NCBI taxonomy): Bacteria > Bacillati > Actinomycetota > Actinomycetes > Kitasatosporales > Streptomycetaceae > Streptomyces > Streptomyces sp. NPDC043685. The sequence goes on along the minus strand of NZ_JBWKCH010000001.1, from coordinate 208,528 downwards.
ACTCGAGGACGAGCAGCAGGGCGACGAAAGCCTTCGGAGTCGGGCCTTCGGGCATTTTGAAGTACGAGTAGAGCGCGCAGAGGAAGGTCAGCAGCGCGGTCAGGACCAGAAGGGGGAGGGAGATGCCGTCGATGCCGAGGTGGATGCGCACGTCGAGTGCGGGGATCCAGCTGATGTCCGTGCCGGCCTGCATCGTCGACGGCTGGTCGTGGTCGAAGCCGAGCGCGAGGACGATCGCCGCGATGAGGACCGCGCCGGTGACGGTGACGCCGTGCCGGAGCACGGCCTGCTCGGGTGACTTCCCCTTCAGTCCGGGCGGGGCGGGCAGGAGAGCCGCGGCGGCGCCGAGGAGCGGGCCGACGACGACGAACGCCAGAAGGAACTGCATCACGGACTCGTTGATATCGATCACGCCTGCTCACGCTCCCGTGGCGACGAGGACGACGGCCACCGCGAGGACGACGGTGCCGGCGAGCAGCGCGCTCACATAGGTCTGGACGTTGCCGGTCTGGGCGCGCCGTACGGCGGCGCCGAGCCAGCGGGGCAGCGCACCCGCACCGCGCACGTAGGTCTCGACGACCTCGCGGTCGAGGAACCGGACGAGGCTCGCGCCGGCCTGGACGGGGCGAACGAAGAGGGCCGTGTACAGGGCGTCCAGGTGGAAGCCGGCGGCGGCGTGCCGGTGCAGGGGGCCGAGCAGCAGCCGTCCGGGGTCCGCGGGGTCCGGCGCGTAGGCGATGTCCCCATAGGCCAGCTCGTGGGCGGCGATGGCTTCGGCCTCGACTTGGGCGGCGTCGCCCCGGGGGTGGGCGGCGACGGCGCCGAGCGGGACGCGGGCGGTGAGCGCGGTGGTGTGCCGCCAGGCGGCGTAGGTGACGATGCCGCCGATCAGGGCCACGCCCGTGCCGAGCACGGAGGTGGTCAGGGTCGGGGCGAGGTCGCGGCCGTCGAACCAGTCGGGCAGCAGGCGGAAGGCGAACCCGCCGAGGGCCAGGGAGGGGACGGCCAGCACCCACAGCACGACGGTCATCGTCAGCGGCTGCCGTCCGTGGTCGGGGGCTTCCACGCCCCGGCCCCGGAAGGCCAGCAGCCACATGCGCATCGCGTAGGCGGCGGTGAGCACGGCGGTGAGCAGACCGGCGACGAGGACGATCCAGCCCGCGGCGGCGGGTGCGTGCTCGGTGTGTCCGGTGACGACGTGCTCGGCGACGCCGAGGACGGCCTCCTTGGAGAAGAAGCCGCTGAAGGGCGGGATCGCGGCGAGCGCGAGCAGCGCCACGGTCATCGTCCAGTAGGCGTCGGGGACGCGGTCGCGCAGGTTGCCCATGCGAGACATGGCGGCCAGCGAGTTGGTGCCGGCGGCGTGGATGATCACGCCGGCCGCGAGGAACAGCAGCGCCTTGAAGGCGCCGTGCGACAGGAGGTGGAAGACGGCGGCACCACGGTCGCCGACGGCGAGGGCACCGGTCATGTAGCCGAGCTGGCCGATCGTCGAGTAGGCGAGGACGCGCTTGATGTCGTCCTGCGCGAGTGCGGCGAGGGCCGAGCCGGCCATGGTGACGGCGGCCATGACGGCCATGACCACCATCGCGGCCTGGGAGGCCTCGAAGACCGGGAGGAGACGGGCGATGAAGTAGACACCGGCGGCGACCATCGTCGCGGCGTGGATCAGCGCGGAGACGGGGGTCGGGCCCGCCATCGCGTCGGGGAGCCAGGTGTGCAGCGGGAACTGCGCCGACTTGCCCGCCACGCCCGCGAGGAGCAGCAGGGCGATCAGCGTCGGGTGGTCGAGCCCGCCGCTCGCGACGGTGCCGAGGATCCGGGTGATGCGGAAGGACCCGGCGTCGCCGGCCAGGGCGAACAGGCCGATGAGGAAGGGGACGTCGCCGAGCTTGGTGACCAGGAAGGCCTTGAGGGAGGCGGCGCGGGCCTCGGGGGTCTCCCAGTAGTGGCCGACGAGGAAGTAGGAGCAGATGCCCATGACTTCCCAGCCGACCAGCAGCACCATCAGGTCGCCGGAGTAGACGACCAGGAGCATCGCGGAGGTGAACAGCGACACGAGCGCGGCGTAGGAGGGGTAGCGCGGGTCGTCGCGCAGGTAGCCCGTCGAGTAGATCTGCACGCAGGTGGCGACGAGGCCGACGAGGACGGCGACGAGGGCGGCGAAGCCGTCGATGTGCAGGGCCAGTTCGATCGGGACCGAGCCGGTGGGGGTGAGTTCCGTGGCCGAGGAGATGGCCGCGTCGCCGCCCTGGCGCGAGGCGACCAGCGCGGCGAGCACCAGGGAGGTGAGCGTCGGCAGGACGGCGAGCGGGCGGACGAAGCCGGGGGCCGTGCGGCCGAGGAGCAGGCCGGCGGCGGCGCCGAGGAACGGAAGGAGGGGGACGAGGACGGCGAGGGTGGTCGTGGTCACGCGGTGGCCTCAGCCTTCTGGGCCTCGTCGGTCGGGCCGGCCGTGCGGGCGTCGTGGCCGGGCCCGTCGGTGCCGTCGGGGTCGTGCCGTTCGGCGGTGTCGCGGAGCTTGTCGATGTCCGCGGTGCCGCGGTTGCGGTGGACGGCGAGGACGATCGCCAGGCCGATGCCGATCTCGGCGGCGGCGATGGCGATGGTGAACAGGGTCAGGGCCTGGCCGGAGTGCAGGGTCTCCTCGGCGGTCTTGCTGAGCCAGACGTCGAAGGCGACCAGGTTGAGGTTGACGGCGTTGAGCATCAGCTCGACGGACATCAGGACCAGGATCGCGTTGCGGCGGGCGAGGACGCCGTACAGGCCCGTGCAGAAGAGGAGGGCGGAGAGCACGGCGGGATAGGCGAGGTGCATCAGCGTGCCCCTTCCGTGTCGCGCCGGGTGTCGGCGCCGCCCGGGGTGGTGGCCTCGGCCTTGGCCTTGCGGGACAGGACGATCGCGCCGACCAGGGCGGCGAGGAGGAGGACGGAGAGGGCCTCGAAGGGGAGGACCCAGTTCTGGAAGAGGCTCGCGCCGGTCACCTCGGTGGACCCGGCGGCGGGACCGTCCAGGTCGATCCAGGTCGCGCGGAAGGCGTCGACCACGACCCAGACCAGGGCGGCCGCCGCGGCGACGGCCACGGTGAGGGCGGCCCAGCGGTTGCCCGAGTCGGCGTCCGGGGAGCGGCCGATGGGGGCCCTGGTGAGCATCAGGCCGAACAGGAGGAGGACGACGACGGAGCCGACGTAGATGAGGACCTGCACCCAGGCGATGAACTCGGCGGTGAGCAGGAGGTACTCGACGGCCAGGCCACCGAGGGCGACGACCAGCCACAGGGCGGCGTGCACCAGTTGGCGGGTGGTGACGGTGACGAGCGCGGCGCCGAGGGTGACCAGTCCGACGAGGAGGAAGGCGATCTCGACGCCGGTCGGGGAGAGGAAGCCGCGGGTGTCGGCGGCGGCCCCGTTGGCCGGGCCGACCGCGAGGAGAGCGGCGGTCGTGGCGAGGGTCATTCCGAGCCCTCCTGTCCCGGCGACTGCCGTCCCGGCTTCGGCTGGTCGGTCTGCTGCTTGGAGTCGCCCTGCGGGCGGGTGGGCTGTTCGGCGGCGCGGGCCTGCTCGTCGGCGTGCGGTGTGGTGGCCGGCGGGGTCTGCTGGGCGGCCAGTTTGTCGGCGGCCTTGCGGGCGGCGGCGAGTTCCTTCGGTTCCTCCGCGCCGGGGTCTAGGGCGGGCGGGGCCGGGACGGTCCACATCCACTCGCGGAGTTTGTCGCGCTCGTGGGTGAGGTCGCGGATGTCGGTCTCGGCGTACTCGAACTCGGGCGACCAGAACAGGGCGTCGAAAGGACAGACCTCGATGCAGATACCGCAGTACATGCACAGGGAGAAGTCGATGGCGAAGCGGTCGAGGACGTTGCGGCTGCGTTCGCGTCCGCCCGGGGTCGCCGCGGGGACCGTCTCCTTGTGGGAGTCGATGTAGATGCACCAGTCCGGGCACTCACGGGCGCACAGCATGCAGACCGTGCAGTTCTCCTCGAACAGGCCGATCACACCGCGGGAGCGGGGCGGCAGCTCGGGCTGGGCGTCCGGGTACTGCGCGGTGACGGACTTCTTCGTCATCGTGCGGAGGGTGACGGCCAGGCCCTTGGCCAGGCCACTTCCTGGGATCGGGGCCATGGTTACTGGATCACCACCTTGACGATTCCGGTGAGGGCGATCTGGGCGAGGGAGAGGGGCACGAGGAGGGTCCAGGAGAGTCTCTGCAGCTGGTCCTCGCGCAGGCGGGGGTACGTCACGCGCAGCCAGATCACGAGGAACGCGAGGACGGCGGTCTTCAGCAGGGTCCAGACCCAGCCGAGGCCGTCGGCGCCCCAGGGGCCGTGCCAGCCGCCCAGGAAGAGGACGGTGGTCAGACCGCACAGGACGACGATCCCGGCGTACTCGGCGAGGAGGAAGAGGGCGAAGCGGAGGCCGGTGTACTCGGTGTACGCGCCGAAGATGATCTCGGAGTCGGCGACGGGCATGTCGAAGGGCGGGCGCTGGAGTTCGGCGAGGCCGGCCACGAAGAAGACGATCGCGCCGACGATCTGCCAGGGCAGCCACCACCACTCGAAGGCGTCGAGGATGCCGGGGAGGGAGACGGTGCCGGCCGCCATCGCCACCGAGGCGGCGGTCAGGAGCATTGGCAGTTCGTAGGCGAGAAGCTGGGCGGCGGTGCGCAGGCCGCCGAGCAGGGAGAACTTGTTCGCGGACGCCCAGCCGGCCATGAGGGAGCCGAGGACGCCGACGCCCATGACGGCCAGCACGAAGAAGACGCCCGCGTCGATGACCTGGCCGACGGCTCCCTCGCCGGGGCCGACGGGGATCGCCAGCAGGACGAGGAGGTAGGGCAGGAGGGCGACGGCCGGGGCGAGTTGGAAGACACGGCGGTCGGCGCCCGCGGGGACGATGTCCTCCTTCTGCGCGAACTTCACGCCGTCGGCGACCAGCTGGGCCCAGCCGTGGAAGCCGCCGGCGTACATGGGGCCGAGGCGGCCCTGCATGTGGGCCATCACCTTGTGTTCGGTCTGGCCGATGACCAGGGGGAGGGTGAGGAACACGACGAAGACGATCAGGAGTCGCAGGGCGACGTCGAGCACGTCGTTCACTGCGGGCCTCCCTCGGGGTCCTCGGAGGTGGTGTTCGGGGTGTCGGGGGCGTCGGGGGTGTCGGCAGTCTTGGTGGGCTCGGCGCCGTCGTCCGTGGGCTCGGGGATCTCCGACCCGTCCGGTGCGTTGGGGGACGGTGGTCGATCCGTCTCCGGCGACGGTTCGGGTGCCGGTTCGTCGAAGGCCGGGCGGGCGTGGTGCCAGGGGGCGTCCGAGCTGCGCGGGGCGCTGCGGGGACGGCTGTCGCCGGGTGTGGACGCGGTGGGCCGGCTCGGGCCGTCTTCCGGGTCGGGGGTTGCGGAGTCGGGGCGGTGGGTCGGGGGTGCCGGGGTTGCGGGAGTGGCTGGAGCCGTCGAGGTTGCGGAGGTTGCAGGGGTGCCCGATGTTGTCGGGGCGTCCGAGGTTGCCGGGGCCGTGGGCTGCTGGCTTGCCGAGCCCTGCGACGCCGTGCGGTTGCGGCGCGGCCGGGGCGAAGCGGGCGCGGGCTGACCGGCTTCCTCTGCGGCAGGCGCCTGGCCAGACGTCGGCCGGCTCGCCGAGCCCGGAACAGACGCTTCGCTGGACGCCGACTGACCAGCCGACCCCGCGGCAGGCGCCTCACCCGACGGGGCGACGGAGTGGTCCGGGGCCGCGGAGGTCGGGGCGGGCGACTCCCCCTGCGGGGACTGGCTCGCCGAGCCCTCTGATGCCGAGCGGGTGCGGCGCGGCCGGGGCGAAGCGGGGGCGGGCCGCTCGCCGGGCGCGGGCTGACCAGCACGGCTGGACGAAGCCGCGGCAGGCGCCTCACCCGACGGGGCGACGGAGTGGTCCGGGGCCGCGGAGGTCGGGGCGGGCGACTCCCCCTGCGGGGACTGGCTCGCCGAGCCCTCCGACACCGAGCGGTTGCGGCGCGGCCGGGGCGAAGCGGGGGCGGGCCGCTCGCCGGGCGCGGGCTGACCAGCACGGCTGGACGAAGCCGCGGCAGGCGCCTCACCCGACGGGGCGACGGAGTGGTCCGGGGCCGCCGAGGTCGGGGCGGGCGACTCCCCCTGCGGGGACTGGCTCGCCGAGCCCTCTGATGCCGAGCGGGTGCGGCGTGGAGGGCGTTCTCCGGCCGGGCGGGCCGCGGCTCGGGCCGGGCGGTCGGCCGCCGTGCGGGTCGCGCCGCGGGCCGGGCGGGCGGGGGCAGGGGGGAGTTGGCCCTTCAGGGGGCCCCATTCGTTGGGGTCGGGGACGCCGGGCGGGAGCATCTGGCGGCGCTTGGGGCCGCCGTGTTCCGACTCGCCCGGTTCCTTCGCGCCGGGCCACGCCTTGGCGACGCGGGCGGCCAGGACGAAGTCCTTGCGCAGGGGGTGGCCCTCGAAGTTCTCGGGCAGGAGGAGGTGGTCCAGCGCCGGGTGGCCCTCGAAGACGATGCCGAACATCTCGTGCGTCTCGCGCTCGTGCCAGGCCGCGCCCGCGTACACGTCGATCGCCGAGGGCAGGGCGGGGGCCTCGTGCGGCACGGTCGTGCGCAGGAGGAGCCGCCGTACCGGGGAGAGCGCGGCGACGTGGGCGGCGACGAGGAAGCCGGTGCCCGGTTCGTCGACCGCGCTCAGCCAGTCGAAGTAGGTGCACCCGAGCCGGTCGCGGGCGGTCTCCAGGGCGGTGATCCAGGCAGCCGGCGGGACGTCGACCGTCAGGACCTCGTAGGACTCCTCGGCGGTGGCGTCGGGACCGAAGAGGTCCTCGGCGCCGGCGGGCAGCCAGCCGACGGCGGTCATCGTCCCTCCCCCGGCGAGTCGGTGCCCGCGGTGGGGGCGGGCGGCTGCACCAGACCGCTTTGCAGGGCCGCTGTGGAGGGACGGCCGGCGCCGGTGCCGTACCGCTCCCCCAGCGACTCGCGGGCGATCTTCTCCTGGAGCTTGAGGATGCCCTGGAGCAGCGCCTCCGGACGGGGCGGGCAGCCGGGGACGTAGACGTCGACGGGGATGATCTGGTCGACGCCCTTGGTGACGGAGTAGGAGTCCCAGTAGGGGCCGCCGCAGTTGCTGCACGCGCCGAAGGAGATGACGTACTTCGGTTCCGGCATCTGCTCGTAGAGGCGCTTGACCGCCGGGGCCATCTTGTCCGTGACCGTGCCGGAGACCACCATCAGGTCGGCCTGGCGCGGGCCCGGCGCGAAGGGGATGACGCCGAGCCGGATGAAGTCGTGGCGGGCCATCGACGCGGCGATGAACTCGATCGCGCAGCAGGCGAGGCCGAAGTTGAAGACCCAGAGCGAGTAGCGGCGGCCCCAGTTGAGGACGACCTTCATCGGCTCGGGGGCGAGGCGGGCCAGGGCGCCCAGCCGCTTGGGCTCGGGCAGCGGTACGGGCTCGGACACCGAGGGGTTCACGTCCATGCCAGGACGCCCTTCTTGTACGCGTAGAGCAGGCCCACGGCCAGGAAGCCGAGGAAGATGAACATCTCGACCAGGGTCGCGGCGCCGTAGCCGGGGGCGGCGAAGACGGTCGCCCAGGGGAACAGGAAGATCGAGTCGACGGCGAAGATCACGTAGAGGAAGGCGTACACGTAGTAGCGGACCTGCGTGTGGGCCCAGCCCTCTCCGACGGGGTCGACGCCGCACTCGTACGTGAGGAGCTTCTCCGGGGTGGGGACGACGGGTCGCAGCAGGCGGCCGGCCCCGAAGGCGACGGCGACGAACAGCACACCCACCACGGCGAGCAGTCCGACGACCGAATAGGACTGGAAGTAGTCCGCCGCGACGACGGTCGTGGTGACGACGGTCGGTTCCGGCACGTCCGTCCCTCGCTCCCTGAAACTCGGACCTGGATCCTGCGCGACGCCGCGGCTCACCAGGACGCCGCCGTTCGACGATCTGTACGCACGGGAGTCTAGGCCCTGATAAAGGCAGGGTAAGCAGCCCGTCACCGCCCGGGACAGGGGGGTGGGGTTTTCCTCAGTGGATCCTGGCGGCCCACCTCATGGCGCGGCCGCCCGCCGCCCGGCACGCTAACGCATATGACCCAACGCATCCCGTCCCAGGGCACGACGGCGACCCGGCAGGACGCCGGGCCGGACGACCGTCCGCCGCCCGCCCGGCTCGCCTTCGACCGGCACACCTGGAAAGAGATCGCGCACCTGCTGGCCAACCTGCCGGTCGCGCTGCTCGGTTTCACCTACGTCGTGACGGTGCTGTTCACCGGTTTCGGGCTGACCGTCACGGTGGTCGGGTTCCCGCTGCTCGCCGCCGGGCTCATGGGCGCGCGGCAGTTGGGCAGGATGGAGCGGGCGCGGGCCAGGGCGCTGCTCGGGGTGCGGGTGGACGAGCCGAGCCGGCTGCGGCTGCGCGGCGCGGGCGGGTTCTTCCAGCGGCTGTGGATGCAGTTGAAGGACCCGGTGGGCTGGCGCACGATCCTCTACGAGTTCATCCGGCTGCCGTGGGGTGTCCTCACGTTCACCGTCACGCTGACCTCGCTGTTCGTGCTGTGGCCGGTGCTGCCGTTCATCGCCCGGGGGCTGACCAACGCCGACCGGGCCATGGTGCGGGCCCTGCTGTCGCCCTCCGACGAGCTGGAGCGGCGGATCGCCGAGCTGGAGTCGGACCGGGGGGTCGTGGTGGACACGGCGGCGGCCGACCTGCGGCGCATCGAGCGGGATCTGCACGACGGGGCACAGGCCCGGCTGGTCAATCTGGCCATGGGGCTCGGTCTGGCCAAGGAGAAGGTGCTGGAGGATCCCGACGCGGCGGCGGCGATGGTCGAGGAGGCGCACGGTGAGGTGAAGCTGGCGCTCCAGGAGCTGCGGGACCTGGCGCGCGGGATCCACCCGGCGGTCCTGACCGACCGCGGGCTCGACGCGGCCCTGTCGTCGGTGGCCTCGCGCTGCACGGTGCCGGTGAAGGTGACGGTCGATCTGCCGGAGCGGCCGGCCGCGGCCATCGAGGGGATCGCCTACTTCACCGTCTCCGAGCTGCTGCAGAACGTCAGCAAGCACAGTGGGGCGAAGGCGGCCTCGGTGGAGGTGTGGCGGACGGACACCCGGCTGCTCATCCAGGTGTGGGACGACGGGGTCGGCGGCGCGAGCCTCGACGGCGGGACGGGGATGAAGGGCCTGGCGGACCGGCTGGACGCGGTCGACGGTCTGTTCGTCCTGGAGTCGCCCCTGGGCGGCCCGACCACGGTCACGGCGGAACTGCCCTGGCGCCACCGCGACGACGCGGCCGACGGCACGGGCGTGCGCTAGACGACGGGCCGGCGCGGGCCGAGACGGCCCGCGCCACCCGCTCCGGCCTGCCCCACAGGGCACATCGGGCCGGCGCCCCCGCCCGAAACGGCCCGCGCCGAACCCCGGGCCTGCCCGCTGGCCCGCTGGACCGCGGCCCCGCCCGACCGAAGCGCGCCGGGCGGCAAGCCCCGATGAACGGCCCCCCGTCGACCCCGGCCTGCCCCACAGGGCACACCGGGCCGCCGCCCCGTCCGACCGGAGCACGCCGGGCGGCAAGGCCCTGACGAACACGGCCCACGTCGGTCCCCCGGCCCCCCACCTGGCACACCGGGCCGCCAGTCCCGCCCGACCGAACCGAAAACGGCCCGCGCCGAACCCCCGCCTGCCCGCCTGGCACGCCGGGACCGCCGGCCCCGCCCCACCAGAGCGCACCAGGTCGCCAAGCCGCCGGGCCAGAGGTCCCCGAAGCCCGTACCGGGCCACCGCACTCGGGCAGGCCACGCCTCCCCGGCCCGCCCCACCGGGCCGGTTCTCACAGCCACCGCCCGGCCAGGGCCCGGGTAGGGAAAACCCCCCTCCCCGGACGCCGACGGACTCCATGGTCAGGTGCGCTGCCGTGGAGGAGGGTGGGGATACCGGAGCACAGCCGTAGGACGAGGAGAAGGACGACGCCGATGGCCACGGAGTACGGACAGGGATACGGGCTGGACAGCGGGTCCGGATACCCCGGGGGCGCCGAACGGTGGCGCCGGCTGCCCGCCGCGCTGCGGGCGCCGGTCGAGCGCCGCAGCTGGCTGGAGCTCACCCACGTGCTGCTCAGCCTGCCGATCAGCATCCTTCTGTTCACCTACGCGGTCACGACGGTGTCCCTGGGCGCGGGCCTGTTGATCACGTTCCTGGGCGTTCCGGTGCTGGCGGTGGCGCTCGCCGGGTGCCGCGGGATCGGGGCGCTGGAGCGGGCGCGGGCGCGGGCGCTGCTGGGTCTCGAGGTGGCCGAGCCGGATCCGCTGCGGATGCGCAAGCCGGGCGCCCTGGCGTGGATGGGGGCCGTCCTCAAGAGCGGGGCCTCGTGGCGGGCCCTGCTCTACGCGGTGCTCCAGCTGCCCTGGGCGGTGTTCTCCTTCGTCGTCGCCGTGAACGTCTGGGTGCTGGGCCTGGCGCTGCTGACATATCCGCTGTGGTTCTGGGTGTTCCCGATGTACGCGGGCGGTGGGGGGATCCAGCTGTACGGCGACGGGGCGCACCGGATCTACCTCGACAACCCGTTCGAGATCACGGTGACCGCGCTGGTGGGTCTGCTGTTCACGATCGCCTCGCCGTGGATCGTGCGGGCGCTGACGATGGTGGACCGGCTCATGGTGCACGGGCTGCTCGGGCCGTCGCGGCTGGTCTCGCGGGTGGTGGAGCTGGAGTCCGACCGGGGGGTCGTGGTCGACACGGCCGCGGCCGACCTGCGGCGCATCGAGCGGGATCTGCACGACGGGGCACAGGCCCGGCTGGTGGCGCTGGCCATGGATCTGGGGATGGCGAAGGAGAAGCTCCACGAGGACCCGGAGACGGCCGCGCGGATGGTGGACGAGGCGCACGGCGAGGTGAAGACGGCACTCCAGGAGCTGCGGGACCTGGCCCGGGGGATCCACCCGGCGGTGCTGACGGACCGGGGGCTGGACGCGGCGCTGTCGTCGGTGGCGTCGCGGTGCACGGTGCCGGTGCGGGTCGAGGTCGACCTGGCGGAGCGGCCGGCGCCGGCGATCGAGGGGATCGCGTACTTCACGGTGTCGGAGCTGCTCCAGAACGTCAGCAAGCACGCCCGGGCCACCTGGGCGGGCGTGGAGGTGTGGCGCACGGAGAACCGGCTGATGCTCCAGGTCGTGGACAACGGCGTGGGCGGGGCCGACGCTTCCCGGGGGTCGGGGCTTGCGGGGCTCGCGGAGCGGCTCGACGCGGTGGACGGGGTCCTGGTGGTGGACTCGCCGGCGGGCGGGCCGACCCGGGTGACCGCCGAGCTGCCGTGGCGGGGGCAGCACGTGCGCTGACCGTCGGCGGGGGCCCGGCCCCCGCGCGCTGTGACAGGGCCGGGGGGCTTCACCCCCGGCCTCAGGGCTTTTCCCCCGCGCCCGATCGGCCGGGCAAGAAGACGGTCCCGTCCCCATTCACCGCCCGACCCTGAAATGCTGGACCCGTCGCACGGGTGGGCGGAGCCGTTGTGGGCTGCGCACGGGCGGCATCGGGCTGTGGGGGGCCGGACATCGTGGAGGACAGGGTGCGAGTGGTCATCGCCGAGGATTCAGTGCTGCTCAGGGAGGGCCTGACCCGGCTGCTGACCGACCGCGGGCACGACGTCGTCGCCGGTGTGGGTGACGGCCAGGCGCTGATCAAGACCATCACCGAGCTGGACGCGGCCGGCGAGCTGCCCGACGTGGTCGTGGCGGACGTGCGGATGCCGCCGACGCACACGGACGAGGGGGTGCGGGCGGCGGTGCAGCTGCGCAAGGCGCACCCGGGGCTCGGGGTGCTGGTGCTGTCGCAGTACGTGGAGGAGCGCTACGCCACGGAGCTGCTCGCGGGCTCCAGCCGGGGCGTCGGTTACCTGCTGAAGGACCGGGTCGCGGAAGTGCGGGAGTTCGTGGACGCGGTGGTGCGGGTGGCCGAGGGCGGGACGGCGCTCGACCCGGAGGTGGTCGCGCAGTTGCTGGGCCGCAGCCGTAAGCAGGACGTGCTCGCGGGGCTCACCCCGAGGGAGCGCGAGGTGCTGGGGCTGATGGCCGAGGGACGCACGAACTCGGCGATCGCGCGGCAGCTCGTCGTCAGTGACGGAGCGGTCGAGAAGCACGTCAGCAACATCTTCCTGAAGCTGGGGCTGTCCCCGAGCGAGGGCGATCACCGCCGGGTCCTGGCGGTGCTGACGTATCTCAACTCCTGACATCGGGACATCCTGACAAGTCCGGACGGACAACCGTCCCAAAGTCGTGTCCAAGATGCGAATGACCCGAAGAACGCGGCCCTTGCGGTCGTAGGGTTGATCCTGGGACGGCCTGCGGGAAGGCCTGTCCCGGACAGCCGCCTCGAGGGAGGTCCAGTTCAGTGACCAGCCAGGTCAGTAGCCCAGCGGAGCAGGCCGACGGAGCAGTCGCAGGGGAGCAGCGCAAAGCGGCGGGCGCGAAGGACGTCCGGCGCCTGGACCGGGTGATCATCAGGTTCGCGGGGGACTCGGGTGACGGTATGCAGCTCACCGGTGACCGTTTCACCTCGGAGACCGCGTCGTTCGGCAACGACCTGTCGACCCTGCCGAACTTCCCGGCCGAGATCAGGGCGCCCGCGGGGACGCTGCCGGGTGTGTCGTCCTTCCAGCTGCACTTCGCCGACCACGACATCCTCACCCCCGGCGACGCGCCGAACGTGCTGGTGGCGATGAACCCGGCGGCCCTGAAGGCGAACATCGGCGACCTGCCGCGCGGCGCCGAGGTGATCGTCAACACGGACGAGTTCACCAAGCGTGCGATGCAGAAGGTCGGCTACGAGACGTCGCCGCTGGAGGACGGCTCGCTGGACGGCTACCACCTGCACCCGGTGCCGCTGACCACGCTGACGGTCGAGGCGCTGAAGGAGTTCGACCTCAGCCGCAAGGAGGCCGAGCGCAGCAAGAACATGTTCGCGCTGGGTCTGCTGAGCTGGATGTACCACCGGCCGACCGAGGGCACGGAGAAGTTCCTGAAGTCGAAGTTCGCCAAGAAGCCCGATATCGCGGCGGCCAACATCGCGGCTTTCCGGGCGGGCTGGAACTTCGGCGAGACGACGGAGGACTTCGCGGTCTCCTACGAGGTCGCCCCGGCCGCCACGGCGTTCCCGCCGGGTGTCTACCGCAACATCTCCGGCAACCTCGCCCTGTCCTACGGGCTGATCGCCGCCTCGCGGCAGGCGGATCTGCCGCTGTATCTGGGGTCGTACCCGATCACTCCGGCCTCCGACATCCTGCACGAGCTGAGCCGGCACAAGAACTTCGGTGTGCGGACCTTCCAGGCGGAGGACGAGATCGCCGGCATCGGGGCCGCGCTGGGCGCTGCCTTCGGCGGGTCGCTGGCCGTGACGACGACGAGCGGTCCGGGGGTGGCGCTGAAGTCGGAGACCATCGGTCTCGCGGTCTCGCTGGAGCTGCCGCTGCTGATCGTGGACATCCAGCGCGGTGGCCCGTCGACGGGTCTGCCCACCAAGACCGAGCAGGCGGACCTGCTCCAGGCGATGTACGGGCGCAACGGCGAGGCACCGGTGCCGGTGGTCGCGCCGCGCACCCCGGCGGACTGCTTCGACGCCGCGCTGGAGGCGGCGCGGATCGCGCTGACGTACCGGACGCCGGTGTTCCTGCTGTCCGACGGCTATCTGGCCAACGGTTCCGAGCCCTGGCGCATCCCGGACGTCGAGGAGCTGCCCGACCTGCGGGTGCAGTTCGCGCAGGGCCCGAATCACACGCTGGACGACGGTTCCGAGGTGTTCTGGCCCTACAAGCGGGACCCGCAGACGCTGGCGCGCCCCTGGGCGATCCCGGGCACGCCGGGTCTGGAGCACCGGATCGGCGGCATCGAGAAGCAGGACGGCTCGGGCAACATCTCCTACGACCCGGCCAACCACGACTTCATGGTGCGCACCCGGCAGGCGAAGATCGACGGCATCGACGTCCCGGACATCGAGGTGGACGACCCGTACGGGGCCAGGACGCTGGTGCTGGGCTGGGGCTCGACGTACGGGCCGATCACGGCGGCGGTGCGGCGGCTGCGCCGGGCCGGGGAGTCCGTCGCGCAGGCGCATCTGCGCCACCTCAACCCCTTCCCGCGGAATCTGGGCTCCGTGCTGGAGCGTTACGACAAGGTGGTGATCCCCGAGATGAACCTCGGGCAGCTCGCCACGCTCATCCGGGCGAAGTACCTGGTCGACGCGCACTCGTACAACCAGGTCAACGGCATGCCGTTCAAGGCGGAGCAGCTCGCCGCGGCTCTGAAGGAGGCCATCGATGGCTGAGACGTCCACGACAGGCACCCGCACCGTCGAGGCACTGTCCCTGGTCCCCAAAGCCGAGGGCAGGCAGTCGATGAAGGACTTCAAGTCCGACCAGGAAGTGCGCTGGTGCCCCGGCTGCGGCGACTACGCCATTCTCGCCGCGGTGCAGGGCTTCATGCCCGAGCTGGGGCTGGCGAAGGAGAACATCGTCTTCGTCTCGGGCATCGGCTGCTCCTCCCGCTTCCCGTACTACATGAACACCTACGGGATGCACTCCATCCACGGCCGCGCGCCCGCCATCGCCACGGGGCTGGCGAGCTCGCGCAGGGACCTGTCGGTGTGGGTGGTCACCGGTGACGGCGACGCGCTGTCGATCGGCGGCAACCACCTGATCCACGCGCTGCGGCGCAACGTCAACCTCAAGATCCTGCTGTTCAACAACCGGATCTACGGCCTGACCAAGGGCCAGTACTCGCCGACCTCCGAGGTCGGGAAGATCACCAAGTCGACGCCGATGGGCTCGCTGGACGCGCCCTTCAACCCGGTGTCGCTGGCGATCGGCGCGGAGGCGTCGTTCGTGGCGCGGACGGTGGACTCCGACCGCAAGCACCTCACCGAGGTGCTGCGCCAGGCCTCCGCCCACCAGGGCACGGCCCTGATCGAGATCTACCAGAACTGCAACATCTTCAACGACGGCGCCTTCGACGCGCTGAAGGACAAGCAGCAGGCCGAGGACGCCGTGATCCGGCTGGAGCACGGCAAGCCGATCCGCTTCGGCGCGGACCAGGGCAAGGGCGTCGTGCGGGACCCGCTCACCGGTGATCTGAAGGTGGTGGCGGTGACGCCGGACAACGAGGACCAGGTGCTCGTCCACGACGCGCACTCCCCGTCCCCGACCACGGCGTTCGCGCTGTCCCGGCTGGCCGATCCGGACACCCTGCACCACACGCCGATCGGTGTGCTGCGCTCGGTCGACCGGCCCGTCTACGACACCCAGATGGCCGACCAGCTCGACACCGCGGTGGAGCAGCACGGCAAGGGCGACCTGGGCGCACTGCTGGCCGGCGGCGACACGTGGACGGTCGTCGGCTGAGCAACGGCGACACCGAGAGGCCGAGACCGAGAGGCCCGGACCGCTACGAGGCGGCCCGGGCCTTGTCGTACCGATCAGGAAGCGGCCCGGGCCTCGTCGTAGGCCCGCCTCGCCTTCTCCACGTCGTCCATCCGCCGGTGCGTCCACGCCGCGAGCCCCCGCACCTGCTCGGCCGCCTCGCGGCCCAGGTCCGTCAGGGAGTAGTCGACGCGCGGCGGGATGACGGGCCTGGCGTCGCGGTGGACCATGCCGTCGCGCTCCAGCGTCTGGAGGGTCTGGGTGAGCATCTTCTCGCTGACGCCCCGGCCACCGTAGGAGCCGATCGCCCGGCGCAGCTCGCTGAACCGGTACGGGCGGTCCAGGAGCTCGACGAGGACGAGCACGCCCCAGCGGCTGGTCACATGCTCCAGGACCAGCCGGTACGGGCAGAGGGCTTCGTTGTCACTTACCGCCATGCCAGTACCTTACTTCAAAGTAGGTACTTTCCAAGAGTTAGCGCATCTCCTAGGGTTAGTGCCAACGCACCCCACAAGGAGAGTCCTCGCCATGAGCATCATCGTCACCGGAGCCACCGGACAGCTCGGCCGCCACGTCGTGGAGCAGCTGCTGGAGAAGGTCCCCGCCGAGCAGATCACCGCGGTCGCGCGGACGGCGGAGAAGGCCGCCGACTTCGCGGCCCGCGGGGTGAAGATCGCGCTCGCCGACTACAACACGCCCTCCTCCTTCGACGGCCTGTTCTCCGCCGGCGACAAGGTGCTGCTGATCTCCGGCAACGAGTTCGACAAGGGCCGCGTGCAGCAGCACAAGGTCGTCATCGACGCCGCCAGGGCCGCCGGTGTCGCCCTGCTCGCCTACACCAGCGCCCCGGGCACCCTGACCGCCGCGCTCGCCGACGACCACCGCGGCACCGAGGAGCTCCTGCTGGACTCCGGTGTGCCCTACGCCCTGCTGCGCAACGGCTGGTACCACGAGAACTACACCGAGAACCTCGCCCCGGTGCTGGAGCACAACGCGGTCGTCGCCGCGGCCGGCGAAGGCAAGGTCTCCTCGGCCGCCCGCGCCGACTACGCCGCCGCCGCCGTCGCCGTGCTGACCGGTGAGGGGCACGAGAACACGACGTACGAGCTGGGCGGCGACACCGCCTGGAGCTTCGCCGAGTACGCGGCCGAGCTGAGCCGGCAGACCGGCAAGGAGATCGCCTACCACGCCGTCTCCCCCGAGGCCCTCGTCGGCATCCTGACCGGCGCCGGCCTGCCCGAGCCGTTCGCGCAGATCCTCGCGGGTGTGGACGCCTCCATCGAGAAGGGCGAACTGGTCGTCTCCAGCGGCGACCTGTCCCGGCTGACCGGCCGCCCCACCACCCCGTTCTCCGAGGCCATCGCCGCGGCGCTCAAGAGCTGACCCGTCTCGCCCCGCCACCCCCGGACTGTCATGACCGTATGCCGATACGGGCATGACAGCCGGGGGCGCCCGGCGTTACCGTCGAGCACGCGGACACACGCCAGGCGCGAAGGAGGGCCCGTGACCGGCAAGCCGAGGGGTGAGCGGCACATAGGACTGCTGAACGGCTTCGCGGCCTACGGGATGTGGGGCCTCGTCCCCCTGTTCTGGCCCCTGCTGAAGCCGGCCGGCGCGGCGGAGATCCTGGCCCACCGGATGGTGTGGTCGCTGGTCTTCGTGGGCGCCGCCCTGCTGGTGCTGCGCCGCTGGGCCTGGGCCGGCGAGCTGCTGCGGCAACCGCGCAAACTGGCGCTGATCACGGTCGCCGCGGCGGTCATCACCGTCAACTGGGGCCTGTACATCTGGGCCGTGAACTCCGGGCACGTCGTCGAGGCCTCGCTCGGGTACTTCATCAACCCGCTGGTCACCATCGCGATGGGGGTGCTGCTGCTGAAGGAGCGGCTGCGTCCGGTGCAGTGGGCGGCGGTCGGGACCGGCTGCGCCGCGGTCGTCGTGCTGACCGTCGGCTACGGCCGCCCCCCGTGGATCTCGCTCTGCCTCGCCTTCTCGTTCGCCACCTACGGGCTGGTGAAGAAGAAGGTGGGCCTCGGCGGCATCGAGTCGCTGGCCGCCGAGACCGCGATCCAGTTCCTGCCCGCCCTCGCCTTCCTGGCCTGGCTGACCGCGCGGGGCGGCTCCACCTTCACCGGTGAGGGCGCGGGGCACGCGGCGCTGCTGGCCTCGGCCGGCATCGTCACCGCGCTCCCCCTGGTCTGCTTCGGCGCGGCCGCCATCCGCGTGCCCCTGTCCACCATCGGCCTGCTGCAGTACTCGACGCCGGTCCTGCAGTTCCTGCTCGGCATCTTCTACTTCCACGAGGAGATGCCGCCGGAGCGCTGGGCCGGGTTCGCGCTGGTCTGGCTGGCGTTGACGCTGCTCACCTGGGACGCGTTGCGCGCCGCCCGCCGGGCCTCGCGCACACTCACCAGCGAGATGAGCGTGCCCAGCACCACCAGGGCGACCGGCACGGTCAGTGCCGCGCGGAACGCCGACAGCGTGGCCTCGGGACCGGACCCGGTGGACGCCAGGCCGTAGACCGCGGTCACCGCCGAGATGCCGATCGCCGAACCGAACTGGGTGGCAGTGGTCAGCAGCCCGCCCGCCAGACCCTGCTCCGCCCCCGCGACCCCGTCCGTCGCCGCGATGGTCAGCGGCCCGTAGGCCAGGGCGAACGCGAAGCCGGACAGCAGCAGGGTCGGGAACATCATGGCGTAGGACCAGTCCATGCCGACCGGCAGGAACAGCGCGTACGCGGCCACGGCCAGGACGAAACCGCCGGTGATCACCCGGGCGTTGCCGAAGCGGGTGACCAGTCTGGGTGTGAGCGTCGGCGCGAGGACGGCGTCGATGCCCATGACGACCAGGGCGACCGCCGTCTGCAGGGACGACCAGCCGCGCAGTTCCTGCAAGTAGAGCGTGACGACGAACTGGAAGCCGAAGAACGCCCCGAGGAAGAGCAGCGCCCCCAGGTCGGCACGCACCACCGGGCCCTTGCGCAGCAGGGCGAGCCGGACGAGCGGGTCGGGGCAGCGGCGCTCGACCACGACGAAGGCACCGGCCAGGAGCACGGCCGCCAGGCCCGAGACCAGGGTGAGCGGCCAGTCGTGCAGGCCGTGCTCCAGGCGGACGACGGTGTAGGCGGCCAGCAGCATGGCACCGGCGGCGGTGATCGCGCCGGGCAGGTCGAAGGTGCGCCGGCGGCGCGGCGGGGCGTCGCGCCCGGGGATCAGGCGTACGGCCGTGACGAGCAGCGCGGCGGCCAGCAGGACGGGCGCGAAGAACACCCAGCGCCAGCCGATCTCGGTGAGCAGTCCGCCGACGACCAGGCCGAGGGAGAAACCGGCCGCGCCCGTTCCGGCGAAGACCAGCAGGGCCTTGTTGCGCTGCGGGCCCTCCTCGTACGACGTGGTGATCAGGGAGAGCGCGGCCGGGGTCATGAACGCGGCGGCGACGCCCGTGACGAACCGGGCGACGATCAGCATCCAGCCCTCAGTGGCCAGGCCGCCGAGCCCCGAGAAGGCGAGGAAGACGGTCAGCCAGAGCAGGAACATCCGCCGCCGGCCGAGCAGGTCGGCGGCCCGGCCGCCGAGCAGAGTGAAGCCGGCGTAGCCGAGCACATAGGCGCTCATCACCCACGCCGCGGTGCCGGTGGTCAGGTGGAGATCGGCGCGGACGGCCGGGATCGCCACCGCCATCATCGCGACGTCGATGCCTTCGAGAAAGATCGTTCCGCACAGAACGAGCAGCAGCGCCCAGGCACGGGTGCCCATGAGTCAACACTCCTCCGGTCAGGGGCGGTTACGCAAGTGAGGGTCGGTTCCCTCTTGTAACCACAGCCCACCCTGCGGCAGCATCGACAGACATGGAAGAAGGCACTTCGAAGTCACCGAGTCACTGCGAGAGCACCGTGGAGCACGGCGACGCCGATCCCTTCCAGTGGGACACCCGGGAGGACTGCCAGGTGCGGCAGATCCTCGACCGGATCGCCGACAAGTGGTCGCTGCTGGTCATCGCGCTGCTGGAGAACCGGCGGCTGCGCTTCACCGAACTGCGCCGGGAGATCGACGGGGTCAGCCAGCGCATGCTGACGGTGACCCTGCGCTCGCTGGAGCGGGACGGCCTGGTGAAGCGGACGGTGCACCCCGTGGTGCCGCCGCGGGTCGACTACGAGCTGACCTCCCTCGGCAGAGGGCTGCACACCACGATCCAGTCCCTGGTGACCTGGACGGAGAAGCACCAGGAGGAGATCGCGGCGGCGCGGACGGCCTACGACACCCGCGTGGCCCAGGACGCGGAGACTACGGCTTCGTAGGGGCGTGGCGGGCGCGGTGCGCCCGGACCTTCTCGCGGTTGCCGCAGTGCTCCATCGCGCACCAGCGGCGGCGGCCCGGGCGTGAGGTGTCGACGAAGAGCAGCCGGCAGTCGTGGGCGCCGCACTCGCGCACCCGGTCGGCGAAGGGCCCGGTGAACAGGTCGATCGCGTCGCGGGCGACGGTGGAGAGCAGGTGGGCGCCGGTCGCGCCCGGCGCCCAGGAGCGGATGCCGCCGGGTTCGATACGGGCGACCAGCGGGGGCCCGGCCGCTGCGGCGTTGACGACGTCCAGGTGGGCGGCCTCCAGGGGGCGGCCGTGGGCCCAGGCGGCGGCGAGCAGGAACACGGCGTCGCGCAGGGTGCGCACCCGTTCCAGCTCCGCGATGGAGACGGTGAGGTCGAGACCGTCCGGCAGCCGGCTGCGCCCGGCCCAGGTGATCAGGTCGGAAGGTTCGTGCAGCACTTCCCAGCGGGCGAAGGCGCCCGGGCCGCCCGTGGCCGTCAGCTCCAGGCACAGGGTGCCGGGGTCGAAGCGGTAGGGCTTGCCCTCGTGCGAGACCAGCGTCAGGCCGGGCGGGCGGTCCGGCGTTTCCCCTGCGCGTCCACTCACCTAACCAGTATAACTGGTTACATGTCGCAGACACCCGCCTCACCCGCGCCCGTGCACTTCAAAGTCGTCATCGACGCGAGCGACCCGCACGCCCAGGCCGAGTTCTGGGCCGCCGCCCTCCATTACGAGGTCGAGGACAACAGCGTCCTGATCGGGAAGCTGCTCGGCTTCGGCGCCCTGCCGGAGGAGGCCACGGTCGACTTCCACGGCCGGCGCGCCTTCCGGGACCTGATCGCGGTACGGCACCCCGGGGACCCGTTCGACGAGGAGAGCGGGACCGGGCTCGGGCGGCGGCTGCTGTTCCAGCGGGTGCCGGAGGAGAAGACGGTCAAGAACCGGCTGCATCTGGATCTGCACCCGGGCGAGGGGCGGCGCGACGAGGAGGTCGCACGGCTGGAGGGGCTCGGTGCGAGTGTGCTGCGGCGGGTGAAGGAGCAGGGCGGCGAGTGGGCGCTCATGGCGGACCCGGAGGGCAACGAGTTCTGCGTGCAGTGACACCGGCTGCGCAGACCCGCACTCCGTAACGCCCTGGCCGAATACGGACCTTGACGGAGAGTCAGTCCCAGCTTCACCATCCAGGCACCCCATTCACTGTGGGCGGCCCGTGGACACCCCACGGGCCGCCCGACGGAATCCGGAGCCCCCACATGAAGCTCTCCGTTTCCGCGCGCGCCGTCGCGGCGGGAGGCATGGCGACAGCCGTGCTCCTGACCGGCGGTGCCGTGGCCGACGCCGCGTCCCCCGCTCCCTCCAGAGCGGCCGCCGCGCCGGACATACCCGTGGCGAACGTCAAGGCCCACCTGTCCCAGCTGCAGTCCATAGCCACCGCCAACGGCGGCAACCGGGCGCACGGCCGGGCCGGTTACAAGGCCTCGCTCGACTACCTGAAGGCCAAGCTGGACGCGGCCGGATACACCACCACCATCCAGCAGTTCACCGCCTCCGGCCGCACCGGCTACAACCTGATCGCCGACTGGCCGGGCGGCGACGCGAACCAGGTCGTGATGGCCGGCTCGCACCTCGACAGCGTCACCTCGGGGCCCGGCATCAACGACAACGGCTCCGGCTCGGCCGCCGTCCTGGAGACCGCCCTGGCGGTGTCCCGGGCGCAGTACAAACCCACCAAGCACCTGCGGTTCGCCTGGTGGGGCGCGGAGGAGCTCGGCCTGGTCGGCTCCCGCTCCTACGTCAACCGGCTCACCACCGCCGACCGTTCGAGGATCAGCGCCTATCTGAACTTCGACATGATCGGCTCGCCGAACCCGGGCTACTTCGTCTACGACGACGACCCGGCGATCGAGAAGACCTTCAAGGACTACTTCGGCGGCATCGGCGTCCCGACCGAGATCGAGACCGAGGGCGACGGGCGCTCCGACCACGCGCCCTTCAAGAGCGCGGGCGTGCCGGTGGGCGGTCTGTTCACCGGGGCCAGCCGGACGATGACGTCGGCGCAGGCGGCCAAGTGGGGCGGAACGGCCGGCCGGGCCTTCGACCGTTGCTACCACTCCTCCTGCGACACCATCGCCAACATCAACGACACCGCCCTGAACCGCAACAGCGACGCCCTCGCGTACGCGGTGTGGGAGCTGTCGGAGTAGCCCTCGCGGGCCACGCCTACTGCCTGCGGGCGCGTTCGGTGAGGCGGCCCATGCGGGCGCGGGCCGACTCCAGTTGCTCGACCTCCTCGGCGGCCGGGCCGTCCTCGGCGGCGAGCTCCGTCCACAGGCCGATCAGGTCGCGCCCCAGTTCCAGCCCCAGTGCCGGGTCGCGCACCGCGCGCCAGGCGGTGGCCGCGCTCTCCACGTTGCCGTAGGCGGCCTCCGCGTCGCCGGCCCGGCGGCGGGCGCCGGCCAGGTCGAGCGAGAGCCGGCAGGCACGGAGCGGGTCACCCGCCAAGTAGGCGATGTACGCGCTGAGTTCGCGCAGCCGGAGCACCTCTGGGTGCTCCGGCCCCAGCGTCCCCGACGCCTGCGCGACGGTCTGCTCGGCCAGTTGGGCGGCGGAGTCGATCCGGCCCTCCTTCACCGCCTCGTTGATCCGCCCGACCGGCTCCGCGAGGAGCGCGGGCGCGGCGGGATCGCCCGGGGCGGTGAGGGGTTCGTCCCCGAGCACGGCCTCCGCGACGGCGTCGAAACCGCGCGGGGGCGTGGGCTTGGGGTCGGGGTCGGCGGCGAGCAGAGCGTCCTCGGGGACCGGTCGGGCCCGCGGAGCCGGAGGGGCTTCGGGGACCGGCAGGGGCCTCGCGTCCATGGGCGGGGGCGGCCCGAACGCACCGACGGGCGGCGCGACGGTACCGGGCGGCGTCGCCGGACCCGGGGCCGGTGGCGCGTCCTCGGGCGCGGGCTCCGTGACCTCCGGTACGGCCCGCAGCTCGAACGTCGGCACGGGTTCATCGGCCGGCTGCGGCTCGGGAACCGCCCGCAGCGGGAACGTCGGGGTCGAGCCCCGAGCGGGCCCCGACGCGCGACGCAGCACGTGCGTGGCGCTGTCACCCGGCGCGGGCGGTGCGGGCTGCGGCTCGGGCGAGGTCGCGGCGCCACCGCTTCGGAGGTGCTGCGGTCCGGCCGGGATCACGTCGGCGTCGTTCCGGGCGTGGTGCGGTGCCGGCCGTGACGGTGCGGCGTCGCTCCCGGCGTGCTGCGGTGACGGCGGCGCGGGGAGACCTCCGCCGGCCTGCTGACGCACGGGCGGCGTCGGAGCGGCGTCGCTCCCGGGGTGCTGCCGTGCCGGCGGGGTCGTGGCGATCGGCTCGGCCGTGAAGCGGCTGGAGCCGTCCGGGTCGACCTGGAGCGGGACGACGTAGCCGATGCGCTCGTCGTGGATCGTTGCGAGGACGGGGTGGCCGGTGGCGAGGGCGATGTGGTGGAGCCGGTTCAGGACGGCCCGCTGGATCTCCTCACCGGGGGCCGCGTGGACGACGACGCCGCCGACAAAGGCACCGCCGGACATCCCGCCGGCTCCCCCTTCCGCGTCCGTTCCGGGCCCGGGGACGTGGACGTCGATCGGCGCCGCCGGGGTCGCCGCGCGTGCGGCCTGCTTCTGTTCCCGCTTCTTCTCGCGGCTGAGTCGCGACATCGTCCCCTCACTGGGCGTCGTACACCTACTGTCGAGTGTGTCCGCTCGCCCCCGTTTCTCACGTCACCACGGTGTCACAGGCTCGTCCCAAGGGCCGCCGGCCCCGGCGCGGTCGTGGCGGAGGGCATGAGGTGCGGGCGTACGAGGGAGGAGAGGGGCATGCACACAGGCATGCGACAGGGTCCGGAGATCTGGCTGCGCGGACCGGTGACCACCCCGGATGCGGGGCCGCCGGAGCCCGCGCACGCCCATGCGGCGGGGCGGCGCTTCTCCTTCGTCGGCACGCACGGCGGCGCGGGCGTCTCCACCCTCGCCGCGGTCTACGGCGGCCATGACAGCGGCCGGTCCTGGCCCCGGCCCGGCGATCCCCCGTCGGTGCTGCTGGTCGCCCGGACGCACGCGGCAGGGCTGGACTCGGTCGCCGGGGCGGTGGAGCTCTTCCGGCGGGGTCAGGCTCCGCCGGGGCTCGACCTGGACGCCGTCGTCCTCGTGGCGGACGCCCCGGGCCGGCTGCCGCGCCCGCTGGCCCAGCGGGTCAGGTCCCTGGAGTCGGTCATCGACGTGTACCGCGTGCCGTGGGTGACGTCCTGGCGGCTCGGCGCACCGGGTGCTCCGCCGCGCGAGACGGCTGACCTGGCCCGGCTGACGGGAGTCCCCCGCTGACGGCCGTGCCGGACGCATCCGCGTCGGCCGGGGAGATCGCGGCGGCGGTCCGGGCCCGGGAACTGCGTGCCGCGGATGTCGTCGCGGCGGCCCTGGAGCGGATCGAGCGGGCCGATCCGGGGCTGTGCGCGTTCGTCGAGGTGTGGCGCGAGGAGGCGCTGCGGCGGGCGGACGAGCTGGACACGCGACTCGACCGCCGGGGCGCGGCCCCGTCCCTGCCGCTGGCGGGGGTGCCGATCGCCGTCAAGGGGCGGCACGGTCTGCGCGCGGCGGGTGCGCTGCTCGCGGCCGGGGGTGTGGCGGTGGGAGCGACGTCCGTGCCCGGCCCGGGAACGGCTTGGCAGACCTGGGGGCTCGGGGCGCGGGGCCGGACCGTCAACCCGTGGCGGGCCGACCGTACGCCGGGTGGTTCGTCGGCCGGGGCCGCGGCGGCCGTGGCGGCCGGGCTGGTGCCGCTGGCCACGGGCGGCGACGGGGCCGGGTCGGTGCGCATCCCGGCGGCGTGGTGCGGGGTGGCCGGGCTGAAGACGACGAGGGGGCGGCTGCCCTCGGGCGACCGTACGGGGCTCGCGGTTCCGGGGGTGCTCGCCCGCTCGGCGTCGGACGCGGAGCTGTGGTGGCGCGTGGTGTCCGGGGAGCCGGTGCCGGGTGCGGCGGACCTTCCGGTCACCGCCGTCTGGTCGCCGGACCTGGGTTTCGCCGGGCCCGACCCCGAGCCCGTCGCGCTCGCGCGGGCGGCGGTGGAACGGCTCGTCGCGGCGGGCGTCGTCCGGCTCGTACGGCCGCGGACGCCCGTGCGGCTGGTGGACCCCGGGCCGGCCTGGCTCGCCCTGCGCACACCCGGTGCCGACCCGGCCGGGGCGCACCGCGTCCGGGCGGAGAACGACCGGCGGCTGGCGGAGCTGTTCGCCGGTGCCGCGCTGCTGCTGACCCCGACGGCACCCACCGCCCCGCACGGTCACGACGGACCCGGGGACCGCTACTCCACCTCGCTGACCTGGGCGTTCAACCTCAGCGGGCATCCGGCGCTGAGCCTGCCCGCGGGCTTCGGCGGTGACGGCTGCCCGGCCGGGCTCCAGCTGGTGGCGCCGCACGGGCGGGAGGCGCTGTTGCTGGCGGTGGCGCGGGAGGCACGGGAACGCGGCGTCCGCTGACCGGCACCCCTGGCACATTTACTTGCGCACGCATATGATGCACACGCGTGTAATTGACGTACGCCGACCGTCAGAGGGGCACCCCATGACCCGCCGTTTCCTTTTCGTCCTGGGCAGCGCTCGCGCCGAGGGCAACTCCGAGCTGCTCGCCCGCCGGGCCGCCGAGCAACTCCCCCCGGACGTCGAGCAGGAGTGGATCGACCTCACGGAGTTCCCGCTGCCCGACTTCGAGGACCTGCGGCACGACAGCGACCACGTCCGCCCGACCGAGGGGACCGTGGCCCGGCTGCTGGACGCCACGCTCGCGGCGACGGACATCGTGATCGTCTCGCCGCTGTACTGGTACTCGGTCTCCGCGCAGACCAAGCGCTACCTGGATCACTGGTCGGGCTGGCTGCGCACGCCGGGCCTCGACTTCAAGGCGACCCTGGCCGGCCGCACCCTGTGGGGCGTCACCGCCCTGGCGCACCGGGAGGAGATCGTCGCCGACCCGCTGGTCGGGACGCTGCACAACTCGGCCGCGTACATGGGGATGCGCTTCGGCGGGGTGCTGCTGGGCAACGGCAGCAAGCCCGGTGACGTGCTGGCCGACGACGCGGCGCTGACCCGGGCGAAGACCTTCTTCGCGCAGGAGGCGCCGCTCGCCCGGTTCCTGTACGAGCAGGACGTCACGGCCTGAGCGCTAGGCCGTGATGTCCTTCGCCGTGAAGCGGGCCCATGCCGCCGATCCGAACACCGCCGCGTACAGGGCCTGGAGGCCGAGGTTCTTCGCCAGGCCGTCCCAGAGGACCGGCTCGCGCATGAGGTCGGCGAAGGAGAGCCAGTGGTGGGAGAAGAAGTACGGCTGAAGGGCGTGCAACTGCGGGATCTGGTCCAGGATCTGCACGGTGATCAGCAGCCCGACCGTCGTCGCCATCGCCGCGATGCCGCTGCCCGTCAGGGTGGACACGAACAGGCCGAGCGCGGCGACGCCGACCAGTGACGCGGCGACGACCAGGGCGATCAGCAGGGCTCTGCCCAGGCCCTCGGCGAAGCTGATCCGCGTACCCGAGATGGTCGTCAGCTCCCCGAGCGGAAACAGCAAGGAGCCCACGACCAGGGCCGATACGGCGACCACCAGCGTGGCGGCCAGGCAGAAGACCACGACCGCCGCGTACTTGACGAGCAGCAGGCGGCTGCGGCCGGCCGGGGCGACCAGGAGATAGCGCAGCGTCCCGGAGTCGGCCTCACCGGCGATCGCGTCGCCCGCCACGACCCCGACCGCCATGGGCAGGAAGAACGGGAGCGTGGCGGCCAGGGCGGTGAAGACGAGGAACAGACCGTTGTTGGTGATCTGCGCGACGAAGGCCGGTCCTGAACCGCCCCCGCCGCCGGGCGAACCGCCTTTCCCCGTCTCGATCCTGACCGCGATGCCGACGAGGACCGGCACGCCCGCCAGTACGGCCAGCAGCGCGAGCGTGCGCCAGCGCCGGAAGGTGGTGACGAGCTCGTTGCGCAGCAGCCCGAAGGTCCACAACGGGCTCACCGGCCGTACGGCTTCGGGCACTTCAGCCCGCGACATCGAAGCCCTCCCCCGTCAGTGCCACGAACGCGTCCTCCAGCGAGGCCCGTTCGACGGTGAAGCCGCGCACGCGGACCCCGGCCGTCACCAGCGCGGCGTTCACCTCGGCCAGGTCGCGCTCCGGCGGTTCGCCGGTCACCCGGTCGCCGGTGACGACGACGTCGCCGACGCCCTGCTCCTTCAGTACCCGGGCCGCCTCCGCCGGGTCCGGTGTCATCACGACCAGCCGGCCGCGCGCCCCGGCGGCCAGGTCGGCGACCGGGCCCTGCGCGATCAGCCGGCCCCGGGCCATCACGGCCGCGTGGGTGCAGACCTGCTCGATCTCGTCGAGCAGGTGGGAGGAGAGGAAGACGGTGGTGCCGTCCGAGGCCAGTTCGCGGATCAGGGCGCGGATCTCGCGCATGCCCTGCGGATCCAGGCCGTTGGTCGGCTCGTCGAGGACGAGCAGCCTGCGCGGCCGGAGCAGCGCGGCGGCGAGACCCAGACGCTGCTTCATGCCCAGCGAGTACGCCTTTGCCTTCTTGGACCCGGCCGCCGCCAGGCCCACCCGGTCCAGGGCGGCGGCGACCCGGGCCCGCCGGGTGCGCGGGTCGGTGGCCGGGTCGGCGCTGTCGTAGCGGATCAGATTGTCGCGGCCGGAGAGGAAGCCGTAGAGGGCCGGGCCCTCGATGAGGGCGCCGACCTGTGGCAGCACGGCGCGGATGGCCCGGGGCATGGGCTGCCCGAGCACCCGCGCCGTGCCGGAGGTGGGCTCGATGAGGCCCATCAGCATGCGGATGGTGGTGGTCTTGCCGGAGCCGTTGGGGCCGAGGAAGCCGAAGACGCTGCCCTCCGGGACGGTCAGGTCGAGACCGTCGACGGCGAGCTGTCCGCCGCGGTAGCGCTTGGTGAGCGCGCGGGTGGCGATGACCGGTTCCCCGGTACCGGCCCGCGCCGCACCCCGCTCCTCCGGTTGCCCGGCGGACGGTTCGCCCATCGGCTTCCCCGTTCTCTCGACGTCCCGCAGGGCTTCCTCGTCCTCCCGGCGCACCGTGCGCCCGCGGGACCTACTTCGCGGCGTCGGCCGCCTTCACGAGCGCGTCCTTGGTGACCAGGCCCGCGTAGACCTTGCCGTCGTCGGTGATGAGGGCGTTGACCAGGCGGGTCGAGAAGACCGTGCCGGAGCCGAACGTGCCGTGCACCTTCTCGCCGAGCGAGTCCATGAAGCCGCCGAATTCGCCGCCGGCCTTGCCGGAGGGCACGCCCTCGCCGCCGGTGTCGAAGGTGGCGATCGCGTTCCAGCCCTCGCCGATGGTCTTCATGCCGTCGGGGCCCTTGCCGAGGTCCTTTCCGTCCTTGGGGGCGTGCCCGGGTGCCTCACCGAGGCCGAAGGGCTTGCCGGGAGCCTTGCGCGGAGCCTCGTCGGAGGCCTTGGCGTCCTTCTCCTCGGTGACCTTCGCGCCCTTGGGCGGGGTGAAGTCGAAGGTCGAGGCGGGCGGCTGGGCGAAGCTGACCTTCGTGAAGCCGGCGTCCACGACGGCGGCGCCGCCGCTCGCCGGGGTGAGCGTGAACTTCAGCGGCATGCCGGTCTCGGCGTCCACGGCGACGGTGATCGCGCCGACCGTCGAGCCGGACTGCTTCGGCTCGACGACGAGCTTGTAGGCGTCCCGGCCGGCGACCTGGGCGGTGCCGTCCACGGTCACGGAGGTCGTGTCGTCGACCGCCTTCAGGGCCTCCTCGGCGAAGTCCTTCGGCAGGGCCGGCGGCTGCTGGTCCTTGCCGCGCTCCGGGCTCTCGGAGGAGGTGCCGTGGTAGACCTCGTTGGACTTGCTGTCGTAGCCCCAGACGTCCTTGCCGTTGTGGATGAGGCTGTACTCGGCGGCGTTCTCCAGCAGCGACAGCTTCTGCCGGTCCGGGCCGTCGGCGGCGACGCGCAGGGTGTGCGTGCCGGAGGCCAGTTCGGTGAGCTTGGCCGTCGGGTCGGCCGAGGAGCCGTCACCACCGCCCGCGGCACCGGACAGCAGACCGGACTCCAGGCCGCCGAGGTTCGGCAGACCGAGGTCGGTGCTGATCTTGACGGTGCCGGACAGCTGCTCGACGTCGGACGCGGCGATCTTCTCTATGAGCTGCTGGGCGGTGATCTTCGGAAGGTCGGGGTCACCGGAGTCGGCGAGCGCGGGGACCAGGCCGATCGTCGCGGCGGCCACCCCGATCACCGTGACCGGGACGATGTACCGCGCGGCGGTGCGCCGCCCGGAGCGCTGCTCGTCGGCCTCCCCGGCGGTCGTGCTGTCGTCGGATGCGTACGGTGCCATGTGTGCCCTACCTCCGTGGTCGGCGGCGGCTGTCCGTGTCGTGCACGCACTCGTCCCTGAGCCGCCATTCTCACCCGAACAGGTGAGGAGTGGTGCTTTCCGTGGTCACCATCTGACCAAATCGGCCAGGGAGATACGTCAGACCCCGGGCTCAACTCCGTGTACTGCTGGGGTATGACACGGAGGCCGGGCTTCTCCCCCGACCCGTAGGGGTCGTACGGGGAGGAGGTGTCAGCCGGCCCGGTGCACCACGGCGTCGCACAGCTCCAGGAGCGCCGTCTTCGCGGCGCAGTCCCGCAGGGGGGCCAGCGCCGCGCGGGCGTCCTGGGCGTAGCGGACGGTGTCCCGCCGGGCCTGCTCCAGCGCCGGGTGGGCGCGCAGCAGGCGCAGGGCCTCCGCGTGCCGCGCGTCGTCGGTGAGGTCGGAGTCCAGCAGCTCGCACAGGGCGACGTCCTCGGCGAGCCCGAGCCGGGCGGCCCGCTCGCGCAGCCGCAGCACCGGCAGGGTGGGGATGCCCTCGCGCAGGTCGGTGCCGGGGGTCTTGCCGGACTCGTGGGAGTCGGAGGCGATGTCCAGGACGTCGTCCGCGAGCTGGAAGGCGACGCCGAGGCGCTCGCCGTACTGGGTCAGCACGTGCACGACCGTCTCGTCGGCGCCGGACATCATCGCGCCGAACCGGCACGAGACGGCGACCAGCGAGCCGGTCTTGCCGCCCAGCACGTCCAGGTAGTGCTCGACGGGGTCGCGGCCGTCCTGCGGTCCGGCGGTCTCCAGGATCTGGCCGGTCACCAGGCGCTCGAACGCCTCGGCCTGCACCCGCACGGCCTCCGGGCCGAGGTCGGCCAGGATGTGCGAGGCGCGGGCGAAGAGGAAGTCGCCGGTGAGGACGGCGACGGAGTTGCCCCAGCGGGTGTTCGCGCTCGCGACGCCGCGGCGCACGGCGGCCTCGTCCATGACGTCGTCGTGGTACAGCGTGGCGAGGTGGGTCAGCTCCACGACGACGGCCGAGGGCACGATCCCGGGGGCGTGCCGGTCGCCGAACTGGGCGGACAGCATCACGAGCAGCGGACGGAACCGCTTGCCGCCGGCGCGCACCAGATGCTGGGCGGCCTCCGTGATGAAGGGCACCTCACTCTTGGTGGCCTCGAGCAAGCCTTCCTCGACAGCCGTCAGTCCGGCCTGGACATCGGCTTCCAGAGCCTGGTCCCGCACGCTCAGCCCGAACGGCCCGACGTCGGTCACGAGGGGTCTCCTGTCTGCTGTGTCTGCCGGTGATTACGCGGTTTGTCGATAGGTCGCTGCCCTCACTCGAGTCAGCGTATCCGGTCACGTTTCGATCACCGCCAGCGCCCAGGGTTACAGGCCGGGCGGTATCCGATCACGACCGCAATGTTTTCGATCAACCTATAAGAACAGATATTTATCGACTTACCCAAGGGTGGTGAACTATGCACCATTTGCCGCTTTGGGTAAGCAAATTCCCGTTGGTGGAAAATGCCCCACGGACTCGTGATCAGTGAGTTGAATCACTGCCTCCGCTTTTCCGCCCTCCTCCCACCTCGCCCCGTACCCCCTTTTCCGGAAAGCAAGTTGAGCCCTTGGCTGCCGCAAAGGATCAAGCGGCCCAAATGCCTCCGACCAAGGTCAACTACGTGATATGTGACTGAGGCGCTTGTTCCGGACATGTGCTCTCGCATACGTTCCCGCCCTGTCCGGCGGACGCCTCATCCTGCCGCCGCCCGGACTCCCCACTGGAACCGACTCACTCACGCAGGGCAGGAGCGGGGGACCCAGGTAAGTCGCCGGACCGCACAGCGGCACGGCTCGGGGTGAAGCCGCGTACGGCACACAGCGCCGTACGCGGCCGGGCACCTCCCGGCCCGAACCCGACAGCTCACCTCGCAGGCGCCGGAGAGGAACATCGTCATGGCCGGACGAGGCAAGCACCGTCGCCCCAGAACCAACCCGCTGACCCGCGGCTTCATCGCCGTCGGCACCGGAGGAGCCGCACTCACCCTCCCGCTCCTCGGCGCCGCCCAGGCGAGCGCCGCCGAGCCCCAGAGCGCCCCCGTCGCCGCACAGTCCGCGCCCCGCGCGGCCCAGCCCGCCACGTCGCTCACGTACACCGTGGTCAAGGGCGACTCGCTGGCCCGCATCGCGGACAAGTACGACGTCCGGGGCGGCTGGAAGCGGCTCTACAAGGACAACCGCGCCGCCGTCGGCGACAACCCGAAGCTGATCCACCCGGGTCTGAAGCTGACGGTGAAGACCACCAAGGCGAAGGCCGCGAAGAAGACGGCCACCCCGTCGTCCGCCCCCGCCAAGCCGGCCGCGAAGCCCGCCACGGGCGTCGCCCAGGCCACCCAGGCGTCGGCCAAGACCTACGCGAACAACCTGGACGGCTGGATCCGCGAGGCGCTGGACATCATGGCGCAGAAGGGCATCCCCGGGTCCTACGACGGCATCTACCGCAACATCATGCGCGAGTCGTCCGGCAACCCGCTGGCGATCAACAACTGGGACTCGAACGCCGCGGCGGGCACCCCGTCCAAGGGCCTGCTCCAGGTCATCGACCCGACGTTCGCCGCCTACCACGTGGACGGCACCTCCTTCGACCCGTTCGACCCGGTCGCCAACATCACCGCGGCCTGCAACTACGCGGCCGACCGCTACGGCTCGATCGACAACGTCAACGGACCGTACTGAGCCGCCCCGCCCAGCAGTCGCTCGAGGACGACGGCGATGCCGTCGTCCTCGTTCGACAGGGTGACCTCGTCGGCCACGGCCTTGAGTTCGGGATGGGCGTTCGCCATCGCGACGCCGTGGCCGGCCCAGTCGAACATCGGGATGTCGTTGGGCATGTCGCCGAAGGCGATGGTGTCCGCCGGACGCAGCCCCAGATGCTCGGCCGCCAGCGCCAGGCCCGTCGCCTTGGTGATCCCGCACGGCTGGAGCTCCACCGTGCCGGGCCCCGACATCGTCACCGTCGCCAGCGAACCCACCACCGAGCGGGCCGTCGCCGCCAACGCGTCGTCCGACAGGTGCGGATGGCGCAGCAGCACCTTGCTGATGGGCTCGCCCCACAGGTCGTCACGCCGTTCGACCCGCACCGCGGGCAGGGTCGGGTGCGGCATGAGATAGCCCGGCTCGATCAGCGTGAGCCCGTCGACCCCGTCCTGGTCGACCGCCGCGTACACCTGCCCCACCTCGGCCTCGATCTTGCCGAGGGCGGTCTCGGCCAGCTCCCGGTCCAGCGTGATGGACCACAGCAGCCGGTCCGCGCCGGCGTCGTACACCTGCGCGCCCTGCCCGCAGACCGCGAGCCCCGTGCAGCCGAGGTCGTCCAGCAGCGGCCGCACTCTCGGCGCCGGCCGGCCCGTCACCACGAGGTGCTGGGCACCGGCGTCCGCCACCCGCGCGAGCACGGCGAGGGACCGTTCGGAGAGGGTGTCGTCGCCGCGCAGCAACGTCCCGTCCAGATCGGTGGCGATGAGTGAATATGCGAGGGGTGCGGCCATGATCAGAGAATACGGACAACGCGGCCCTTCGTTTCATCGCACAGGGGACGCCGATTGCCCGGTTGAAGGCCTCTGCACCGGTTGGCAACAACATGCTCCGCTACCTACCCGAGAGGCCGCATAGAGCGGTACCTTCCATGTGTCCAGGGGGGACTTGATCGGGGGGTCAGGTTGAGCAGTGGGCGCATTCGCGTGGCGGGGGCCGGGGAGCTCGGTGAAGGGGAGAAGGAGCGCTGGCGTGCGCTGCGCGCGGCCTCCGGGGCACCGCGCAACCCCTTCATGGAACCGGAGTTCACCGAAGCCGTCGGCCGGGTCAGGCCGGGGGCCCGGGTCGCCGTGGTGTACGAGGGGCTGGAGCCGGCCGGCTTCCTGCCCCATGAGCGGGGCCCGTTGGGGCAGGGCCGGGCGATCGGGTTCGGCGTCTCGGACGCCCAGGGCGCGATCCTGCGGCCGGGCCTGGACCTGGAGACGGGTGAACTGCTGAGGGCCTGCTCGGTGTCGAGCTTCGCCTTCGACAATCTGGAGGCCGAGCAGCGGCTGTTCGTCCGGTACGCGGCCGAGGAGTACGCCACCTACGTCATCGACGTGGAGAAGGGCTACGAGGCCTACGAGTCGGTGCTGCGCGCGCAGTCGCCGAAGTTCCTGAAGACCACCCTGGCCAAGGAGCGCAGGCTGGGCCGGCAGGCCGGTGAGCTGCGGTTCGTCTTCGACGAACGCGACCCGGCCGCCCTGCGCACGCTGATGGAGTGGAAGTCGGCGCAGTACCGCAGGACCGGCCGCCGCGACCGGTTCGCCCAGGAGTGGATCACCCGGCTCGTCGGGCAGCTGGCCCGGACCCGGGCGCCGGAGTGCAGCGGCACGCTGTCCGTGCTGTACGCGGGTGAGCGGCCGGTCGCCGCGCACTTCGGGCTGCGTTCGGCCTCGGTGCTGGCCTGCTGGTTCCCGGCCTACGACCCGGAGTTCGCGAAGTTCTCGCCGGGGCTGGTGCTGCATCTGCGCATGGCCGAGGCGGCGGCTGCCGAGGGGGTGGGCATGCTCGACCTGGGGCGGGGCGCGGCCGAGTACAAGGACGCGCTCAAGACGGGCGAACTGCCCGTTTACGAGGGTGCGGTGACGCGGCCGGGGGCGGGCGCGGCGCTGTACTGGCTGGGCCGCGAGCCGGCGCGCCGCGCGCACAGCTTCGTCCGCGGCAGGCCGCGGCTCGCGGCGCTGGCCGCGCGGACGCTGAAGGGCGTGGCTCGGCTGCGCCGTACCTGACACACAAGGGGGGTGGGCGCATGGCCCGTTCGGCGCGTGCGCAGGAGGAGATACGGCGGTTCCTCGACATCGGGGCGGTCCAGGTCGCCGAGCTGGACCTCGACGGCGACGAGGCGGTGCTCAGACCCGGCCCGGGCAGTCCGCCCGTGACACACGGGGAGGTGTTCGTGCTGGTCAGGAGGTCCGGTCGGCCGGTGGGCACCCTGCTCGGGCGGGTGCCGCAGGGGGCGGATCCGAAGGCCGTGCTGGCGGGGCGGGCGCGAGCGGAGTGCGGGCCCGCCGTCTTCGGCGAACCCGGCGAGCCACCGTTCACCACGGTCGTCGTCGCGACCCGGGAGCGGGCCGGGCAGCTGGCCCGGGCGCTGGACTCGCTGCTGGCGCAGGACCATCCGCGGTTCGAGATCGTCGTCGTCGACAACGCGCCCGTCACG
Source organism: Streptomyces sp. NPDC043685 (assembly GCF_056436585.1). Classification (NCBI taxonomy): domain Bacteria; kingdom Bacillati; phylum Actinomycetota; class Actinomycetes; order Kitasatosporales; family Streptomycetaceae; genus Streptomyces; species Streptomyces sp. NPDC043685. The sequence goes on along the minus strand of NZ_JBWKCH010000001.1, from coordinate 174,292 downwards.
GACGAGACGCGCCGGCTGATCGAGACGAAGTACGCCGAGCGCGTGCGCTACGTCCGTGAGTCCGTTCCGGGGCTCGCGGCCGCCCACAACGCCGGGCTGGAGGCCGTGCGCGGCGAGGTGGTCGCCTTCACGGACGACGACGTGGTCGCCGACCCGCGCTGGCTGACCGAGCTGACCGCGCCCTTCACCGCCGACCCCGGGCTCGGGTGCAGCACCGGCCTGATCCTGCCCGCGCGGCTGACCACTCCGGCCCAGGTGCTGCTGGAGAGCCACGGCGGCTTCGCCAAAGGCTTCACTCCAAGGACGTACGACCCGGCGCACCCGCCGGGCGACGAGCCGCTGTTCCCGTTCACGGCGGGACGGTTCGGCTCGGGCGCGAACATGGCGTTCCGCACGGCGGTCCTGCGTTCCGTGGGCGGTTTCGACCCGGCCACCGGTGCCGGGACGGCCGCCCGGGGCGGGGACGACCTCTACGGCTTCGTCCGCGTCCTGGCGCAGGGCCACCGGCTGCGCTACACGCCGTACGCCCTGGTGTGGCACCACCACCGGGAGACCTGGCGGGACCTGGAGACCCAGGCGTACGGCTACGGCGCCGGACTCACGGCGTACCTCACCGCGGTGCTGGTGAACCGGCCCGCGCTGCTGCCGGCCTTCCTGGCGAGGCTGCCCCGCGGCCTCGCCCACGCGCGCGCGCTGACGGCCGCGCGCGGGGCCGGGGCGGCGGACGGCGCGGGCACACCGGGTGATCACGACGTGCGGACCCACCCCTGGCCCGGGCGGCTGTCGCGGTTGCAGCGCCGGGGGATGGCGTACGGGCCGGTGGGCTATCTGAAGGCGCGGCGGGCGCTGCGCGCGGCGGCGCGTGAGAAGACGGCTCGGGGGGCGGGATGAGGACGGACGGCAGAGGCCGGGACGGGCGGGGCGGGCAGGACGGCGAGGGGCCGATACGGCCGTCGGCCACCCCAGCCGTCCCCGTCTTCCTGTATCACTGCGTGATGGACGATCCGCCGGACTGGATCGCCGAGTTCACGGTCACGCCGAAGCAGTTCGCCGCGCATCTCGACGCCGTGGTCCGCAGCGGCCGCACACCCGTCACCATCAGCGCGATCGCCGACCACCTGGCCGGCCGGGCGCCGCTGCCACCCCGGCCCGTGCTGCTCACCTTCGACGACGGGTTCGCCGATCTGCCCGGCCCGACCGCCGAGGCGCTGGCCGAGCGCGCGCTGCCCGCCACCGCCTATCTCACCACCGGAGCCCTCGCCCCGGGCGGCCGCTGTCTGCTGCCGCCCGCCCCGATGATGACCCTGGCCCGGGCGGCGGAGCTGGAACGTTCCGGCATGGAGATAGGCAGCCACACCGTCACCCACGCGCAGCTCGACACCCTGCCGGCCAAGGCCCTCGCGTACGAACTGCGCACCTCCAAGGCCGTGCTGGAGGACGCCCTCGGGCACGAGATTCGGCACCTCGCCTACCCGCACGGCTACAACAGCCCCCGCGTACGGGCCATGTCGGCCCGGGCCGGCTACGAGACGGCCACCGCCGTGCGGCACGCGCTCAGCTCCAAGCGCGACGAGCGGTACCGCATCGCCCGGCTCATCGTCCGGCGCACCCACACCGTCGCCGACGTCGAGGGCTGGCTGGCGGGGTCGGGCGCGCGGGTCGCGCCGTACCGCGACGGGCCGAGGACGATCGGGTGGCGCTGGTACCGGCGGGCCCGTGCGGTGGTGCGCGGGCCCGAGTTCGCGGGCTGACCCCGCCAGGTGAGGGCGGCTACTTCAGCGGCTGGTTGAGGTACGGGTCGGCGACCGCCTCGCGCAGGCTGTCCCAGGCCGCGTCGTTCGCCAGCGCCAGGTTGCAGTGCGGTCCGGGGTCGCGGTAGTTCCACTGGAGGGCGGCCTTGACGCCGTCCAGGTCCTTGAGCACCCCGGGCACCTGCGCGTACCACTCGGCCTGCCGCCGGGGGCGGTCGCCATCCGCGGCGGTGCCGAACTCGGAGAGCATCAGCGGCTTGTCGTCGGAGAGGTGCGCGCGGATCCAGTCGTGCGTGGCGTGCTGCGTCTGCGCGAAGGTCAGCCAGCCCGCGTCGTGGCAGCGGTAGTAGTTGTACTGGTTGTAGCCGATCCAGTCGACGTAGTCGTCGCCCGGGTACATCCGCTTCATCTCGTCGGCGTGGTCGAGGTAGCCGGTGGTGATCCACGTCCACACCACGTTGTCGACGCCCAGGGCGCGGAAGCGGTCGTGGATGTGCCGGTAGGCCTGCACGTAGTCGGCGGGCGTGCCGCTGGCCGGGGTGCGGGTGTCCATCTCCAGGTCGAAGGAGAGGAACACCTTCTTGCCGTAGTCCTTGACGCGGCGGGCCTGGACGTCGATGACCTTCTCGTCCAGCTCGCCGGCCGCGATCTGCTTCCAGGTCGGCTGCTGCCGCTGCGTGCCGCCCCACCACTTGCTCTCCCAGGAGAGCAGCAGCAGGTGGTCCTCGCCGACGCGCCGCTCCTCCGGGGTGAGCAACTGGCCCTCGCGCCGGGTGCCGGAGGGCAGGGACATGTCGTGGTACGTGTACACGATGTCGAGTGCGCGGCCCACGCGCTCCTCGTAGGCGCGGACCTTCTCGGGCAGGTCGTCGCGCTCGTGCGGCACGAACGCGCCGAACCAGGCGCCGCAGGGCGGCTCCAGCAGGGCCGTGGGGCGGCAGTCCGCCTTGGAACCGGCCGCTCCCCGCTCCTGCGGTCCCGAGGCGTCCCGCAGGGCGAGCACGGCGACCAGGACCGCGCTGACGACCGTGGCGGACGTGATCAGCAGTCGGCGCCGGCTCGATGCCAACGGGCCGGCGGTCCGCGCCTCGTGCGGCTCCTTCCGGTGCTGTCCCGCGGTCGTGCCCGGTGTGCGGCGGTGGGGGCGGTGGGGGCGGTTGAACCTCACTGAGTGGAACCCTTCGGTGTCCTCGTCGTGTCCGGCGGCGGGGAGGCGCGCAGCGGCGGGCAGAACGCGGCGAGTGTGGTCAGCAGCGTCAGCGTCAGCAGCACCCGCTGCGCGCTGAAGGTGTGCGTGGCGATGAGCACGGTCGCGACGAGCATCACCGCGCCGATGCTCAGGAACAGCGTCAGCATCAGCCGCTCCAGCAGGTCGGAGTGGCGGGCGAAGTCCGCGTCCCGGCGCTCCACCGGCCCTTCGGCGGGCCGGGCCCCCAGGGCGGGTGCGCAGACTCTGACCGCGGCCGCGCCCGGACCGGCCGCCAGGAAGAGCACGACCGCGGCGCCCCGCAGCGGCGAACCGCCGGGCAGGGCGAGCGCGGCCAGTGCCAGCCAGCCGCCGAACGGGGGCAGCATCCGGACCACGAGCTCCTGCGGTGTCATCGCCGCACTCCCCCCGACTGCTTCAGCACGTAGAGCCATCCGGCGCCGTTCTTCGCCACCAGCCGGAACCGGGGCGAGGCGGCGACGGACTTCTGGATGCGGTCGAGCTGCGCCCGGTCGAGCTGCCCGTTCATCTCGGAGTTGGCCAACTGCCCTTGCGTGAGCAGGAAGTAGGCCCGGCCGGGTGGCTCCACCCCGGCCATGTCCCGCGCGAGGGTGGTGGCCGGGCTCCTGACGATCTCGTCGACGTGGCTGCGGCCGTCGTCGAGGAACCAGTAGTGGTCGACGCTCCAGTAGGAGGCGTACGCGTCCGGGTAGTTGCGGTTGGCGGCCACGACCAGCGAGCCGTCGGGCGCCTGGTCGAAGAGCTGCCGTACGAGGGCCACTTCCCCCGGCGGGAAGTAGTTGATGCGGTCCTTGCCGGAGTAGGCCGGGACGAACGCCAGGGTGCCGCCGAGCAGCGCGGCCAGCGGCACCCAGGTGCCGACGCCGCCCCGCCGGCGGGCCGTGGCGGAACCGGTGGGCTGCCGGCCGCCCGCCTCCTGCGCGGCGGCGTCGGCGGCCAGGGTGCGGACTTCGGGCAGCAGTGCCGCCGCGGCGAAGAAGGCGGCGCCGGGCAGCATGAACAGCAGCACCCGGAAGATCATCTCGCTGCCGTAGCTGCTCGCCGCGAACATCGGCAGCGGGGCCGCCGCGATCAGCAGCAGGGGCCGGGCGCGGTGGCGCAGCACCCGCTGGCGCAGCACGCCCACGGCCGCGAGCAGCAGTACGGTGCCGGACAGCAGCCGGGCCGCCCAGGAGGTCGCGATCGCTCCGGTGCCGGTCGGGGTGGCGCCGTAGCCCGTCTCGACGTTGGCGCCGACGTCGCCGATGGAGCGGATCATGTCCGGCATCGCCGCGGACAGGAAGGGCAGCGCGGCCGTCAGACACCAGGCCAGGAAGATGACGACGGTCGTGACCACCGGCACCCAGTCGCGGTAGCGGCGGCTCAGGCACAGGGCGAGCAGACAGACGACCAGCATGCCCGGGGTGAGCTGGTGGGAGATGACGATCGCCACGATCATGACGGTGATCACCACCGTCCACACGGCCTGCCGCGGCCGGCCGCGCCCCACGGCGGACCGGCCGAAGCGGCGCAGCACCACGGCGAGGACGCCCACGTGCAGCGCGTAGGCCACGGACTGGGGGGAGAAGTAGTCCTGCCCGACCCAGTTGGCGACGTAGAAGAGCCAGACCGCGGTCCAGATCAGCCGCCGGTCCTCGGTGAAGGTGCGGTAGATCAGCAGCAGCGGGAGCAGTAGCATCAGGCTGGAGGCCAGGGGCCACCAGGCCATGAACATCGCCGCCGAGTCCACGCCCAGCAGCCGCTGGAGGGCGGCCTGGGCCGCGAAGAACCCCGGCCACTGGTCGTACACCGCCATGTCGCCGACCTGATCGGCCGTCTGAAGGCCGCCCGCGGTCAGCAGATGGTCGATGACCGCCTCGTGCTTCCACGCCCAGGCGTACAGCGGGGTCGGGTAGAGCACGGCCTGGGTGGCCCGCTCCATCACCAGCAGACCGAGCACGTACGCCGCCGACCAGGCACCCGGGCGGCGCGCGTCGCGGACCGTGAACCAGAAGCCGGTGGTGAGCACCGCGAGCCCGGCCCAGAAGGCCGGGTGCAGCGCGCTGACCAGCCCGTAGTCGTCGAGCCGTGAGACGTCGGTGTGCCGCACGGCGTACGCCCACAGCGCGAGCGCGAGACCCAGCGGGACGGCGGGCCGGGCGATCGCGCCGCGCCCGGACCAGGCGGGAGCCAGGTCGGACAGATCCCTGACGGGCTCGCGGGCGGGACGCGACGACTCCGAGGAGGACGGGCTGGAGGACTGGCTGGCCCTCTCGGGGCCGCTGCCGGGGGTGTTCGCGCCGCCCCGCGCGGGTGTGGGTTCCGGCGTGGCTCTCTCCCTCGGTGTGACTGGCGGACGCACGGTGGTTCCCCCCTGGCGGTTGCTCTCTTCGGCTCTGCTCGGCCCTGTCCGGGCCAGGGCTCGGTCGGTCTCGGCTTCGGGTGTGATCAGTAGCGGGGCCGGTCGTTCGGTGGTGCGCCGGCCGTTCGGCCGGCGGGGGGACCTGTCGGGGCTGTGGTGCGGGAGCGCGTCCACGCCGACGCGGCGCGCTGGAGCGGCAGGAGCAGCAGGAGGGCGGCGAGCAGGGGCGGCGCGAGGGGTGCGAGCGCGTCGCGCCACACCCAGCCGCCGACCGCGACGAGATACAGAACCCCCCAGCGCCCCGGCCACGGCAGCCGGCCGCCCGCGCTCGCGAGCAGCAGGCCCAACGGGACGAGACACAGCAGCTGGCAGACCGGCGGCGCCCAGCGCAGCAGCGGCTCGGGGCCGTCGAGCCCCACCGCGTCCGCAAGGAAACCGGCCGTCCTGTCGTAGAACGCCCCGTCGACCGGCCGCGGTTCCCGCCCGAGGGCGAGGGGTGCGGCGTACAGGGCGAGCAGGGCGGCGCCCAGTGCCGTGCCCGGCAGCCACGGGTCGCGCCGGGTGCTCAGGGTGACGGCGGCGACGAACACCACGAGCAGCAGGCCGCCCGCGGTGAGCGACGGCAGCGGCATGCCCTCCAGCAGCCGGCGTCCGGTGAGCGCCGCTTCTGAGGCCCCGGCGGGCCGGGGCAGGTCCCGCAGCGGTGCGAAGAAGAACACCACCGCGACGGCGAGCAGGCTCCACAGGGCCCCTCTCAGCCGCCGCTCCCACGGCTCCTGGTCCGGTTCCCGGGACGCGTGTTCCCGGGACTCGTGGGGCGGGGGTTCCCCGGTCGGTCCCTCCGGGCGCACGATCAGTGCCAGCGTGTCCGCCTGCAACGCCTCCCGCTCGTACCCCGGGCGCCCGATGAACAGCGTCACCGTGTCCTGGTCGCCGCCCTCGGGCCGGTAGGCGGCCCGGCGGGCCCAGGTCGTGCCGTATCCGGCGGTGGCGTTGAGTTTCGCCCAGCGGGTGCCGTAGGGGAGGTCGGCGGGCGGGCGGACGGCGGGCGCGCTGTCGTGGGGGCGCAGGGCCTTGCGCAGCCCTGCCGCGGCGACGACCGCGATCAGCGTCATGCTCAGCAGCACCGCCCAGCCGGCGCCGGCGATCCCCGACGGGGTGAACAGCACGGCCGCACTGCCCAGCACCAGGGCGCACATGGCTCCTTGGAGCGCGGCCAGCACACCGGTGCGCCCCTGAACGCGCAGCACGCCGATGTACAGCTCCACCACGACCCGCGGCAGGGCGCCGAGGGCGAGCAGCCGCAGCACGGTCGAGCCGTGCTCGGCGTAGTCCGGACTGAAGGGCGTGAGGATCTGCGGGGCGAAGACGACCAGCACGGCCACGACCGGGACCAGCAGCAGCGTCATGCGCCGCAGGGCGCCCCGGACGCCGTCGGCGAGCTGGCGCGGGTCGTGCGAGGCGTGCGCGGTGAGCGACGAGGCCATGTTGATGGCCATGAACTCCATCGTGCCGCCGACGGTGTAGGCCACGTAGAAGTAGCCGTTCTCGGCGGCGCTGAAGCGGACCGCGACCATCACCGGCAGCAGGTTGATCATCGCCAGGCTGAACAGCGCGCCGAGCGAGTCCCCGGCCAGGAAGCGGCCCATGTCCCTGATCTTCGGGGGCTCCTTGTCGCGGTCGGCCTCCGCCTGGCGCGGGATCAGCCGGCGGAAGATCAGCCAGCCCAGCGGCAGGGTGGAGAAGGCGATCGCGACCGCCCAGGAGACGAAGATGCCGAGGACGGGGAGGGTGCCGGCGAAGACGGCCAGGAGGGCCAGCTTCCCGACCGAGAACACCGCGTTCCCGGCGGGCACCCACTCCGCCTTGCGCAGCCCGGTGAGCACTCCGTCCTGGAGGGTGAGCAGGGCCCAGGCGACGCACGCCGCGACGAACACCGCCCCCGCCATGGGAGTGCCCAGAGGCGCGTAGGAGGCCCCCCACTCGTCGAGCGTGAGCAGGAAGACGGCGGCGGCGAGCGCCACGACCAGCGAACTGGCCGCGTAGGTGCCCCAGACCAGGCGCCCGGTCTCCCGGCCGGCCCGCGGCACGAAGCGGACGACGGCGCCGATCATCGTCGTCGCCGTGATGCTGGCGAGCAGCCGCATCGCGGCGATCGCGGCCGACCCCTGGCCGACGGCCTCCTCCGTGTAGTAGCGGGCGGCCACCAGCCAGAAGCCCAGGCCCAGCACGGCGGAGACGCCGGTGCTGAGCATGAGGAAGTAGGCGTTCTTGAACAGCGAGTCGTGGGTGTGGTCGCGGTCGGCAGGCTTCGGCCCGCCGTCGTCGGTGCGCGCGGCGGCGGGCTCGTGCACCTGGATCTCAGCCACGGGACTGTCCCAGCCCTCCCGGTGCCGGCGTGTTCCCGGACCGCTCCCCCGGGGCCCGGACCGGTCGCGCCCCGGACCGCTCCAGCACCTCGATCACCGTCCGCGCCCGCAGCGGGTCCACGGGCAGCGCGTGCCGCGCGAACCAGCGCGCCGCCTCGGGAGCCGGTGAGGGGTCGGTGAACTCCGCGCCGGCGTAGTCGTCCAGCGGCGGGTCGTAGAGGTAGCCGACGACGACGCCCTGCCGTGCCAGCGCCGCGATCGCCGCGTCCCGGTCCGCCACGAACAGCGGGACGCGGAACAGCGGCTGCGTCCCGTGGCCGTCACGCGGCTTGGCCCAGGGCGTGGACAGCAGCAGTTCCGTGCCCGCCCGGCAGGCGTCCAGCACCGCGTCCAGCCGGTCGAGCCTGTGGCCGATGCGCCGCAGCCGCAGCCGGCCGGACGCCAGGCGGTAGTCGTGCATGTCGACGCGCACCCACGGGTGGTGGGCGTCGAGTCCGGGCGTCCGGCGGGCGGCGAGGGCGAGTTCGTCCGGGCGCAGCGGCATGCGGATCTCCTCGCGGTCCGCGAGGCCCAGCAGCCGGATCGCTGCCCAAGCGGCCCGCCGCAACCGCAGCCCGCGCACCGCGGCCTCCGCGTACGGCCGGACCAGATAGGTGAGTTCGGCGCTCGTGCGGCGCGGTGCGAGCAGACCGGCGCAGGTCTCCTCCACCGCCTCGCGCAGCCCCGGGTCGGCGAGTGAGAGCACGCCTCCGGCCTTGGCCCCGACGTGCTTGGACAGGCTGAACACGGAGGCCTCACCCCAGGCCCCGACCGGCCGGTCCCCCACCCGGCTGCCGATCGCGTGCGCCGCGTCCTCGAAGAGCGGGATCCCCAGCGCGTCGCACTTGCGTCTGAGGCGCGGCGCCGGGTCGGGATTGCCGTACAGGTTCGTGGTGAGCACGGCCGAGACCGAGCCCCACACCTCGTCCGGCACGGCATCGACGTCGATGGACGCGTCGAGCGGGTTCAACGGCGCCTGCACCGGGCGCAGTCCGGCCGCGAGCACGACGAAGAAGATCACGTCGTCGTTGACCGGTGACATCAGCACCCGCCCGCCGGGCGGGCACCAGTGGCGCAGCGCCACGTACAGCCCGAAACGGCACGACGGTACGTACACACATTCCCGGTCGAGCCGGACGCGCATGGTCTCTTCCAGCCGCTTCGGCTGTGCGCCATGCCGCACCGGACCCGGACCGGCCTCCCCTTTGGCCATCCGCCCCCCAGATGTGCCGTGGGAAAGCCCCCTCCCCGAGGCCTTCCGGCACCCGCCCAGAGTCGCCCCGTTCGCACCGCTCCGTCAAGATTGCGTCGCGTCCTGTGGATAACTTCCGGCACGTACGCATACGGCGTCCCGTCCGGTGCGCCGGAGCCGCCCCGCCCGGTCCCACCCGGGCCACCTGCCCCGTTCGCCCCTCTGCGCCTCCTCAGGCCCTGCCCAGGACCGTCGTGTCACCCGTAACGTGTGGCACGACCACGAATGCGTGGTGACGACACGGCACACCCGAAAGCGAGGCAGCACCCGATGCCCCCCTTCGATGTCCCCGAGGGCGACCCCTTCGGCCCGCACAACCTGCCGTACGGCGTGTTCTCCCTCCCCGGCTCGTCCCACCGGACCGTGGGCGTCCGGCTCGGCGACCACGTGCTGGACGCGGGCGCCGCGGCCCACGCGCTCGGCTCGCCGTACGCCTCCCTGCTCGCGCGGCCCACCCTCAACCCACTGCTCGCCGCGGGGCGCACGGCCTGGTCCGACGTGCGCCGGGCGCTCACCGCCTGGGTGACCGTGCCGTCCCACCGGGAGACGCTCGCACCCCTGTTCCACCCACTGTCGTCGGTGACCCTGCACCTGCCCTTCGAGGTCGCGGACTACGTCGACTTCTACGCTTCCGAGAACCACGCCCGGAACGTAGGCCAGATCTTCCGGCCCGACGCGGAGGACTCCCTCACCCCCAACTGGAAGCACCTGCCCATCGGTTACCACGGCCGCTCCGGCACGGTCGTCGTCTCCGGCACGGAGATCGCACGCCCCTCCGGCCAGCGCAAGGCGCCCACCGACGCCGCTCCCGTCTTCGGCCCGTCCGTCCGGCTGGACATCGAGGCCGAGGTCGGTTTCGTCGTCGGCGTGCCCTCCCGGATGGGCGCGCCGGTGGCCCTCGGCGACTTCCGCGAGCACGTGTTCGGGTTGTGCCTCCTCAACGACTGGTCCGCCCGCGACATCCAGGCCTGGGAGTACGTCCCCCTCGGCCCGTTCCTCGGCAAGTCCTTCGCCACGTCGGTGTCGGCGTGGATCACCCCGCTGGACGCCCTGGAGGAGGCGCTCGTGGCGCCTCCGGCCAGGACGCACCAGCTGCTGCCCTACCTGGACGACAGCGACGAGGAGCCCGGCGGCTACGACCTAAGGATCAGCGTCGCCGTCAACGGCCACGTCGTCTCCGAGCCCCCCTTCTCCACCATGTACTGGACGGCCGCCCAGCAGCTGGCCCACATGACCGTCAACGGCGCCTCCCTGCGCACCGGCGACCTCTACGGCTCCGGCACGGTCAGCGGCCCCGCGGAAGGGGAGCGCGGTTCTCTGCTGGAGCTGACCTGGAACGGCCGCGAGCCGCTCGAACTCCCCGACGGCAAGCGGACGTTCCTGGAGGACGGCGACGAGGTCACCCTCTCGGCCTGGGCGCCCGGGCCGCACGGTGCGCGGGTGGGTCTGGGCGAGGTGACGGGGCGGGTGGTCCAGGGCTGACGCCGCCCCGCCGGGAGCCGCCCGGCAGCCGTCCCTCCGGCCCCTTCTGTTGCCTTCGAGCCCCTGACGCACACCGCCCGGCCCGTCATACTGGGCAGGGCGGTGTGCGCGCACCTCCACCACGCTCGTCGTGGTCGCCGGTGCGCACGGCGACCGCCCTCCTGCGCACGACCCGTAGCCGCCCCTCTTCCTGCGAGGAACCGGAGCCCGTGGCCATGACCGTCTGCCTGCTCCTGCTGAGCGTCGTCGCCGTGACGGCCGCCTTCCCCGTTCCCCGTGCGCTGACCAGGGCCGCGTGGCCCGAGCGGGAACCGGTGGTCGCGCTGTGGGTGTGGCAGTGCCTGGTCGCCACGGTCCTGCTGTGCTGCGTGGCGGCGCTCTCCCTGGGCGGCGCGGCCGTCTTCGGCACGGTCCGCGCCCAGCTCTTCGCACCGGCGCCGCCGGCGGTGACCGCCGCGTACGACCTGTCCGCCGCGCCGCCGTGGGCCGCCGGCCTCACCCTGCTGCTGGCCTGCGGCGCGGCCTGGACGACCGCGATGCTCGCGCGTGAACTCGTCGAGGCGCGCCGCCGCCGCGCCCAGGCCCGCGCCCACCTGCGCGAACGCGCCCCCGACCTGCCGGCCGGTCTGCCCGCCGCGAAGGGCCCGCTGCTGGTCCTGGAGGACGAGTATCCGGACGCCTGGTGGATGCCCGGCAGCCCGCCCCAGCTGATCGTCACCACGGGCGCGCTGCACCGCCTCACCGGCCACCAGCTCGACGCCGTCCTCACCCACGAGCGGGGCCACGCCCGGGCCCGCCACGACTGGCTGCTGCACCTGTCCACGGCCCTCGCCACCGGCTTCCCGCGCGTCCCGCTGTTCGCCCACTTCTGCGACCAGACCCACCGCCTGGTCGAACTGGCCGCCGACGACACGGCCTCCCGCCGCTGCGGCCACCTGACCACGGCCCTGGCGCTGATCGAGCTCAACCAGCACCGCGGCGTGCTGTCCTGCGCCTCCAGCCACCGTCTGCTCGGCGAACGGGTCGACCGGCTCCTCGAACCGCCGCCCCGGCTGGACCGGCGGCACCGCGCCCTGACCACCACCACGGCCGCGCTCGTCCCGCTGCTGCCCCTGCTGATCGCCTTCGCCCCGGGGCTGACGGCACTGTCGTAGCCGCAACCGCCGGGGGTGGGCGGTGGCCGGAGCGGCACCGGCCGGACAGGGGGCGGTGGCCGGAGCGGCACCGGCCGGACAACGGGCTGTCGAAGGCCGCACCCGGCCGGGCGGTCGGTGGCGGATGTGGTCACACGCCGGGCAAAAGGCCAGCTCGCTCGTCGAACGCGTCACATTCGGGGTGGCGCAACATTCCCGCAACACCACTTTTCCTATCGGATAGGTATGGTCCGAGCCATGCCCAGTGACCGCATCCGAGACCACGCCGGACAGGGAGCCGCGACCACCGTCGCCGCCCACCGCGCGCGGCGACGGCTGCGCGCCGACCGGGCCCGGCAACTGGCCGATCCGCTCCGCCGGCTGCTGCTCACCGGCGCCTTCCCCGACGGCGTCCTCCCCCACGAGTCGACCCTCGCCACCGAGTACGGCGCCAGCCGCAACACGGTCCGCGAGGCACTCGACCTGCTGCGGGCCGAGGGCCTCGTGGAACGCCAGCCCGGCGTCGGCACCGTGGTCGTGGCCCACAAGTACCCCCACGGCCTCGACCGGTTGATGGGCCTCGCGGAAACCCTTCGCGAACACGGACAGGTCACCAACGAGGTCCGCACCATGGGCCCCGCACCCGCACCCGCGCCGGTCGCCGACCGCCTCCGGCTCGCGCCCGGCACGGACGTCCTCTACATCGAGCGTCTGCGCAGGCTGGGTGGTCTGCCCCTGTCCCTCGACCTCACCTACATCCCCCTGGACATCGGTACCGAGCTGCTCGGCGCCGATCTGGAGAACAACGACGTCTTCCGCCTCCTGGAAGCCGCCACCGGCCGGCGCCTCGGCCACGCCGAGATCACCCTGGAAGCGGTCAGCGCGGACACCCACTCGGCCGCCGTGCTCGAGGCCCCGCGCGGCGCCGCCGTCCTCATGCTGGAACGCCTCACCCACCTCGCGGACGGCCGCCCGGTCGACCTGGAGTTCATCCGTTTCCGCGGCGACCGCATCACCATGAGCGGCCTGCTGCACCGGACCCGGTAACCACCCCGCTCGCGCACATCCCTGGAGACAGCCATGCCCTTGGCGCCCCAGCGGGCCGACGTGCCCGTGACCATCGACGAGTCGAAGTGCATCGACGGCTGCACGCTGTGCGTGGACATGTGCCCGCTGGACTCCCTCGCCATCGACGAGCGCAACGGGAAGGCGTACATGCATGTCGACGAGTGCTGGTACTGCGGCCCCTGCGCGGCGCGCTGCCCCACCGGAGCCGTCACGGTCAACATGCCCTATCTGCTCCGGTGAGAGGCCCGAATCGTCATGTCCCGAACCACTATCGAACGTACAGCCGTCGCGCTCTCCGCCGTCGTCCTCCTGCTTCCGCTCAGCGCCTGCGGCGGTGACGCCGAGGCGGGCGGCGGCTCCACGGTCACCGTCACCGTCGGCTACCAGTCCAGGACGATCAACACCGTCACCGCGGGCACCCTGCTCCGCTCCCTCGGCGCCTTCGAGAAGCAGCTGAACTCCCTGCACGACGGCGTCCACTACAAGGTGGACTGGCAGGACTACGCCACCGGCGCCCCCATCACCGCCCAGATGACCGCCGGGAAGATCGACATCGGCTCGATGGGCGACTTCCCGCTGCTCATCAACGCCGCCCGCGGCAAGCAGCTCAACAACCCCACCCACCTGGTGTCGGTCACCGGCTACAACCTGCGCGGCGGCCTCAACACCATCGTCACCGCCCCGGATTCGAAGCTGACCTCCCTGAAGGACCTCAAGGGCAGGAAGGTCTCCACCAGCGTCGGCTCGGCCGCGGACGGCACCCTCGTACGGGCCTTGCAGCGGGCCGGCATCGACCCCGGCAGCGGCATCGAGAAGCTCAACCAGCAGCCCTCCGTCGGTGCCTCCGCCCTCGCGGCGGGCAGCACGGACGCGCTGTCGCAGTTCGTCGCCTGGCCGGGCCTGCTCGCCTTCCAGGGCAAGGCGAAGGCGATCTACGACGGCGCCCGGCTGAACCTGCCCACCTTCCACGGCGTCACCGCCCGCGAGGGCTTCGCCAAGCGGCACCCGGCCGTCCTGGAGGCGTTCCTGAAGGCCCAGGCGCAGGCGACCGACTACCTGAACGAGCACCCGGTGGACGCCGCCGAGAAGGTCGCGAAGGCGACCGGCCTGCCCGCCGAGGTCGTCTACCTCTACAACGGCGATCACGGCATCGCCACCTTCGACCCGGCCATCAAGCCCCGGCTGGTGTCCGCGCTGAAGCAGGACGTGTCGATCCTGAAGTCGGCCAAGCTGACCGGGGACGTGGACGTCGACTCCTTCGTCGACGACCGGTACGTGAAGAAGGCCCTCGGGCCGGCGGCGTACGCCAAGCACCTCGCCACCGAGCCCGCACCGGCCGCGAGCGAGGTCTGGCTCAAGGGCGCCTCGAAGACCGTCACCTTCACCTCCCCCTCCCTGCTGCTGCGTTACGTGGCCGAGCACCGCGACGCCGTGCGGGCCGCCTACGTCCCCGACACCACCACCGGCACGCTCTGGTTCGCCGACAAGGCGGTGTGGGTGGCCGACGGCGGCAAGCTGCTGCCCTTCGTCACCCCCGACACCGCGCGGGCCTACATCGCGGGCCACGGCGGAGCGCGGCTCGTCCCGTACGGCGACGCTCTGGAGCGGGCGTCGTGAAGCGGTACGCGCTCCGCGCGGTGTCGCTGGCCACCGCGCTGGGGCTGTGGCAGGTGGTGACCAGCCTGAACGTCGATCTGTGGCTGCGCTTCTCGCAGTTCCCGACGGTCACCGACGTGGCCGGGACCTTTGCGGCCCGGGTGTCGGGGCCGGACTACTGGACGGACCTCACCGACAGCCTCGTCCGGATCCTCACCGGCTTCCTGCTGGCCGCCGTCCTCGGCGTGGCGACGGGCGTGCTCGTGGCGCGCTCGCGGCTCGCCGAGGATTTGCTCGGCCCGGTGCTGGAGGTGATCCGCCCGATCCCGGCCATCGCCCTGGTGCCCGTCGCGATCCTGCTGTTCCCCTCCAACGAGCAGGGCATCGTCTTCATCACCTGCACCGCCGCCTTCTTCCCCGTGCTGGTCTCCACCCGGCACGCGGTGCGCGCCCTGACGCCGGTGTGGGAGGAGGCGGTGCGCACGATGGGCGGCGGCCGATGGCGGATCCTCGGCTCCGTCGTCCTGCCGGGCGCGCTGCCCGGCGTGTTCGGCGGTCTGTCCGTCGGCATCGGCGTCTCGTGGATCTGTGTGATCTCCGCCGAGATGATCTCCGGCCAGTACGGGGTCGGCTACCGCACCTGGCAGGACTACACCGTCGTCGACTACCCCGGCGTGTTCGTCGGCATGGTCACCATCGGCGTCCTCGGCTGGCTCACCTCCACCGCCGTGGAACTCCTGGGCCGCCGCCTGACCCGCTGGCTGCCGCGCACCGCGTACGCCCCCGGCGCCCGGCCGCCCCGGCCCGACCGGTCCGTGAAGCCCGCGCCGGCCGCCCCCGCCGTCCCCGCCGCCGTCCCCGGCGATGCCCGATCCGAGGAGGCCCGCGATGAGCACCTCGTCTGAGACCGTCCCGGACGCCTCGCCCGGGACGAGCCCGAACAGCCCGGCCCGGCCCGGCCACGGCTCCCGCGAGGCCGCCGCCACCACCGGCGCCCCTGACCGCGGCACCCGCCTCACCCTCACCGGTGCCTCCCTCGGGCGGCCCGGCGCGACAGCCCTGGACGGCGTCGGCTTGGACATCGCCCCCGGCGAAATCCTCACCGTCGTCGGCCCCTCGGGCTGCGGCAAGTCGACGCTGCTGCGCACCCTGGCCGGTCTGCTGCCGCCGCTCACGGGCGAGATCACCCAGGACGGCCGGCCGCTGACCGGTCCCTCGGCCGACCGCGCCCTGGTCTTCCAGGAGGACGCTCTGCTCCCCTGGCGCACCCTGCGCGCCAATGTCGAACTGCCCCTCGCCATCCGCGGCGTGCCCCGCGCCGAGCGCCGGGAGCAGGCCCAGGCCTGGCTGGAGCGGGTCGGCCTCGGCTCCCAGGCACGGCAGTTGCCGCACCGGGTCTCCGGCGGGCAGCGCCAGCGCGTCCAGCTCGCCCGCGCCCTGGCCGGGCGCCCGCGCGCCGTCCTGATGGACGAGCCGTTCGGCGCGCTCGACGCGCAGACCCGCGCGGGCATGCAGGACCTGCTGGTGGAGGTCCTGCGGGGCACGGGCGCCACCGTCGTCTTCGTCACCCACGACGTGGACGAGGCCCTGTTCCTCGGCGACCGCGTGGCCCTGCTCGGCGCGGGCGGCCTCCTCGCCGTCCGGGACATCCCCCGCCCGCGCGAGCGCGGCGCGCTCGACGACCCGGCGCGCGTGGCCCTGCGGCGCGACGTCCTCACCTCGCTCGGTACGTGAAAGGCACCCCGGTGACCACCTCCGTGAACCCCCCTGCGGACACCCCCCTGGCCGTCCCCTCGCTCGCCGACGCCGAGGAACTCACCTGCGACGTCCTCGTCATCGGCGGCGGCACCGCAGGCACCATGGCCGCCCTGACCGCCGCCGAGCACGGCGCGAACGTGCTGCTGCTGGAGAAGGCCCACGTGCGCCACTCCGGCGCCCTCGCCATGGGCATGGACGGCGTCAACAACGCCGTCATCCCGGGCCGGGCCGAACCCGACGACTACGTAGCCGAGATCACCCGCGCCAACGACGGCATCGTGGACCAGTCCACCGTCCGCCAGACCGCCACCCGCGGTTTCGGCATGGTGCAGCGGCTGGAGTCCTACGGCGTGAAGTTCGAGAAGGACGAGCACGGCGACTACGCCGTCCGCCAGGTGCACCGCTCCGGCTCCTACGTGCTGCCGATGCCGGAGGGCAAGGACGTCAAGAAGGTGCTCTACCGGCAGCTGCGGCGGCGCGAGATGCGCGAGCGGATCCGCATCGAGAACCGGGTCATGCCGGTGCGTGTCCTCACCGCCGGGGGCCGGGCCGTGGGAGCGGCCGGCTTCAACACCCGCACCGGGCAGTTCGTCCAGGTGCGGGCGGGCGCGGTGATCCTGGCGACCGGCGCCTGCGGCCGCCTCGGCCTGCCCGCCTCCGGCTACCTCTACGGCACCTACGAGAACCCCACCAACGCGGGCGACGGCTACGCCATGGCCTACCACGCGGGTGCCGAACTCACCGGCATCGAGTGCTTCCAGATCAACCCGCTGATCAAGGACTACAACGGCCCCGCCTGCGCCTACGTCGCCAACCCCTTCGGGGGCTACCAGGTCAACCGGCACGGCGAACGCTTCGTCGACTCCGACTACTGGTCGGGCCAGATGATGGCCGAGTTCGCCGCCGAGGTGGCGTCCGACCGGGGCCCCGTCTACCTGAAGCTGAGCCACCTCCCCGAGGAGTCCGTCTCGGCCCTGGAGACGATCCTGCACTCCACCGAGCGGCCCACCCGCGGCACCTTCCACTCCGGGCGCGGCCACGACTACCGCACCCACGACATCGAGATGCACATCTCCGAGATCGGCCTGTGCGGCGGCCACTCCGCCTCCGGCGTCCGCGTCGACGACCACGCCCGCACCACCGTGCCCCGGCTGTACGCGGCCGGTGACCTGGCCTGCGTGCCGCACAACTACATGATCGGCGCGTTCGTCTTCGGCGACCTCGCGGGAGCGGACGCGTCCCAATACTCGGCGTACGAGGGGGAGTTGCCGGGCGACCAGCTCCGCGAGGCGCACGAGCTGATCTACCGTCCGCTGCGCAACCCCGACGGCCCGCCGCAGCCCCAGGTCGAGTACAAGCTGCGCCGCTTCGTGAACGACTACGTGGCCCCGCCCAAGTCCGGCGCCCGGCTGTCGCTGGCGCTGGAGGCCTTCGAGCGGATGCGCACCGACATCGCCGAGATGGGCGCCCGCACCCCGCACGAGCTGATGCGCTGCGCCGAGGTCACCTTCATCCGTGACTGCGCGGAGATGGCCGCGCGCTCCTCCCTGGCCCGCACGGAGTCCCGCTGGGGCCTCTACCACGACCGTCTCGACCACCCCCGGCGCGACGACGCGTCCTGGTTCCACCACCTCGATCTGCACAAGTCCCCCTCTGGTGCGATGGAGTTCACGGCCCGGCCCGTGGCTCCCTATCTCGTTCCGGTCGACGGTTTCGACCCCGTCGGCGGTCCCTCCCGTGCTCTCGGCGAGGTGCATGCCGAGGATGTGGCCACGGCCGGGTCGCGGGACGTGGCGCCGGTCGCCTCGGCCGTGGGAACGCCGGTGCCGGAGCCCACATCGGCCCCCTCGGCCCCGGTCACCGCGCCGTCCGGTGAGCAGTCCTCCACCCGCCTGCTCGAACTCGTCGCCCTGGCCGAGGAGGAGCCCGAACTCGACGCCCTGCTCCCCTATCTGACGGACCCGGTGTCCGCCGTCCGCCGTGAGGCCGTCGCCGTGCTCACCGAGACGCTGCCGCCGGGGACGGGCACCGCCCTCGCCGCCGCCCTGCGCGACAGCCACGCCGAGGTGCGTGCCGCAGCCGCCGCGTCCCTGCGTGAGCTCGTCGAGACGCTCCCGGCCGAGCCCGACCTGCGCGACGGCCTCGCCGCCGCCCTGGCCGAGCCGGACCCCGTGGTCCGCGCCGCGGCACTGGACGTCCTGCGCGCCCTGCGCCTCGGAGACGCGGCCCTGTTCGCGCCCTCCCTCGCCGACTCCGACATCGCCGTCCGCATAGAGGCCGTCCGCGCCCTGGTGTCGGTCGACGCCGCCCGTGAACTGGCCGGCGCGGCGGTCACCGACCCCTCCCGCGAGGTCCGGGTCGCCATCGCCAAGGGCCTCGCCACGGTGAGCGCGCAGCGGCCGACCGCCCGGGGACCGGCTACGGCGGATGCCGAACAGCCGACCGCCGAGGACCGGACCACGCCGGGTGCCGAACAGCCGACCGCCCAGGGACCGGCCACGCCGGATGGCGAACAGCCCACCGTCCAGGACCCGGCCACGCCGGATGCCGAACAGCCCACCGCCGAGGACCCGGCCACGCCGGATGCCGAACAGCCGGCGGATGACGCCCCGGTCGGCCCCGATGCCGCCACCGCCGCCATCGAGGCGGCCCTCACCGGCCTCCTCGACGACCCCGACGCTCTGGTGCGGGCAGCGACCTACGGAGCGCTGGGCACCACCGGCTGCCCGGAGCCCCTCACCGCACGCGCGGTGGCGGCCCTGGCCGAACAGGCCTGGCAGGTCCGGGCCGGAGCCGCCACGGCCCTGTCCGTCGCCGACCCCGAGGTGGCCGTCCCGGCCCTCGCCAAGGCCCTCGCGGACCCCAACGCCGATGTCCGCAAGGCCGCCGTCCTGGCGCTGACCCGGCACCGCGCCACCGAGGAGGCCCGGGCGGCCCTCGCCACGGCGACGACCGACTCCGACGCGGATGTCAGGGCGTACGCGGGCCGGGCGTTGTGACCGGCCCGGCTCCCGGATCCCTGTGACCCCGGCCGGAGCCCGGCCTCATATCCAGTCGTCGGGCTCCGGCTCCTCGTCCATCTCCGGCCAGTGGTCCGGCTCGCCCGCGTCCTGACCGGAGCTGTGAGCAGGGGCCTGGGCCGGAGCCGGGTCCGCTGCCGGAGCCGACCGCGCCGGTCCGCCCAGCGAGGCGAGCACCTCCAGCACACCCTCGCCGTACGTCGCCAGCTTCTTCTCGCCGACTCCGCTGATCCCGCCGAGCTCCCCCACCGAGGCCGGCCACGCCAGGGCGATCTCCCGGAGTGTGGCGTCGTGGAAGATCACATACGCCGGGACGCCCTGCTCACGAGCCTGCTCGGCACGCCAGGCGCGCAGCGCCTCGAAGGCGGGCAGCAGCTCCTCGGGGAGCTCGGCGGCGACTGTCTTGCCCTTGCGCTCGCCCCGCCCGGAGCCCGTGGACGAGGCACCCGACCGGGAGGTCACCGGCTTCTTGGGCTCCTTGCGCAGCGGCACGTCCCGCTCGCGCCGCAGCACCGCACCGCTGGCCTCGGTCAGCACCAGCGTGCCGTAGTCGCCCTCCACCGCGAGCAGCCCCTGCGCGAGCAACTGCCGTATGACGCCGCGCCATTCGCCCTCGGTGAGCTCCTCGCCGATGCCGAACACGGACAGCTGGTCGTGGTCGAACTGGATGACCTTGGCGGTGCGCTTGCCCAGCAGGATGTCGACGATCTGCACCGCCCCGAACTTCTGCCCGCGCTCGCGCTGCAACCGGACCACCGTCGACAGCGCCTTCTGTGCCGCGATGGTGCCGTCCCAGGTCTCCGGCGGGGTGAGGCAGGTGTCGCAGTTGCCGCAGCCGGCCGGGTCCGGGTCCTGGCCGAAGTAGGCCAGGAGCTGCCCCCGGCGGCACTGGGCCGTCTCGCACAGCGCCAGCATCGAGTCCAGATGGGCCTGGGCCCGGCGACGGAAGGCCTCGTCACCCTCACCGGACTGGATCAGCTTGCGCTGCTGGATGACGTCGTTCAGTCCGTAGGCCATCCAGGCCGTGGACGGCAGCCCGTCGCGACCGGCCCGGCCCGTCTCCTGGTAGTAGCCCTCGACCGACTTGGGCAGGTCGAGGTGGGCGACGAAGCGGACGTCCGGCTTGTCGATGCCCATGCCGAAGGCGATGGTCGCCACCACGACCAGGCCGTCCTCCCGCAGGAACCGGGACTGGTGGGCCGCGCGGGTGCCCGCGTCCAGGCCCGCGTGGTACGGCACCGCCTCGACGCCGTTGCGGTTGAGGAACTCGGCGGTCTTCTCCACCGAGTTGCGCGACAGGCAGTAGACGATGCCCGCGTCGCCGGCGTGCTCCTCGCGCAGGAAGCTCAGCAACTGCTTCTTGGGGTCGGCCTTGGGCACGATCCGGTACTGGATGTTGGGCCGGTCGAAGCTCGCCACGAAGTGCCGGGCCGTCGGCATGTTCAGCCGCTGGGTGATCTCCTGGTGCGTCGCGTGCGTGGCCGTCGCCGTGAGCGCGATCCGCGGCACGTCCGGCCAGCGCTCGCCGAGCAGGGACAGCGCGAGGTAGTCGGGCCGGAAGTCGTGGCCCCACTGGGAGACGCAGTGCGCCTCGTCGATCGCGAAGACGGCGATCTTGCCACGGGAGAGCAGCTCGAGCGTGCTCTCCAGCCGCAGCCGCTCCGGCGCCAGGTAGAGCAGGTCCAGCTCACCGGCGAGGAACTCGGCCTCGACCGTCCGCCGCTCGTCGAAGTCCTGCGTGGAGTTCATGAATCCGGCGCGCACGCCCAGGGCCCGCAGTGCGTCCACCTGGTCCTGCATCAGGGCGATGAGCGGGGAGACGACCACGCCCGTACCGGGCCTGACCAGGGACGGGATCTGGTAGCACAGCGACTTGCCGCCGCCGGTCGGCATGAGCACGACGGCGTCGCCGCCGGCCACGACATGGTCGATGACGGCTTCCTGCTCGCCGCGGAAGGCCTCATAGCCGAAGACCCGGTGCAGCGTGACGAGCGCCTCGCTCGCGTCGGCACCGAGGGGCCCGGCGGAGTCACTGCCCGCACCGGCCACGGTTGTGGTGCCGGACCCGCTCTCGGCCCCGGTCACCGCGTCCCGTTCCGTCATCACACCCGTACCGCCCGTCGCGCCCATCGTCGTGTCCCCCGTGTGTCGCGCCTCGACCACTGCGTCCACCATAGGCGCCCGCACCGACAGCCCCGGAGTTGTCCACAGGTCCCGCCCGATGGAGAGGGAGCCCATACAAACGTTCGACATGGCCCCGGCGGGCAGCCCTCCGCCCCGGACACGCCGCGGGACCCGGCTCCCGAAGGAGACCGGGTCCCGCACCGACACACGCGGACCTCAGCGAACGAACACGCCCGCCTGCCCCGCCAGATCCAGGAAGTACTGCGGCGCCACTCCGAGCACCACAGTCACCGCCACGCCCACCCCGATCGCCGTCATCGTCAGCGGCGACGGCACGGCCACCGTGGGGCCCTCCGGCCGCGGCTCGCTGAAGAACATCAGCACGATGACGCGGATGTAGAAGAACGCCGCGATCGCCGACGAGATCACACCGATCACGACGAGCGGGGCCGCCCCGCCCTCCGCCGCCGCCTTGAACACGGCGAACTTCCCGGCGAAGCCGGACGTCAGCGGAATGCCCGCGAAGGCCAGCAGGAACACCGCGAACACCGCCGCCACCAGCGGGGATCTGCGCCCGAGCCCGGCCCACTTGGACAGGTGCGTCGCCTCACCGCCCGCGTCGCGCACGAGGGTGACCACCGCGAAGGCGCCGATCGTCACGAACGAGTACGCCGCCAGGTAGAACAGGACGGAGGAGACGCCGTCGGGCGTGGTCGCGATGACACCCGCGAGGATGAACCCGGCGTGCGCGATCGACGAGTACGCCAGCAGCCGCTTGATGTCGGTCTGCGTGATCGCGACGATCGCACCGCCCAGCATGGTGACGATGGCCACGGCCCACATGACCGGCCGCCAGTCCCAGCGCAGGCCGGGCAGCACGACGTACAGCAGCCGCAGCAGCGCGCCGAACGCCGCCACCTTCGTCGCCGCCGCCATGAAGCCGGTCACCGGCGTCGGCGCGCCCTGGTACACGTCCGGCGTCCACATGTGGAACGGCACCGCGCCCACCTTGAACAGCAGGCCCATCACCAGCAGCGCGGCGCCGATCAGCAGCAGCGCGTCGTTGCCCATGGTGTCGGCGAGCGCCGGGTTGACGTCCTGCACGGTGCCGTCGACGACCTGCGCGATCGTGGCGTACGACATCGAGCCCGCGTAGCCGTACAGCAGCGCGATGCCGAACAGGGTGAACGCGGAGGCGAAGGCGCCGAGCAGGAAGTACTTGACCGCCGCCTCCTGCGACATGAGCCGCTTGCGGCGGGCCAGCGCGCACAGCAGGTACAGCGGCAGGGAGAGGACCTCCAGCGCCACGAACAGCGTCACCAGGTCGTTGGCCGCCGGGAAGATCAGCATGCCGGCGACGGCGAACAGCAGCAGCGGGAACACCTCGGTGGTGGTGAACCCGGCCTTGACCGCCGCCTTCTCGCTCTCGCTGCCCGGCACGGACGCGGCCTGCGCGGCGAAGGAGTCGACGCGGTTGCCGTGCGCCACCGGGTCCAGGCGCCGCTCGGCGAAGGTGAACAGGCCCACCAGGGCCGCCAGCAGGATCGTGCCCTGGAGGAACAGGGCGGGCCCGTCGACGGCGATCGCGCCCATCGCCGCGATGCGCGCCTTGGTGGTGCCGTACCCGTCGGCCGCCAGGGCCACGACCGCGGCGAAGGCGGCGACCAGGGCGACGACGGACACGAACACCTGGGCGTAGTAGCGCGACTTTCGCGGGACGAACGCCTCGATCAGGATCCCGATGATCGCCGCGCCGACGACGATCAGGATCGGCGACAGCTGGCCGTACTCGAACTTCGGCGCGTCGATCTTGGTGATCGGGTCGGCCGCGGTTGTCCACAGGCTGTGGACGGCTGTTGCGCTCACTTGGCCGCCTCCACCTCGGGCTGGGGGTCCTTCTTCTGGACGTCGGACATGGTCTGCTTGACCGCCGGGTCGATGATCTGCGTGAGGGGCTTCGGGTAGACGCCCAGGAAGATCAGCAGGACGACCAGCGGCGCCACGACCACGAGCTCCCGCACCCTGAGGTCCGGCATCGCGGAGACCGCCGGTTTCACCGGGCCCGTCATCGTCCGCTGGTAGAGGACGAGGGTGTAGAGCGCCGCGAGGACGATGCCGAACGTGGCGATGATGCCGATCACCGGGTAGCGCGTGAACGTGCCGACCAGGACCAGGAACTCACTGACGAACGGCGCCAGGCCCGGCAGCGAGAGCGTGGCGAGGCTGCCGATCAGGAAGGTGCCGGCGAGCACCGGGGCGACCTTCTGCACTCCGCCGTAGTCGGCGATGAGCCGCGAGCCGCGCCGGGAGATCAGGAAGCCCGCCACCAGCATCAGCGCGGCCGTCGAGATGCCGTGGTTGATCATGTAGAGCGTCGCGCCGGACTGGCCCTGGCTGGTCATCGCGAAGATCCCCATGATGATGAAGCCGAAGTGGGAGATCGACGCGTACGCCACCAGCCGCTTGATGTCCCGCTGGCCGACCGCCAGCAGCGCCCCGTAGATGATGCTGATCAGCGCCAGGACGAGGATCGCGGGCGTGGCCCACTTGCTGGCCTCCGGGAAGAGCTGGAGGCAGAAGCGGAGCATCGCGAAGGTGCCGACCTTGTCGACGACCGCCGTGATCAGCACCGCGACCGGGGCGGTGGACTCCTGCATCGCGTTGGGCAGCCAGGTGTGCAGCGGCCACAGCGGCGCCTTGACCGCGAAGGCGAAGAAGAAGCCGAGGAAGAGCCAGCGCTCGGTGTTGGTCGCCATGTCGAGCGTGCCGTTGGCGCGGGCCTCGGCGATCTCCTGGAGCGAGAAGTTCCCGGCGACCACGTACAGGCCGATCACCGCGGCCAGCATGATCAGGCCGCCGACCAGGTTGTAGAGGAGGAACTTCACCGCCGCGTACGAGCGTTGGGTCGCCGCCGCCTTCTCGCCGTGCTCGTGGGCACGGTCCCCGAAGCCGCCGATGAGGAAGTACATCGGGATCAGCATGGCTTCGAAGAAGATGTAGAAGAGGAAGACGTCGGTGGCCTCGAAGGAGAGGATCACCATCGCCTCGACGGCCAGGATCAGGGCGAAGAAGCCCTGCGTCGGGCGCCACCGGCTGCTGCCGGTCTCCAGAGGGTCGGCGTCGTGCCAGCCCGCCAGGATGATGAACGGGATCAGCAGCGCCGTGAGCGCGATGAGCGCCACGCCGATGCCGTCCACGCCCAGTTCGTAGCGGACGCCGAAGTCGGCGATCCAGGCGTGCGACTCGGTGAGCTGGTAGCGGTCGCCGTCCGGGTCGAAGCGGACCAGGACGGTGACCGCCAGGGCCAGCGTGGCGAGCGAGAAGAGCAGCGCCAGCCACTTGGCGGCGGTGCGCCGCGCGGCCGGTACGGCGGCCGTGGCGATCGCCCCGACGGCCGGGAGCGCCGCTGTCGCTGTCAGCAGAGGAAAGGACATCGGTATCAGACCGCCCTCATCAGCAGGGTCGCGGCGACGATGACCGCCGCACCCCCGAACATCGAGACCGCGTAGGAGCGGGCGAAGCCGTTCTGCAGCCTGCGCATCCGCCCGGAGAGGCCGCCGACCGAGGCCGCCGTGCCGTTGACGACGCCGTCGACCAGGGTGTGGTCGACGTAGACCAGGGACCGCGTGAGGTGCTCGCCGCCGCGGACCAGGACGACGTGGTTGAAGTCGTCCTGGAGCAGGTCGCGCCGGGCGGCCCGGGTGAGCAGCGAGCCGCGCGGGGCGACGGCGGGGACCGGGCGGCGGCCGTACTGGGCCCAGGCGAGGGCGACGCCGACGACCATGCACGCGACGGTCGCGCCGGTGACCACGCCCGCGCTGATCGGCGGGTTGCCATGGCTGTGTCCGGTGACCGGCTCCAGCCAGTGCATGAACCGGTCGCCGATGCTGAAGAACGCGCCACCGGCCACCGATCCGACGGCCAGCACGATCATGGGGATCGTCATGATCTTGGGCGACTCGTGCGGGTGCGGCGGGGTGTACTCGCCGCGCGTCTCGGCGGCGGGCTCCACGTCGGGCTTGGCCGGCGACGGGGTCGGGGCGTTGCGCCAGCGCTCCTCGCCGAAGAACGTCATCAGCATCACGCGCGTCATGTAGAACGCGGTGATGGCCGCGCCCAGCAGGGCGCAGGCGCCGAGGATCCAGCCCTCGGTGCCGCCCTTGGCGAACGCCGCCTCGATGATCTTGTCCTTGGAGAAGAAGCCGGACAGACCCGGGAAGCCGATGATCGCCAGGTAGCCGAGGCCGAAGGTGACGAAGGTGACCGGCATGTACTTCCGCAAGCCGCCGTAGCGGCGCATGTCGACCTCGTCGTTCATGCCGTGCATGACCGAGCCGGCGCCGAGGAACAGGCCGGCCTTGAAGAAGCCGTGCGTCACCAGGTGCATGATCGCGAAGACGTAGCCGATGGGGCCGAGTCCGGCGGCGAGGATCATGTAGCCGATCTGCGACATGGTCGAGCCGGCCAGGGCCTTCTTGATGTCGTCCTTCGCGCAACCGACGATCGCACCGAACAGCAGCGTGACCGCGCCGACGATGGTGACGACCAGCTGCGCGTCCGGGGCGCCGTTGAAGACGGCGGCGGAGCGGACGATCAGGTAGACGCCCGCGGTCACCATGGTCGCGGCGTGGATGAGGGCCGAGACCGGGGTCGGGCCCTCCATCGCGTCCCCGAGCCAGGACTGCAGCGGCACCTGGGCGGACTTGCCGCAGGCGGCGAGGAGCAGCATCAGCGCGATCGCGGTCAGCTTGTCCTCGCCGGCGGCACCGGCCAGCCCCGCCTCCCCGTGGCCGCCGAGCACCGGCCCGAAGGCGAAGGTGCCGAACCACAGGAACATCAGCATGATCGCGATGGACAGGCCCATGTCGCCGACGCGGTTGACCAGGAAGGCCTTCTTGGCGGCCGTGGCGGCGCTGGGCTTGTGCTGCCAGAAGCCGATCAGCAGATAGGAGGCGAGACCGACGCCCTCCCAGCCGACGTACAGCAGCAGGTAGTTGTCGGCGAGGACGAGGATCAGCATCGCCGCGAGGAACAGGTTCAGATAGCCGAAGAAGCGGCGGCGCCGCTCGTCGTGCTCCATGTACCCGACGGAGTACAGGTGGATCAGCGATCCGACGCCCGTGATCAGCAGCACGAACGTCATGGACAGCTGGTCGAGCTGGAAGCCGACGTCCGCCTGGAAGCCCTCCACCGGGACCCAGCTGAACAGGTGCTGGGCCATCTCGCGGTGTTCGGCGTCCTGGCCCAGCATGTCGGTGAACAGCACCAGGCCGAGCACGAAGGAGACGGCCGCGAGCAGGGTGCCGATCCAGTGGCCGACGGCGTCCAGCCGCCGGCCCCCGCACAGCAGGACCGCCGCTCCGAGCAGGGGCGCCGCCACCAGCAGCGCAATGAGGTTCTCCACGATTCTTCCGACCCCTTACAGCTTCATCAGGCTGGCGTCGTCGACCGAGGCCGAGTGGCGGGCACGGAACAGGGACACGATGATCGCGAGCCCGACCACGACCTCGGCGGCGGCGACGACCATCGTGAAGAAGGCGATGATCTGGCCGTCGAGGTTGCCGTGCATCCGGGAGAAGGCGACGAACGCGAGGTTGCAGGCGTTGAGCATCAGCTCGATGCACATGAACACCACGATCGCGTTGCGCCTGATCAGCACGCCGGTGGCGCCGATCGTGAACAACAGGGCCGCGAGGTAGAGGTAGTTGACGGGGTTCACTTCGACGCCTCCTCGGACCGCTGGAACTTCGCCGGCCCGACCGCCCTGCGCTCCAGACGCTCCTCGGCCCGCTGCTCCAGGGCCTTGAGGTCGTTGAGCGCCTCTTGCGACACGTCACGGACCTGGCCGCGCTCGCGCAGGGTCTTGCTGACGGTGAGGTCGGACGGGGTGCCGTCGGGCAGCAGGCCCGCGATGTCGACCGCGTTGTGCCGGGCGTAGACACCGGGCGCCGGCAGCGGCGGCAGGTACGTGCCCTTGCGGACGCGTTCCTCGGCGAGCTCCCGCTGCGTCTTGGCGCGCTCGGTGCGCTCTCGGTGGGTGAGCACCATGGCGCCGACGGCGGCCGTGATGAGCAGGGCGCCGGTGATCTCGAACGCGAAGACGTACTTGGTGAACAGGAGGGCGGCGAGGCCCTCCACATTGCCCCCGGCGTTCGCCTGGCCGGTGCCGTTGAACTCCGTCAGGGACGCGTTGCCGATCCCGGCGATCAGCAGGACGCCGAAGCCGAGCCCGCACAGCAGGGCCAGCCAGCGCTGGCCCTTGATGGTCTCCTTCAGGGAGTCCGCCGCGGTGACGCCGACGAGCATCACCACGAACAGGAACAGCATCATGATCGCGCCGGTGTAGACGACGATCTGCACGACGCCCAGGAAGTAGGCGCCGTTGGCGAGGTAGAACACCGCCAGGATGATCATGGTTCCGGCGAGGCAGAGCGCGCTGTGCACGGCCCTTCTCATGAGGATGGTGCACAGGGCGCCGATCACCGCGACGGTGCCGAGGATCCAGAACTGGACGGCCTCTCCGGTGGAGGTGGAGTAGGCGGCGAGCTGGGAGGTCATCGCCCGGTCACCCCCTCCGACGCCGGTTCCGTCCCGCCGAAGGTCGAGTCGGCCTCCTGCACCACCTCGCCCTTGGAGTGGGCGGCCTGCCGCTCGGTGCCGGGCGCGGCCTCCGTCACCAGGCCCCGGTAGTAGTCCTGTTCGTCCGTGCCCGGGTAGATGGCGTGGGGCGAGTCGACCATGCCGTCTTCCAGACCGGCGAGCAGCTGCTCCTTGGTGTAGATGAGGTTGGCGCGGCTGGAGTCCGCCAGCTCGAACTCGTTGGTCATCGTGAGCGCGCGCGTGGGGCAGGCCTCGATGCACAGGCCGCACAGGATGCAGCGGGCGTAGTTGATCTGGTAGACGCGGCCGTAGCGCTCGCCCGGCGAGTAGCGCTCCTCGTCGGTGTTGTCCGCGCCCTCCACGTAGATCGCGTCGGCGGGGCAGGCCCAGGCGCACAGTTCACAGCCGACGCACTTCTCCAGGCCGTCCGGATGGCGGTTGAGCTGGTGCCGTCCGTGGAAGCGCGGAGCCGTGGTCTTCTGCTGCTCCGGGTACTGCTCGGTCAGCCGCTTCTTGAACATGGCCTTGAAGGTCACGCCGAAGCCGGCCACGGGGTTCTGGAAACCGGGCTTGGTGTCCTTGGGTTCCTCAGCCTTCGAACGCTCGAGTTCCTCAGCCATCGGACGCCTCCTTTCCATCCGTAGTTCCGCCCAGAGATTCGTCACTCTGAGTATCGGGCCCACCACTGACAATCAGCTCCCGCTCACGGCGCGAGCGGCGCGGGACCGGCGGAAGTTCCTGTCCGGGCAGGGGCGGTACGGGGAATCCGCCCGCCATCGGGTCGAAGGCGGCCGGGGTGTCGGCCGGCTGTTCGGCCTTCTTGGCCTTCTCGCGGAACATGTCGGCGACGAAGGAGAGCAGCAGCAGGGCGAGGACGCCGCCGCCCACGTACAGGGCGATGTCGGCGAAGTCGTAGCCCTCGTTCCGGAAGGCCCGCACGCTCGCGACGAGCATCAGCCACACCAGCGAGACCGGGATGAGGACCTTCCAGCCGAGCTTCATCAGCTGGTCGTAGCGGACGCGCGGCAGGGTGCCGCGGATCCAGATGAACATGAACAGCAGCAGCTGGACCTTGACCGTGAACCACAGCAGCGGCCACCAGCCGTGGTTGGCGCCCTCCCAGAAGGTGCTGATGGGCCAGGGGGCGCGCCAGCCGCCGAGGAACAGCGTGGTGGCGACGGCCGAGACGGTGACCATGTTGACGTACTCGGCGAGCATGAACATCGCGAACTTGATCGACGAGTACTCGGTGTTGAAGCCGCCGACCAGGTCGCCCTCGGACTCCGGCATGTCGAAGGGGGCGCGGTTGGTCTCGCCGACCATCGTCACGATGTAGATGAGGAAGGAGACCGGCAGCAGCACGATGTACCAGCGGTCGGCCTGCTGCTCCACGATCGTCGAGGTCGACATGGACCCCGAGTAGAGGAACACGGAGGCGAAGGCGGCGCCCATCGCGATCTCGTAGGAGATCATCTGCGCGCAGGAGCGCAGGCCGCCCAGCAGCGGGTACGTCGAGCCGGAGCTCCAGCCCGCCAGCACGATGCCGTAGATGCCGACCGAGGCGACCGCGAGGATGTAGAGCATCGCGATCGGCAGGTCGGTGAGCTGCATCGTGGTGCGCTGGCCGAAGATCGAGATCTCGTTGCCGGCCGGGCCGAAGGGGATCACCGCGATCGCCATGAAGGCCGGGATGGCCGCGACGACCGGCGCGAGGACGTACACCACCTTGTCCGCGCGCTTGACGATCACGTCTTCCTTCAGCATCAGCTTGATGCCGTCGGCGAGCGACTGGAGCATGCCCCAGGGGCCGTGCCGGTTCGGGCCGATGCGCAGCTGCATCCAGGCGACGACCTTGCGCTCCATGACGATGGAGACCAGCACGGTCACCATCAGGAAGGCGAAGCAGAACACCGCCTTGACGACGACCAGCCACCAGGGATCGGTGCCGAACATCGAGAGGTCTTCAGCGGCGAGGTACGGGCTCATGCCTCCACCTCCTTGGGGGCCTCGCCGGCGAGGGTCGCCGGACCGATGCGGACGAGGGAGCCGGGCCGCGCCCCGGTGTCGGAGGCGACGCCGCCGCCCGCGGAGTTCAGCGGCAGCCACACCACCCGGTCGGGCATCTCGCTGATCTGGAGCGGGAGTTCCACCACGCCCCGTGGGCCGGTCACCGCGAGCAGGTCGCCTTCCTTGACGCCCGCCTCGGCGGCCGTCGCGGACGACAGCCGGGCGCGGGCGGCGTGCCGGGTGCCGGCGAGCGCCTCGTCGCCCTGCTGGAGGACGCCCTGGTCGAGCAGCAGCCGGTGCCCCGCGAGGACGGCTTCTCCGGCGGCGGGCCTGGGCAGCGCGGCCGCGGTCTCCAGGGGCTCCCCGGCCCGCGGGCCGTCCCAGGCGCCGAGCCGGTCGATCTCGCCGCGCACGGTGCGCAGATCCGGCAGGCCCAGGTGGACGTCCATGGCGTCGGCGAGCATCTGGAGCACCCGCGCGTCGGTGGGCGCGAGGGTGCGGGTCATCTGGTCGGGCTTGAGCGCGGCCTCGAAGAAGCGGATGCGGCCTTCCCAGTTGAGGAAGGTGCCGGCCTTCTCGGCGACCGCGGCGACGGGCAGGACGACATCGGCCTTGCGGCTGATCTCGCTCGGCCGCAGCTCCAGCGAGACCAGGAAGCCCACCTCGTCCAGCGCCGCACGCGCGCGTGCCGGGTCGGGCAGATCGGCGATCTCCACGCCCGCCACCAGCAGGGCCTGGAGCTCTCCGGTCGCGGCGGCCTCCACGATCTGGCCGGTGTCACGGCCGTAGCGGTGCGGGAGACCGGCGACGCCCCAGACGGCGGCGACCTCGTCCCGCGCGCGGGGGTCGGTGGCCGGGCGCCCGCCCGGCAGCAGCGACGGCAGCGCGCCCACCTCGACCGCGCCGCGTTCCCCGGCCCGGCGCGGGATCCACACCAGCCGGGCGCCGGTCGCGGAGGCCGTGCGTGCGGCGGCGGTGAGCCCGCCGGCCACGGCGGCCAGCCGCTCGCCCACGACGATCACCGCGCCCTCGGTGCGCAGTGCCTCGGCGGCGAGCGCACCGTCGTCCTCCAGGCCGGCGCCGCTCGCGAGCGCGTCCAGCCACTCGGTCTCGGTGCCGGGCGCGGCCGGCAGCAGCGTGCCGCCGGCCTTCTCCAGGCCCCGGGTGGCGTGCGTGGCGAGCGAGAAGGTCTTCTGCCCGTGCTTGCGCCAGGCCTTGCGCAGCCTCAGGAAGACGCCGGGCGCCTCCTCCTCCGCCTCGAACCCGACCAGCAGGACGGCCGGTGCCTTCTCCAGCGCGGTGTACGTGACGCCCGTGCCGTCGAGGTCCCGGCCGCGCCCGGCGATCTCGGCGGCGAGGAAGTCGGCCTCCTCGCTGCTGTGCACGCGCGCGCGGAAGTCGATGTCGTTGGTGTCGAGTGCCACGCGCGCGAACTTGCTGTACGCGTAGGCGTCCTCGACGGTGAGGCGGCCGCCGGTCAGCACGCCGGTGCGCCCCCGGGAGGCCAGCAGCCCCTGCGCCGCGATCTGCAGCGCCTCGGGCCAGGAGGCCGGTTCCAGCTCACCCTCGGCGTTGCGCACCAGGGGCGTCGTCAGCCGGTCCCGCTGCTGGGCGTACCGGAAGGCGAACCGCCCCTTGTCGCAGATCCACTCCTCGTTGACCTCGGGGTCGTCGGCCGCGAGGCGCCGCATGACCTTGCCGCGCCGATGGTCGGTACGGGTGGCGCAGCCGCCGGAGCAGTGTTCGCACACCGACGGCGAGGAGACCAGGTCGAATGGCCGGGAGCGGAATCGGTACGCCGCCGAGGTCAGCGCGCCGACGGGGCAGATCTGGATGGTGTTGCCGGAGAAGTACGACTCGAAGGGGTCGCCCTCGCCGGTGCCGACCTGCTGGAGCGCGCCCCGCTCGATCAGCTCGATCATCGGGTCGCCCGCGACCTGGTTGGAGAAGCGGGTGCAGCGGGCGCACAGCACGCACCGCTCGCGGTCGAGCAGCACCTGCGTGGAGATCGGGACGGGCTTGTCGTAGGTCCGCTTCCGTCCCTCGAAGCGGGACTCGGCGTCGCCGTGCGACATGGCCTGGTTCTGCAGCGGGCACTCGCCGCCCTTGTCGCAGACCGGGCAGTCCAGCGGGTGGTTGATGAGCAGGAGCTCCATCACACCCTTCTGGGCCTTCTCGGCGACCGGGGAGCTGAGG
This sequence comes from Streptomyces sp. NPDC043685, assembly GCF_056436585.1. NCBI lineage: Bacteria > Bacillati > Actinomycetota > Actinomycetes > Kitasatosporales > Streptomycetaceae > Streptomyces > Streptomyces sp. NPDC043685. The sequence goes on along the minus strand of NZ_JBWKCH010000001.1, from coordinate 142,328 downwards.
TGCGTCTTGACGACCATGCCGTCGGTGCAGGTGATGGTGCAGGAGGCCATCGGCTTGCGCTGGCCCTCGACCTCGACGATGCACTGGCGGCAGGCGCCGGCCGGGTCCAGGAGGGGGTGGTCGCAGAACCGGGGGATCTCGATGCCGAGTTGTTCGGCGGCCCGGATGACCAGGGTGCCCTTGGGCACGCTGATCTCGGCGCCGTCGATCGTCAGCGACACGAGGTCCTCCGGCGGGACCGCCGCCTCTCCCCCGCCGGAGGGAGAGCTGGTGGTCACGGTCATGCGTTCACCTCCGTGCGGTCGGCCCAGGCCGTCGACTTGGCCGGGTCGAAGGGACAGCCCCGGCCCGTGATGTGCTGCTCGTACTCCTCGCGGAAGTACTTGAGCGAGGAGAAGATCGGCGAGGCGGCGCCGTCGCCGAGGGCGCAGAAGGACTTGCCGTTGATGTTGTCGGCGATGTCGTTCAGCTTGTCGAGGTCGGACATGCGTCCCTTGCCGGCCTCGATGTCGCGCAGCAGCTGCACGAGCCAGTAGGTCCCTTCGCGGCAGGGCGTGCACTTGCCGCAGGACTCGTGGGCGTAGAACTCCGTCCAGCGGGTGACGGCTCGGACCACGCAGGTCGTCTCGTCGAAGCACTGGAGGGCCTTGGTGCCGAGCATGGAACCCGCGGCGCCCACTCCTTCGTAATCAAGGGGGACGTCGAGGTGCTCGTCGGTGAACATCGGGGTCGAGGAGCCGCCCGGCGTCCAGAACTTCAGGCGGTGCCCGGGGCGCATCCCGCCGCTCATGTCGAGGAGCTGGCGGAGCGTGATCCCGAGCGGCGCCTCGTACTGACCGGGGCTGGCGACATGGCCGGAGAGGGAGTAGAGCGTGAAGCCGGGCGACTTCTCACTGCCCATCGACCGGAACCATTCCTTGCCCCGCTGGAGGATCGCGGGAACCGACGCGATCGATTCGACGTTGTTCACCACAGTCGGGCACGCGTAGAGGCCCGCCACGGCAGGGAAGGGGGGACGGAGCCGCGGTTGACCCCGGCGGCCTTCCAGCGAGTCGAGCAGTGCGGTCTCCTCACCGCAGATGTACGCGCCCGCGCCCGCGTGCACGGTGATGTCGAGGTCGAGTCCGCTGCCGAGGATGTTCTCGCCGAGGAAGCCCGCCTCGTACGCCTCGCGCACGGCGGAGTGCAACCGCCGCAGCACGGGGACGACTTCACCCCGGAGATAGATGAAGGCGTGCGACGACCTGATGGCGTAACACGCGATGATCATGCCCTCGATGAGGCTGTGCGGGTTCGCGAAGAGGAGCGGGATGTCCTTGCACGTCCCCGGCTCCGACTCGTCGGCGTTGACAACGAGATAGTGCGGCTTGCCGTCCCCCTGCGGGATGAACTGCCACTTCATGCCCGTGGGGAATCCCGCGCCGCCGCGTCCGCGCAGGCCGGAGTCCTTGACGTACGCGATCAGGTCGTCCGGCGACATGGCGAGCGCCTTGCGCAGCCCTTCATAGCCGTCGTGCCGCCGGTACACGTCCAGCGTCCAGGATTTGTCCTCGTCCCAGAAGGCCGACAGCACCGGTGCGAGCAGCTTCTCGGGGCTGGTGTCTTTCAGCTCGGGTGCCAAGGTCATCACTCCCCCTCCTCGGCGGTGGGCCCGGCCGGGTGGGCCGGGTCGGAGGCCGATGTGTCCTGCGGCGCGTCGTGCGAGCTCAGGTGCTCCGTCGGGGACGGCTCGTGCGGTGCCCCGGTCCGGGCCGCCTCACCGCGCGGGTGCACCACGCGCGCGGGAGAGGTCTCGCCCTTGGCGAGCTTCAGGCCGACCAGGGAGGCGGGTCCCGCGCTCCCCCCGGACTCCACGGCCCCCTCCCGCTCGTCGGGGAAGCCCGCCAGGATCCGGGCGGTCTCCTTGAAGGTGCACATGCGTGCCCCGCGGGTCGGCGTGACCGGCCGTCCCGCGCGCAGGTCGTCGACCAGGCTCTTGGCGCTGGCGGGGGTCTGGTTGTCGAAGAACTCCCAGTTGACCATCACGACCGGCGCGAAGTCGCAGGCCGCGTTGCACTCGATGTGCTCCAGGGTGACCTTGCCGTCGCCGGTGGTCTCGCCGTTGCCGACGCCGAGGTGCTCCTGGAGCTCCTCGAAGATCGCGTCCCCGCCCATCACGGCGCACAGGGTGTTGGTGCACACCCCCACCTGGTAGTCACCGCTCGGCTTGCGCCGGTACATGGTGTAGAAGGTGGCGACCGCGGTGACCTCGGCCGTGGTCAGGCCGAGCACGTCCGCGCAGAACCGCATGCCGGTGCGCGTGACGTGCCCTTCCTCCGCCTGCACGAGGTGCAGCAGCGGCAGGAGGGCGGACCGGGAGTCCGGGTAGCGGGCGATGATCTCGCGCGCGTCCGTCTCGAGCCGGGCCCGGACGTCGTCCGGGTAGGCGGGTGCGGGCAGTTCGGGCATGCCCAGGCTGACGCCCCGCTCGGAAGACGATGTGGTCACCGGTCGACGCCTCCCATCACGGGGTCGATGGACGCGACGGCGACGATGACGTCGGCGACCTGGCCGCCCTCGCACATCGCCGCCATGGCCTGAAGGTTGGTGAAGGACGGGTCGCGGAAGTGGACCCGGTAGGGGCGGGTGCCGCCGTCGGACACGACGTGCACCCCGAGTTCGCCCTTGGGCGACTCGACCGCCACGTAGGCCTGGCCCGGCGGGACCCGGAAGCCCTCGGTGACCAGCTTGAAGTGGTGGATCAGGGCCTCCATGGAGGTGCCCATGATCTTCTTGATGTGGTCGAGGGAGTTGCCGAGCCCGTCGGGGCCCAGGGCGAGCTGGGCGGGCCAGGCGATCTTCTTGTCGGCGACCATGACCGGTCCGGGCTGGAGCCGGTCCAGGCACTGCTCGATGATCCGCAGCGACTGGCGCATCTCCTCCAGCCGGATGAGGAAGCGGCCGTAGGAGTCGCAGGTGTCGGCGGTCGGGATCTCGAAGTCGTACGTCTCGTAGCCGCAGTACGGCTGCGACTTGCGCAGGTCGTGCGGCAGGCCGGTGGAGCGCAGGATCGGGCCCGTCGCTCCGAGGGCCATGCAGCCGGCCAGGTCCAGGTAGCCGACGTCCTGCATACGGGCCTTGAAGATGGGGTTCCCGGTGGCGAGCTTGTCGTACTCCGGGAGGTTCTTCTTCATCTTCTTCACGAACTCGCGGATCTGGTCCACCGCGCCGGGCGGCAGGTCCTGGGCGAGTCCGCCGGGGCGGATGTACGCGTGGTTCATCCGCAGGCCGGTGATCAGCTCGTAGATGTCGAGAATGAGTTCACGATCACGGAATCCGTAGATCATGATCGTGGTGGCGCCCAGCTCCATGCCGCCGGTGGCGATGCACACCAGGTGCGAGGAGAGCCGGTTCAGCTCCATCAGGAGCACCCGGATGACCGAGGCGCGGTCGGGGATCCGGTCCTCGATGCCGAGGAGCTTCTCGACGCCGAGGCAGTACGCCGTCTCGTTGAAGAACGGCGTGAGGTAGTCCATGCGCGTCACGAACGTGGTGCCCTGCGTCCACGTCCGGTACTCGAGGTTCTTCTCGATGCCGGTGTGCAGGTAGCCGATGCCGCAGCGGGCCTCGGTGACGGTCTCGCCCTCGATCTCCAGGATCAGGCGGAGCACGCCGTGCGTGGAGGGGTGCTGCGGGCCCATGTTGACGACGATGCGCTCGTCGTCGGCGCGGGCCGCGGACTCGACGACCTCGTCCCAGTCGCCGCCGGTGACCGTGTAGACGGTGCCTTCGGTGGTCTCCCGGGGGGAGGCGTGGGAAGTGCTCATGAGTACGACCTCCGCTGGTCCGGAGCCGGGATCTGGGCGCCCTTGTACTCGACGGGGATGCCGCCGAGGGGATAGTCCTTGCGCTGCGGATGGCCCTGCCAGTCGTCCGGCATCATGATCCGCGTCAGGGCCGGGTGGCCGTCGAAGACGATTCCGAAGAAGTCGTACGTCTCGCGCTCGTGCCAGTCGTTCGTGGGGTACACGGAGAACAGCGACGGGATGTGCCGGTCGCCGTCCGGGCAGCTGACCTCCAGGCGGATCACCCGGTTGTGGGTGATCGAGCGCAGGTGGTAGACGGCGTGCAGCTCGCGGCCCTTGTCGTTCGGGTAGTGCACGCCGCTGACGCCGGTGCACAGCTCGAAGCGCAGCGCCGGGTCGTCGCGCAGGGTGCGGGCGACGCGGACCAGGTGCTCGCGCTCGATGTGGAAGGTCAGCTCGTCGCGGTCGACGACCGTCCGCTCGATGGCGTTCTCCGGAAGCAGGCCCTGTTCCTCCAGGGCCCCCTCCAGCTCGTCGGCGACCTCGTCGAACCAGCCGCCGTAGGGGCGGTTCGCCGGTCCCGGGAGCCGGACCGAGCGGACCAGGCCGCCGTAGCCGGAGGTGTCGCCGCCGTTGTCGGCGCCGAACATGCCGCGCTGGACGCGGATCTCCTCACCGCCCCGGCCGCGCTGGCCGGGGAGGTTCTCCGCGGAGAGGTCCTTCTCGGGATTGACACCGTTGCCGTTCGCGTCGCTCACCGCAGCAGCCCCTTCATCTCGATCGTGGGCAGGGCCTTGAGCGCCGCCTCCTCCGCCTCGCGGGCCGCCTCCTCGGCGTTCACGCCGAGCTTGGAGGACTGGATCTTCTGGTGGAGCTTGAGGATCGCGTCCATCAGCATCTCCGGCCGTGGCGGGCAGCCGGGGAGGTAGATGTCGACCGGCACGATGTGGTCGACGCCCTGGACGATCGCGTAGTTGTTGAACATGCCGCCGGACGAGGCGCAGACCCCCATGGAGATCACCCACTTGGGGTTCGGCATCTGGTCGTAGACCTGCCGCAGCACGGGCGCCATCTTCTGGCTGACCCGGCCTGCGACGATCATCAGGTCCGCCTGGCGGGGCGAACCGCGGAAGACCTCCATGCCGAAGCGCGCCAGGTCGTAGCGGCCCGCGCCCGTGGTCATCATCTCGATGGCGCAGCAGGCGAGGCCGAAGGTGGCGGGGAAGACGGACGCCTTGCGCACCCAGCCCGCGGCCTGCTCGACGGTGGTCAGCAGGAAGCCGCTCGGCAGCTTTTCTTCGAGTCCCATGACTAGTGGCCCCTCAGTCCCATTCCAGGCCGCCGCGCCGCCATACGTACGCGTACGCGACGAAGACGGTGAGCACGAAGAGCAGCATCTCCACGAGCCCGAAGATCCCCAGGGCGTCGAAGGTGACGGCCCAGGGGTAGAGGAAGACGATCTCGATGTCGAAGACGATGAAGAGCATCGCCGTCAGGTAGTACTTGATGGGGAAGCGCCCGCCGCCGGCCGGCGTGGGGGTGGGCTCGATTCCGCACTCGTAGGCCTCGAGCTTGGCCCGGTTGTACCGCTTGGGCCCGATCAACGTGGCCATGACCACGGAGAAGATCGCAAAGCCTGCCCCGAGGGCTCCCAGTACGAGGATGGGCGCATAAGCGTTCACCGCTCCTCGCTCCTCTCAGTCGGCACTGACTGCTGGCGGTTGGCGTCGGACTCACTTCCGCCCCACCTGTTTCCTGAACCCCGCCCGCCCCGGCGAAGATCGAGAACATGTGAAGCAGGTCACAAGCCCAACCGCGTGCATCTTATGCCCGACACTCTGTGATCTGCGACACGGGGTATTGCACAAGCTTTGTGATCTCCACCACCTGACGATCAATCATGAAGTCGGATGAGCGGTGATCTTCACACGCGAAGCGTCCGAGTGATCACGAGAGGTGACATTTTGGCTCGTCAGCGCAGGCCGGAGGGGGCGTCTCAATATCAAGATGGTTCGCGTGCATGCAAATTGGCGGTGGACTTGATCTCTTGATAGAGGCGCGTTCACACGTCAGGGGTCGCGCGGGGCGAGGTGTGGACACGTGCACGCGTTCACGATCTCCGCGAGGTCGTGACACGGCCGTGATCTACGCGCCGGGACGCGGTCGGCAGGGCGACCGTTCCGTGACCTCCGTCACACCGATGAGAGGCCCGTGAGAACGGGGCTTGGCCAATCAGGCCAACCGATGGTAGGCGCGGGGCAATTCGGGCGTATTGATCAAACACCGTGATCACAGGCCGGTCACGGTGCGCCCGCAATGTCCGTTACGGCGTCAATAGAGGGGCTCATCGAGGGTTTTTGGGGCCTCGGTTGAACAACTGTGGCGCAGCACACGTTTCTTGAAGATATGAAGGAGCCCCTGGTACCGGTTATTCCCATGTCCCACACCGCTCACATACGCAGCCACCGGAAGCCCCGCCGCAGCGCGACCTCTTCGATCGCCGTGCGTGCCGGAGTTGCCGGTGGCGTCCTCAGCATGGCGGCGGCAGGTGCGTCGGCTTCGGCGAACGCCGCCGAGCCGGTGACGCAGACCATCGAACTGCCCACCCTGACGGCCGACCTGTCCACTCAGGTGGCCCAGTCCGCGGCCGCCACCCAGCAGGCCGCGGCCAACTACGAGCTGCGCGCCGAGCGTGACGCGGCCGCCGCCAAGGCCGCCGCGGAGGCCAAGAAGGACCTCGCCGAGGCGAAGAAGAAGGCCGAGGCCAAGAAGAAGGCCGCCGAGGCCGCCCGCAAGGCCGCCGCCGAGCGCGCCACGCGCAGCGCCGAGCGCGCGACGCTGTCCGCCTCCGCGTCCGCGTCCGCGTCCACCTCCACGTCCGTCTCGGCGCCCGCCAGCGGCAGCGTCGCGACGGTCATCTCCTTCCTCAAGGCCCAGCTGGGCGACGCCTACGTCATGGGCGCCACCGGTCCCAACGCCTGGGACTGCTCCTCCCTGGTGCAGGCCGCGTACAAGCAGGTTGGTGTGGACCTGCCGCGCGTCTCGCAGGACCAGTCGATGGCCGGCACGGACGTCCCGCTCTCCAGCATCCAGGTCGGCGACATCCTGTACTGGGGTGGCAAGGGCTCCGCGTACCACGTGGGTGTCTACATCGGGAACGGCCAGTACCTGGACGCGGCCAACCCGTCCAAGGGCGTCGTCATCCAGGACCTGTCGGGCTACCCGGCGTCGGGCGCGGTCCGCGTCCTGTGACGACGGGCATCTCCTGACACATCCGCACATTCGGGCTTGAGGGCCGCTGCCGCACGAAGGCAACGGCCCTCCCGGCCTGTCCGGGACCGTCCAGGCGCCCGGACCCCCTCGGCTCGGCTCCGGGCCGAGCCAGGGGCCGCCAGGGCCCTTCTGAGGGCCGCCCGGCATCGCCGCCCGCCTGTGCGCTCCCGTCACTCCGGCATCTCGCGCCCGAATTGTCACGGCCTGGCCGGGTGTTGACGTCGACCGGGACGGCGAGCCGCTCATGATCGAGGCACCGGCTCTTCGCCCGCTGCCCCGACTCGCGCACGAGGCCGGTCACCGCGACGGGCGGCTCCAAACCGGCTCTCCGCACGGGAGCGGAAGGCCGCACGGGAGCGGAAGGCCGCTCTGCGGCAGATCGGCGGACCGGCGGACCGGCGGACGCGGTGTACGCACGCCGGGCCGCCGGCATCGCGGCGCCGAACGCCTGATCAGGCCTTCGGGGCCACCTTGCTCAGGCCGTTGATGATGCGGTCCATCGCGTCGCCGCCCGTGGGGTCCGTGAGGTTCGCCAGGAGCTTCAGGGTGAACTTCATCAGCATCGGGTGCGTGAGCCCGCGCTGGGCGGCGATCTGCATGACCTTCGGGTTGCCGATGAGCTTCACGAAGGCGCGGCCCAGCGTGTAGTAGCCGCCGTAGGTGTCCTTGAGGACGCGCGGGTAGCGCTGGAGCGCCAGTTCGCGGCTCGCGGGCGTCGGCCGGGCGTGCGCCTGGACGATGACGTCGGCGGCGATCTGGCCGGACTCCATGGCGTAGGCGATGCCTTCGCCGTTGAAGGGGTTCACCAGGCCACCGGCGTCGCCGACGAGCAGCAGGCCCTTGGTGTAGTGGGGCTGGCGGTTGAAGGCCATGGGGAGCGCGGCGCCGCGGATCGGGCCGGTCATGTTGTCGGGGGTGTAGCCCCAGTCCTCCGGCATGGACGCGCACCAGGCCTTCAGGACCTCGCGCCAGTCCAGCTCCTTGAAGGACTCGGAGGTGTTGAGGACGCCGAGGCCGACGTTGGACGTGCCGTCGCCCATGCCGAAGATCCAGCCGTAGCCCGGGAGCAGACGGTCCTCGGCGCCGCGGCGGTCCCACAGCTCCAGCCAGGACTCCAGGTAGTCGTCCTCGTGGCGCGGGCTGGTGAAGTAGGTGCGCACCGCCACGCCCATCGGGCGGTCCTCGCGGCGGTGCAGGCCCATCGCGAGGGACAGCCGGGTGGAGTTGCCGTCGGCGGCGACGACCAGCGGCGCGTGGAAGGTGACCTCGCGCTTGTCCTCGCCGAGCTTGGCGTGCACGCCCGTGATGCGGCCCGTGCGGTCGTCGACGATCGGGGCGCCCACGTTGCACCGCTCGAACAGCCGGGCACCGGCCTTCTGGGCCTGCCGGGCGAGCTGCTCGTCGAAGTCGTCGCGCTTGCGGACGAGCCCGTAGCCGGGGAAGGAGGCGAGATCCGGCCAGTCCAGCTGGAGCCGCACCCCGCCGCCGATGATGCGCAGGCCCTTGTTGCGCAGCCAGCCGGCCTCTTCCGAGATGTCGATGCCCATGGCCACCAGCTGCTTGACGGCACGCGGGGTGAGGCCGTCGCCGCAGACCTTCTCGCGCGGGAACTCGGTCTTCTCCAGCAGGAGGACGTCGAGTCCGGCCTTGGCGAGGTGGTAGGCGGTGGTGGAGCCGGCCGGCCCCGCGCCCACGACGATCACATCGGCGGTGTTCTCGGAGAGGGGCTCGGTCACGACGGTCACGGCGGGATCTCCCCAAGTTCGTCAATCTTGCGTGCCGACCGGCACTGGACATGGGCAGTCTATGCAGCGGCATCGATCACCCGGCTGAAGGGCTGCCTCCATGAACCGAGCTCTCCCCGCCGTGCGGCTCCGCGTCCCCACCCACGAGGACGCCGTCGCCTGGCACCGGATCTTCGACGACCCGGACGTCATGGAGTTCCAGGGCGGCAGGGCCGCCGAACTCTCGGTCTACGAGGAGCTCACCGCCCGCCAGCGCCGGCACGACGCCGAGCTCGGCTTCTGCCTGTGGACGGTGCTCGACGAGGCGGGCCGGGTCATCGGGTTCACGGGCGCCCAGCCGTGGGAGCGGACCTGGGGCCCGACGGGCGAGATCGAGATCGGCTGGCGGCTGGGCCGGGAGCACTGGGGCAGGGGCTACGTCACCGCGGCCGCGCGGCAGACGCTGGAGCGGATGCGGGCCTGTGGCGTGCCGGGCGTCGTCGCCCTGGTCGACGCCCGCAACAGCCGGTCCATCGCGGTGACCCGGCGCCTGGGCATGCGGCTCGCCGAGACCTTCACGACACCGGCCTCGCAGCGGACGGGCCACTGCTACCGGCTCGACCTCCAGGGCGTCGACGCGCCGTAGCCGACGGTCACACGCAGGCACCCACGTGGGCCTCAGCTCTCCTTGAAGCCCCGGTGCAGCGCGACGATCCCGCCGCTCAGGTTGCGCCAGGCCACCCGCGACCAGCCGGCCTTGCCCAGCCGCTCGGCCAGGGCGGGCTGGTCGGGCCAGGCGCGGATGGACTCGGCGAGGTAGACGTAGGCGTCGGGGTTGGAGGACACGGCCCGGGCCACCGGCGGCAGGGCACGCATCAGGTACTCGGTGTAGACCGTGCGGAACGGCGCCCACGTGGGGTGCGAGAACTCGCAGATCACGATCCGTCCGCCGGGCCGGGTCACCCGGTGCATCTCGCGCAGCGCCGCGTCCGTGTCCTGCACGTTGCGCAGCCCGAAGGAGATGGTGACGGCGTCGAAGCTGTCGTCCTTGAAGGGGAGCCTGGTGGCGTCGCCCGCGGTGTAGGGCAGCCAGGGACGGCGCTGCTTGCCGACCTGGAGCATGCCCTGCGAGAAGTCGCACGGGACGACGTAGGCGCCGGTCTGCGCGAAGGGCAGCGAGGAGGTGCCCGTGCCAGCCGCCAGGTCGAGGATCTTCTGCGCGGGGCGCGCGTCGACCGCCTTGGCCACCTCCTTGCGCCACCGCCGGTCCTGGCCGAGGGACAGCACGTCGTTGGTCAGGTCGTACCGTTCCGCCACGTCGTCGAACATCGAGGCGACTTCGTGCGGCTGCTTGTCCAGGGATGCGCGGGTCACGGGCCCATTCTTGCAGCACCCCCGCCGGGAAGGAGCCGCGGCTTCCTGCGTGCCGCCACGACCTCCACCCAGCCGCACACCAGCACGAACACCGCGATCAGCACCCAGCCCACGCCGAACATGAACCCGTGGCTGTCCAGCGGCAGGTATGCCTCGAACTGCCGGACGAGCCGTAGGGCGGCGACCGGTGCGAGGGAGGCAGCGCGGGGCGCCGGAGGGAGCGCGCCATGAGCGTGCCGGCCAGCCCGAACATCACCCCCATGGAGGGGAAGACCATCCCGGCCCAGGCCCCCGCCGGCGTGACGATCCGGAAGAGCACCACCAGCGGCATGCCGACCCGTCCGAAGCGTCCCGAAGTCCCCCTGCCGGTGAGGGACTTGTGCTCGCGGGCTGACCCGCCCGGGGGTCAGCGGGCCCGGTACACCAGCCGGCCCGCCAGTACGGTCGCCACGCAGGTGGCCGCGCCGCGCTCCCGCAGGGCCCTCTCGTCGGGTACGTCGAAGACGGCCAGGTCGGCCCGGCCGCCGACGGTCATCGGGCCGTGGACCGTGCCGGGCAGGTCGTACCCCTCGGCGAACGGGTCGAGGTCGGGCCGCTCACCGAGCAGCACCCCGGGAGCGTTCGTCGTCCCCACGACGGTCAGCCCGGACCGGGCGACGGCCGTGGCCACCAGCGGATCGCGGAAACGGGCCCCGGGCGAGGCGACCGCGGTCGTGCCGTGGCGCAGCATCCGCTGCACCCCGCGCCGTACGCTGCCCGACCAGCGGGACTCGCCGAGGTCACCCAGGACGGCCAACCGCTCGCCCCACAGAGGCTGTTCGCCCAGCTCGTCGGCCTCGCGCGGGTCGGGGTGGTAGCACTGGCGCAGCAGCCACAGCGGGTGCCACTGGCGCAGCCCCGGGGTGAGCACGCCGGGCCAGCGCCGCACCCGCGCGCCCGGCGCGTCGTCGACGGCCTCCTCAAACGGCACGACGGCGGTGATCCGGTCGCCGTCCACCACGACGGCGCCGTCCACCACGGGGTCCGCGCCCGCCGGCAGGACCAGCGGGGCGGTGTGAATCGTCAGCACGGTCGGGTCAGTTGGGCGCCAGCAGCTTCAGCTCGGGGTGAGCCGTGCCGCCCTCGATGGCCGTCGAGGAGATGTGCGAGACCACGCGGTCGTCGACCGGGTCGTTCGCCGGGTCGTCGTGGACGACGAGGTGCTCGTAGGTGGTCGCGCGCTGGGCGGGCACCCGGCCCGCCTTCCGGATCAGATCGATGATCTCCATCCGGTTGGACCGGTGCTTGGCACCGGCCGACGACACCACGTTCTCCTCCAGCATGATCGAGCCGAGGTCGTCGGCGCCGTAGTGCAAGGAGAGCTGCCCGACCTCCTTGCCCGTGGTCAGCCACGAGCCCTGGATGTGGGCGATGTTGTCCATGAACAGCCGGGCGATGGCGATCATCCGCAGGTACTCGAAGAGCGTCGCCTGCGTGCGGCCCTTCAGGTGGTTGTTCTCGGGCTGGTAGGTGTACGGGATGAAGGCCCGGAAGCCGCCCGTGCGGTCCTGGACGTCCCGGATCATGCGCAGGTGCTCGATGCGCTCGGCGTTGGTCTCGCCGGTGCCCATGAGCATGGTGGAGGTGGACTCCACACCCAGGTTGTGCGCGATCTCCATGATCTCCAGCCAGCGCTCGCCGGACTCCTTCAGCGGGGCGATGGCCTTGCGGGGCCGCTCGGGCAGCAGCTCGGCACCGGCCCCGGCGAAGGAGTCCAGACCGGCGGCGTGGATGCGCTGGATGGCCTCCTCGACGGACACCTTGGAGATCCGGGCCATGTGCTCGACCTCGGACGCCCCCAGGCTGTGGATGACCAGTTGCGGGAATTCCTTCTTGATCGCCGCGAAGTGCTTCTCGTAGTACTCCACGCCGTAGTCCGGGTGGTGGCCGCCCTGGAACATGATCTGGGTGCCGCCGAGTTCGACGGTCTCCGCGCAGCGGCGCAGGATGTCGTCCAGGTCACGCGTCCAGCCCTTGGCGGTGTCCTTGGGAGCGGCGTAGAACGCGCAGAACCGGCACGCCGTCACGCAGACGTTCGTGTAGTTGATGTTGCGCTCGATGATGTACGTCGCGATGTGCTCGGTCCCGGCGTACCGGCGCCGGCGCACGGCGTCGGCGGCGGCGCCCAGCGCGTGCAGCGGGGCGTCCCGGTACAGCACGAGCGCCTCGTCCGGGGTGATCCGCCCACCGGCGGCTGCACGGTCGAGGATGGGCTGAAGGTCGGCCTTCTCGGTCACCGGGCGTCCCTTTCGTAAGGGTTGTGGACGGACCAGCCCAGCGTACGCCAGGGGTTCGGGGGGCCGGACGTCAGGCCGTGCGGGCGGGGTCGTGGGGCGCCGGGGCGGACAGGCGCTGCGGAGAGCGCCGCCGGGCCAGCCACAGCACGAGCGCCGCGTAGAGCAGGTCGGTGACCACGGCCGTGAGGGCGAGCGACCAGGGCGCGTCGGCGGCGGTCTCGTCCGACGACAGTCCGTCGACGATCGCGGCGGAGACGCCGAAGGCCAGCAGGTTGTTCAGGACGTGCAGGGCGATCGCCGCTTCCAGTCCCCCGGTGCGGATCGTGAGCAGCCCCATCACCAGGCCGTTCACCAGCAGTCCGAGGAAGCCCCAGCGGGTGCCCCAGCCGTGGGCCGCGGCGAACAGCACGGCCTGCGGGATCACCGCGAGCCACGGCGAGCGCACGAAGGCGCCGACCGCCTGGGTCAGCCAGCCCCGGAAGACGTACTCCTCGGCCGCGGCCTGCAACGGGACGAAAACGGCCAGCACGGCCAGGGCCGTCAGGAAGGAGCGCCAGCCGACCCAGGTCTCGGACTCGCCCGAGCCGTCCGGCCGGAAGAAGGACGTCACCGTGAGCAGCGCGATGGGCGCCAGCCCGGCCAGCAGACACCACCCCAGCCAGCCGAACCGCAGCCGTCCGGCGACCGACGAGACGGTTCCGGCCCGCCGTCTCGCCGGCCACAGGGTGGCCAGCAGCACCAGGGGCAGGGCTGCCGCGATGGCCACCAGATCCATCGCGGTGTTCCCGGCCGGCCCTAAGTCGGGGCCGCCGTCGGGCAGTTCCGGCACGCCTAGCGCCGTTCCGAGGCCATAGGTGACGGCCAGCAGTACGAGCACGGCGACGACGTAGGCGACGCTCAGCAGCAGGGTCCCGGCCAACGGCCGCCACCAGCGGTGACGTCCTGTGGCGCGGTCCAGGCGGTGGTAGGGGTGACCGGTGGCGTCGGGCGGTGGGGCCGCGGGGTACGGCGAGGGGGCGGCGGGGTACATGGGGATGTTTGTCATGATCACAAGGATGCCGGGCCCCGGGTCAGGCCGTGCAGGAACCCACCACAAGCCCCAGGAACGCCCCCGCGATCAGGAACGGGCCGAAGGGGATGGCCGTCTTGCGGGTGGCCCGGCGGGCGATCATCAGGGCGACGCCGTACAGCGCGCCCAGCAGGAAGCCGGCGAAGGTGCCGAGCATGACCGTCGGCCAGCCGTACCAGCCGAGGACCGCGCCGGTGCCGAGGGCGAGTTTGACGTCGCCGAAGCCCATGCCGGCGGGGTTGATGAGGAACAGCACGAAGTAGCCGGCACCCAGCGCGAGGGAGCCGAGCAGGGCGGTCGTCCAGACGCCCGCGTGTTCGGGGACGAGGGCGGTGAGGCCGAGCAGGGCGAGTGCGGCGGCGGCGAAGGGGAGGGTGAGGGGGTCGGGCAGGCGCCGTACGCGGAGGTCGACCACCGTGAGCAGGACGCCGACCGGGGCGAGCAGCAGCCAGACCCCGAGCTCGGGGCGGGTGCCGGTCGCGGCGGCCAGGGCGGCGCAGACCAGGGCGGTGGCGATCATCAGGGGGGCCGCACGCGGCCCGAACCCGGGCTCCGCGCACCGCGCGCACGCCGCCCGTCCCAGCCAGCCCCGCACGGCGTGCCCGCCGGGGCACTCCTTACGCCAGGCCTCCCCCGAGGGGGCGGAGAACCGGTAGGCCGCGCGCGGCAGCAGCGCTCCCGCCGCCGCGCCCCACAGCGCGGCGGCGAGGACCAGCACCCCGGTGTTCATCCGGCCGCGGCGATCGCGTCGCGCCAGGACGGCAGCAGCTCGTCGAGCAGCGCCTCGGTACGCGGCGCCAGCCCGCGCGCACCACCGCGGGTGACGAGGTCGGCGGCCAGGGCGCGCAGGCGGTCCTCGTCACCGGTGGCGTGCGTTGCGCGCAGCATCTCGTGCCACAGGCGCTCGTCGGCCGGCGCGGTGCGCAGGGCCGCGTTCAGCGCCTCGATGGCCTTCTCCGCGCGGTCCTTCTCCATGTGGAACGCGCACAGCGCGAGCCCGGTGTCCGCGACGAGCAGCGGCAGCTGGGCGTCGACGATCTCGTGGGTGAGCCACCGGTAGCGCCCCTCGGGCCGGTCGGCGAGCAGCGGCCCGCGCACCAGCACCAGCGCGTCGGTGAGCAGCCGCCCGCGCACGGCCCGGCTGCCGACGCCCCTGCCCTGCGTGGCCTCGTGGTAGAGGGAGCGCAGCACGTCCAGGTCGGAGACGACCGTCTTGGCGAGCGTCAGCCGGCCCGAACCGTCGGTGGCCAGGCGGGGCGTGCCGTCGGGGTCGGTGCCGAGCCAGTCGCGCAGCCGGTCCAGCAGCGCGTTGCGGACGTCGTCGGTGACACCGCGCGGCCACAGCGCGGAGGACAGCACCCGCGGGTGCACGCCCTCGCGGTGCAGGAGCAGCAGGGCGAGCGCCTCGTGCAGCAGCGCGCTGCGCTCCCCGTCCGGCTCCTCCAGGCCGATGATCTCGTACGGCCCGACAAGCCGGGCGTACACGGCCGGCCGCCCCTGCTCGCTGATGTCGACGAGGAACGGCGGGGCGGTCGTCGGCCCGTCGGGCCCCCGCTCCGGGTCGGCCTCCACGAACAGCTCGACCACGGCTCGCTGCTGGGCCACGGGAAGCGACTGCGCGTCGAGTTCGAGCCCGAGGAGCGGCGCGAGCAGCTTGCCCTCGCCGGTGATCTCCATCTCCCAGGCGGCGCCCGGCAGATCGCCCGTCTCGGTGCCGACGAGGTAGCCGATGCCGAGCCGGCTCGCGTCGGAGGCCAGTTCGGCGAGCTTGACGGCGTCCTCGGCGGACGGCTGCGCGGCGAGCAGGACCAGGTGCGGGGCCCAGCGGGTGTGCTGGGCGGGCCCGGTGCGCCCGGTCAGGACGGAGTCGTGCCCGGCGGCGCCCAGCGCTCCGCGCCGCTGCCGCGTCTCGGCCTCCATGGTCTCGACGAGCGCCTCGACGTCCTCGAGGTGCCGGATGCGGTTGGGGGCGAGCGGGGTGAGGTCCTCGCCGAAGCCGACGAGCGTGATGGTCATGCGGTCGGACCAGCCGTTGGTCGCCAACTCGGCGGCGACGGAGGCGAAGACGGCGGCCCGGTCGGCCTCGCGTCCGCTCAGCGACACGATGCCGGGCACGGCCTCCAGGTTGAGCAGCAGCCGCGAGTCGTCCATGGTGCCGAGGCTGACCAGGCCCGGGTAGGGGGCGGCCGTGTCGACGTCCTCGTAGCGCTCGGCGTCGGCGCGGGACAGCATCCAGAACGTCTGGTCCTGTCCCTGCTGCCAGGGGGCCGGGGGCTTACCGGCGGGCTGGGCGAGCTGGAGGTGCAGGTCGCCGTTGCTGAGCCAGGCCGCGTACACGACCGGCAGGGCCCGCGACTCCTCGGCGAGACAGGCGGCGAGACCGCGCAGGGACCGGTCGAGCAGCCGTACGCCCTCGGGGTCGGCGCCGACGAGCAGCGCGTCCTGGACGTCCTGCGCGTCCCCGGTCGGCGTGGGCGGCTCCATGCCGCGCCGTCCGCCGAGGGAGCCGAACGCCGACTGCCACAGCGCCTGCCGGCGGCGCCGGCCCAGGGCGCCGAGGAGACCGGCGGCGAGGAGGGGCGCGGTGAGGAGGGCCTCGGGCAGGCCGAAGGCGCTGTCGGACTCGGCGCCGACGGCGGTCGCCTGCCGGTGTCCGGCGTCGTGGGCGGGCCGCTGCTGCTCGGGGACGGACACCTGGGTGGCACCGCCGCCCCCCGCCTGGTCGCCGCCGCCCTGGGCGCCGCCTCCGCCCTGGGCGTGGTCGCCGGTCCGCGCGTAGTCGCTGATCTGCTGCTGCACCTCGGGCGACACGTCGGGCGCCTCATGGGGCATCTCGACGAGATCGCCGCCGCGGGCGTCGCCGGGCATCTCCATGATCCAGCCGGGCCGGATGAGACTGGCCTCGGAGAGCTTGGACCCGTCCGGCTGCACCCGGTCCTTGTTGAGCTCGAAGATCTCCTTGTACCGGCGCCCGTCACCGAGATGCCGTTGGGCTATCTCCCACAGGGAGTCGTGGTGACGGCCCTCAGGCGGCTGGATCCGGTAGAACTTCGTGTCGCCCTGCCGGGCGGTGCCGCCACCGGCGTCCGCGTGGGCGGCGGCGTGCGAGGCCTGCTCGGCGAGGGCCGCGGCGGCACCGGAGGCCTGCTCCTGCTGCTGGGCGAAGAGGCCCGGGGTGGCCTGGGCTGCCGCGGCGGCCGGCTTGTGGTGGGCGTCGTAGCTCTGCCCGAGCTGCGACAGACCGGGCGCGAAGCTGGCGGCGGTCGCGCCGACGAGCAGCAGCGCGGCGACGAGCTGGCGCGCCAGCAACTGGCTCGGACCGGCACCGGGCACCCGCCCCGGCACGCCGACGCCCGACAGCGCGGCCTTCATCTCCACGAGCACGCACGCCGTGAACTGGGCCCATGCCAGCCACACGACGACGGTGAGGATGTTCAGGAACGTGTGGACCGTGATCTCCTGCTGGAGCCAGTCCAGGCTCGGCACCCCGTTCGGCAGCGGCCACCCGATCTGCGTGGCCAGCGCGCCCGGCACGCCGACGAGCAGCACGGCCAGGGCGACGAAGGCGAGGAACGCCTTGACGAAGTCCCCGAACGACCGCCGCCGGATCCTCACCGGTTGCGGCGTCCGGTTCCTGGGGGCACCCGTGGTCCCCGCCGGTCCCGTTCTTCCCGTCGTTCCCGGTGTACTTCCCGTCGAGCTTGACGAGCTTGAGGTGCGGCGTCGCGGCATGGCGGGTGTCCTGGGGTCGTGTGTGAAGTGGGTGAGGCCGAGCTGTGGAGTGAGGAGTGTGCTGAGCCTACAGAGATCTTATGGACTGTCCCCGGGGTCGTCGAAGGGCGGATCGACACATCCCCGCGGACGTCCGATTCACCCCCGACGTCACGGGTGTTCACCCTTGAGCCGGACGCCCGGGAGCAGCGTCTTCGCAAGTGCCACGCAGGCCTCTCACGATCCCCACGCAACCCACCACTGGCCCTCGAAGCACCCCGGCCCACCCCTGATAGCTTCGTTCCCTGTTGCGTACACCGAAACTCACGGGGAGATCAACTGTGGCCCGCCGCGCACTGACCACCGCTGCCGCAGCGTTCGCCGCGACGGCGGCACTGCTTCTGACCGCATGCGGCGGGGGCGGTGACGCGTCGTCGGACGACATCAAGGGCGCGGGCGACAGCTCCCCCGGCCCGGCGGCGTCGAAGTCGTCCACGGCACCCGGCGTCAAGCGCCCGGTCATCAAGCTCCCCGACAGCTTCCGGCTGACGTTCGAGAACTGGACGAGCAGCGATCCGGTGGAGCAGGCGGTGCTCGATGACGGCAAGGAGCAGCTCCGGGCCGGGTACGAGGCGATCATCGAGAACGACCCCGACAGCAAGGACCGCGCCTTCTACGACACCAAGAACGGCTTCCTGCAGAGTCAGCAGTGGATCAGGTCCTACACGGACAAGAACCTGACGGTCATCGGGACGTTGCCCGTGTTCGATCCCAAGGTCACCCTCTCCAAGGACAAGGCGGCGGCCTCCCTCTCCTACTGCACCGACGAGAGCAAGGCCTCCACGAGGAACCGCAAGACCGGCGAGGTCAAGGGCAACCCGGCGGGCACGGACCCCGAGGTCTTCTACATGATCTCCATGGGCAAGAGCCCCCAGGGTGTGTGGCAGGCAGTGTCGGCCCGCTCGGAGCGGGGTGGCTGCCCCAAGTGAGGCCCTCACACGCCTTGCGGCCCCTCACGGTCCTCTCGCTCACCGGAATCCTCCTCGCCCCCGTCCCCGCCGTCGCTCTCGGCGGCGAGGGCAGTTACGGAGGCGGGGCCAAGAACGACGAGATATCCGCGTCCGCCTCCCACTCCCGCATCAAGGTCACCCAGAAGAGCGGCCCCACCGGCGGCAAAGAGGGCACCGTCGCCTCGACGGATCTCAACTGGAAGCCGCCGCCGTGCTGGTACGAGCCGGTCTTCACCCCTGAGCAGCTGAAGGACTTCTCGGAGAACGACGGCAGCGGCGACGCCGGTCTGCGCGACGGCTGGTACGGATCGAAGCTGTGGACCGACCACTTCAGGGACGAGAAGGACGCCACCACCATCTTCACGAAGCCGGCGACCGTGAAGGGGTACAAGGACTACA
Organism: Streptomyces sp. NPDC043685; assembly: GCF_056436585.1. NCBI lineage: Bacteria > Bacillati > Actinomycetota > Actinomycetes > Kitasatosporales > Streptomycetaceae > Streptomyces > Streptomyces sp. NPDC043685. The sequence continues at coordinate 123,707 of NZ_JBWKCH010000001.1, read as the reverse complement.
ACCTCGGCAAGAAGGGCTACTTCTGGCGCGGGGTCGCACCGAAGGTGACCGAGCTCGACGACACGACCCTGTGCAGCCGGCTGATGTTCTGGCAGGACGCGGGCGAGATCCCCGACGTGCCGAACGCCCCCACCCCGGAGATCCTCGCCGACTACGCCTACGACAAGGTCAAGGTGCCCGAGACCGAGGTCGAGTTGAAGCCGGCGGTCAAGTCGACGGTGAACCTGCCGACCTGGGTCTGGCTGGACAAGGGCACCTTCAAGGACGTCGAGGTCCGCGCGGAGCTCCCCGGTACGGGCCTGTGGGCGGAGACCACCGCCAAGCCGGTCGCCCTGCACCTGGACCCGGGGACCGAGGACGCCGAGGTCTTCCCCTCCTCAGGCGACTGCGAGATCGGCGACGACGGCTCGATCGGCACCCCGTACACCGAGGGGTCCGCCGACAAGACCCCACCGTGCGGCATCCGCTACCTCCGCGCGACCGACGGCACCCCCTACCGGCTCTCCGCCAGCGTCACCTGGAAGATCACCTGGCAGGGCTCCGACGGCACCGGCGGCGACCTGCCCGACGGCACCTTCGAGACGACCCAGGACATGAACGTCCAGGAGATCCAGTCGATCAACCGCTGACCGGCACGGGGGACCCGACCCGGCGAAAGAACAGGCCGGGGTACGGTTCTGCCGAGATCAGGGTGTCCGATGCCAAGGGGGCTGCCGCATGGGCAAAGGCAAGAGCGACCTCGCGCTTCCGCTCACCGAGTTGGAGAGCTACGGGCGTCGGCTGCGGTCCCTCAAGACCCGCCTGAATCACACCAGGAAGCTCTTCGAGTCGTACAAGGACGACATCGGCGACGGCTCCGTCAATGACGCGCTCGACGATTTCGAGTCCAACTGGGAAGACGGACGTGAGGACATCACACAGCAGTTGGACGCGCTGGCGAGCATGTCCGATGCGGTGGTGCGCGAGTTCAAGAAGCTGGACGACGAACTCGCCAAGAAGGTGAACGACGCCGTGAAGACCGAGGACAAACGGGGCGTTAAAAGCGGTAAGGGCGGTCAGGGCGGTACGGGTCGCGAATGAGTCCCGCCAGAGATAAGCGAAAGGCCCCGGGTCCGTGGACCCGGGGCCTTTTCCGCGCTTGGGTCAGGAAGCGACGGCCGCGTTGAGGTGCAGGTCCGCCGCGATGCCCTGCGGCGAGACGGCGAGGCCCACGCCGCCGCCCACGCCGGCGGTGAGGCCGGCGGCCGTGGTCTCGACGTAGAGGCCGGCTGCGGCACCGGCACCCGCGGCGACACCGCCCGCCTGGCCGCCGGCGACGGTGTCCAGCTCGGCGTCGGACATCTGGGCGGTCTGGATCTGCGGGGTGAAGGCCATGGGGGGCGGTTCCCTTCGTTCAATGATGCGAAGTGCTCGAGCGCGATTGATCAAAGCACGCCGGAAGAAGGAGCGGCCAGTCAGTGCCCGGTCCGTGGAAAGGGGTGTGCGCGAAATTCGGGGCGCGTATTCACGGGTGTGACCGATCGGTCACACCGGTCCCCCTGGTCTTCACTCCTTCTGCCACTTCGCGGTACGGAAATGCGTTCCGCGGGGCGGCACATGGGCCCCTCTCGGTTTCCGGCCCTCTCCGTCCCGACCTCACGGTGAACGGTGTGCAGATTCGCCGGAGGTTCCGCTCCGGCTCAGCCGACCTCGTTCTGCGCCACCGCCTGGCCGTGGACCACCACGTCACCGCCGTAGAACATGCCCGTGAAGACCGGGGAGTAGGTGAGCTGCACCTCGACCTCGACCTGCTCCGCGTTCGCCGCCACGCAGTGGGTCGCGCCGATGTCCGCGCCCGTCATGTCCATCTCGCGGGCGAAGGCCTTCACGCGGGCATCGCAGTTCTCGAAGTTGATCGGCGCCGGGCCGCCCTCGTTCTCGTACAGGGCCTCTTTGTCGATGTCCTGGGCCGCGTAACGAGCCGCCTGTTCGGCGATGTCGGCGGCGCGTTCCCGCTTGGAGATGGACAGGCCGCCGTCGATCACGAACGCGGAGAGGGAGAGGAAGACGAGCGCGAAGATGATGACCGCGCCGGCGCCGGAGCCGCGGTCGTCCAGGCGCGCGCCCCGGGCCGCCCACCACGACCGCCGGAAGGACCGCAGACGTCTCACACCGACCTCCGGAACGGATCGAGCGGGGAGCTGAAGCTCGACGACAGGGTCGTCGGGACGTCCAGGCCGAGCATGGCGAGGCCCCGCACCTGGCAGCTCACCTCGACCGTGAAGATGGTGTCCGGTTCGAAGCCCTGGCTGGTCTGCGTGACGGACACCGGGCCCGAGCACACGTCCGCGAGGTCCGCCTCGGCGGCCTTCTTCGCCTCGGCCATGGCCGTCGCGTGGTCCTTCTGGATCGAGCCTGCGCGGGCCGCGTCCCGGGCCGCGCCGTCGAGCGCTCCGCGGCCGTCCACGAGCTGGCCGAACGCCACCAGGACCAGGATGAACAGGATCATCACCGGCGCGAGGATCACGACCTCGACGGTGGACAGACCGCTGTCGTCCGCGGACCGACGGCCCCCGGGGAGAGAAGGGACGGACATTCAGTTCCCCTCGTCCTGCACGAACCGCTCCACCGGCCCGACCGACTGCGCGTGCACCGTCAGGTCAAGGCCGGGGAACACCGTCGGCACCCTCGCCGCGATCTCCACCCCCACCGTGTTCTGCTCCGGCTGCACCATCGTCACGTCCGGGGAGAGGACCAGTTGGGGACCGAGCTGGCGGATGTAGCTGTCCACGACGTCCCGTGCCTCGCCCCGCCACGCGCCCGGTTGCTCGTCGGCCGTGGCACGTGCCTTGCGGGCTCCGGCCTGGGCCGCCGCCTGGGCGACGTGGTCCGCGAAGAAGTACAGGGCGAACTGCACGGTCGCGAAGATCATGAAGAAGAGGACGGGGGTGAGCAGCACGAACTCGATCGCGGTCATGCCTGAGTCGCCGCGGGTGGCCGCCCGTTCCCGTGCGGCCCGCACCCAGCGGCGTGCCCGTCTGCTGACGTCTGCCGGCATCCCCGTGAACCCCGTTGCTCTGATGCTCCTGATGGTCCTCGGGCGATCAGCAGGTCTTGCCCGCGTCCGCGCCCTTGATGCAGTCGCCGACCTTGTTGGCGCCCTCGCTCAGCGCGGCGTTGATGATGGCGGCCACGACACCGACGATCGCCACGACGACCGCGGAGATGATGACCCACTCGACCGCGGAGGCACCGCGGTCCAGCTCGCCGGAGCGGACCCGCTCGGTGCGGGCCTGGAGGAAGGTGACGAGGAAGTCCACGGCCGGGATGCCGGTGTGGAAGGTGCGTCCGTTCATGACGTCTTGTCCTTTCGAAATCGGTTCACGGAGTTCTGGAGTTGTGAAGGTCGCTCACCGCGAGCTCACCGCGAGGCTCATGCACGGCTCACTGCACCTGGAACACCCGCATCGCCGCCGGAAAGATCAGGAACACCAGGAACCCGGCGCACAGCAGCAGCTGTGCCACGAGCATCGACTGGGACTTCTCGCCCGCGCTGCCCTCGATCTCGGCGAGTTCACGGTGCCGCATGGTCTCGGCGCGGGAGGCGAGGGACTCGCGGACCTTGGCACCGTCGTCCGCGACCAGGGCCAGGGAGGCGGAGAGGTCCTTCAGCTCCTCGACTCCGATCTCCTCGCCGAGGGCGCCGAGCGCCTGCCACTGACTGACGCCGGTGATGCGGGCGTCGGACAGGGCGTTGCGGATGCGCTGGTTGGCCCAGCCGTCGGAGATCTCGGCCGCGGCCATCAGCGCCTCGGGCAGACCGCGTCCGCCGGCGAGGCTCATCGACACCAGGTCGAGGTAGGCGCCGATCACCCGCCGCAGGTCGCGCCGCTTCTCGGCGGCGTCCCGCCGTACCTCCAGGTCGGGCAGGAAGAAGAAGACCACCGCGAAGAGCAGGGCCAGCCAGACCGGGATGATCGGGCTCCTGCCGAAGCCCAGGGTGTAGACGATGGCGAACAGGAACGGACCGAAGAACAGCCCGGCCACGCCCAGCAGCACCTTCGTCGCCAGGAACTTCTCCCAGCTGCGGTCCAGCACCGCGAGGTCCGCGCGCAGCGAGCGCTGCTCCCAGCCCTGCTGGAGGTAGAACTCCGAGACGCGCAGGCCGACTTCGGCCCGCAGCGCGCCCATGCGCCCCTTTTCCCGCTCGACCCGGGCCGACTCGTAGGCCGAGCCGCGGGCCCGCATCGCGTCGATCCGCGCGACCTGTGAGATCGCGCTGCGCTTGCCGGGCATGAGGGCGCGGACGAGGGCGTAGAGGCCGAGGCCGAGGACGGCGCCGACGACGAGCGGCATCGTGAGGTCCATCAGCGAGCCCCCTCTTCCTGCGGCAGCCGCTGCGGGGACTGCGCGTGCGACGGCGTCCTCGGGCGGACGAACTGGACGGAGGCCTCGTCACGGACCAGGAAGCGCTCGGGCGTCTCGATGGTGGACAGCTTGCGCAGCCACCAGAAGCCGAGCGCGAACAGGCCGCAGACACAGGCCAGGACGAGCTGGCCCACGGCTGTTCCGTACGGCGCCACGAAGTCGCGGTTGAAGATGGACAGGCCGGGGACGAACGCGACAGAGACCGCGACGACGATCTGCACGGACCTGCGGGTCGAGGCGCGCTGGGCCATGACCCGCTGGCGCATGTCGACCTCCTCGCGGGCCGACTTGGCCAGGGCGCCGAGGACCTGGCGCAGACCCGGGCCGCGCAGGCGGGCGTTGAGGATGAGAGCCGCCACGATGATGTCGGCGGAGGCGTCGTCGATCTCGTCGGCGAGTTGCTGGAGCGCCTCCGGCAGCGGGGTGCGGGCGCGCAGCCGGTCGACGAGGGCGTCGAGATGGGGGCGCAGGACGGGGGCCGCCGCGCGGGCGGAGGCCGGGATGGCCTGCTCCAGGCCCACCGCACCGGCGATGGTGTCGCGCAGCGACTCCGTCCAGGAGGCCAGGGCCTCCACGCGGCGCATGGCGGCCCGCTCCTCGCCGGCGCCGCCGAACAGGCGGTCCCAGAAGAAGACGAGGACACCGGCGGCCAGGCCCGCGACGGCCCAGCGGGTGAGGACCAGGACGACCAGGCCGACGATGGCGGCGAGCGAGCCGCGCCGGCCGGCGAAGCGGATGAGTTCGCTCGCCCGCTCGGCGGCCTTCTGCTTCTCGTGGTCGGGCTTGGCCGGCAGCCCGCGTACGGCGACGACGAGGAGGGCCAGTCCGCCGCCGACGGCGACGCCGCTCCCGATCGAGTACAGGACGGTGGTGGAGAACAGGCCGCCCATGGAGCCGAGCGAGCCGACAGCCGCGAGAGTCGTGTTCATCGCCGGCTCACCCCCAGGTCCCGGACGGCCGGTAGCCGTGTGCCATCAGTTCCTCCAGGCAGGCTATGGGGGCGTGCGGCACGACCCGGCCGTCGGCAGCCTCCGCGAACACCTCGCTGGACAGCACGCGTCCGTCGACGCCGTTGACCTCGCGCACGGAGGTGACCATGCGCTGGAGGCGGCCGCCGTTGCCGTAGTTGTTGCGCCGCTGGATGAAGACGACGAAGTTGACCGCGCCCGCGATCAGCATCTGGCTGGCCTCGATGGGCAGCCGTTCCGTGGCCTGCAGCGCGTAGGTGGAAATACGGTTGAAGACCTCGTGCGAGCTGTTGGCGTGGATCGTGGACAGCGAGCCGTCGTTGCCCTGCGACATGGCGTTGAGCATGGTGACGATCTCGTCGCCGAGGACCTCGCCGACGATGACCCGGGAGGGGTTCATACGCAGCGAGCGCCGCACCAGTTCCGCCATCGAGATGGAGCCCTGGCCCTCGGAGTTGGGCAGGCGCTCCTCGAAGGCGACGACGTTGGGGTGCAGGTCGGGGAAGGTGTCGAGGCCGAGCTCCAGGGCCCGTTCGACGGTGATGAGACGCTCGTGCGGCGGGATCTCGTTGGCGAGGGCGCGCAGGAGCGTGGTCTTTCCGGCGTTGGTCGCACCGGCGATCATGATGTTCTTGCGGGCACGGACCGCGCAGGCCATGAAGTGGGCGACCTCGGGCGTCAGCGTGCCGTTGCCGACGAGGTCGGAGATGAACACCTTGCCCATGCGGGCCCGGCGGATGGACAGCGCGGGGCGCCGGGTGACGTCCATGACGGCCGACAGACGCGAACCGTCGGGCAGGCGCAGGTCGAGCTGCGGGTTGGCGGAGTCGAAGGGGCGCGAGGACAGCCCCGAGTACGCGCCGAGCACCTGGATGAGCTCGATGAGCTCCTCGTCGGTCTCGGCGACCGGGTCGCCCTGCGTCTCACGGCCGTCGGCGTATCCGATGAACACCTGGTCGCAGCCGTTGATGTCGATGTTCTCGACCTCGGGGTCGTCCAGCAGCGGCTGGAGCCGGCCGACGCCGAACAGCGCGGCGTGCACGGCGGCCGCGTACTGCTCCTCGGTCTCGGCGTCCAGCGGCGTACGGCCCGCGTTGATCTCGGCGCGGGCGTACTCCTCCAGGATCTGGGCTATGACGGCACGGGCGTACTGCCGTTCGTCCTCCGTGGACATCGGGGTGACGCCCGCGACCTGGTCCTGGCGGCGCTGCTCAGCGATGCGGTCGCCGGCGTCCTGGCGGAACCGCTTGACCAACCCGTGGTCGACAGCGGTCATGCGCCGGCCCCCGCGTGGCCCTGCGTCCGGCCCGGGGCGTGCGGGGCGTGGGGGGCCTGGGGCACCTGGTCGGCCCGGGCGGAGGCGGCCCAGGCGGCGCCGTACTGCTGGTAGAGGTCGGCGGCGACCTTGCGGGCCGAGCGGATCAGCAGCGACTTGTCGAGACGGCCGCGCTTGCGGCCGGCCAGCTGGTCGGCGCCGGCCGGGTCGTCGGCGATGGTGCCGACCACGCGGGCGCCGGTCTGGGCGTGCACCAGCATGTCGTTGACCTGCGAGGCGAGCTTGCCGGCCGTGCCGGTGTCGGCGATCAGGACGACACCGATCATCGGAGTGCCGAGGCTCGCGGCGCCGCGCGCTCCGCCGTGCAGCTTCCCGGCGAGGGCGGCGGCGCGGTCGCGGACACGGGCGATGGCCTCCGGCTCGGTGCGCGAGATGAGCAGCACGAGCGCGGCGTGCGGGAACAGTTCGACGACCGGGGTGTCCCCGCTGATGCGTCCGCAGTCGGCGATGACGTCGGCGGCGGCGTGCGGGGAGTCGGCGAGGGAGCTGAAGGCGTGCCCCAGGGTCGGCCACAACCCGGCGAGCCCCGCGGCCTGTTCGGCGATCCCGAGCCCGACGAGGACCTCGAGCCCCCCGCTCAGCGGCTGTACGTGGTCCCAGAGCTGGTCGGGCACGAGGCCGCGGCGGGCGGTCGCGGCGATGGAGAGCATGCCGGTGTTGGGGTTGAGCGGTCCGCCGTGCGCCGCGGCACTGCGGTAGACGAGGTCACCGCCCGCCGGGTCCGCCTCGGCGAGCAGGACACGCCGCGGCCAGACCGCCGCGAGGGCGACGGCCGCGGTGGTGACGCCGGGGGAACCCTTGTCGGCGGCGAGAGCGATGAGCGCCATGGGGTGGGTGTCGCCTTCTAGTTGCCGGGGACGTGCACGACGGCGACCTGGTTCGCGGCCGCCGCCGAGGCGAGCGCGGCCGCGTCGGCCTGGTCGACGAGAAGGGTGAGCGAGAGGTTGCCCGTGCTCACGGTGGCGTCGTCGTCCGCGGCGACGGCGCTCACCCGCGCGTCGTCGACGAGCGCGCCGCCGGAGGAGGCGTTGCCGGAGGAGCCGCTGCCGGAACCGCTGTTGCCCTCGGAGTTGCCCGAACCGGAGCCGCTGGAGCTGACGCGGTAGGCGGAGACGATGTCACCGGCCTTGATGTCCGTGGGGTACGTGCCCTCCTTGAGGGCGAGACCGACGGCGGCCTTGCCGGGGGGGAGATCGGCCTTCTTGGCGAACATCTCGCCGACGGCGAGAGTCCCGGCGTAGAGCGTGGACTTGGCCTTGTAGGACTTGATGGCGTCGAGCTGCGACCACTCGACGTAGTGGATGCTGTCATCCTTGGCGACCATCACGGAGGTCACGTCACTGTCGGTGAGAGACTCCCCGGCCTGGATCTCCTTCGTCACCTTGACGACCTCGATCCGGTTGCCCACCTGCAGCACGAGCATCGTCACACCCAGCGCGCCCACGAGGATCAGCAGCACGGCGAGTGCGGCCAGTGCCGGTTTGCGCTCGCGAGGCGGAGTGGGAAGCCGGTCGCCGACCGACGGCTGAGCCGGAACGGCAGCACGACCCGCGCCCGCCCCCGTACGCTCTTGGATCTTCACGCAACCGCTCCCCGTACACCCAAGAAGATGTCTGTCATGTGCCGTCAAATTCGGACACTTCACCCGCGGCGGCCCGCATCGAGAAGTGCGGGACGGCTCGGACGTACCCGCCCGACCTGGGCGAATAGCCAGCACTGGGGGTGAGTGTCAAGCCATCGCACCGTATCAGCCGCACATAAGCCCCTCAAGGCGCGCCCGGCCCCACGGGTCGCGGGGCACGACCCGTTATCCATCTGCAACGCCGACACCGCACAACCCGTCGGCGACCAGCCCCACATGAGGCCCCCGCCTGTGCGCCAGCGAATCGCCATCGGGCCCAACGGCCGTGGAGGACCGTGGGGTTCGTCACCTATCGGCCATCAGGCCTGCACGATTCACTCACGAAGCGGCGGGTGGGACCGCATGGTGAACATGCCTCTCAAGGGTGACGGCCGCAGTGGGAGCGACCGCGTCCCGTCCCCATCTCCCCCTCAAGCAACGCCCATCCTTCTGCCAGCACCGGTCACACGCCGTACACCTCTGCCTAAGATCACGAGCACCCCGCCCCACCGGAACCGCCGGGAACGCAACGTGAGTGATCTGCGGCTCGAGGACACCGTCTTCGAGGACCTGAAACGCACCTTCTCGACGGTCTCCGACCGCATGGACGGCGCCCGGCGGACGTTGCGCGGCACGGACGGATCGGTCGTGGGGGCGCCCCGGCTGGTCGAGGACGTGCACGACTTCGCCGACGACTGGGCCTACGGCATCAAGCGGCTCGGGAAGCACACCCAGAACGCCGTCAAGATGATCAACAAGATCGGCGAGACCTTCGACCGGCTCGACCTGGAGGCGGTGAAGGAGCTGGACGGCCCGGAGGCATCCGCGTCGCAGTCGTCCGGGTCACCCGCATCCGAGTCGCCATCCGCGAACGGCAGCGGCACCGCGGGGTGGTGGCTCTGGACGCTCATCGCCGTGCCCGCCCTGTCCCTGGCCGCGCTCGCGACCCGCGCCGCCCTGCTCCGTTCCCGGCGGCCCTCCCCGACCGTCCCGCAGCTGGTCTTCGCCACGGCCCGCGCGGCCGACGAGGCGCAGGTGCGGCGCCGTGCGGAGTCGGAGCTCCTGGCGCTGGGCGAGACGACCCAGGCCGCCGACGCGGCACCGACTCCGGGCCTCCAACAGGCCCTCGACGCATACGCCGCGGCCGGCAAGGTCCTCGACGAGGCCAGAGGCCTGCCGGACCTGGCGGGCGCCCTGGCCCTGGCGCAGGAGGGCCGCGACGCGCTGACCGGCTCTGCCGGCCTCCCCCTCTGCTTCTTCAACCCCCTGCACGGCCGCGTCGACCTCCGCACCGACTGGCGCCCGCTCGGCCGCCGCGACCGACTGGACGTGGCGGTGTGCCAGACATGCGCGGACGCGCTGCGCGAGCACCGCGCCCCGCAGGTGCTCACCGACAAGGACGAGGACGGCCGCACGGTGCCCTACTTCGAGGTCCCGTCCGGTCGGAGCGCGTGGCGGCGAGCGGGTACGGCTCGCTGATGTCACCGCTGGACGGCTTGGACTCCCAACGGTTGAGTACCAGTTGATCAGCGCGCGGCTGGTCCTCACCGAATGCGACGCCTACCACCGCCAGGTACGGGCGGAGCGACGAGTCTCAGGCTGATGGACTTCGCCCGCAGCGGGTCGGAGTCACGGAAATCCCACCGGTACCGTCATTGCGCATACCGAACCTCTGTCCCCCGGGGAGTCACTGTGAAGCGCCGCCCATTGCCCGTTGCTGCCGCACTCGCGGTAACGGCAGCCCTCCTGTTGACGGCCTGTGGTAGCGGGGACGAAGAGCCCGGCATCGGCCAGGGGACACAGACACCGAAGCAGTCGACGTCAGCCTCGGGAGCATCGGCAGGGGACAAGCCTGACGGCGTGCACGTGTCCCTGCCCAGCGACGTGAACCTGGTCTTCGACTGGGACAAGCCGAAGGACAAGAACGAAGCGGCGGCGATGGATGACGCCGCGAACTACCTCCGCGCCATCTATCGAGGCGTTGCCAAGCGCACCACCAAAGACGCGGCCGTGACGGCCTACTCCACTGGTGATGGGCTCCACTACGCGCAGGTGCAGATCAATGAGTGGATCAAGGGCGGCTGGACCGCCACCGGAACCCTGCGCCACTACCATGGCACCACACGCTCCGCCACGAATGGCACGTCGGTGGAGGTGGCGTTCTGCGCGGACTCGGGCCAGTTCTACGGCAGAGAAATCAAGACCAGGAAAATCCTTAAGACGGAGCCCAGCAGTGCGGACTTCGACTACTTCAAACTCATCATGGTCAAGCTCCCCACCGCCGATGGTCTATGGCAGGCGTCCAAGGTGTACGTCGAGACCAAGGCGGCGAGGTGCCGGTGAATGGGTCTCGGCGTGCCGCCCTCTGGCCAGCCCCACACGCTCCAAATCGCCCCAGTCCTCACGGATTTCCCTGACTGCTCGGCCCTAACCGCACGGCCGCCTCAGAGACGATCTCCACCGGTTGTCCGGTTCACGGCCTGCGCTTCCTTGACCGTCACGTCCTGCTCGAAGGTGGACAAACCGTCGGGCAGACCCGGCTGCCGCGGTGGGCCGTCCGGATCAGCCGAGTCAGTCCAGGTCACTCGCCAGGTGATGGACGCCTTAAAGGGGTAGGTGCCGCTGCCGGAGGAACGCCGATAGGTGACGTTGCAGCCGGCGCCCTCGCTGTCGGCTGTGTAGCCGTCCTTGCCCTTGACCAGGTCGTACGTGCAGGTCTGCGGATCTGCATCGGCTGTACCGGCCTCGACCTTGAGCGCCACAGGGGTGGCAACGGTGGTCGCCGCGAGTTGGACGCCCTTGTAGTCGAGGCTGGCGGTCGTCCACACGCGGTCGAGATCGCCCTTGAACGCGACTCGTGCACCGAGGTTCACAAGCAGCCGGTCCGCACGCGGCTGCAACTCCACCGGAGGGGTGGGCAACTTGGTCGAGTTGAAAGCCAGTTCAGAGAGGATCTCGGGCGTCACCTTGTTCGGGTCCGGCTGCGGATCGGCTGGCGGAACCCAGATCTCCCAGTTGTCCGTGGTGACGGGGCAGGCCTCGGTGTAGGTGTCATCACGGAACTGAACCTGCCACCACAGTCCGTCATCGCCCTTGTGGTACTTCTGCGCTTCCCGCTCCTTGGCGTAATCGGCGGCAGGCTTCCCCGCCCCCGCGTACGCGGTCTTGATGAACTTCTCGTACTCCGTCGGCGTGTACATGGGCTCGTACCAGCACACGGGTGGCTTCCAGTTAGCGTCCGAGGAGGTGGCGGATGCGGCGGAGCCACTGGAAACGGGAGTGCTCTGGCTGATACGGATATGGGCACCGATGGAACCGCTGCCGGATTCGGCTCCGGCGTTACTACCGGACCCAGCGCCCGACTGGTCGGTCTCCGTGGTGCCGCCGTCCCCGCCGACCTGAATGTCGCCGGCATGCGCGGGACAACTGACGCTCAGCGCCAGGAGCAGCCCAGCAGCTGCGGCTGCACGAAGAGCCGGGCGACAGGCCCGACGGACCGTCCCCGACCCTACCTCTGGACGCACGATGCGTCCCCCTTCTTCCAGCTCTGCTTCTGCACCTGCCAGTCCCCCCGCGAGTCCTTCGCGGCCTGAAGCGTGAACAGGATGAAGTCCTTGTCACTCGGCTGGGTACGCAGCACCTTTTTCGTGCTGATCTCCTTGCTGTACCCCTTGCTCTGGTCTTCGCAGTAACGCACCGCCGCAGTCCGGCCGTTCGCCACGTCCGTGACCTCGAAGCCGAAGTATCGGTAGTCGCCGCTGACGGTGAGGCCGTCCTTCTTGACCGTCGCGATCCGATCAGTCCAGTAAGTGAGGGCTGAGGCCGCAAAGTAGCGATTCATGTTCGCCGTCTGGCCGCTCCCCTTACCGAAGGCCTCCAGGCGGGACTGAGCCGAGTACGCCACGTCACGCAAAATCGCGTCCTTCGTCGCATCCCCGGTCGGCTCGTTCTCGACCGCCGCCTTGACGTCCGACGGGAAGTCGAACGTCGGCGCGTCCTTATCGCCGGAGGCGGTAGCTGACGGCGTCGCCGCCGACTCTCCCCCACCGACTCCCGCGATCTTGTCGCTGCTCGCCCCGTCATCCGAATCTCCACCGCACCCGGCCGTGGAAAGGGTGACAGCAGCAAGGAGGCAGGCCGCAGCCACCCTCCGGCGCGTGGTCAGCATGGCGCTCGTCCTCAGAGGTAGATGGTCGGCGTGGCAAAGGATGATCTCACGCGAGTCATCCGCCGCCCCAAACGCCAACCAGGGCTGACGCGATCATGTGACCTTTGTGAAGACTTCTTCACGACGTCGATCGCCTGCGTCCATGAACCCATCCTGCTTCACGCCCTGAAGATGACGCGCCGCTGCATGTACATCCTCAAAGCACGAGAATCAGCGCACACCATCGAGAAGTTCGCACTGGCGAACCGCGGAACCAAGCAGATACCGTCAGTGCAGATGGCACACCGTTCTCGTTTCTCGGGGGAGTCACTTGAATCGCCGCCTTCCGCTCTGCACGCCGCCGCGTCCACCGCGGGGCCTCCGTGGCGACTCACAAGGCGAACCGTTCGACCGCGCCCCCGGCATCACCGCCCAGGCACTCACCACCGCCGAAGCTGACGTAGCGCAGGAGCGGTCCGCCGCTCCGCAGGCCGTCATACGCCTACGGAGACGGGATTCCAGCTCGGTGGCGGACATGGCCCAGGCGGCTACAGATACGCGTCAGCTACCATCCCACTTGCCGCATAACCATATGAAAAGCTGTCACACTTTCACGAGGGAGGCTCAGGGACGTGCTGCCTCTTGGAAGTGGTGAGGCGCTTTTTCGGTAACCCTCCCGGTGAATGCGCTCACCGGGAGCGGTCGATCAGTAAGTGCAAACGGAGAGGCCCATGGGGGAGCACGAGCGCCTGGTAGTCGACTACAAACTTTTGGAGTCGTCGAAGGCAAATTTGAGAGACATCAAGAAAGCCCTCAAAGGCATCGATAAACACCGGGCCGACATCCATGACATCTGGGGTCATGACAGCATCGCCGGCAAGATGGACCAGTTCGTCAGCAACTGGGACAACTACCGGCGCGAACTCCTCGAGAATGTCGAGGACTTGGGTAAGCAAGTAGAAACCGCGCTAACGAGCTTCGAGAAGCTGGACCTCGATCTCAAGAAAGCGAACGAAAAGAAGCGCAGCAAGAACGGGGGGAAATGACCGATGGGCACTGCTGAAGGTAGGCGCCGACCGGTCGATTGGCATCCGCTGGCGGAGAAGGACCCGATTCCCGGCGATCCGGAAGAAATCCGTGACGAGGTTCGCCGAATGAAGGATCTCGCCTCGACTCTCCGCGACCAGGCTCGGATTCTTCGTAAGGCCGCCGATGGCGACGCGCTACAGGGCAAGTACGCTGACAAAATCCGTGAAAAGTCGGGCGACCTCGAAAAGCGATTCCGGGAGACGGCCGGCCGGTACGAACGCGTGGTTGGCGACCTCGGCAACTGGGCAAACGACCTGGAGGGATTCCAAGAACGCGCCGACAGCGCCCTTCGAGCCGCAAAACAAGCGGACGAGGAACACGCCGCAGAGGCGAAAAAGAAGGAAGCCGAGGCGAAGAAAGACGGAAAGGATGGCGGCAATAAGTCGTCAGACGAGTCCGACCCGAACAGCCACCTGGCGCCTTACCACAAGCAGCTCAACCAGGTTATCTCAGATCGGGACTCCCGCGCCCAACATTACGCCAAGAACATCGACGGCGACATCTCGGATATCATCAAGGACAGCAAATGGGAGGACTTCAAGGACTGGGTCCACGAGCATGCGGATACGATCAAGACCGTCGTTGAGATCCTGAGCTGGGCAGCGACCATTATTGGCGTTATCGCCCTGCTCTTCACACCGGTCGGCTGGCTGGCGACCCTCATCACGGTGACCACCCTCAGCCTCACGGCGCTCGTCGGCGTCGGGCATACGCTGCTCGCCCTCTCCGGTGACGGGAACTGGGCGGACGTCGCCATGGACGTCTTCGCGTTGGCGACGCTGGGATTCGGCAGCGTCGCACTGAAGGGCGTGAAGGCCGCAACGACAACACTCAAGTCTGCCAGTAGGGCGGGACGTTTCCAGCGGTACGCGAATCTGCGCAAGCTGCTCGACAAAAACATCATGCGATACGGCACCGATTCGGCCCGCGGTGCGAAAGCAGTGCGCGCGAAGGATGCGCTACGCCGCGTCGGGGCGAAGGAAACACGGCCCGGGACGACCCGACTGGATCGCCTGCTGAGCGGCGAGGAGGAGGTCGCCAGCGCGAGCAAGTTCGCCAAGAGCATGCGCGCCGAATTCGGCGGGAATTCCGATGTGGTGAAGGCCGCCGACGCAATGGAGAAGGCAGCGCTGAAGTTCAAGCTGAACTACGGGGCTGCTACCACGGTCGATGTGGGCGACAAGCTAGGAGAAAAGGGCCCTTACGCAAACCAGTACGGTGACGCCAAGGACGTCCTGACGCGTGAAGTCGGGAGCCGCTGGTGACCACCCCGAGGTAGAAATAGACCGACCAGCCAGGCACGGCGCAAATAAGGAAAAACTCGAGGGAGCAGACAGTGGCGACAATCCCGGCTAAAAGCCCACAGGAATCGCGGGCCATGAAATGGCTCACTGCATGCACATTGGCACCGATTCTCTGTTTCGCCTTTCAGGACCTCGGTAGCAAGTACGGAGGTCTCGACTGGCTTACCTACGGCTACACGGCTTGGCCGTTGATGATCGCGCCTGTACTGATGCTGATCCTGTTCCTCAGCAACCGAGAACTTATCCGTAACCCACGGATGGGCTCCAACTTTTCCCAAACGATCAAGATCGTTGCCGCAATGTATCTGATCTGGAACATTATCGGGGCCATCGGCTACAGCTGGCTGGCCGTCATTTCGGTGCTCTCCTCCCTGACGATCCTGGTGGCCGACCGGCAGCTAAAGAAGCAGGCCCGCGCGTGAGCAAGTTCGATCCAGAGCAACAGGCACCTCCCGCCAAGGCGGCCGCTCCCCGCGGCTATGAGCTCGTCCTGCCCCCCGGATGGGTCCGCATCCCCCTCCGTGAGGGCATGAAGGAAGCGCTCGAGAAGGTCCTCTTCTCACACATGGCGCAAGTCCCGGAGGGCATTCCCCGGGACGACGCCATGCGCTTCCGACTGAACATGCGTCGTCAGTTGGAGAAGCAGGCCCGTGCGGCCAGAAGGAATGGTGGCCTTGACCTCTACCTCCCAGTGCTCCCGCGGGGAGGAATCTTCCTCATGGCCTCTTTCATCGTTGCCGAGATGCCGATCGGCCAAGACCATGCGGTTCCTCCGCAGGCGGTGATCGATAAACTGGCCGACGAGGACGTCCCCGACGGAACGGCGACGAAGGTCGAGGTGGCGGGGGCCCCCTCACTCCGCCGTTCCTACCGCTCCGTTCTTGACGAGGACAAGCTGAATTCCTCCGCCGAAGCCGTACCGGAGGCCACTCTGCCGACGCGGCGGGTCGAGTATGTGGTCCCCGTAGTAGACGATCCAGGTCGCTGGATAAGCATCAATTTCTCCACACCGGGTGACGGCGATATCGACAGTGAGTTCACCGACGTGCTGGTCGAGTTGTTCGACGCGGTGGTCGGCACGTTCAGATGGAGTTATGAGTGAGCTGGCTCAACGTCAAGCACGCCATGGAGTTGTCTCCTTGGATTCGCATCCCGCTCATGTGGCCGGAACCAGGCCTTGAGGACGTCGAGGAGGCACAAACGCCCGAAGCGTGGGCCCGCTACTTCGCCGAGGGCCTCTGGGAGGATTGCGCGTCAGACAAGCCAGAAGCGGGAGAAGTCGACCTGCTGGCCAGAATCTTGTTGATGTATGCGATCAGGGCTCCCACAGCCTTCCCGGACTTCGAGGTCTTCCTCCATCTCCCGCACCCGCGGGAAATTCCGCTCCCTGCCTACGTCGACCTGGTGGAAATCGAGGAGGATGAAGACCGGGAAACGGCACTGCGTGAGCTGACCCACGCCGACGCGAGTTACACGGTCGAGCCCCCTATCGTCGAGGACTTCGACTCCCCGCATCTTGGTGCCGGCTTGCGGGTGCTGCGCTACTACCAGGACGAGGACAGCAACGAGGTGCACGTTGGCCTGCGTTACGCCTGGCGCTATGAGAAGGGAACGGAGGCTGCGGACGTTCTGGTCATCGTGGCCGATCCTGACGCCGGCCGGCTCCTCCGGGCTCTCGACGATATCGACGAATTCGCCCGTACCATCCGGATCAGCGCGGATGAGGAAGTGGACACCTGGAAGTCCTCATGATCCTGGTCGTTGATGCAGATGCTAAAGCCGGTCCGGGCTCGTGTGGTCGGCGTGCTCGGCCGGCGTCCAGCAGTTCTTCCGCGGCAGCCCGGCCAGCAGCCTGAGCACGAACTCCCGGGCGGTGGTTCAACTCGCTGGAGCCCGGGAGGCGATCAGGCCCACCAGGGTTTCGAACGTGTCCTGCCAGCGGTCAGGACTTATGTTGTGCCCTGCGGCCACCAGCTGTTCTTCTGGCTTCACACACCGATGATGCAAGAACACGATCTGCGGCTGGAGTACTAGCCGCCTGGAGATGAACATGCCTTGGATTCCGCCCGGAAATGTGCCCCATGGCGCCATCAATGTCTTGATGTGTAGTGGCGGAATCGTCTTCTCGTTCGGTGGCGTGTGGCTTCTGTTCTCCTCCCCAGTTGGACGATTCACCGTGCTGGGTTGCCTGCTGGCTGGGGTGGGAGGGGCAGCCCTGCGCCACTGGTGGCGCTATCGATGACCTCGCGGGCGTCGTGACACTGGTCCCAGGCTGGATTTGGCAGTGGTGATCGACTCCGCCACGCCGCCGCGAGCAGGCTGAGCGAGTGTCACATCAACAACATTCGCCCCGTCTTGCCGGATGGAGCCGCAGCAGGTAGCCGTTGGGCGCGGTCCGCGTAGTCTCGCGGGGTGCATTCCCATCTGAGCTTCGAGAACCCTCCCGCACTGCCCCACGAGGTGGTGGTCGAGACGTTGGAGCGCGCTCTGCGTGACCGTTCGGCAGAGGGCGAGGCGGCGGGAGTTCTGGTAGGCACCGCGTTGAACGACGATGACGCGGGGTTCGTCGAGCACTGGTGCGTGCAGGTCGGGACACGGGCAGTGCCGGGGAGTCCGTTGCTCGGGCTGGCTGGGCTGTGCTTGGGACATACCGCTCGACGCTTTGGGCATCTCAGCGATGAGGCCCGTGCCCTGGTGGAGTCGCTGGCGACGCGGGCCGAGGCGGACCCGTCGGATGTGGACGGTCGCGCCCTCGACGGCTGGGACGATGCCCGGAGCTTCCTTCACCTGTGGTGACGTCGCCTGTTGCCGCTGCTGTTGCAAGGTCAGGTTGCAGTGGCGCAGCTTTGATCGCTACCGCTGCCGTGCCGCCCGGCTCTTCCCCTCCCCCTCTTCCGAAGCCTCCGCAACCTCTCCCGCTCCCGAGCCCGTCGCCGCTCACCCCGTGCCCTGTCCTGGCAATACAGGAGCCAGCCGACCAGACCGGCGCTGACGGCGTACGTCAGGAACGCGGTGCCCGTCCCGGGAACGTACGCACAGGCAGACGACCGGCAGTTCCTACTGCGCAGTCCGCTGAGCAGGTACAGGAACGGGCCGATTGCCGCCGCGCAGCAGACGGAAATGAGGACCGTGTGCCCGACGCGCGTCAGACGGGTCGTGGCGGTGGGCGAAGGCGCGGCGCGGAGGCCTGTCGTCGCGCCCTGGGCCGTGATCAGTCCGAGGGCGGCGCCGGCCACCCAGAAGCCGCCCAGTGCATCCCCCAGTTGAGGGATCGTCTCGCGCGCGAAGCGTTTGGACAGGCCCAGCACCAGCAGGATGACCGCCAGGGCTGCGACCAGGAGGACGACCATCCCGGTGATCCCGAAGCCGTCGCGGACTCGGGACCGGTCATCGGTTCCGGCTTTTCCGTCAGCCGGCTTTCCGGTCTCTTCGGTGAGGGGCTCAGACATTCGTCGTCCTCCTCCGCCTCACTAGACCCGCAAGCCCGCAGACCCGTAGCAGAGGGGGGGTGCGGCGCGGCCAGGAGCTCCGCACCCCGCCGCACCGCCCGAGCTCTCAGCAGGCCGTCACTTGCTCCGAGCCTGCTTCGCCAGCTCCTCGTCGATCTGCTCGAACTTGTCCGCAGCCATGGTCAGGTAGTCACCCATGCCGTCGAGACCGTCCAGCGTGTCCTTCATGCCGCGCACGAACTCGTCGAAGTTCTCGTCGAACGCCTTCGACGAGCTCTTCGTGACGTAACCGCCCTGCACGAGGTTGTTGATGTACTTCTTCAGGCCTTCGAGCTTCTCCTGGAGCTTTTCCTTCTCCTTCACGACATGCTTGGCTGCATCCCGCATGTCCTGATAAGTGACATCAAGGTCCTTGGCCATGAAGCCGCTCCCTTTCACAACGCCGCAGGGCCAACCCCCGTGGCTCCCTGTTTGCGGACTCGTCGGCCCATGAGCCGAGTTGCCGGTCGCACGTGGCAACCGGTGTGATCGTCCGTTCTTGCGTCAGCAGCTTACGGGTGTGGCCTGCGGGGCCACATCCCCGGCTTGTGAACGAGCCGTCATGAAAGCGTGTACGCCGTTGCCATCGGGAACGTCACGGCGCTCCCCATTGCCCCGCCGTCGTACCGAGCGGATATCGTCCCTGTACCGCTGTGACCCGCGTGGCTGAAGAGCACGGCAGACGATCGGCACCGCGGTACCAGCGACAGACACCACAGCGGCCGCACCGGCCCAGTGGCACGGGGAGGACAAGTCGTGCGCCTGACTCTGACCGTCGTCGACCCGTACGGCGGTGGCACCGCCGACGTGGTGCTCGATGCCGATCCTGAGTCCACTGTGGGGGACATCGCGCAGGAGCTGGCCAAGCAGGTGGGGCACAGCGGGGCGCAGGTCATCCCGTTCGGGCAGCACCGGCACGCGCCGGCCAACAACGCGCCCCTCGTGTACGTGGACGGGTACGCGGTCGATCCCGGCGCTACCGTCGTCGGGTCGCCCTTGCGCGAGGGCGCCGTCGTCAGCCTGCAGGATCCCTCCGGATGTCTTCCCGGTGAGCCCACCGGGCTCGTCGAGCTGCGCGTGGTCGGTGGACCGGCCGCCGGGTTCGTGCACCGGCTCGGCGTCGGGCGGTACGACATCGGCAGCGGTGCTGCGTCGTACATCCGTGTCGACGACCCCGAGGTCGACGCCCGGGCCCTCACCCTCTCCGTCGCCACCGACGGCACCTGCCGGGTCGCCGTGCACATGGACAAGGAGCACGTCACCCTCGACGGCACCTCCCTCGCGGAGGACGAGGACAAGGACGAGCCCAGCGGCAAGAAGCGCGGCAGGAAGAAGAAAGGGACCCAGCAGGACAAGAAGGAAGAGAAGAAGGACGGGCCCGTCGAGTGGCCCCTCGGCGCTCAGATCGGGCTCGGCAACACCCTCCTCGAACTCACCCGTTACACACCCCCGAACGCCGCCCTCAAGTGGTCCGACGACGGGATCGGCCTCGACTACAACCGGCCCCCTCGGCTGCGGCCCCCGGAGCGCCAGACCAGCTTCCGGCTGCCGTCACCGCCCCGTGAGTACGAGGCCAGGCCGCTGCCCTGGCTGATGGCGCTGACGCCGCTCGTCGGTGCGGTCGTATCGGTGATGATCTTCCAGCGCTGGTACTACCTGATCATGGCGGGCCTCAGCCCGATCCTGCTCTTCGCCAACTACTACAACGACAAGAAGCACGGGCGTAAGTCGCACGCCAAGCAGGTCAAGGAGTACGAGGAGCAGAAGGAGCGGATCGAGAAGGACGCTCAGGACGCTCTGATCGCCGAACGGAACGACAGGCGGCAGGCGATCCCCGACCCGGCGACCGTGCTCGCCCTCGGGACAGGCCCGCGCACCCGCCTGTGGGAGCGGCGGCGCACCGACCGCGATCACCTTCTGATCCGTTTCGGGACCGGGCAGTTGCCCTCCGAGGTGGTGCTCGACGACCCGGAGCAGGACGACCACCGACGCCAAGTGACCTGGAAGATCGAGGACGCCCCGGTCGCGCTGCATCTGCGCACCCTCGGTGTCGTCGGCATGGCCGGGCCCGGGGATTCCGCGCGTGCCCTCGGACGCTGGGCGGTCGCGCAGACCGCTGCCCTGCACAGCCCGATGGACGTGCAGTTCTACGTGCTGAGCGACAACGCCGCGCGGGAGTCCTGGGACTGGGTGCGCTGGCTGCCGCACGCCCGGCCGTCCGGCGGGCAGGACGTGAACGCGCTGATCGGGACGGACGCCGAGACCGTCGGTGCCCGCATCGGTGAGCTGACGCAGATCCTCGACGCGCGCAAGAAGGCCGCCGAGGAGAACAAGTCGCAGGGCAATTCGAGCTTCAGCGACCCCGACATCGTCGTCGTGTGGGACGGCTCACGGCGGCTTCGGTCGCTGCCGGGCGTGGTGCGGCTGCTGCGCGAAGGACCGTCCGTGTCCATGTTCGCGATCTGCCTGGACGCCGAGGAGCGGTTCCTGCCCGGCGAGTGCCAGGCGTACGTCGTGGCCGAGCCGAAGGCCGAGGAGTTGCAGACGGCCGCCCAGCAGGTGCAGCCGTCCCACCAGGTCGCCAGCGGGTTTCCCTCGTTCCAGGCCTGGCACACCACCGCGCAGCAGCCCGAACAGGCGGAGCGCACCGAGAAGTTGCGGCTGCGGGTGGAGGAGGCCGGTGCCGAGCGCCTGAAGGACGTGCGGCCCGACTTCGTCTCCGCCGCCTGGTGTCTGCGGCTGGCCCGGTCGCTGTCGCCGCTGCGGGACATCAGCGGTGAGACCGAGGACTCGGCGCTGCCGGGTTCGAGCCGGCTGCTGGACGTGCTCCAGCTGGAGCCGCCGACCAGTGACGCGATCGTGGCCCGCTGGCGGATGGGCGGGCAGTCGACGCTGGCCGTCATCGGTGAGTCGTACGACGGGCCGTTCGGCATCGACATCCGCAAGGACGGGCCGCACGGTCTGATCGCCGGTACGACCGGTTCGGGTAAGTCGGAGCTGCTGCAGACCATCGTGGCGGCGCTGGCGGTGGCGAACACGCCGGAGAACATGACGTTCGTGCTCGTCGACTACAAGGGTGGCGCGGCGTTCAAGGACTGTGTGCATCTGCCGCACACCGTCGGCATGGTGACCGACCTCGACGCCCATCTGGTGGAGCGGGCCCTGGAGTCGCTCGGTGCGGAGCTGCACCGGCGCGAGCACATCCTGGCCGCCGCGGACGCCAAGGACATCGAGGACTACCAGGACCTGGTGCGCCGGGACCCCTCGCACCGGCCGGTGCCCCGACTCCTCATCGTGATCGACGAGTTCGCCTCGATGGTGCGTGACCTGCCAGACTTCGTCACGGGCCTGGTGAACATCGCCCAGCGTGGTCGTTCCCTCGGTATCCACCTGCTGCTGGCGACGCAGCGGCCGTCGGGTGTCGTCTCGCCCGAGATCCGGGCCAACACCAACCTGCGGATCGCGCTGCGGGTGACGGACGGCGGCGAGTCGTCGGACGTCATCGACTCGCCCGAGGCGGGGCACATCTCCAAGAACACCCCCGGTCGCGCGTACGCCCGACTCGGGCACGCCTCGCTGGTGCCGTTCCAGTCCGGCCGGGTCGGCGGCCGCAGGCCTGGTGCGGCCGACCCTGCGCTGCTCATGCCCTGGGTGGGCCCCCTGGCCTGGGAGGACCTGGGCCGGGCGGCGCTGGTCAAGCCGAAGGCCGAGTCGCGGGAGGACGAGGAGATCACCGATCTGAAGGTCCTCGTGGACACCATCCGCGACGCCAACCGCTCGCTCGGGATCCCGCCGCAGCACAGCCCGTGGCTGCCGGCACTCGACGAGACGCTGCTGCTGGACGAGATCGAGCTGCCCGCCTTCGCCGGTGGCCCCGGCAAGCTGCCGCCCGCCCCGTACGGCATCGAGGACCTGCCCGCGAGCCAGGCCCGCCGTCCGGTCGTCGTGGACTTCTCCTCCTTCGGCCATCTGATGATCGGCGGTGCGCCGCGCAGCGGCCGCTCCCAGGTGCTGCGCACGCTGGCGGGTTCCCTGGCCCGTACGCACTCGGTCGCCGACGTGCACCTCTACGGCATCGACTGCGGCAACGGCGCGCTCAACGCCCTGACCCGGCTGCCGCACTGCGGTGCGGTCGTGAGCCGTAACCAGACGGAGCGGGTCGTGCGGCTGGTGAACCGGCTCAAGGGCGAGATGGGCCGGCGTCAGGACGTGCTGGCGGAGAAGGGCTTCGCGGACATCGGCGAGCAGCGGGCGTCGGTCTCGCAGGACGAGCGGCTGCCGCACATCGTGGTGCTGCTTGACCGCTGGGAGGGCTGGGTGCCCACGCTCGGCGAGGTGGACCACGGGTCGCTGACCGACGAGCTGCAGACGATGATGCGTGAGGGGGCGAGCGTCGGCATCCACCTGGTCCTGACGGGTGACCGGACCCTCCTGGTGGGCCGGATCGCGACCCTCACCGAGGACAAGTACGGTCTGCGGCTGGCCGACCGCAGCGACTTCTCGGCGCTCGGCATCCCGGCGCGCAAGGTCCCGGAGGAGATCCCGCCGGGGCGTGCGTTCCGCAACGAGTTCGGTACGGAGACGCAGTTCGCGCTGCTGGCCGAGGACACGACCGGTCAGGGCCAGGCGGCGGCGCTGGCGGCGATCGGCGAGGCTGCCACGGTCCGTGACGCCGCCGTCCCCCGGGCACGCCGGCCGTTCCGTGTCGACAGCCTGCCCAGCCGCATCTCCTTCCCGGAGGCGTGGGAGATGCGCGACCCGGAGGCGTCCCGGTCGCGGCTGTGGGGTCTGGTCGGCATCGGCGGTGACGAGATCATCGGCTTTGGCCCCGATCTGGCGGAGGGCGTACCGGCGTTCGTCGTCGCGGGCCCGGCCAAGTCGGGCCGCTCGACGGTCCTGCTGAACTTCGCCCACTCCTTCCTGTCCCAGGGCACCCGCCTGGTCATCGCGGCTCCGCGCCAGTCGCCGCTGCGCCAACTCGACGGCGAGGAAGGCGTGCTGAAGGTCTTCACCGGTGACGACATCGACGAGGACGAGTTCGAGGAGCTCGTCGACCAGGCGGCCCCGGAGGAGCCGATCGCCGTCCTGGTCGACGACGGCGAGATCCTGGAGGACTGCGACGCCGAGAGCCAGCTGAAGAAGCTGGTCTCGCGCGGCGCCGAACGCGGGCTCGCGCTGGTCATCGCCGGTGACGAGGAGGACGTCTGCAGCGGCTTCTCGGGCTGGCAGGTCGACGCGAAGAAGGCCCGCCGCGGCATTCTGCTCTCCCCGCAGGAGTCCTCCAGCGGCGACCTCGTCGGCGTCCGCCTCAACCGCAGCATGGTCGGCGGGCAGGTCGTCCCCGGCAAGGGCATGCTGCACCTCGGCGACGGTGAGCTGCGCACGGTCGTCATCCCGGGGTGAGCGTCGGGCGGGGGCTCGGCGGATCCGCAGCGGAGGAAGGCGGCCGGGCCCGCCTTGCGGTGCGAGCACAGTCCAGGACGTCCACCGCCCCTCCGCCGGGCGAAACCCGTGTCGGAGACCGGTTGTTCGGCTTGCACGGCGCTGCCGGGCTTCGTCCTCCCCGGCTTCGTCCTGCCCGGGCCGGCCGCGGGACACCCGGTCCACCGCGCTGCGGCTCACCTGCTCCACAGCGCCCCGGGCAGCCACCCGCCCGACACCAGCCGGGCCGCGCCCTCGGGGGCCAGTCGGCGGGCCACGTCCGCGGGGGCGGGCCGCGCGCCGGGGTCCTTGGTGAGGCGCGCTGCCGTGACGCCGCGCAACTCACCGTCCAGCAGGCCCAGTTCCGGCTTCTCGTAGACGACCTTGTAGAGCAGCGCGGCGGAGGAGTCCCCGGGGAAGGGCGGCTCGCCGGTCGCCGCGTACGCGAGGACCGCGCCCAGCGAGAAGACGTCGGCCGCGCCGGTGACGGCCTTGCCGAGGATCTGCTCGGGCGCCATGTAGCCGGGCGAGCCGACGGACACGCCGGTGGAGGTGAGGGACGCCGTGCCGTCCGTGGCCCGGGCGATCCCGAAGCCGATCAGCAGGGGGCCGTCGAGGGTCAGCAGGACGTTCGACGGCTTCACGTCCCGGTGCACCAGACCCAGCTCGTGCACGGCCGCCAGCGCCTCGGCGAGGCCCGCGCCCAGGGCCCGTACGGTCGGGGGCGGCAGGGGTCCGCCGTCGGCGACCGCGGCCGACAGGGACGGTCCGGCGGCGTACGCCGTCGCCACCCACGGCACCGGCGCGTCCGGGTCCGCGTCCAGGACGGGCGCGGTCCAGGCGCCGCCCACCCGGCGCGCGGCCTCGACCTCGCGCCGATGGGGGTCCCCCCTGCTCGAGCGCAGCCGAGAGCTTGGGGGAGGGCCCGGAACTCCTCGTCCAGCGCGAAGTGCGGATGCACGATCTTCACGGCGACGGTGCGGCCCCCGGCGCTGCGGCCCAGGTAGACCCGGCCCATGCCGCCGGCGCCCAGCCGGCCGAGCAGCCGGCCGAGCAGCCGGCAGGGCCCCAAGGCCGTGGGTTCGTCGGCGTCGAGCGGTCGCATGGGCGTCACCCCTCCCCCGTGGGCAGGCGGGGACGGCTCCGGTCCCGGTACGCCTGCGTTCCCAGCAGGGTGGTGCGGGAGCGCCGCCCGGCTCAGGGCTGAAGCAGGTCCACCTTCACGTCCGCCGGGAAGCCGGTCGTCGGGCCGACCCGCCGGGCGAACTCGGCGACCGCCGCCAGCTGCGGACCGCCGAACCGGAAGTCGAGGGTCGTGAAGTAGCGGGCGAGGGTCTCCTCGTCGAAGGCCTCCCAGCGGGCCGCCTGCTCGGCGACCTTGCCGACCTCCTGGAGGGAGAGGTTGCGGGATTCGAGGAAGGCCTCGTGCACCCGGCGGGTGATGACCGGCTCGCGCTCCAGGTAGTCGCGGCGGGCCGCCCAGACCGCGAAGACGAACGGCAGCCCCGTCCACTCCTTCCACAGCGCGCCCAGGTCGTGCACGGCCAGGCCGAACCGGGGCCCGTCGAGCATGTTCGCGCGCAGCGCCGCGTCACCGATGAGGACGGCGGCGTCGGCCTCCTGCATCATCAGGCTCAGGTCGGGCGGGCAGGTGTAGTAGTCCGGTTGGACGCCGTAGCGCTCGGCCAGGAGCAGCTGGGCGAGGCGGACGGAGGTGCGGGAGGTCGACCCGAGGGCGACGCGGGCGCCGTCCAGGCGGTCCAGGGGGACCTGCGAGACGATCACGCAGGACATGACCGGGCCGTCGCAGCCGACGGCGATGTCGGGGAAGGCGACCAGGTCGTCGGCGTGCCTGAGGAACTCGACGAGGGTGATCGGACCGATGTCGAGTTCGCCCTGCACCAGCTTCTCGCTGAGCTTCTCGGGGGTGTCCTTGGAGAGCTCGAAGTCGAGGAGCGTGCCCGTTCTCGCGAGCCCCCAGTACAGGGGCAGGCAGTTCAGGAACTGGATGTGGCCGACGCGCGGCCGGGTGCGAGGATTGTCCACATCGTGAGGCTAGCCCTCGGGGCGCGCGGACCGGCGCGCGGGCCCGGCGTCGGGGTGTGGGCCGTTGTGGGCACCCCCTCCGCCAGTCGGCCGGACGATGTTCAAACATTCGGGTGACGTGATCTTGACCCCTATTGCATTCCCCGGTCTGCGTGCTAGGCTCGTCGCAAGTTGCAGTTTGGTTTCCCTTGCAGTACAGAGCCTGCGGAGCATGTGACCGCGGGCTCTCGTCATTCTCAGACATATGCAGTTGTGCAGAATTCATCTTCACACTTGCTGGTTCTGGAGCAGGGCAACCCTTTTGGGCCCAAGGAGGGCTTATGGCTACCGGAACCGTTAAGTGGTTCAACGCCGAAAAGGGCTTTGGTTTCATCGCCCAGGAGGGCGGCGGCCCCGACGTCTTCGTCCACTACTCCGCGATCAATGCGACCGGCTTCCGGTCGCTCGAGGAGAACCAGCAGGTGTCTTTCGACGTCACGCAGGGTCCGAAGGGCCCGCAGGCTGAGAACGTCACGCCGGTCTGATTCGTAGTACCCAAGGAGCCCCGCGCCGCCAGGCGACGGGGCTCCTGCCCTTTCCGGGCTCTGCCGCCCGGTGAATTCCCGGCGAATTCCGGCCATGGGACGATGGGCGGATGCGCAACGACCCGGAGAAGAACGGGGAAGCCGACGGCTCTCCCGCCGACAAGGCCCTGGCCATGGGCCTCTCGACAGGTGTGGCTGTCGGCACGGCCCTCGGCCTCGTGCTCGGCATGACCGTCTTCGACAATCTCGGCCTGGGGCTGGCCCTGGGCATCGGCTTCGGCACGGCGATCGGAGCGGGCGTGGGGTCGGGCATCGGGGCGGCACGGCCGGGCCAGGGGGACGACGACCCGCGCTAATGTCTGCGGCCATGACAGCTGCCGACTTCCTGAGCGAGACCCGCCGGTTCTACGACACGGTCGCCGAGGAGTACGCCGCCCACTTCGGTGACCTGGGCGCGGGGACGCCGCTGGACCTGGGGGTGCTCTACGGGTTCGCCGGGCTGGTGGGCGAGGGGGGCGAGGTCGCCGACCTGGGGTGCGGGCCCGGGCGCGTGACGGCGTTCCTGGCGTCGCGGGGGCTGTCGGTGTTCGGGCTGGACCTGTCGGAGTCGATGCTCGCGATCGCCCGGCGCGAGAACCCGGGCCTGCGGTTCGTGAAGGGCTCGATGCAGGAGCTGGACCTGCCGGACGACTCGCTCGACGGTGTCGTGTCCTGGTACTCGACCATCCACACCCCCGAGGAGCACCTGCCCGCCCTGTTCGCCGGTTTCCACCGCGTCCTGCGCCCCGGCGGCCATCTCCTGCTCGGCTTCCAGTGCGGTGACGAGCCCCGCCACTACGAGGAGGCCTTCGGCCACTCGGTGGGCCTGACCTTCCGCCGCCGCCGGCCGGAGCGCGTCGCGGCGCTGCTGAGCGGTGCGGGGTTCACCGTCCGGGTCACGACGGTGCGAGAGCCCGACGAGGCCCAGGGCGAGCCGGTCGCGCAGGCGAGCCTCGTGGCCCGGAAGCAGGGGTAGCAGAGGGAGCGGGGGTCAGCAGGGGGAGCAGAGGTAACGGGGCCAGGGGCAGCGGGCCGCCCGGGCACGCCCAGCCCGCCCCTACCCCACCCCCGCGATGTCCCGCGCCGCGACATACCCGAACGTCATCGCCGGGCCGATCGTCGAACCGGCCCCCGCGTAGCTGTGGCCCATGACCGCCGCGCTGGCGTTGCCCGCCGCGTACAGGCCCGGGATCGCCGAGCCGTCCTCGCGCAGCACCCGGGCCCGGGCGTCCGTGCGGAGGCCGCCCTTCGTGCCGAGGTCGCCGGGGACGATGCGGAAGGCGTAGTACGGGGGCAGCCAGAGGGGGGCGAGGCAGGAGTTGGGGAGGACCGAGGGGTCCGTGTAGTAGTGGTCGTAGGCGCTGTCGCCGCGATGGAAGTCGGGGTCCTCGCCCTGCCGCGCCTGGGCGTTGAAGCGGTTCACGGCGGCGCGCAGGGCCGCCGCCGGGACGCCGATCGAGGCCGCCAGGGCGTCCAGGGTCCACTCCTTGTGCGCCGCGCCGGAGTCGTACCAGTCGTCGGGCAGGGGCAGCGTCGGCAGGACGTCCTTGAAGAGGTAGCGGTTGCGGTAGTTCTGGTCGACGATCAGCCAGCAGGGGATGGCCGGGTCGGTGTCGTGGACGTCGTACATGGTGTGCACGACGTCGCTGTAGGGCGCGGCCTCGTTGACGAAGCGGCGGCCCGCGCCGTTGACCAGGAGCCCGCCGGGCAGGGTGCGCTCGGCGAGGCAGAAGTAGGGGCGTCCGGGGACCGGGATGGCCGGGCCCCACCAGGCGTCGTCCATCAGGTCGAGTGCCGCGCCGAGCCGCTCCCCCGCACGGATGCCGTCGCCGGTGTTCTCCTTCGCCCCGACGGTCCAGTCCGTGCCGATGGGCTGCCGCTGGAACCGTTCGCGCATGGCGGCGTTGTGCTCGAAGCCGCCCGAGCCGACGATCACGCCCCGGCGGGCGCGGACCAGGCCGGGAGCGCCGTCGCGGGTGACGACGGCTCCGGTCACCGTGCCGTTCTCGACGTGCAGGTCGGTCAGGGGGGTGTTCAGCCAGACCGGCACCCCGGCCGATCGCAGCCCCGCCCGCAGGCCCGCCGCGAGCGCCTGGCCCATCGTCAGGGGCTTCTGGCCGAGCGTCGCCGCCTTCGCGCCGCGGGCGAGGCACTGCGCGGCGACGGCCGCGCCGCGGGCGTTCACCGCGGCGAGGGCGATCCACTTGTAGTCGGCGCTGAAGACGACCATGCCCGCGGGGACGTCCATGTACGGCGGGTTCAGGTGCGCCAGGTCGGCGCCCAGGAGGTTGCCGTCGAACTGGTCCGGTTCGATGGAACGGCCGTTCGGCAGGCCGCCGGGCAGCTCGGGGTAGTAGTCGCTGTAGCCCTCCATCCAGCGGAAGCGGAGCGGGCTGTCGGCCATGACGAGGGAGATCGCCGCCGGACCGTGGGTGAGGAAGGCCCGCTGCCGGTCGGCGGGGACGTCCGGGCCGACGACCGCGGCGAGGTAGGCGGCGGCCTTCGCCGGGGTGTCCGGGACCCCGGCCGCGAGGAGCACCGGGTTGTTCGGGATCCAGATGCCCGCTCCGGAGCGGGCGGCCGAGCCGCCGAAGGTCGGTGCCTTCTCCACGACGACACAGCTCAGGCCGTGGCGCGCGGCCGTCAGCGCGGCGGTCATGCCGGCGGCGCCGGAGCCGATGACGACGACGTCGTAGGTGCCGAGCGGGGGTAAGCCGGCCGCCCTGGCCCCCTGTTGCAGACCCGTGGCGGTCGCGAGACCTGCGCCGGCGGCCCCGGCCAGCAGTCGTCTCCGGGAGGGGGCGCCGGCAGTGCCCGTGGTATCCGTGCGTGTGGTCATGGCCGCTCCAGCCCGACGAGAACGCGAAAGGGGTGGGGAATGTCGCGCGGGCACCCGAGGAAGTCAAGACCCGTGCGGCACCACCGTGCTCGCGCTACTTCAGGCCGATCGCCGCGCAGTCCGCCTTGTACTTCGGCGTGCAGATGTCGTCCACGGTGTACACGCCGTCCGTGATCACCGTGTCCTCGATGTTGTCCTTGGTCAGGGCGACCACCGGGACCAGCATCGCCGGGATGTTCTTCTGCGTCGGGCTGTCCACGGTCTCCCGGGTCAGCGCGGCGAACTCGATCGCACGGCCCTGCACCTTGGCCACCGCGATCTTCGCGGCGTTGGTCGCCTCCAGCAGGAAGGACTTGTACACGGTCATGTACTGCTCGCCGGAGACGACCCGCTGCACCGCGTCGAGGTTGGCGTCCTGGCCGGTGACCGGGGGCATCTTGGTGGCACCGGCCTCCTTGAGGGCCTCGATGACGGCGCCCGCCATGCCGTCGTTGGCCGAGTAGACGGCGGCGATGTTGTTCAGCCCGACCTCCCGGATCGCCTTCGTCATGTTCGCCTTGGCGATCGAGGGCTTCCACTCCTTGGTGTCGTACTGCTCGACGATGTCGACCTGGCCCTGCAGTTCGCTGAGCGCGCCGTCCTTGAAGCGTGCGGTGTTGGGGTCGGCGGGGTCGCCGTTCATCATGACGACCTTGCTCTTCTCGGCCTTGTCGCCGAGTTCCCCGATGATCGCGCGGCCCTGCACCTGGCCGACGAGTTCGTTGTCATGGGAGACGTACGCGTCGATGGGCCCCTCGGCGAGCCGGTCGTAGGCGATGACCGGGATGCCCGCGTTCTTGGCCTTCTGGACGTCCGTGGCGATGGTCTTGGAGTTCAGCGCGTCGACCAGGATGACGTCGACCTTGTCCGCGATCATCTTGCGGAACTGCTCGCTCTGTCTGGACGTGCTCGCCTCGGCGTTGGCGTACCGGACCGTGCCCTGGTTGTTCGTGAGGGAGGCGACCTCCTGCTTGATCAGCGGGTAGTCGAACTTCTCGAAGCGTGCCGTGTCCCGGTCGGGCAGCAGGAGGCCCACCGTGATGTCGTCGCCCTTCTTCGCGGCGGCGTCGTCACTCCCGCCGCCGCCGCACGCGGCGAGGGACAGGGCCGATACGGAGACCGTCAGGGCGATGGCGGTGCGCCGCAGGGCGGCCTGACGGGGGTTGCGCGCTATCACTGCTGGTGCCTTCCGAGGGGGGAGCATCGTGACGAGGTGGTCGAAAGCCAACGGGCAGACGCCGTGCGTCGTCAAGAACCACGTGTGAAGAGATCGCAAAGGTGCGTCACCGCTCGTACAGGCCTTCCACTTCCGCGGCGTACGCGCGCAGCACGGCCTCCCGGCGGAGCTTCATCGACGGCGTCAGCAGGCCCGCCTCCTCCGTGAAGTCCTCGGGGAGGACGGCGAAGCGGCGGATGGACTCCGGGCGGGAGACCATCTTGTTGGCCTCGTCGACGGCCCGTTGGAGCACGGCGCGCAGTTCCTCGTCGTCGACGAGGAGTCCGGGCGGCACTGGGTGTTTGCCGTTCATCCGGCGCCAGTGGGTGATACCGGCCGGGTCGAGGGTGATCAGCGCCGTGACGAAGGGGCGGCCGTCGCCGAGGACGAGGCACTGGGAGATCAGCGGGTGCGCGCGCAGCCAGTTCTCCAGCGGGGCCGGGGCGACGGACTTGCCGCCCGCGGTGATCAGCAGTTCCTTCTTGCGGCCGGTGATCGTCAGATAGCCCTCGTCGTCGAGTTCGCCGATGTCGCCGGTGGCGAGCCAGCCGTCGGGGGCGGCGGGGACGACGCCGCCGGCCTGCGGGTCCCAGTAGCCGCGCAGCACGTGGTCGCCGGCGACGAGGATCTCCCCGTCGGCGGCGATGCGGACACGGGTGCCGGGCAGGGGCCAGCCGACGGTGCCCAGGCGCGGTTTCAGGGGCGGGGTGACGGTGGCCGCGCCGGTGGTCTCGGTCAGGCCGTAGCCCTCGAAGATCTCGATGCCGGCACCGGCGTAGAACGCGGCCAGGCGGCGGCCGAGCGGGGAGCCGCCGCAGATGGCGTAGCGGACCCGGCCGCCCATGGCGTTGCGGATGCGACGGTAGACCAGCGGGTCGTAGAAGGCCCGGGCGGTCTTGAGGGCGCGGCTGGGGCCGGGGCCGGTGCCCGTCTGCTGGGCCTCCAGGGCCTCGCCGTAGCGCTGTGCGACCGCCACGGCACGGTCGAACGAGGCGACCCGGCCGCCCGCCTCGGCCTTGGCCCGGGCGGAGTTGAAGACCTTCTCCAGCATGTACGGGATGGCCAGCAGACAGGTCGGCCGGAAGCCGGCGAGGTCGGGCAGCAGGTGCTCGGCCTTGATGCTGGGCGCGTGGCCGAGCCGTACGCGGGCCCGGACGCAGGCGATGGCCACCATGCGTCCGAAGACGTGGGACATCGGCAGGAACAGCAGGACCGAGGCCTCTTCGCTGGTCTTCACCCGGAAGACGGGGTAGAGCAGCTCGATGGCGTTGTCGACCTCGGCGAAGAAGTTGCCGTGGGTGAGGGCGCAGCCCTTGGGGCGGCCCGTGGTGCCGGAGGTGTAGATGAGGGTGGCGAGGGTGTCGGGGCCGAGCATGCCGCGCCGCACCTCGACCTCCTGGTCGGGCAGGTGGGCCCCGGCTTCCGCGAGCCGCTCCACGTGGCCCTTCTCGATGACCCATAGGTGCTTGAGGTCGGGCAGGCGTTCCCGTTCGGGGCCGAGGGCGGCGGCCTGCGCGGCGGTCTCGGTGACCAGGGCGACCGCGCCGGAGTCCTGGAGGATCCAGCGGGCCTGGAAGACGGAGGAGGTGGGGTAGACGGGGACGGTGACGAGTCCGGCCGCCCAGGCGGCGAAGTCCAGGATCGTCCACTCGTAGACGGTGCGGGCCATCACGGCGACCCGGTCGCCCGGCATGAGGCCCTCGGCGATCAGCCCCTTCGCCACGGCGCGCACCTGCTCGGCGAAGCGCGCCGCCGTGACGTCGCTCCAGCGCCCGTCGGCGTCCTTGCGGCTGAGCGCCACGGCTGCCGGGTTCGCGCTCGCGTTGTCGAAGGGCAGGTCGGCGAGCGATCCGTGGGTCCACGGCGGGGCCAGCGGCGGTACGGAGGCCTCCCGTACGGCTCCGTCCAGCCGCCGCACCTCGGGCTCGACCAGCATCGGCCCGCCGTACGCGTCGTGGTGGGCGAAGGGGGGATGCGCAGTGGACACGGGGCGGCTCCTGGGGCGTGCAGCGGGGAACTGCTTGCTGCATGACGTACGTGCCTCGCACGCCGAGGCGCTCAACCGGCGAACCCCCCGAAAGGGGTTACTGCCGGTAGGAACGGGATCGTACGGTGTTCACGTGGCGGGTTGGTGCGGGTTCGGGGATGGTCCGGAGCCAGGCCTGTGCATGCTCGGGGGTTACGTGAGGGTTCTTCAGGTTCGGTGCGCCCCAGCGCGTGTCGGTGAAGTCCCTCAGGCCCGTTCCAGGATCGCCGTCACGCCCTGGCCGCCCGCCGCGCAGACGGAGATCAGCCCGCGGGCGGGGGCGTCGCGTTCGGTGAGGAGTTTGGCCAGGGTGGCCACGATCCGGGCGCCGGTGGCGGCGAAGGGGTGGCCGGTGGCGAGGGAGGAGCCGGCCACGTTCAGCCGGGCGCGGTCCACCGTGCCGAGGCCGCGCTTCTCCCAGGCGGCGAGGGTCGCCAGCACCTGGGAGGCGAACGCCTCGTGGATCTCGACGAGGTCGAAGTCGTCCAGGCCGAGGCCGGCCCGCTCCAGCATGCGCGGGACGGCGTGGGCGGGTGCCATGAGCAGCCCGTCCTCGCCGCCGGCCGCATCGCCGTCCACGAAGTCGACGGCCGCCGTCTCGTAGGCGGTGAGGTACGCCAGGGGCTCCAGGCCCCGCTCGCGGGCCCACTCCTCGCTCGCCAGCAGGACCGTGGCGGCGCCGTCGGTCAGCGGGGTGGAGTTCCCGGCCGTCATGGTCGGGTCGGGGTGGTCGAGGCCGAACACCGGCTTGAGGGTGGCGAGTTTGTCCACCGTCGAGCCGGGGCGCAGGTTCTGGTCCCGGGCCAGGCCGCGGAAGGGGACGACCAGGTCCTGGAAGAAGCCGCGTTCGTACGCCGCCGCCAGCCGCTGGTGGCGGCGAGTTCGTCCTGTGCCGTGCGGGCGATGCCCCGGGCGCGGGCGGTGACGGCGGCGTGTTCGCCCATGGACAGGCCGGTGCGCGGCTCGGCGTTGCGCGGGATGTCGGGGACGAGGTGGCCCGGGCGCACCTTCGCCAGGGCCTTCAGCCGGGCGCCCGGCGACTTGGCCCGGCGGACCTCCAGCAGGATGCGGCGCAGGGAGTCGTTGACGCCGAGGGGTGCGTCGCTGGCCGTGTCGGCGCCGCCCGCGACGGCCGACTCGGTCTGCCCGAGGGCGATCTTGTTGGCGGCGGCGATGACGGCCTGGAGGCCGGTGCCGCAGGCCTGCTGGATGTCGTAGGCGGGGGTGCGGGGGTGGAGTTTCGAGCCGAGGACGGTCTCGCGGGCGAGGTTGAAGTCGCGGCTGTGCTTGAGCACGGCCCCGGCGACGAACTCGCCGACCGCGCCGGGCTCCTGGAGCGCGTACCGCTCGACGAGGCCGTCGAGGGCGGCGGTGAGCATCTGCTGGTTGGAGGCGGTGGCGTAGGGGCCGTCGGAGCGGGCGAAGGGGATGCGCGCTCCGCCGATGATCGCCACGCGCCGGACCGACGGCGACAGCTGCTGGGGGCTCATCTCGACCTGCTCCTCGTCTGTGACATAGCCTTACCTCCGGTAACCTTACTCCAGAGTAAGCACCTGCGGGCTTCAGTGAGCCCTCCTCGGAACTGGGAGTTGGACATGGCCGACCGCTATCTGCGCTTCACCGGTACCGCGCCCGGCCGTTTCCTCACCCGCCGGCTCGGGCTGCCGCAGCCCGCGGCGCTGACCCGCTTCTCCCCCGAGCGGCCCACCCTGGACGGTGGCCTGCTGCACCTGACCGCCGGCCGGTCCGGCCTCGGCCTGGCGCCGGTCCTGGCCCGTACCGGACTCGGCCCGGCCGGTTCCGGGCGCACGGCCGCCGTCGTCCTGGACGCGACCGGGGTGCGGGACGTCGAGGGCCTGGCCGAGGTGCACGCCGCCCTGCATCCGGTGCTGCGGTCCGTCGCCACGAGCGGACGCGTGGTCGTGCTCGGCGCGCCGCCGGACCCCGCCGACCATCACCAGGCCGCGGCCCAGCAGGCCCTGGAGGGCTTCACGCGCTCCCTCGGCAAGGAGATCGGCCGGGGCAGGACGGTGAACCTGGTCCGGCTCACGGACGCGGCCGCCGCGGAGTCCACGCTGCGCTTCCTGCTGTCGCCGAGGTCGGCGTACGTGAGCGGACAGGTGATCGAGGTAGGAGCGCCCGGGGAGACCACCGCCCCGGACGGGGACCGGCCCCTGGCCGGGCGCACCGCCCTGGTCACCGGCGCCGCCCGGGGCATCGGCGAGGCGGTCGCCGAGACCCTCGCCCGCGACGGGGCCCGGGTCGTCGTCCTCGACGTGCCGCAGGCCGAGCAGGACGCCCGGCGGGTCGCCGAGCGGCTCGGCGGCACCGCGCTGGCGCTCGACATCACGGCCGCCGACGCGGGCGCGCGCATCGCCGGGGCCCTGCCCGACGGCCTAAACCTGCTGATCCACAACGCGGGCATCACCCGTGACCGGCGGCTGGTGAACATGCCGGCCGAGCGCTGGATCTCCGTCCTCGAGGTGAACCTGGCGAGCGTGCTGCGCACCACCGACGCCCTGCTGAAGGACGGCACGCTGAAGCGCGGCGGCCGGATCGTCGCCACCGCCTCGATCGCGGGGATCGCCGGCAACGCCGGGCAGACCAACTACGGCGCGAGCAAGGCGGGCGTCGTCGGCATGGTCCGCTCCCTCGCCCCGCGCGCGCTCGAGGAGCACGGCGTGACGGTCAACGCGGTCGCGCCCGGCTTCATCGAGACGAAGATGACGGCCGCCGTCCCACTGTTCATCCGCGAGGCGGGCCGCCGGATGAACTCCCTGGCCCAGGGCGGACTTCCGGCCGATGTCGCCGAGACCACCGCCTGGCTGGCCCACCCGGCCTCGGGCGCGGTCAACGGCCAGGTCGTCCGCGTCTGCGGCCAGAGCCTGCTGGGGGCGTGATGGACGGCGCCACCGCCCTCGTGCTCGGGGAGTCCCCCTCCCTCGCCCCGCTCCTCGCCCGCGGCGCCCTGCTGTCCCCCTTCAAACGCCCGGGCCCCGGGGCGCGGTTCCCCCGCACGCGGCTCGTCCTGCCCGGCGCGCGGGCCGACCTCGCGCGGCTCGCGGCGTACGAGCGGGTCTGCGGGTTCCCGACCGGGGAGGACGCGCTGCCGGTGACCTATCCGCACGTGCTGGGGTTCCCGCTGGCCATGCGGCTGATGAGCGGCCGGGACTTCCCGCTGCCGCTGCTCGGTCTCGTCCACACGTCGATCACCGTCACCCGGTACGCCCGGATGCCGGCCGGTGACTCCTACGAACTCGCCGTGCACGTCGAGGGGTTGGCCCCCCACCGGCGCGGCACCGAGGCCACGGTCGTCACCGAGGTGCGGAGCCGCGGGGACCTCGTGTGGGAGTCGCGGAGCACGTACCTGGCCCGGCACCGCACCCACGGGCCGGCCGCGGCCCCGCACGGGACGCGGGTGCGCGAGCCGCTGCCCGAGGTCGCCGAGTGGCGGCTCGGCGGGGATGTCGGGCGCCGTTACGGGGCCGCCTCCGGGGACCGCAACCCCATCCACCTGTCCCCGCTCACGGCCCGGCTGTTCGGCTTCCCGCGGGCCATCGCCCACGGCATGTGGACCGTGGCCCGCTGCCTGGCCGCGCACGGCGTCACGGAACGCTGCCATCTGCGCGCCGAGTTCCGGGCGCCGGTCCTGCTGCCCGGGACGGTGACGTACGCGGCGCGGGACGGCCGGTTCGAGCTGCGCGGCGGGGCCGGCCGGATCCATGTGACGGGGGACGTCTACCCGGCCTGAGGGCCCTCCTGGTCCTCCGGAGGTGCCCAGGGCCGCCCCGCCATGAGCTCGCCGAGGCCCGCCCAGGCGAAGTTCATCAGTGTGGCCGCGGCCTGGCGGGCCGTGACGCCCGGGGTGGCGTTGGCCCAGGCGGCGAGCGACTCGGCGGCGCCGACCAGGGCCTCGGCGAGCCCGGCGACCTCGCCCTCGGGCAGGTCGGGGTCGCGGTGGGCCTCCCGGGCGGCGGCGAGGATCAGTTGCGTCACGAACGCGACGATCTCCTCGCGCATCGCGGTGACCTCGGCGGCGAACGGCTCACCGTGCGTACGCGCCTGGAGGTGCAGGACGGACCACGCGTCGGGGTTCTCACCGGTGTGCGTGAAGAAGGCGCCGAGGCCCTCCCACAGTTGCCGGTCGGCGGGCAGGTCGCGGCGGACCCCTGCGCGTACCGCCTGCACGAGCGCCCGCGCCTCCCGGCGGATGCAGGCGGTGAAGAGGTCTTCCTTCGAGTTGAGGTACAGGTAGACCAACGGCTTGGACACACCGGCGAGTTCGGCGATCTCGTCCATCGACGCGGCCATGTAGCCCCGTTGGCCGAAGATGCGCACGGCGGCGTCCAGCATCTGCTGTTCACGGACCGCGCGCGGCATCCGCTTGGTCTTCACGGCACCCATACCGCTTAGCGTACGGGCCGAGCGGACCATCGCCCGCTGTGGCCGGAGAGGCGACCAGGTGGTGCTGCCGGAATCTCGCCAGCGCGCACGCCTGCCGCGACCTAGGGTCGCGAGCATGTCACAGCAGAGCCGTCTCGCCGTCCAGAACGCCTGGAGGGCGTTCGCCAGCCACGACGCCGACCGGATCTCCGCGGTCCTCACGGAGGACGCGGAATGGCTCGCGCCGGCGGGCAACGCCACGGCCCTCGCGCTGGAGGCCCCCAGCCACATGGTCGGCCGAGAGGCGATCGTGCGGTTCCTCACCGAGGATTTCCCCCGCCTGTTCACCCGGGACGTCACCGTCACCTTCCACGGGTTCCACGTGGACGGCGAGAGGGTGGTCGTCGAGGAGACCATGACGGCGACGCTGGCCGACGGCAGGCCGTACGCCAACGACTACTGCTTCGTCTTCGAGCTCCGGCACGGGCTGATCCACCGGGTGCGCGAGTACATGGACACGGCAAGGGGGCATCGCTTGCTCTTCGGCGAGTTGCCGCGGTAGCAGGCGATGCCCCCGGGCGGTCCGTCAGGCGGTCGCGTGGACCGCTCCGGTCCTGTCGCGCGGCTCCTCGTCGGCCGGCTCGTCGAGCGGCTCGTCCAGGGAGGAGCCGTCGGCCGTGGCGTAGGCGTCACGGTCGAGCAGATTCTCGCGGGCCGAGACCAGGACCGGGATCAGCGCCTGCCCAGCCACGTTGGTCGCGGTGCGCATCATGTCGAGGATCGGGTCGATCGCGAGGAGCAGGCCCACGCCCTCCATCGGCAGGCCGAGGGTGGACAGGGTGAGGGTCAGCATGACCGTCGCGCCGGTGAGACCGGCCGTGGCGGCGGAGCCGACCACCGAGACGAACGCGATGAGCAGGTAGTCGCCGATGCCCAGCTGGATGTCGAAGATCTGGGCGACGAAGATCGCGGCGATGGCCGGGTAGATCGCGGCGCAGCCGTCCATCTTGGTCGTCGCGCCGAACGGCACGGCGAAGGAGGCGTACTCCTTCGGCACGCCGAGCCGCTCGGTGACCTTCTGCGTCAGCGGCATGGTGCCCACGGAGGAGCGGGAGACGAAGGCCAGCTGGATCGCGGGCCAGGCGCCCTTGAAGAACTGGATCGGGTTGGCCTTGGCGACGGTCGCGAGCAGCGCGGGGTAGACGCCGAACAGCACGATGAGGCAGCCGATGTAGATGTCGGCGGTGAACGTCGCGTACTTGCCGATCAGGTCCCAGCCGTAGGTGGCGATGGCATGGCCGATGAGGCCGATCGTGCCGATCGGGGCGAGGCGGATGACCCACCACAGCGCCTTCTGGAGCAGGCTGAGGACCGACTCGCTCAGGGTGAGGATCGGCTGGGCCTTCTCGCCGAGCTGGAGGGCGGCGATGCCGGCGACGGCGGCCATGAAGACGATCTGGAGCACGTTCAGCTGAGTGAACGGCGTGATGACGTCGGTCGGGATGATGCCGGTCAGGAAGTCGATCCAGGAGCCGGTGTGCTCGGGCTTCGCGCCGTCCTTGGGCGTGAGGCCGGTTCCGGCGCCGGGGTTGGTCAGCAGGCCGATGACCAGGCCGATGCTGACCGCGATCAGCGAGGTGATCATGAACCAGAGGAGGGTGCGCGAGGCCAGGCGGGCCGCGTTGTTGACCTTCCGCAGGTTGGTGATCGACACCAGGATCGCGAAGAAGACGAGCGGGGCCACGGCCAGCTTCAGCAGGCCGATGAAGGTGTCGCCGACCTTCTCCAGGGTCGTGGTCAGCCAGGACAGGTCCTGGTCGCGGGCGATCCAGCCGAGGAACACACCCAGGAGGAGGCCGGCGAGTATCTGAGCCCAGAAGGGCACCTTGAAGGACTTCGTGTGTGAGGACACGGGCTGACTCCGGTTGGGGGGACGCGTGGGGGACTGACGTGGGAGACGACGGGGGTTGCGTGACGTCAGGGACGACAGAAAGCGGACGCGCACCGGCAGAGATCCACGTGCAGCCGCGCCACGAGCACAACGCTCAGGGGCGCAGGGGGCGCGACTGCTGACTTCATGACAACGACCTTAACACCTGAACTTTGAGTACCTCAAAGCCTGGCTTTGATAGGTGACTACGCACACACACCCTTACAACGCAAAGCGCCCCGTTTCCGAGCATGTACGGAAACGGGGCGCCGGAAGGGCGTGTGAGGGACCTTACGAGGCCTGCCCCTGGGTCCGGGCGGTGTCGTCGGCCACGTCTTCCTGGCTGCGGTTGGCGTCCAGGTTGGCCTTCATCCGGTCGACCCGCTGCGCGACCTGAATGGACGCCCGGTCCCGCTCCCCGCGCAGCGCGACGAAGCTGATGGGCGCGGAGATCAGCAGAGCGAGCAGCACGACCCACAGGCCGTTGCTGTTGCCCAGCCCGCGCGGGGCGATGCCGGAGTAGACCGCGCCCCAGACGACCACGAGGCATGCCACGAAGATCCCGAGGCGCATCAGCGTGTAGCGGAGCATCTCAATCCACTCTTCCGGTTCGAACGGCCAGAACGCACCCAAAGGGGCACCGTCCAGTGAAGCACGCCGGGCGGCCGGTCCCGCACGGGGGTCAGGCCAGGGGCAGCAGCATGATGACGTCGTCCCGGTCCTCCCCGGGTGCCACCCGGATGGCGCCGGGGACCCGCCCGACCTCCTTGTAGCCGCAGGACGCGTAGAAGCGCTCGAGACCGAGACCGCCCCGGCAGGTCAGCCGGATCGCCTCGATCCCGTCCATGCGGCGGGCCGCGTCGGCGGCGGTGGCCAGCAGCTCGCGACCGTAGCCCTTGCCCTGGTGACGCGGATGCATCATCACCGTGTACAGCCACAGCCAGTGGGTCATCAGGTGGTGCGTGTTGAAGGTCAGGAACGCGGTCGCCGCGACCCGCCCCTCCTCGTCGTGCCCGGCGAGGAGTTTCACGCGCCCCTCCGCCATCGCCGCGAAGTGCTGCACCAGCGCGGGGCGGATCTCCTCCCGGGTCACCGGTGGCACGTATCCGACGGCGCCCCCGGCGTTGGAGACATCGGTCCACAGATCGAGCAGGCCGTCACGCAGCGCGGGGGTGACGGCGGGCTCCAGCGTGAAGGTAAGGGGCATGTCGCGATTGTAGCTATTACGCCAAGGCGTCCGCCGCAACCTTCAGGTCCGACACCAGCCCCCGGTAGGCCGCCTCCCGGTCGTCGGAGCGCAGCACCGACGAGGGATGCACGGTCGGCACCAGCCGCTCCGGCCGCCCGTGGATCTCCTCCTCCAGCACCGTGCCGCGCACCTGCGTGACCCGGAAGGAGGACCCGAGCAGCGCCTTTCCGGCGGTGGCTCCGAGGACGACGATCAGCTCCGGCTCCACGACCGCGAGCTCCGCGGCGAGCCAGGGCCCGCACGCGGCCGTCTCCCGCAGGGTCGGCGCCTTGTGGATCCGCCGCTTGCGCGGCTCGGCCTGCGTGAACTTGAAGTGCTTCACGGCGTTGGTGACGTAGGCCTCGGACGGATCGATGCCGGCTTCCGCCAGGGCCCGGTCCAGCAGCTGCCCGGCCGGCCCGACGAACGGCTTCCCCTGCCGGTCCTCCTGGTCCCCGGGCTGCTCCCCCACGAGCATGACCCGGGCGTCCTTGCTCCCGTCCCCGAAAACCGTCTGAGTGGCGTCCCGGTGCAGGGGACAACCCCGACAGTCGGCGGCGGCCCGCCGCAGGGCGACAAGGCCGCCGCGACCGGGAAGGAAGGGTTCGGCGGTGTAGGCGTCCTCAGGCGCCTCGGTCCTGACCATGCCCTCCGGGTACCCCCGTCAGGGGCGCGGGACTCTGCCGACATGCGGCTCCGCCGCGGGGCGCGACCAGCCCCCACGCACCCGCACCCGCCATCACACCCGCATGGGCTGCGGCGCCTCGCGAAGCAAGGGGTCGGGCCCCTCATACTCCCGAATGATCTCGTACCGAGTGTTCCGCTCCACCGGCCGGAACCCGGCGTCCCGGATCAGATCGAGCAGATCCTCACGCGTCAGCTTGTTCGGCGTCCCGTAGTTGTCCGCGTCGTGCGTGATCTTGTACTCGACGACCGACCCGTCCATGTCGTCCGCACCGTGCTGAAGCGCGAGCTGCGCCGTCTGCACCCCGTGCATGACCCAGAACACCTTCACGTGCGGCACGTTGTCGAACAGCAGTCGCGACACGGCGAAGGTCTTCAGCGCCTCCGCCCCCGTCGCCATCTGCGTCCGCGCCTGAAGGCGGTTGCGCACCTTGCCGTCCCGCATGTCGACGAAGTCGTGCTGGTACCGCAGCGGGATGAAGACCTGGAAGCCGCCGGTCTCGTCCTGGAGCTCGCGCAGCCGCAGCACGTGGTCCACCCGGTGCCGGGGCTCCTCGATGTGCCCGTACAGCATCGTGCACGGGGTCTTCAGACCCTTCTCGTGCGCGAGCCGGTGGATGCGGGACCAGTCCTCCCAGTGGGTGCGGTGGTCCACGATGTGCTGCCGGACCTCCCAGTCGAAGATCTCGGCGCCACCGCCGGTCAGCGACTCCAGACCGGCGTCGATCAGCTCGTCGAGGATCTCCGACGCGCTCATCCCCGAGATGGTCTCGAAGTGGTGGATCTCCGTGGCCGTGAAGGCCTTCAGCGACACGTTCGGCAGGGCGGCCTTCAGCTCCCGCAGCGAGCGCGGGTAGTACCGCCACGGCAGGTTCGGGTGCAGCCCGTTGACGATGTGCAGCTCGGTGAGGTTCTCGCCCTCCATCGCCTTGGCGAGCTTGACGGCCTCCTCGATGCGCATCGTGTACGCGTCCTTCTCCCCCGGCTTGCGCTGGAAGGAGCAGTACGCGCAGGAGGCCGTGCACACGTTGGTCATGTTGAGGTGCCGGTTGACGTTGAAGTGCACGACGTCGCCGTTCTTGCGGGTGCGCACCTCGTGCGCCAGGCCGCCGAGCCAGGCCAGGTCGTCCGACTCGTACAGCGCGATGCCGTCCTCACGGCTCAGACGGACACCCGCCCTGACCTTCTCCTCCAGCTCGCGCTTGAGCCCGAGATCCATGCCCACACCTTTCTCCGACGACGTCCCCACCGTACGACTACTCCTCTTCGGGCAGTTCCCCGACCCGGTTCTCCCACTTCGTGG
Organism: Streptomyces sp. NPDC043685; assembly: GCF_056436585.1. NCBI lineage: Bacteria > Bacillati > Actinomycetota > Actinomycetes > Kitasatosporales > Streptomycetaceae > Streptomyces > Streptomyces sp. NPDC043685. The sequence continues at coordinate 81,669 of NZ_JBWKCH010000001.1, read as the reverse complement.
AGAGCACGATCGTGGTCCGCGTCCGGGAGACGCCCTCGATGCCGCTGAGCCGCCTGATCATCTTCTCCAGGCCGTCCACGTCGGCCGCCCGCACCTTGAGCATGTACGAGTCCTCACCCGCGATGAACCAGCAGTCCTCGATCTCCGAGAGGTCCTTGAGGCGCTGCGCCACGTCCTCGTGGTCGGTGGCGTCGGAGAGCGAGATGCCGATGAGGGCGGTGACGCCGAGGCCGAGCGAGGCGGCGTCGACGGTGGCCCGGTAGCCGGTGATGACCCCGGCCGCCTCCAGCCGGTTGATCCGGTCGGTGACGCTGGGTCCCGACAGTCCGACGAGGCGTCCCAGCTCCGCGTAGGAGGCCCGGCCGTTCTCCCTCAGGGCCTGGATGAGCTGCCTGTCCACCGCGTCCATTGCGATCGAAGCCTTCCGCTGAAGTTGTCTGTGGTCGGATGAGGTTGGGGTGCTGCTCAGCCGTCGCGGTGCGCGCCGCCGCCGAGCTCACCTTGCCAACGGCGGTAGAGCCCGTGCGGCACGCCCGCCGCGTCGAGTACGCGTCCGGCGACGAAGTCCACCAGGTCCTGGATGTGTGTCGCGCCCGCGTAGAAGGCGGGTGAGGCGGGCAGGACCGTCGCGCCCGCGTCGTCCAGGGTGACCAGATGCCGCAGCGTCTGGCCGCTCAGCGGGGTCTCGCGTACGGCCACGATCAGCTTGCGTCCCTCTTTGAGGGTCACGCTCGCCGCCCGCTGCAACAGGTCCTTCGACAGCCCGAGCGCGACCCCCGCCACGCTCGCCGTCGACGCGGGCACGATCAGCATGCCCTTGGTGGGGTACGACCCCGAGGAGGGCCCGGCGGCCAGGTCCCCGGCGCTCCAGTGCCGTACGGCGCCGAGGTCGACGGAGAAGGCGTGCGGCTTGCCGTCGGCACCCCGGGACAGCCATTCCCGCAGGTCGTCCTGCCAGTGAGCGTCCCGGAAGGCGATCCCGGTCTCGTCCAGGAGGGTGAGCCGGGACGCCCGGGACACCACGAGGTCGACGCTCTCGCCGGCGGTGAGGAGGGCACGCAGCACGGCAGCGGCATACGGGGTGCCGGAGGCCCCGGACACCCCTACGATCCAAGGCGTACGCGGCATCTCGCCTGGCTTGACTGGGTTCACAACACCGAGCCTATCCGGCGTCACAGGGTGGGAACCGGCCCAGGGGTACGGGCCGTTGCCGTGAGGGGACGAGCGAGCACTGGGGGTCGCCGTGTCGGATGCCGGAGCCGGGTGGTCCAGGGGCGACCGCGCGCTGGCCGCGGGGAAGCTGATGGCGGCCTGGATCGCGCTGTTGTGGCTGCTGGAAGCGGTGGACGCGGTGACGGGCCACGCCCTGGACCGCTTCGGCGTCACCCCGCGCGAGCCGTCGGAGCTGGTCGACGTCGTCCCGTCGGCGTTCATCCACTTCGGCTTCGCGCATCTCGCGGCGAACACCCTGCCGCTGCTCGTGCTGGGCTTCCTGGCCGCGCTCGCCGGGATCCGCCGCTTCCTGCTGGTGTGCGCACTGGTCGTCGTCGCCGACGGCCTGGGCGTGTGGCTGATATCCCCGGACGGCACCAACACCGCGGGCGCCTCCGGCCTGATCTTCGGCCTGTTCGGCTTCCTGCTGGTCAGCGGCTTCGTGGAGCGCCGCCCGCTCGGGATCCTCGTGGGCGTCCTGATCGCCTCGGTCTGGGGCGGGTCGATCCTGGCGGGCCTGGCCCCGACGCAGACGGGCGTCAGCTGGCAGGGCCATCTGCTGGGTCTGCTGGCGGGCGTGGCGGCGGCGTTCGTGCTGGGCCGCCGCCCCGCGCCGCCCGTTCTCACACGGTGAGGCCGCGCACCAGCAGGTCCAGCAGCGCGCACACGAACAGGGCGATGCCGATGAAGCCGTTGACGCTGAAGAACGCGCGGTTGACGCGGGACAGGTCGTGGGGCCGGACGATGGAGTGCTCGTAGAGGAACGCGGCGGCGACGATCAGCAGACCCAGCCAGAAGAAGGCTCCGGCGCCGGTCGCCAGGGCGTACCAGACGAACAGGGCCGTCGTCAGCGCGTGGCAGACCCGGGCGCCCCAGATCGCCGACGGGATGCCGAAGCGCGCGGGGACGGACATGACGCCGATCTCGCGGTCGGTCTCCACGTCCTGGCAGGCGTAGATCAGGTCGAAGCCGCCGATCCAGATGCCCACGGCGAGACCCAGTATCACCGCGTCCCACGACCAGGATCCGGTGATCGCCAGCCAGCCGCCGATCGGGCCCATCGCCTGGGCGACACCGAGGATGGCCTGCGGGAAGTTCGTGAACCGCTTGCCGTACGGGTAGACCACCATCGGGATCACCGCGATGGGGGCCAGCGCCAGGCACAGCGGATTCAGCAGGGCGGCGGCGCCGAGGAAGACGGCCAGCGCGATCAGCGCGCCCGTCCAGGCGTGCTTCACCGACATCGCGCCCGTCACCAGCTCGCGCTGCGCCGTGCGCGGGTTCCGGGCGTCGATCTCCCGGTCGATGATCCGGTTGACCGCCATCGCGAAGGTGCGCAGGCCCACCATGCAGACGGTGACCAGCAGCAGCCGGCCCCAGTGGATGTTCTTGTCCCACTGGAACATCGCGGTGAGCGCGGCGATGTAGGCGAAGGGCAGCGCGAAGACCGAGTGCTCGATCATCACCAGCCGGAGGAAGGCCTTGGTGCGTCCCGGCTGCGGGATCGCGGCGGAAGCGGAGGTCACAGGCCGTACTCCTTCCAGCGGCGGTCCACCTTCGCCGCCGTCTGTGGGTCGGACTCCACCATGTCGGGCCAGCCGCCGTCGCGCGTGTAGCCCTCCTCGGGCCACTTCTTCGTCGCGTCGATTCCGGCCTTGCCGCCCCAGAACTGCTGGTAGGAGGCGTGGTCCAGGTGGTCGACGGGGCCTTCGACGATGCTCAGGTCCCGGGCGTAGTCCGTGTTGCCCAGCGCCCGCCAGGCCACCTCGTGCAGATCGTGCACGTCGCAGTCGGAGTCGACGACCACGATGAGCTTGGTCAGCGACATCATGTGGGCGCCCCAGATGGCGTGCATGACCTTCTGCGCGTGCTTCGGGTACTTCTTGTCGATCGAGACGATCGCGCAGTTGTGGAAGCCGCCCGCCTCCGGCAGGTGGTAGTCCACGATGTCCGGCACGATGATCTTCAGCAGCGGCAGGAAGAAGCGTTCCGTCGCGCGGCCCAGCGGCCCGTCCTCCGTCGGCGGCCTGCCCACGACGATCGACTGGAGCAGCGGCCGCTTGCGCATCGTGATGCAGTCGATCTTCAGCGCCGGGAAGGGTTCCTGCGGCGTGTAGAAGCCGGTGTGGTCGCCGAACGGCCCCTCGGGCAGCATCTCGCCGGGCTCGAGCCAGCCCTCGATCACGACCTCGGCCTGCGCGGGCACCTGGAGCGGGACGGTCTTGCAGTCGACCATCTCGATCCGCTTGCCGGCGAGGAACCCGGCGAACAGGTACTCGTCGATGTCCCCGGGCAGCGGCGCGGTCGAGGCGTACGTCACGGCGGGCGGGCAGCCGAAGGCGATCGCGACGGGCAGCCGCTCACCCCGGCGCGCGGCCACCTGGTAGTGGTTGCGGCTGTCCTTGTGGATCTGCCAGTGCATGCCGATGGTGCGCTTGTCGTGGCGCTGGAGCCGGTACAGCCCGAGATTGCGGACACCGCTCTCCGGGTCCTTGGTGTGGGTCAGCCCCAGGTTGAAGAACGACCCGCCGTCCTTCGGCCAGGTGAACAGGGCCGGGAGCTGCTCCAGGTCGACATCGTCGCCGGTCAGGACGACCTCCTGCACGGGGCCGTCCTTCACCTTCTTCGGCGGGACGTGGGTCATCGCGCCGAGCTTGCCGAAGGCCTCGCGCACACCGACGAAGCCGTGCGGCAGCTCGGGCTTGAGCAGCCCGCCGATCCGCTCGGAGATCTCCGCGTACGACTTCAGGCCCAGGGCCTTCAGCAGCCGCCGGTCCGTGCCGAACACGTTCATCGCGAGCGGCATGCTCGACCCGCGCACGTTCTCGAAGAGCAGGGCGGGGCCGCCGGACTTCTGCACCCGGTCGACGATCTCCCCGACCTCCAGGTACGGGTCCACCTCGGCCTTGATGCGCTTGAGGTCGCCCTCGCGCTCCAGCGCCCTGAGCAGGGAGCGAAGATCGTCGTAAGCCATGGGGTCCAGTATCCCCGAGCGGCTACCCTGGCCTGGAACCGCCCACCGCTTTGCTGAGAGGCCGCGCATGCTCCGGGTACTGATGTTCCTCGTGCCGCTGGCGCTGAGCGTGTACGCGTTCATCGACTGCATCAGCACCAAGGACGACGACATCCGCCACATGCCCAAGCCGCTGTGGGCGATCCTGGTGCTCCTCTTCCCGCTCGTCGGCTCGATCTCCTGGCTGATCGCCGGCAAGAAGCGCAGCCCCGCCGCCGACGGCTGGTCCGGCGCCCGTGCCGGCCGCTCCCGCCAGTGGGTCGCCCCCGACGACAACCCCGACTTCCTGAAGTCCCTCGACGAGGACAAGAAGAAGGACGACGACCCCAGGCGCCCCGACGAGTCCTGACCCCTCCGGTCCCCCGCCCGGTTCGTGAAATCACTTGCTCTGGGGACACGCACCGTCGTCAATGGTGTTCACGCAGTCACGGCTGCCACATCGCACCCGCCGGCGCTCAGGGGGATCACATGGAGACACAGCAGCCACCGGGCCAGTACGACGTGCCGCCCCCGCCCGCCACGCCGCCCCGGTCCGTCACCGACGTCGAACTGCGGGTCGCCAAGGGGCTGTTATGGGTGGGCGGCGCGGCCTACCCGCTGCGCAACATCGCCCGGGTGTACACCTTCACCCTCCACCCCCGGCGCAAGGAGGCGGTCATCCGCTTCCTCGCCCGCACCGGGATCATCCTGGCCGTGGCGGTCGGTCTGTCGATCATCGCCGGCCTGACCGTCCTCGCCGACGAGTCCACGGCCGGCGGGCTCCTCGTCTTCGTGTGGCTCATCGCGGGCGCCGCGCTCATCTCCTTCTTCGTCGACATGCTGTCCGTGCTCACGGCCCCGTCGCACTACGTCCTCGCCGTCGAGACGGCCGGCCCGTCCACGGCGATGGTCACCAGCCACAACCCGCAGCACCTGGACCAGCTCGTGGGCTACGTCGCCGGCGCGCTGGAGAACCCCGACACGGAGTTCCGGGTGACCGTGGAGCGACTCACGATCAGCTCGCCCACGAACTACTACTTCGGCGACAACGTCAACATGTACGGCGGCAACGGGAACGTGGGGATCGCGGCGTGAGCGGCAACAACTACTACTACGGCGACAACGTCACCATGCACGGCGGCAGCGGCAACACGGGCATCGTGAAGAACGGCACGGGCGGCGACCCCGACCCCGCCCTACGGCTGGCCCTCGCCGAACTCCTCCAAGGGGTACGCGAGTTGCGCGAACAGCTGCCGCAGCCCAGCGTGCGGCTCATCGACGAGTCGCTGCCGGTGCTGGCCGCGGACGCGGCGCCGCCGGCCGAGCGGCACCGCGCGCTGATGGCCGTCGCCGCGATCGCCGCGGCCGTCGGGGCGGTGGGGCAGCCGGTGGCGGAGGCCGCGAACCGGGTCCTGCAGATGCTGAGCGGGCAGTAGGTCAGCGCACGGAACCGATGAACGCCGACCAGGCGGACCGGCCGACGACCAGGACCGGTCCGTCAGGGTTCTTGCTGTCGCGCACGGGGACGGTTTCGGGGAAACCGGGGGCTATTTCGATGCAGTTGCCGCCGTTTTCCCCGCTGTAGCTGCTCTTGATCCAGTTCGCCGCGCAGAGTTCGTGCCTGTTCATGCTGCTCGTACCCCTTCATCGCGTCGCTGATCAGGGCGACGGACTCGCGGACTGACAGAGCGTCTGCCCTGAGCACATCATAGGCGTGGCTGTGTCGGCTGTAGACGGCCGGATCGTCGTTGAAATGTCCGCGGTCAAGCGACTCCGAGTAGACCCATCGGTGCCCGTCCGGCAGCTCGATCAGCGACATGGAGACGTTGGGGCGAAGCAACTCCGAGAAGCTCGCCGGGGCCACCTGGATGCGGATGTTGGGGCGTCGCCCGACGCTCAGCAGGTGGGCACACTGGTCTCTCATGATGGCCGGGCCCCCCACCATGTTGCGCAGGCAGCTTTCGTCCAGAACGGCGATGTACAGCGGACCACCCTCGGCCAGGAACCGTCGCTGCCTGCTCAGTCGTGCGCGAGCCCGCTCCTCAACCTCGTCACCGGTGGCGACTCGCGAGAACAGCGCCCGGACGTACTCCCCGGTTTGCAACAACCCCGGAATCAACCGCTCCTGATACTCCCGAAGGGTTACCGCCTCCTCATCCATCTCGGCGCGGCGACGGAACCAGTCGGGATGCTCCACCTGCGGGTACCAGTCGATCCGGCCCCACAGCCGGAGCAACACCCCACCCGTTCCCAGCAGTTCGTCACAGGCCTTGGCGAACGTGTCCTGCGGCACCCTCGTGCCCGCCTCCACCCGCGCCACGTGCGAACGGTCGCAGGGGATCTGCCGCGCCAACGCCTCCTGCGTGAGCAGCGCGGCCTCGCGGAAATGCCGCAGCACCTCCCCGAACACCGCGGCCGTGCTCGCCCCCGACTCCGCCCCGCCGTTCCGTCGGCTCACGGCTTCCCCCCTCCGTGACAGTGCACCGGTGTCACACGCCAAGCATTGAACCGGACTGTTCCCGTGCGCGACGCTCTGCACACCCAGAGTGACGGAGGTACGCGAAAATGGAACCGGGAAAGCTCGTCTACGACCCGCACACGCGCAAGGTCGGCGAGTACCAGGACAGAACCGGTCCGTATGTGATGCTGCGCCCGGTCGGCGGCGGCCGGGAGTGGCAGGCGGACCCGTCGAGGATCCGGGAGGCCACCCCGGACGAGCGGCTCAGTGCCGGCCTGCGCGCGCTCAACGACCGTTCCAGGGAGGGGCTGGCGGTCGATCCGGCCCGGCCGCCCTCCCCCGTGCCCGGGTGCGCGACGTGCGAGGAGTTCGCGACCCGGCGGGACCGGGCGCGCGCGGCGTTCGACGGCAGTGCCGTGACGGACGCGAACGTGCTGCTGCGCCAGCACCAACGGGCGGAGCACGGTGGGGAGTCGGCCGGCCGCAGGGTCTTCCGGTACGTGCCGTACTCGATCGTGCAGGACGCGTCGGCCCAGCCCGAGTACGAGGCGTTCTGCGTCTCCGGTGAGGAGGAGGACTGCGGGGCGGGCTCGGGCCCGTGCCAGGCGCCCGGCGAGGTCGAGGAGTGGCAGCGCAGGCACACCCAGGAGACGAGGCACCTGCGCTACCGCCGCAGTTTCGCCGACTACGCGGTACTGGAGCGGCAGGGCTGACGCCCCGCCCGGTGCCCGTCAGGAGCGGTCGGTCATCTTCCGCAGCTCCGGCGGGAGTTCCCTGACGGACTCGGCGACGACGAGACGGTACGCGCCGGGGTCCTCGGCCACCGCGACGGCGACGGCCGGATCCACCCCCCGCACGGCGAACGCCGTCATCAGGGCCGGGCCCTCTCCGTCGTCGCCGTCGCCGGGGGTGTCGTCGCACGCCGGGCGGGTGGCGCTGCCGAGCGACTCCCCCACGGGGATGTCCGTCTCCTCGCGGCCCAGGTACCTGCGGCTGTCGTACTCGACGACGTACGCGCAGGACGCCTGGGCGCGCCCGCCGCCGTCCGCGGACGTCGCCGTGCAGCCCACCGAGAGGGAGAGCAGGGTCGCCGCGAGCAGCGCCCGTGCGGGGCCTTGGTCGACGCGTGGGAGTGACGCCTTCATCGGTGGGCCTCCTTGGGGGAGCGGGCGCTCCGGCGGGGTGGATACGCAACGAAGACGTGGGGGGCTACGGATCGGTTCGGATCCCGGGCGTATGCGGTCGTCCATTCCTTCGAGTTCCGTAACCTTCCCATCGATGACGAACGACCGTCGCCTCCGTTCCGTCGACCTGGCCCGGCTGGCCGGTGTCTCGACGCAGCAGATCCGCAACTACGAGGACGCCGGTGTGCTGCCTCCTGCAGCGCGGACCGCGTCCGGCTACCGCGTCTTCGGGGAGGTGCACCGCGGCGCGCTGCTGGCGTACCGGGCACTGCTGCGGGGGTACGGTCCGGTGACGGCCGCCGGGATCATGCGGACCCTGCACGAGGGGGACGCCCCCGGCGCGCTCGCCCTGCTCGACGCGGCCCATGCCGCCCTGCACGAGGAGCGGGTGTCACTGCGGACGGCGAGCGAGGCCCTGGAGCTGCTGGCGGCCGAGCCGCCCGCCCCGCTGCCGCGGTCGGGCGGACTGCGCATCGGCGAGGTCGCGGCGCTGCTGGGCGTCCGCACGTCCGCGCTGCGGGTGTGGGAGGGGGCCGGGCTGCTCACGCCGGGGCGCGAACGCGGGACGGGCTACCGGACCTACGCGCCGGCCGATGTGCGCGACGCCCGGTTCGTGCACACCCTGCGCCGCAGCCACTATCTGTTCGACCAGATCAGGCCGGTGCTGGAGGGGCTGCGGCGGGAGGGCGGCAGCGCGGCGCTGCGCGCGGCGGTGACGGCCCGCGGCGCGGCGCTGACGGCCCGCAGCAGAGCCATGATCGAGGGCGCGGGCGCCCTGCACGCGCATCTGGAGTTCCTCGAAGCGGACGGTTGCGATCGCCAAGCCACGCGGTGACACCGGGCCTCTGATCTGCTAAATCGGCCCGCACGTCAACGACGCACCCCGCTCGGGGCCCGTATCACCGTTCGAGGAGCCATCCGTTCCACGGAAAAGTGGCGACACCTGGTGTGGGCGGTGGCTCCGTCGTCATTCCCTTGGTCGGGTCTGTCCCATCTGCGAACGGAGACGCCTCGTGCGAATGACTGACATCCAGCGTTGCGACGTCCGGCCCGGGCGACTCGTCGAATGGACGCTCAGTCCGGCGACCGTCGCGACGGCCAAGGCCCTGCCGGAGGACTCCAGGCCGCCCGCCTACATCCAGGAGTCGCACCTGCGCACGGCACGGACCGTGCGCGAGGACGGCCTGTTCGTGCCGACCTGGATCGGCGCGGCCTTCGACCTCCCGGGCCGGGCCGACCTGGACGCGCTCGGTGAGGCGCTGCGCGACTGGACGCTGCGGCACGAGACGCTGCGCAGCGGCTTCCGCTGGGCGGGCGGCCCCGGCGACTCGCTGCGCCGCTTCACCCTCGACGCCGACGCCGTGGCCCTGCACCGCGAGGACGGCGGGGAGTTCACCGACCCGGCCGAGCTCGCCCAGCACCTCCAGGACCGCTTCGACACCACGGCGGACGCGCTGCGCTGGCCCAACCTCATCTACACGGCCGTCGTCCGGGACGACTCCACCAGCGTCTACATGGCCTTCGACCACAGCAACGTCGACGCCTTCTCCATCTACCGCATCCCCGCCGAGATCCATGAGCTGTACGCCGGGCACCTCACGGGACGCACCTCGCAGCAGCCCCCCGTCAGCAGCTACGTCGACTTCTGCGAGGCCGAGCGGGCGAACGCGGACCGCATCGACGCCGACCACGAGATCGTCGCCCGCTGGCGGGACTTCATCCGCCGCTGCGACGGGCGGCTGCCGAGCTTCCCGGTCGACCTCGGGCTGGATGACGGGGGCGGGCTGCCGGCCCAGAAGCTCATGCGCGAGATGCTCGTGGACGCGGAGGCCGCCGCCGCGTTCGAGGCGTACTGCCGCCCCTACGGAGGCTCTCTCGTCGGCCTCCTCGCGGCGACGGCCCTGATCGTCCACGAGATCGGCGGCGAACCCGTCTACCGCACGGTGGTGCCCTTCCACACCCGGGCGAAGTCCGCGTACTCCGACTCCGTGGGCTGGTACGTCGGGGGCGCCCCCATCGAGGTGCCCGTCGCCGGGACCCCCGACTTCCCCGACGTGCTGAAGACCGTACGGGCCGCCCTGCACGCCAACCGGCCGCTCGCGCGCATGCCCCTGGCCCGCGTACTGCGCCTGCTCGGCGCGGACTTCCGGCCCACGTCCCCCGACATGTACTCCATCGTGTCCTTCGCCGACGCCCGCGACACCCCCGACTCCACCCTCTGGACCGAGCGCAACGCCTACGGCCTGATCAGGGTCTCCTACGGCGACCAGGTCTGCGCCTGGATCACCCGCCTCCACGAGGGCCTGTGGTTCGCGGCCCGCTACCCCGACACCGACGTCGCGCACAAGAACCTGCGGCTGTACACCGAACGCCTGCGGGACATCGTGACCGGCACGGCCCGCCGCCCCTAGCCGGGCCGGACACGATGATGCCCTGCCCGGACACACCGAGCAGGGCGTCGCGGCCTGGGCAGCGGCTACTCGCCGCGGCCCTTGAGGTACTCCTCGACCACATCGGGATTGCGCCTCATCGCCGCCAGCAACTGACCGCGCCGATAGCGATTGCGCCCCTCCTCGACCCGCTTCTCCCAGCCCTCCCGGCCGTCGGCCAGCCGTTCGGCGATCGCAGACAGGTCTCCAGAGCCTCATCGGTGAAGATGCCGCAGTAGGACGAATGGACCGTCAAGAAGTCGGCTTCTTCATCGAGACGAACCTGCATCCAGGACCGCGACAGGACCGACCGCGGAACGCGGGCGCAGCACGGCGGTGATCCGCACATGCTGGCACACGGTCCCGTTGAGGGTCTCCTGTAACTCCCTGGCGAACTTGTAGGCCTGTTTCGACAGGTCAGAGATCAACCGTGCCGCCGATGGACACCCACAGAGCATGCGCCTGCGACGAGGTGAAGTTCCCCTCCTTCGCCTGCTCTTCGAGCTCGGCGTAGGTGAGTCCGAGCTCGTCCAGGGCTCGCTGCGCGGCATCCCGGTAGTCGGCGTCGGACACGATGATCACGATGTCGTCCTCGTGTTCCGAAATCGCCCGCTCGTCGATCGTCACACTCATCGTCTACCCCCCAGACGGTTGTGGCGTGCTGCGTGACCTGCACAGCATCGCGTATTCAACCGCTCGCCGACGGTTACATACCCCGGATGGCTGAATCTACCGACCGGCAGGGCTGGTCGTCGCACATCCTGTCGGGAGGGCTCAGACGCCGGCGTAGGAGTGCTTGCCGGAGACGAAGATGTTCACGCCGTAGTAGTTGAACAGCCAGCAGCCGAAGGCGATCAGGGCCAGGTAGGCGGCCTTGCGGCCCTTCCAGCCGGCGGTGGCGCGGGCGTGCAGGTAGCAGGCGTAGGCGACCCAGGTGATGAAGGACCAGGTCTCCTTCGGGTCCCAGCCCCAGTAGCGGCCCCAGGCGTCACCGGCCCAGATGGCGCCCGCGATGATCGTGAACGTCCACAGCGGGAAGACGGCCGCGTTGACGCGGTAGGAGAACTTGTCGAGGGAGGCGGAGGAGGGCAGCCGCTCCAGGACGGAGGTCGCGAAGGTGCCGGGCGTGCCGCCGCTCGCGAGCTTGCTCTCGTAGGAGTCCTTGAAGAGGTACAGGATCGTGCCGACCGCGCCCACGTAGAAGACCGCGCCGCAGAAGATCGCCGTCGAGACGTGGATGTACAGCCAGTACGAGTGCAGGGCCGGGACCAGCTGGTCACTGGCGGTGTACAGGACCGTGACCGCCAGGCCCAGGTCGAGCAGGACCGAGGTGATCAGGAACAGGCCCAGCCAGCGCACGTTCTTCTTCAGGGCCAGCAGCCCCAGGTACACGCCGACCGCGACCGTGGAGAACGTGATGTTGAACTCGTACATGTTGCCCCACGGCGCGCGCTCCACCGACAGGGCGCGGGTCAGGACACCGCCGAACTCGATCAGGAAGGCGAGCACCGTGAGGGAGATGGCGATCCGGCCGTACAGGTCGCCCTGCTCGTCCCCGCCGTGCGCCCCGGGGCCGTCGGGCACGTCGCGCTGACCGGACGCGGCCCGCACGGTGACCTTCGGCCGCTCCAGCACGGCGGTGCCGCCGGCCTGGTTCACGGTGACGGCCGGCGCCGCCTTCTTGGCGTCCGCCTTGCTGGTGAGCGCGGCGGCGGTCCGGGCGACCTTGCTGCGGCTGCCGAAGAGCCATTCGGCGATGTACGCGAAGAAGGCCAGGGTGTAGACGGCCATCGCGGAGTAGATCAGCACATTGCTGATGTTCGCGAGGTTTTCGTTCGTGGCGGCGGCGAGGGTCACTGCTTCTCAGCCCCTTCGGCAGGTACGGGGGTTGCGGTACCCGGCTCCGGGTCGGTGTCGGGGGAATCGGTGGGGTCGTCCGGGTCGGGCGCGCCCGGGGCCTGCTCGTACAGGGCCCCGGCGAGGTCTCCCAGTTCCTCGGGGACCTTGGCGGACTCACTGCGGCCGAGGCCGGCCATCTCGACGACGGTGACGCCGTCGGCGCCCTCGACCGCGCGCACCCAGACGCGGCGGCGCTGGATGAACAGGGATCCGGCGAGGCCGCCGATCGCGGCGAGGGCACCGGCGAGGGCCCAGCCGCTGCCGGGCTGCTGGACGACCTGGAAGCCGGCCCACTCCTTGATGTCCTTGCCGAAGGTGACCGAACCGGCGCCGTTCGGGAGCTTCATGGTCTCACCGGGCTTCAGCAGCTTCTTGAACAGCTTGCCCTGGGAGTCCTTGAACTCCTTCATGTTGGTGCGGTCCATCTGGTACACGCTCTGCGGGATGCCGGAGTCGGCCCCCAGGTCGCCGTGGTAGGCGGACAGCGCCAGCAGCGGATTGTCCAGCGCGGGGAACTGCGACAGCATCGTGCCGCTGGCGGAGCCGCCGAATGTCGGCACGAAGAACGCGTTGAAGCCGAGCTGTTCCTTCTTGCCCTGGGCGTTGCGGTAGCCGTCGAGGACCTTGACGACGCCGGAGGAGGTGACGTTGGAGTCGAGCGGCAGCAGCGGTACGGCGTCGTCGAAGACGACCTTGCCCCTGGCGTCGCGGACGGTGATGACCGGGGCGTAGCCGTGGCTGACGAGGTAGACCTTGGAGTCGCCGATCTCCAGCGGGTGGTTCACCTCGACGGTGTCGTTCTTGTCCTTGCCGTAGGCGCCCGTGCTGTAGGTGATGTCGGCCTTGTAGACGCGCGGGGTGCCCTTGTTGGGGCCGGTGCGCTCGTAGGTGCCGGTGAACTTCTTCAGGTTGAAGCTGAAGGGCACCAGGTCGTCGGAGGTGAAGAGGTTGCCGGACTTGAAGTCGTCGTACTGGGTGAGGGTGTTGGAGAACCCCGGGGCACCTTCGACGACCAGCTTGTTGCCCTCGGACTTGTACAGCTGGCCCCAGGCGAAGGCGGTCAGCATCACGATGAGGGCGATGTGGAAGACAAGGTTGCCCACCTCGCGCAGGTAGCCCTTCTCGGCGGCGACGGCGCCCCCGGTGAGATGCGTGCGGAAGCGGCGCTTCTTCAGCAGGGCCAGGGCGGCCTGGTGGACCTGCTCGGGTTCGGCGGTGGTGCGCCAGGTGGTGTGGGCGGGCAGCCGGTTCAGCCGCCGGGGCGCGCCGGGCGGCAGGCCGCGCAGCTGGCCGACAAACTGCCAGGTGCGGGGCACGATGCAGCCGATGAGGGAGACGAACAGCAGGATGTAGATCGCGGAGAACCACACCGAGCTGTAGACGTGGAACATGCCGATCTTGTCGTAGACGTCCCCGAGGGCCGGGTGGGCCTTGCGGAAGTCGGCGACCTTCGTCTCGTCCTGGCCGGACTGCGGGATGAGCGAGCCGGGGATCGCGCCCAGGGAGAGCAGCAGGAGCAGCAGCAGGGCGACCCGCATGGACGTCAGCTGCCGCCAGAACCAGCGCACCCAGCCGACGACGCCCAGGGCGGGCAGGTGGGGCGCGTCCTCCTTGGGGGCGGTGGACAGCTGGGAGCCGGCGTCGCCCAGCTCCTGGTCCTCGGCGGCGGACGGGGCCGGGTCGGAGGCGGTGGTCTTGCTCATCGATCAGATCCCCACAGTGAAGCCGTCGGACCAGACCTGCATCTCCTGCACGATGCGGTCCCAGGCGCCGGTCAGCAGGAGCAGACCGGTCACGATCATCATGGTGCCGCCGACCCGCATCACCCAGACGTAGTGGCGCTTGATCCAGCCGAAGGCTCCGAGGGCCTTGCGGAAGGCGACCGCGGCGAGCACGAAGGGCACGCCCAGGCCCAGACAGTACGCGACGGTCAGGACGGCACCGCGTCCGGCGCTGCCCTGTTCGGAGGAGAGGGCGAGCACGGAGGCGAGTGTGGGGCCGATGCAGGGCGTCCAGCCGATGCCGAAGAGCGCGCCGAGCAGGGGCGCGCCGGCCAGCCCGGCCACCGGCTTGCGGTGAAGGCGGAACTCGCGCTGGGTGAACCAGGGCATCAGGCCCATGAAGAAGACGCCCATGAGGATCATGAGCACGCCGAGCACCTTGGACAGGACGTCCTTGTGCTCCTGGAGCGTGGTGCCGAAGTAGCCGAACAGCGCCCCGGAGGAGACGAACACGGCGGTGAAGCCGAGCACGAACAGCGAGGCGCCCGCGACCATCCGGCCGCGCCGCGCCTCGGCGAGGTCGGTGCCGGCGACCCCCGTCACATAGGACAGGTAGCCGGGCACCAGCGGCAGGACGCAGGGCGAGAAGAAGGAGACGAGTCCGCCGAGCAGCGCGATCGGCAGAGCCGCCAGCAGGGCGCCCTTGAGCACCGTGCCGTTGGGGTCCGCCACCGCGGCGAGGGTGGTGACTGCGCTCACGTCCCGGCTCCGCTCACTTCTCGGCGACGACCGGCTTGAGCATCTTCAGCAGCCGTTCCTCGCTGAGCGCCGACAGCGAGCGGGCCGCGATCCTGCCGTCCCGGTCGAGGATGAGCGTGGAGGGGATCGCCTGCGGGTTGAGCGTGCCCTTCTTGAAGCGCAGCAGCAGCTTGCCGGTGGGGTCGTAGAGGCTGGGGTAGGTGATGTCCCAGTCCTTCTCGAAGGCGAGGGCCGCGCCGGTGGAGGTGTCCCGGGTGTTGATGCCGACGAACTGCACGCCCTTGCCGGCGTACTCCTTGGAGACCTTCGCGAAGTACTTGGCCTCGGCACGGCAGGGGTTGCACCAGGAGCCCCAGACGTTGAGGACGACGACCTTGCCCTTGTAGTCGGCGACGTCGAGGGTCTTGCCCGCGATGGTCTTGCCGGACAGGTCGGGTGCCGGGGTGCGCTTGCCCTGGGCGACGGTGGCGACGCCGTCGGTGCCGGTGACGAAGTTGGTGTTGCCGCCCCCGCCGGAGGTGCCGCCGGAGCCGCACGCGGAGACGAGCAGCGCGGTCGCGGCAAGGCCGGCGGTCAGGGCGGCGTGACGGCGGACACGTCGGCTGCGCCCGGTGGCACGGGCCGTGCGGTTCGAACGCGGGGGGGCGCTGGCAGCACTCATGTGAAAAGTTTCGCATGCCCGTTCTGGGGGTCTCGCCCACCCCCCTTGCGGGCGGAAAACCGCATTTCAGGCAGCGTTTCCGGAGGCCTTCCCGCTCGGCTCGGGGGCCTGCCGGGTGAACTCCCGCCAGCCACCGGCGGGCTGCTGTCCGACGCCCAGCGTGCGGAGCCTGTCGAGCACCTCGGGCCTCTGCACGTCCAGCCAGTCGGTGAACTGCCGGAAGGAGACGAGGCGCACATCCGCGCCCTTCTCCTTCTCGCGCGCGATGTGCTTGAAGGCCTCCTCGACGGCGTCCATGTAGATGCCGCCGTTCCACTGCTCGAAGTGGTTGCCGATGAAGAAGGGCGCCCGATTCGTCTCGTATGCCCGTTTGAATCCCTGGATGTACGCCTGCGCCGCCTGCTTCCGCCAGCCCGGGTAGTTGTGGGCGGGGGCCTTCGTGGTGGCGAGGGACTGGTTGGCCAGCATGTTGTAGTCCATCGACAGGACCTCGAAGCCACGGCCGGGGAAAGGTATCTGCTGCAAGGGCAGGTCCCATATGCCCTGGCGCTTGCGGGGCCAGACCTGGAGGCCGCCGGGCGAGGAGGCGTCGTAGCGCCAGCCGAGCTCACGGGCGGTGGGCAGCAGGTTGTCCTGGCCGAGCAGACACGGCGTACGGCCGCCGACGAGCTCCTTGTCGTAGTCGAACGGCAGCGGCGGCAGGTCGGTCCAGCCGGTGTTGGTGCGCCACTCCTTGACGAAGGACTTCGCCTGGTCGATCTCGCTGCGCCACTGCCGCGGGGTCCAGTTCTTGACCGAGCCGTGGGACTCGCCGCAGAAGTGCCCGTTGAAGTGGGTGCCGATCTCGTGGCCCTCCAGCCAGGCGCGGCGGACGTTCTTCAGCGTGTCCTTGATGTGCGCGTCGGTGAGGTAGCCGATGTCGGAGGCGCCGCGCGGGTTGTTCGGCGGGTCGTACAGGCGCTTCTTCGACTCGGGCAGCAGATACAGCCCGGACAGGAAGAAGGTCATGCTCGCGCCGTGCTCCTCGGCGAGGTCCAGGAAGCGCGGGAAGAGGCCGTTGCCGACCTCGCCGGCGCCGTCCCAGGAGAACACGACGAACTGCGGGGGCGTCTGCCCCGGCTCCAGCGGCTCGGGCTTGGCGGGCTGGTGGGGCTGCTTGCCGGTGTGGGCGGTGGAGCCGTCGCCGATGGGGCGGGCGGCGGGCTTGGACTTCGGCTTCGATCCGCTCCGCACGGAGTCGCCGCCGGAACCGTCGGCGCGGCCGGAGTCGTCCGACCCCGTGAGACCGCCGCAGCCGGCGAGCGAGACGGCGGCGGCTCCCGCGCCGATTCCGAGCATTCCCCTGCGGGAGAGAGCGCGCATGGCATCCCCGATTCGTACGTCGTGCTGGTCACCCAGTGAGAGGACGTGACGAACGCAGAGGTTCCGCTAAAATGCGCAGATTCCGTAACGAAGCAGTCGTAAGCGATCAGAAGGGGTCGAACCGTGGGTGCCCAGGCGTCTTCGCGCCTACCGAACGCCCCGCGCGGGACGTACCCACCCTCACCGACCACTCCGGCGACGAGCCCGCGAGCTTACGCGCTCCCCGCCGCCGAGCGTGGAGCGGCTGCGGGCGATCACCGGCTCCGCGACGCCGTCGCCGGGACCGGAGCCGGTGCCCGATCAGCGCTTCTCAACGACGCCAAGAGTTTTATGTAGGCACTGTTGAACCGAGCACCTGTGTCCATGTAGGCAGCCCCGACCATGGCGCCTTCCCGGAGGTACGCGACGAGCACTCCCTGGTCCGGTTGGTCCAGATCCCCGCAGACGATCTCCATCGAATCCGAGACCTTCGGGTTGCCGGCCATCTGGATACGCAGGCCGAGCACTTCCGTGGACATGCTGGGGAAGTACCGGATCCGGGAGGTCACCGCACCGTATCCCAAGGCCGACGCCAGAGACCTGCCCGCGAGATCACCGGTGTCGATCGCGTTCTTCCAGAATTCCATGCGCGTCAGGCTGCCGGCCGCCCACGGGTCGGGGTAGCGGGCTATGTCCCCGGCCGCGACAACATTCGGCCACGGCGACACACGCATGTATTCATCGACGGGCACCCCGTCGGACAGATCCAGACCATTCCCATGCAGCCATTCCACGTTGGGAACACTGCCGATCGCCTCGATGAAAAGAGAGCGGTCGGGCGGGCCGGAGGCGGGATCCGGACGCGACGGTGTCCCCTCACAGAGCAGTTCCCTCGCGGAATCGCCCGTCAAGAACGTGATGCCGTGCTGAACGAGCCAGCGGCCGAGCGCCCTCGCGACACGCTCACCGAGGATGCTCTCGAACGGCCCGCCTCGCAGCGCTTCCAGCATGAGGACTTCGCAGCCGTACCCTCTGGCCAGCGAAGCCAGCTCACACGCGACGAATCCGGCGCCCGCCAAGGTGACCTTGTCGCTCGCCTGGAGCCGATGGTGGATGTAGCGCGCATCGCCCAGACCACGCAGGGTCCGATGCGTATGAAGCTCGCACTCCCCGGCGCCCGGGGCCGAGGCACGCGGGCGTACACCCGCGGCGATCACGAGGCCGTCGTACCGGAATGCCTCGCCTGTGCTCAGACGCAGAGTCCTGTCACGCAGGTCGGCTGCCTCGACCCTGGTGCCGAGGCGCCAGGTCAGGGCGTCGTTCTCGGCTCCATTGACCTTCACGTCCTCGGCGATCGTCATGTCGAGGGCATCCGACAAGGGATACCGCTTCTTCGTCAGACCCGGCCGATTGTAGGTGCGGTGGGCCTCGTCGCCGAAGATGACGATCCTGGCGTCCGACGTGCACTTGAGTATCGCCTTGGCCGCCCGCAGTCCGGCTATACCGGAGCCGACTATGCCGACAAGCGGCCGCCCATCAACCGCCGGCGGCATCACGATTTCAGGTGGATCGCTTGCAGAGGGCAGGAGTCGACAGCGTCCTCGATATCGCTGGCGTTCTCCTCATCGAACGCTTCCTGGTATTGAAGCTCCCCATTGGCGTCGAGCTCGAAGTTGGTCGGGGCCGAGATCGCGCACTGTCCATGATTCTGGCACTTGACCCTGTCGACGAAAATCTTCATGATCCCTGATCTTCCATCGCTCGTCCCTTTCGCCGGCCCAAGTTCCGGCGATCATGACCCTACGAGCCTCCGTGCGGCGAAGGAAGAAGCGACGGGTGGCCTGAAGCGGACCTGACCTGTTCAGGCCGGTGACGGACGGTCCGCGGGCCGGTCCGGCGAAGCCTGCGCACCGCGCCGTGTTTCCTCAACCGGCCGCCGGGCACCCGGAGTTGACCTTGGAGGGGGAGGGCATGCGGATCCCCGAGTTGCGTAGAACCATATGTGGTGGTTCGCGTATGCTTGCGCTGCAGGAGTCAACCGGCTAAGGTGGTTCCATGGCGGTGGTTTATTTCCCTGAGTTCCGTCTGGGCAAGGTGCTCGCGACCAGCTTCACGGGGACCCTGTCGGAGCGTTACGGCGAGACGCTGGAGCGCATCCCTGTGCCGTCCCGGCTGGCGGACTGGCTGGAAGTCCATGGACTCGCCGTCGACGCCTGCAGCCACTCCCAGCTCGACCACGCCCGGGAGCTAAGGGAATCGATTCACGCAGCTGCAACCGCCGTCGCGAACCAGGACCCGCTTCCCTCGTCGGCCGTCCAGGTCATCAATGACTGCAGTATCGACGGGCTGGCCTCGGCGATCCTGACGCCCGAGGGCAAGCTGGAATGGCGGCTGGCTTCCGCTTCCACGGAAGACGCGCTCAGCGTGATCGCCGCCGATGCGATCAGCCTCCTGGCAGGAGAACGAGAAGGAAAAATCTCGTTGTGCGCATCGCCGACGTGCCGAGCCGCGTTCTTCGACACCAGCCGCGGCCACACCCGCAAATGGTGCGACATGAACACGTGTGGGAATCGTGAAAAAAAGGCGCGCTTCCTCGCCAACAAGCGCAAGCAGTCAAGCCTTTCCGACTGACCGTGCTGTCCGGTCGCTGGTCATCGTGATTTCGTGGTAGCGAGACTTCCGTGCTCCGTGGTCTCGCCACCGCACGCTGCTCAAAAGGGGGAATCACATGTTCGATGTTCTGGGAATGGACGCCACGGCCGAAGTGGTCTACCGCGAGATGCTGGCGCACCCGCAGGACGGCGTGGCCGATCTGATGCGCCGTCTCCAGCTGACCGAGCAGGCAGTATTGACAGCGCTCGACACCCTCAGCGAACTGGCGTTGATACGGAGTTCCTCCGAAGACCCCCGGAGCTTCCACGCAGTTGACCCGCACCTGGCCGCGGACATTCTGCTGGCGAGGCAGCGCGCCGAGCTCGCCGCGCAACAGAAACGTGTACAAGAGGCTCAGGCCGCCGCCGTACGTCTCAAATCGGAATTCACCCGGGACAGGGAAGAGTTACTCCGCCTGAACGGGGTCGACTGCGTCCGCGACTACCTGGCGACTCTGTACGACAGGGTCGAGGAGGAGCTGTTGACCTTCGCTCCGGGCGGAGCCCAGACGGCGGCCAATGTGCGCAGTTCGCGGCCCCTCGCCGAGAACCTGCTCGAACGCGGCGTGCGGATGCGCACCGTCTATCTGGACAGCGCCCGCAACGACCCCGCCACGGTGGCGCACGCGGAGTGGCTGGCAAGGCTCGGCGGGCGGATACGGACGGTCCCCTGCTTACCCAACCGCATGATCATCTGCGACCGGAGGATCGCCGTCGTCGCCGCCGACTGTGATGACACCGCCGCCGGGGCGGTGGTTCTGCAGACGCCGGGAGTGGTCTCCTCTCTGTACGCCCTGTTCGATTGTGTCTGGCAGTCCGCCCGGCCGATGGCCGCGACCGCCTTACCCGCGGATACGCAGCGGCTGAACCCGCAGCAGACGGAGGTCCTGCGGCTGTTGTCGCAAGGGCACACCGACGAATCCGTCGCGGCCCGGTTGGGTGTGTCGGCTCGCACGGCACGCCGCATCGCCACAAAACTCATGGACCACCTCGGCGCGCGGAGCCGCTTCCAGGCCGGTGTTCACGCGGTCGCGAGGGGACTCATCCGGCCATGACGGTCCGTGTGCTCGTCGGTCGACAGGTATGGAAGGGTTGACGATCCGAAGAGGACAATTGCCTCATGTATCTTGTCCATCTCGCTGTCTCCCCTCCGGGCGACGCCCCCTTGCCTGCCGAGATCAGGCAGATGCTGGAAGCCACCGCACCGGACGTCCTCGAACACGTCAGTGTGCATCTCCAGTCACGACCTCACCCTGTCATCGGCCTCTTCCTCCGCGTCGCGTCGCTGAACGAGGCCGAGTCGACCGCGGAGCAGATCTGGGTGCGCGCGGCCACCGCCTGCCCTCAGCTGGCCGAATGGTGCCTGCGACGCGCTGAAGCGCCCCTCATGCGCTACGAGACGGATTGAGATCTCTCAGCCTGATCCGATCCGTATCAGGGTGCCCCCGCCGGCGAGTGGGATGACGCCGCCGCCCTGCTGCCGAGCGATCTCCTGCGGATGTCCTTGATGGCCTTTTTCTGCATGCCGTCACGAACACTCGACCGGTACGCCGCGCCCGTTGGCCATCACGGAAACGTGGCCTTTTCCATAAGTTTGATTCATGATGCACGGGGAATATCGCGGCGCCTGCGACCCATTGGGCGGACACCCCGTTCGTCCGGGGCCTGAATAGGTCAGGACCGATTTAGTCCAACCGCCAGTTCTTCCTTTGCCGCGCGACAGCTCGCAGAATCGTGATTGCTGGAGAACGGACCAGTGAGAGAGGCGAGCGATGAAAGAGCGGACATCCACCTCAGGCAGCTCACTCACGAGGGAGCAGGCCGTAAGCCGCCGGCTCGATGACGGCGGATGGCAGTGATTGCATGACCACCTCGAACGGCCACATTCAGGGCAATACGATGGCGGCACTCGCCGACGAGTTCGGTACCCCGCTGTTCGTCTACGACGCGGACATCCTGGAAGACACGTATCGCACGCTGCGCGGTGTGCTCCCCGACCGTGTCGATGTGTTCTACTCGCTCAAAGCCAACCCGAACGTCAGTGTCTGCGCACTGCTGAACTCGTTCGGGGCCGGCGCCGAGGTTTCCTCCTATGCGGAACTGGTCACCACTCTGCGAGCCGGGGTCGCACCCCAGGACGTCATCTTCCTCGGTCCCGGCAAGGACGAACGAGAACTCACCGCGTGCATCGAAGCCGGAATCCACGCGATTGTCTGCGAATCCCTGGACGAACTCGACCTGTTGGACTCCCTGTTGGCAACCGCCGACCGTGACGAGTTCCCGGTGCTTTTGCGAGTAAACCCTGCCTTCGGCAGCAAGGGGTCGGGACTGGCCATGGGAGGCAAGCCCCGGCAGTTCGGCATCGACGAAGCCGAACTGCGTGACTCCAAGGACCGACTCGCAGCCCTGCGCCACATCCGGGTGAAGGGGGTGCACGCCTACATGGGGACGCGCTTCCTGAACCACGAGGACGTCGTCCACAACACCCGGCAGATCCTCGCCACCGCGGAGGACCTGGCCGGACGACTCGGCTTCCCCCTGGAGACCGTGGACTTCGGCGGCGGGCTCGGCGTCGCCTACTTCGACAACGAGCAGGACCTGGACCTCGACGCGCTGGGAACCGGACTGGCGGACGTCCTCTCCTCCTTCTCCGCGCGCAACCCGCACTGCCGGATGATCATGGAGCTGGGCCGGTTCCTGACAGCCATGGCCGGCACTTACCTCATCCGGGCCCGCTATGTGAAGACCTCGATGGGCGAGAGCTTCGTGGTCGCCGACGGCGGCACCAATCACCACATGGCCGCCGTCGGTGTCGGAAGCTTCGTCAAGCGCAACTTCCCGATCCGCCACGTGGGGAACCGGGCTGCCGGGGCGCTGCGGCCCTACAGCGTGACCGGGCCGCTGTGCACACCCAACGACGTCATCGCCAAGAAAATCCGGCTGCCGGAGGTGCGGCCGGGGGACCTGCTGGCAGTGGAGCGGTCCGGGGCCTACGGGCCCACCGCCTCACCCGGACTCTTCCTCAGCCACGGTTTCCCGGCCGAGGTGATGGTGCACCGCGGGCGGGCCCATCTGATCCGGGAACGCGACACCACGGAGGATCTGCTGGCCAAGCAGCACCTCGTCGACTTCCGCACCGCGTCCGGATGACCGCCGCGGCAAGCCGGGCCGCCCGGGTCGGGCTGGACATCCTGGACTGCTCGGAACTGCGCCGCCTGGTCGAGCGACCTTGGTTCCTGCGCTTCAGTTTCGCCCCCGAGGAACTGGTCCATGCCGAGACCCTCGGAGACCGTCGGCGCCTGGAGTTCCTCGCGGGCCGCTTCGCCGCCAAGGAGGCCATCCTCAAGGTCTTGGGCATCGGCTTCCTCCAGGGCGTGGCGCCGCGGGAGATATGCGTGGAGCACACACCGCATGGCGCCCCCGTCGTCCGCTTCCGCGGGAGAGCCGCCCGACTGGCCCCGCCCTCCGTCTCCGTGTCCATCACCCACAAACAGTCCGTAGTGGCCGCGGTCGCCATCGGCATCCCCGACGCCGGCGGTGTGGCAGCCGCGGACGGACGCACAGCATCCACAGAGCTGAAGGAGCCTGACGCCGTGTCGCCGCCCAGCACCAGCACGACAGCCCCCGCCCAGCAGGGCGCCCGCGATGAACAGACCCCGCCGACCACGGCCTTCCTCCGCGTGCGGATCGGCCAGGAGGAAGCCCACTACGGGGGTGACCTGGTGGACGGCGCCCGCATCCTGCGGCTGTTCGGCGATCTGGTCACCGAGATCACCATCCGCACGGACGGCGACGAGGGGCTGCTGGCCCAGTACAGCGATGTCCGCTTCGCCGCACCCGTGAAGCCGGGCGACTACATCGAGGCACGCGCACGGCTGGTACGCCGGACCAGGCTGCGCCGGGTGGTCGAACTCGAGGCGCACAAGGTCCTCAGCGCCCGCCCAGGAGCGGCAGACAGCGCCGCCGCCGTACTCGACGCCCCCCAGCTCGTCTGCTCCGCCACCGCCACCACCGTCGTCCCCTACCGCAGGACGGACGCGGCGACCGACCCCGACCCCGTTGCCGAGGAGAGCTGATGGCCCGTACAGCGCAGCTGCTGCACGAACTGCTGGAGGCGGCCGCTGAGCGCAGCCCTCGATCCGCCGCGTTGAGTTCGCAGAGCCGCAGCCTGACCTACGGAGAACTCGCCGCCGCCAGCACCAGGATGGCCGCACTCCTGCGACGCGAAGGACTGCGGCGCGGCGACCGGATCGTCGTCACCGCGGCCGACGGGATCGGCATCGCCGTGCTGCTCTACGCGGCCTCCCGCCTGGGCGCCGTCTTCAGCGTGCTGCACGAACAGGTACGCGGCGGGCCTTTGGAACATGTGCTGCGGGACTGCGAACCCAAGCTGCTGGTCTCCGACGATCCCGACGCGGGGCGGACCGCCGCCGGGCACGAGGTGCGCTTCCTCGAGCTCGACGAGCTCGTCCGGACCGCGCTCGATGCGGGCACCGACGTGTCGCTCACCCCCAGTGGCCAGAGCGCCTTGCCCGTTGACCCGGTGAGCCTGATCTACACCTCGGGTACCACCTCGCTGCCCAAGGCCGTGGTCAGCACCCACCAGCAGGTGCTCTTCGCCGTCTCCGCGATCCAGGAGTGCCTGCGGTATCGCAGCGACGACGTCGTGTACTGCCCCCTGCCGCTCTCCTTCGACTACGGCCTCTACCAGGTCTACCTCGCGGCGCTGAGCGGTGCCCGGCTGCACCTGGGCACGGTCGCCGAGGTCGGTCCCCCGCTGCTGCGCAGCCTGGAGGAAGCCGGGGCGACCGTGCTGCCCGCCGTGCCCTCCATCGCCGACCGGCTCGCCTGGCTGCTACGCCGCAGCAGCGGTGCATTGAGCCGGCTGCGGCTGCTGACCAACACCGGAGCGGCCCTGTCCGACACCACCATGTCCGCGCTGCGTGCCGCACTGCCCCAGCTGAGGATCCAGGTGATGTACGGCCTCACGGAGTGCAAGCGCACGGCGATCATGCCGCCGGACGGAGACCTCGACCATCCGGGGTCCTGCGGGCTGCCGCTGCCGGGCACCGAGGTCTTCGTCATCGACGACGACGGGAACCGGCTGCCTCCCGGACAGACAGGCCAGTTCGTCGTGCGCGGCCCGAACGTCATGGCGGGCTACTGGAAACGCCCCGAACTGACCGCCGAGCGTTTCCCCCGTGCTGAGGGACTCTTCCCCGAGCTGCACACCGGCGACTACGGCCGGCTGGACAAGGAGGGCTACCTCTACTTCTCCGGCCGCCGGGACGACCTGTACAAGGAGCGGGGATTCCGTCTCAGCGCCACCGAGGTGGAGGCCGCCGCGTCCCGCGTCGAGGGGGTGACGTCGGCCGCCGTGCTGCCGCCCGAGGGCAAGCGGGGCGCGATCCTCGCGGTGGTCGCCGACATCACCGCGGACGAGGTGCGCGAAGGCATGCGCGACCACATCGAGCCCTTCAAGATCCCGCGGCGCTGCGTCCGCCTCGACGCCCTGCCCACCAACGGCAACGGCAAGGTCGACCGCAAGAAGCTGGCCACCCTGATCGAACAGGGCTCCGCCGCCCCGGTCACCGGCGAGGCCCCGCGGGCCGGCGTCGCCCACTGATCCTCTTCCCACCCGACCGCAGCAACTCCTCACACCACCGAAGGACATGACCATGGATCGCCAGAATGTCGTCACCGCCCTCGAGAACGCCCTCACCGACGTCCTCGAGCGCCCCGTCACCGGCCTCACCGGCGATGTGAAGCTCTTCGACGACCTGCACCTGGACTCGACCACCATGCTCGAGATGCTGATGGCCCTGGAGGACTCCCTCGGCCTGGTCGTCGACCCGGAGGACCTGGACGCGGACGACTTCGTCTCGGTGGACACCTTCACCGACTTCGTCCTCCGAACGCGGCTCGAGCAGGTTTCGGCATGACGCTCATCCAGCCCGACCTGAGCGTCTTCACGACCCTGGAGTCAGAGGTACGCAGCTACTGCCGCAGCTGGCCCACCGTGTTCGACCGGGCGCAGGGCAGCCGGATGTACGACGAGGACGGGCACGCGTACCTGGACTTCTTCGCCGGCGCCGGATCCTTCAACTACGGCCACAACAACCCCGTGCTGAAGCGCGCCCTGCTCGACTATCTGGAGCGCGACGGCGTCACCAACGGCCTGGACATGTCGACCACGGCCAAGCGCGCGTTCCTCGAGTTCTTCCAGAACATGATCCTGCGCCCGCGGGACCTGCCCTACAAGGTCATGTTCCCGGGCCCGACCGGCACCAACGCCGTCGAAGCCGCCCTCAAGCTGGCGCGCAAGGTGAAGGGGCGCGAGACGGTCGTCTCCTTCACCAACGCCTTCCACGGCATGTCGCTGGGCGCCCTGGCGGTGACCGGAAACGCCTTCAAACGGGCCGGCGCCGGTGTACCGCTCGTGCACAGCGCTCCCATGCCCTTCGACCACTACATGGGCGGGAAGACACCCGACTTCCTGTGGTTCGAGCAGTTGCTCCGGGACCACGGGTCGGGGCTGGACAAGCCGGCCGCGGTGATCGTGGAGACGATCCAGGGCGAGGGTGGCATCAACGTCGCCCGCCCGCAGTGGCTGCGCGGCCTCGCCCAGCTCTGTCAGCAGCACGACATGCTGCTGATCGTCGACGACATCCAGATGGGCTGCGGCCGCACCGGGGCGTTCTTCTCCTTCGAGGAGGCCGGCATCACCCCGGACATCGTCACCCTCTCCAAGTCCATCAGCGGATACGGACTGCCCATGTCCCTCTGCCTGTTCCGGCCGGAGCTGGACGTCTGGGAGCCGGGCGAACACAACGGCACGTTCCGCGGCAACAACCCGGCCTTCGTCACCGCGGCCGCCGCCCTCAACACCTACTGGGCCGACGACAAGCTGAAGCAGCAGACCCTGGCACACGCCCAGACCATCGAAGCCGCGCTGCGCGACATCGCCGCGTACCACAGCGGATCCGCCTACCGCGGCCGCGGGATGGCGTGGGGCCTGGAGCTCTCCGACCCCCGGCACGCCGGCCGCGCCACCCGCCGAGCCTTCGAACTCGGACTGCTCATGGAGACCTCCGGAGCACAGGGCCAGGTCGTCAAGCTGCTGCCCCCGCTGACCATCACCGGCGACGAACTCGACCACGGGCTGCGCATCGTGCAGCGCGCCGTCTACGAAACGGCATGACAGCGCCCCGTACCCCCGCTGGAGAAAGGATCCACCCCGCCATGACGGCCCACCCGCTGCTGACAGAGATCGAGGCGGTCTGACCATGACGATCAACGCCACCTCCGCGGCCGGCGCAGACCGGAGCACTGCCGCGAACAAGCGGGCGGTCTTCCGGCCGCCGGTGCCCGAGGACGGCCCAGCCGTGTGGAACCTGGTCGAGAACACTCCCGGCCTGGACTCCAACAGCGTCTACTACTACACGCTGTGGTTCCGGGACTTCGCTGACGGTTCGCTGATCGCGACCGTGGACGACGAGATCGTGGGCTTCCTCACCGGCTACCGCCGCCCCGACGATCCCGAGACCTACTTCGTCTGGCAGACCGCCGTCAATCCGCGCCACGGCATCCCCTTCCTCGGGGTGAAGCTCTTCCAGGCCGCGGCCGACCAGCAGGTGGCCCAGGGCGCCCGGTACGTCGAGGCCACGGTCTCCGCCGAGAACAAGGCGATCCTCATGGTGCTGAAGCAGTTCGCCAAGAAGCACTCGGCTCACATCGAGACACAGGTGCTGTTCCCCAGCAGCCTCTTCCCCGACGGCCACCACGACGAGGTCCTCTATCGCATCGGCCCGTTGACCGCCGGCTGATTCGGCAGCATTCGACGATCAGGAGTCGCTTCCCATGGCGCAGCAACCCACACCTCTGCACCTCGACATCAATGACGCGCACTTTCGCATGGACTCGGAAGAGGTGCGGAAGGCGCGAGCCGCACACTGGTACGCAGAAACCGACTGGGGCATCGCCGTCCTCTCGTACGAGGACAACAGCTTGCTGCTGAAGAACCCCCGTCTGACGCAGGGGTCGGCCAAGTGGCCGGCGCATCACGGAGTGTTCGAGGGGCACTTCGACAGCTGGTGGAAGAAGACCCTGCTGGTGCTGGAGGGCGACGAGCACAACAGGATCCGACGCCTGGTGAACCCCGCGTTCTCTCCGCGCCGGATAGAGCCGTTACGTCCCCGGTTCCGATCCCTGGCGGACAGCCTGATCGACGAGTGGATCGACGACGGGCAGACAGAGTTCGCCAGTCGCTTCGCCGCGCCGTATTCGACCAGGATCCTGTGCATGATGCTGGGCATCGACGAGGGCGACTGGAAGAAGATCAATCGGCTGGCGTCCACGATCGGGCTCGGCATCGGCGTCACCATCCAGGAGAACATCGCACAGATCGACGAGGCCGTCGTCGAGCTCACGCGCTATGCGGAGTCCCTGGTGAAGAGCAGGAGGGAGTCACCTCGGAACGACATCCTCAGCACCCTGGTGGAAACGCGGGACGAGGATGACGGCAGGCTCTCGGATCAGGAGCTGATCAATCTCATCATCCTGCTCATATTCGCGGGGATCGACACGACCCGGAACCAGCTGGCGCTGGCTGTCGAATCCTTCTCCAGGCAGCCGGACCAGTGGGAGAAGCTGGCCGCGGACCCGGACCGCTACTCTGCCAAGGCGGTCGAAGAAGTGCTCCGCGTCAATCCGATCAACCGTTGGACCACGCGCGAAGCGGCGGAAACGTTCCAATACAAGGATCGCCGGATCGAGAAGGGCACAACAGTCCACCTGTTCACCCTTTCATCGGGCACCGATCCCGCCGAGTTCGACAATCCGGACCGTATCGACCTCGACGCCGACCGCTCGCCTCATTTCGCGTTCGGTGGCGGCCTGCATCATTGCCTGGGGCATTTCGTCGCACGGGCGGACATGAATGTGGCCCTCTCGGCAATGGCTACGCGGATGACCGATCTGCGTGTGGGGGAAGACGCCGAGTGGCTGCCCGACTCCGGAAACACGGGTGCGAGGAAACTGCCGATCACATTCACTCCACGTTCCTGAATTCTGCGAACGGCGAAGCTCCTGGTGGACGGGTCCACAGGCAAGACGGCCCATTCCCATCAGGAGCTTCGCGTGTATGGTGGAACCACCTCAGACGGTTCCACCTCGACTGGGAGGTCTCATGACACCCTCCAAGACAGGCATCGGGTGCTCGGGCCCCGCCGACGGCAGCCCGGCGTGGAGTGACGGCCACCGGCACCGCGGAGTGCCCGCACGCGACGCCAGGGCTGGAGGTCGCTGACCATGGTGGATCTGACGGTGCTGCCGGGCTACGTGGCAGTGATCCTGCTCTTCCTCGGTCCCCCCGGGCCCGATATGGCCTACATGCTCGCCGTGGGCCTCGAAGGCGGTCGCCGGGCCGCGGTGAAAGCCATCCTCGGCATCGGAACCGGCATGAGCGTCTACGCCGCCGCCGTCGTCGCCGGCTTGGGAGAAGTCGCGCGATCATACCCGTTAGTACTGGACACGCTCAGGATTCTGGGTGCCGCGTATCTCCTGTGGCTGGCCTACGTGACGATGCGTCACGCACGTCGCGCGATCAGCGGGCGCAGTGACATCACGGCCGGACGCTGGTATCTGCGAGGCGTCTTCGTCAGCATCACGAATCCGAAGATCATTCTCTTCTTCCTCGCGGTGCTCCCGCAGTTCATCGGAGACGCGGACAACCCGTCATTGCAGATGGCGATGCTTGGCGCGATCAACGTCCTGATGGAAGTGATCCTGTACGGATGCATCGGAGTTCTGGCGGGCTTCTTTCACGCGCGTCTCGTCGACTCGACCAAGGCAACGACCGTGCTGAACTACATCGCGTGCACGGTGTATGTCGCGCTGGCCGGGACGATCTTCGGCGAGATCCTGCTGGCCTGATCGTCACCGGCGGCAGGGGCCCGCGGGTCGGCCGGCTCCGGCGGCCGGCCCGCGGGCCACGCGCTACGCGCCGAAGGCCTTGTTCTGGCCCTTCACCGGCTTCGCACCGGCGAGGAGGTGGGCCGGGACCAGATCGCGCGCCGGCTCGCTGTAACCGACGGAGACGATGCGGTCGCCCTGGTACGTGAAGGTCGTCAGCGAGGCCAGCGTGCACTGGCGCTTGCGCGGGTCGTGCCACAGGCGGCGGCGCTCGACGTACGAGCGGACGATCCAGATGGGCAGCTGGTGGCTGACCACGACCGCCTCGTGCCCGCGGGCCCGGTCCTTCGCCGCGCCCAGCGCGCTCATCATGCGGACGACCTGGTCGACGTACGGCTCACCCCAGGACGGCCGGAACGGGTTGACCAGGTGCTTCCAGTTGCCGGGCTTGCGCAGCGCCCCGTCCCCGACCCCGAACGTCTTGCCCTGGAAGATGTTCTCGGCCTCGATCAGCCGCTCGTCGGTGGCGAGGTCGAGCCCGTGCGCCTTGGCGATCGGCTCGGCCGTCTCCTGCGCCCGCTCCAGCGGCGAGGCGACGACATACGTCACATCGCGGCCGGACAGGTGCTCGGCGACCCGGTCGGCCATGCGGCGGCCCAGGTCGGACAGGTGGTAGCCGGGCAGACGGCCGTAGAGGACGCCGTCCGGGTTCGCGACCTCGCCGTGCCGCATGAGGTGGACGACGGTGATGTCCTCGCCGCTGTCGTTCTTCCGCTCGCTCATGCCGTCGCCTCCGCCGCCGCACGGGCCGCCGCCGGAAGGGCGTCGGCGATCCGCTGCACGGCCCGTTCGTCGTGCGCGGTGGACACGAACCAGGACTCGAAGGAGGACGGCGGCAGGTAGACGCCGTCGGCGAGCAGCGAGTGGAAGAACGCGGTGAAGCGGAACGACTCCTGCGCCTTGGCGTCCTCGTAGTTGCGCACGGGCCGGTCGGTGAAGAACACCGAGAACATGTTGGAGGCGGTCTGGAGCCGGTGCGCGACGCCCTCCTTGGTGAGCGCCTCGGTGACCAGCCCCTGGATCTCCTTCGACACGGCGTCGACCTTCGCGTACGCCGCGTCGTCGAGGAGCCGCAGCTGGGCGAGTCCGGCCGCGGTGGCGACCGGGTTACCGGAGAGGGTGCCGGCCTGGTAGACCGGCCCGGCCGGGGCGAGGTGGGCCATCACGTCCGCCCGTCCGCCGAAGGCCGCGGCGGGGAAGCCGCCGCCCATGACCTTGCCGAAGGTCATCAGGTCCGGCACGACGCCGTCGACCCCGAACCACCCGGCGCGGCTGGTCCGGAAGCCGGTCATGACCTCGTCGGAGATGTACAGGGCGCCGTTCTCGGAGCAGATGTCCTTCAGGCCCTGGTTGAAGCCGTCGGCGGGCGGGACGACGCCCATGTTGCCCGGGGAGGCCTCGGTGATCACACAGGCGATCTCGCCCGGGTGCGCCCGGAAGGCCTCGCGGACGGCGTCGAGGTCGTTGTACGGCAGCACGATGGTGTCGCCCGCCTGGGCGCCGGTGACGCCCGGGGTGTCGGGCAGCGCGAAGGTCGCGACACCGCTGCCGGCCGCCGCGAGCAGCGAGTCGACGTGCCCGTGGTAGCACCCGGCGAACTTGACCACCTTGCTGCGCCGCGTGAAGCCGCGCGCGAGCCGGATCGCCGACATGGTCGCCTCGGTCCCGCTGGACACCAGGCGCACCTGCTCCAGCGGCGCGACCCGGGCGACCATCTCCTCGGCGAGCGCGACCTCGCCCTCGCCGGGCGTGCCGAAGGACGTGCCGCGGGAGACGGCGTCCTGGACGGCGGCGATCACCTCGGGGTGGGAGTGCCCGAGGATCATGGGCCCCCAGGAGCAGACGAGGTCGACGTACTCCCGCCCGTCCGCGTCGGTCAGATACGGCCCGGTGCCGGACACCATGAACCTCGGGGTGCCGCCGACGGCTCGGAAGGCCCGCACCGGCGAGTTCACGCCGCCGGGCGTGACGGCCTCCGCGCGGTCGAAAAGAGCCTGCGAGGCCGGTGCTTCATACGGATATGCCAGTTCACTCATGACCTGCGACTTCTCCGACCTTCTCCGACGTTGTCGGGCTCCGGGTGTCAGTGACCTGTTCAGGGTAGGCCAGGGGCCCGTGCGGACGGGGCGTGGGACAACCGGCCCCCCGCTCGCCGTCGTCTGCGAGACTGGTACCTGATACACACAGCTCGTACGGCCCGGGGTGGCCGGAGCCTGCGAGGATCCTGCGGTCAGATGTTTCAGCGCACGTTTCGGCGGGCGGCCGTGGGGGAGGTCACTGACACGATGATCGGGTTGCGCGGCGGGGGCGACGCGTTCTGGAAAAGCAGTCGGGTGGAGATATGCATCGCGGTGGCGGACTGGGCGAGGGGACCGATGACCTGGGTCCTCGACGTGCCCGGCGGGGAAGGCACCGGCGCGAGGCGGAGGACGCTCAGGAGCCGCGTCAGACACCGGGTTCACCCAGTGAACCGGAGCGGGTCACCGGCCGTACTGAACGTCGATTGGACGATCTTCGGACGGGGAGCAGCGGGAATGGTGGTCGGGTGGGGGTGACGTACAAGTACTTCGGCGCGCCCGACGGCGCCACCGCCGCCCGCGTCCCGATCTCGATGCGCCCCGAGGAGCTCGGCGGTGACGAGCTCGGCATGAACGGCATGTTCACGAAGATCAAGCCGGAGACCATGGCGGCGATGGTCCTCACGGGCATCGAGGGCGTCCCCCTGCACAAGGTCCCGCCGCTGGAACTGGTCGTGCTGCACCCCGACTACGCGGTGGTCAAGCTCCCCATGACGGTGGTCGACCCCCTGCGCGGCATCGGCGAGGAGGCGGTGGGCGCGGCGGCCTTCATCTGGTCGACGGTCCCGGACCGCGGCGGTCCCCGCGACGCGTTCAACGTCTACCAACTGCTGCACGAGTGGCAGGACTTCAGCCATCGGTTGCATGAGGCGGGGCATCAGCCTTATTGCCTTGTGTGGCCCTAGGCTGGAGTCTCGTGAGGTGCGGGCGGGGTCTTCGGGCCTCGCCCTTTTCAGTGCTGTCGGCAGCTTCACCCGGTCAAAGGCGCCGGTGGCGGCGCCGGTACCAGAGCGCGCCGACCACTGCGGACGCCGTGGCCAGGGTGATGCCGAGGACCGGCCAGCGGCTCTCGGCGATGCGCAGGCCGGTCAGGAAAGTCACGGCGGTCAGGACGAGCGGCACGAGGAGGGAGAGGAGCGCACGGAGTACGGCCGCCATGACGTCCGGTTCGAGGCGGGAGGTCCGGCGGCGCGGGACGGGCGCGGTGTCGGCGAAGTAGTAGGTGAGGACACGGTCCGCCAGGCGGGCGTCGGCACGCCGGTAGGCCACCGCCATGTACGGGAGCCAGACGAGGGGCGCGACCAGTCCGGCCAGGAAGACCACGCCGAGGAGCAGCCACCGCCCAGCCTGGGCGGCGACCCGGCGTACCCGCCGGCCCGCGTCCCGGCTCACGTCGGCCGGCGCGAGAAGGCCGAGGAGGCGGGCCATGCGCAGGGTGACGTTCCACAGGGCGGCCCATCGCTTCCAGCGGGCGGGCGCGGCGGCGGCGCGTCCGGTGCGGGTCAGCGCGTCCTGGGCCTGTCGGGTGTCCTCGTACACGCCCTGGAGGACGAGGAGTTCACCGGCGCGGGCCCTCGCCGTGGGATCGCGGCCGTCGAGAGCGGCCAGCTCCAGGACCGTACGTGCCTGGCGGAGCAGCGCCGCGCAGAACGCGAGGGGAGTGAGCACGAGGAACGGGCCGCCCACGATGGATCCCTCCGCCACGACGGCCCGTCGGCCGTGAGCGACCACCCGGGCCCGGAGCTCCGCGTCGGTGGCGTCGGGGTGCCTCCGCCGAAGCGAGGCGATCGCTCCGGGCACGGCCGGCCCGACGCGACGGACGGCGAAGTCGGCGAGACGTTCGGGAAGGTGCCCGGGATCGGTGACGACCGACGCCAGCAGCGAGCGTTCGGGGAAGGCCTCCTCGCGGGAGCCCGCAGTTCTCGGATACGCCCGGTGCCGCACATGTCGTATTTACCACACATCATCTTGATCGTCGGCCGGCCCACCACCGAAGTCGGCGCCCGCCCTGCCCTCCCAGCACACACCACCGCGGCGCGACCCTTCCCCCATGGCGGGTGAGGCACGGGGCCCGTGCTTGGGATGCGATAGGAGGAGCAGCGCGGCGGGTGTCGTCCGGCCGCCCCGCCCGCTCCTGCGTACCTGAGCCGGACGACTCTGCGAGGTGGACAGCGTGAAGCACTGGCGGGCTCTGATCGTCCTCGGCACGGCCCAGTTCCTCATGGTCCTGGACACCTCCGTCATGAACGTGTCCATCAGTCAGCTGGTCGAGGACTTCGACACGGAGGTCACCGCGATCCAGGCCGTCATCACCCTGTACGCGCTCGTCATGGCCGCGTTCATGATCATCGGTGGCAGGTTCGGGGACATCCTGGGGCGTCGCCGTATGTTCCTGCTGGGGCTGGTCGTCTACGGCGTGGGGTCCGCCCTGACCGCTGTGGCACCCACGTTGTGGGTCCTCACGCTGGGCTGGTCCGTCATCGAGGGGCTCGGAGCCGCCATGGTGCTGCCGGCCATGGCCGCCCTCGTCGCCCAGTCGTATCGAGGGAAGGACCGGGCCGTCGCCTACGCGGTCATCGGCGGGCTCGCCGGCGCCGGGATCGCGGTCGGACCGCTGCTGGGCGGCTGGGTGACGACGTACCTGACCTGGCGACTGGTCTTCGCGGGCGAGGTGGTGGTCGTCGCGGCCGTCCTGCTGTGCCGCCGGGTGATCGCGACGCCCGCCCCGGCCGGCCCGCGCCCCCGGCTGGACGGGGTCGGCGCGGTGCTCTCCGCCGCCGGACTGGGGCTGGGAGTGCTCGGGGTGCTGCAGAGCAGCACCTGGGGATGGGTGCAGCCCCGCAACCCCCCTTTCACCGTCCTGGGCTTCGCCCCGACGCTGTTCGTCGTCGGTGCCGGGGCGGCCGTCCTGGCGCTCTTCCGGCACTGGGAACGGCGGCGGGAGCACCAGGGCGCCGACCCCCTCGTGCACCTGTCCCTGCTGGGCAGGCCCGTGCTGCGGTCCGGTCTGATGACGCTGCTGAGCCAGAACCTCATCCTGCTGGGGCTGTTCTTCACGATCCCGCTGTACTTGCAGGTGGTGCAGGGGTTCGACGCCTTCGAGACGGGCCTGCGTCTGCTCCCGGTGTCCGCCACCATGCTCGTGACCTCCCTGTCCGCCTCCTCGCTGGGACGGAGATGGGGGCCGCGCCGGGTGGTGCGGCTGGCCCTGGTGACCCTGGCGGCGGCCATCGTGTGGCTGCTGGCCACGATCGACCCGGTCATCGACGACGGGCAGTTCGCCGGAGCCATGGCCCTGCTGGGCGTGGGCGTCGGCCTGCTCGCCTCGCAGCTGGGCAACGTCGTCCAGTCCGGCGTCGGCGAGGAGGAACGCGGTGAGGCCGGAGGGCTCCAGTTCACGGCCCAGAATCTGGGCTCCGCGCTGGGCACCGCGCTCATCGGGTCCATTCTGATCGGTGCGCTGGCCCATGCCTTCACCACGCAGGTGGACGACAACGCGCAGCTGTCGGCACAGACTCGTGAACAGGTCGGTGTCGCCCTCCAGGCCGGGATCACCTTCGTCCCCACCGATCAGGTGCGCTCGGCGGCCGAGCGTGCCGGGCTGCCGCCGTCCGAGATCGACGCCGTCACGGACTCCTACGCCTCCGCGCAGCTGAACGGCCTGAAGGCGGCGATCCTGGCCACCGGCGGCATCGCCCTCGCCAGTTTTCTGGTCACACCGCACCTGCCGACCGCCCGGGAAGGCCGTCGCAGGCAGCCGGACGCCGAGGCTCCGGCCGGGGCAAGGGGATCGACGCGCTGAGGTCGGGGAGGCGCTGAGTTCGGGGAGAGTCACCGCCACGACGAAGCCGATGGATCACCCGTGGGGGGTGAGCCGATCATCGGGCGGCCGGCGTGACCCTGGACCGGTCAGGGGTTCGCCCACCGCCCCCTCACCCCACCCCGTCGGCTTCCCGGGGCGACGGCTGATCACCCGAGGAGGAGCCATGGCCATGTCGCGTGGTCCGGCATCGCGTACCGGGCAGGACCCCGTGTCCGGCGCGGTGGGCGCAGGTCCGACGGGAGACTCCGCAGACGTGCTCGCGCGGCTCGGTCGTTCCTGGACCTGGCTCCTGGGGTCGGCCGTCATGACGCTGGTGCCGGGCGTCCTGGTGCTGGTGTGGCCGGAGGCGACCCTGCACGTCCTCGCGGCCCTCATCGGCCTGTACCTGCTGGTGACCGGGGCATTCCGGTTCGTGGCCGTCTTCGCGCGGGAGGGGCACGAGCGGCTGCCGGGGCTGCTCCTGGCCGTGCTGTACGTCCTGGCCGGGGTGCTGTGCCTGAGGAACCCGCTGCAGACCATCGCCGCGCTCTCGCTGATCACCGGGGTCGTCTGGCTCGTGTCCGGCATCCTCACCCTCTACACGGCGATCTCCGTCGAGGACCTGCCGCACCGCGGCGTCGTCATGGTCGCCGCCGTACTCGGCATCGTCGCGGGGATCGTGGTGCTCGCCCTGCCCGCCGAGTCGGTCCGTGCCCTGACCAGGCTGCTCGGCCTGTGGCTCATCCTGCTCGGCCTGGCCGAGGCGGTGGTCGCCCTCGCATGGCGGGCCGCGCTCCGAAAGACACGCCCCCCGGAGCCGGACGCCCCCGCCGGAACGGCCTGACACCGTGCGAGCGCTCCGTCTCGGCTGACCGACCAGCACCCGTCGCCCCCGGCGGGGCGCACGCGAAAGGAGCCCCCATGAACCCCGCCGCGCCCCCGGATCCGCCGGACTCCGGCGCAGACGCCACCCGGCACCACGTCATGACCGCCGAGGAACGGGCGGAATACGAGCGACTGCGCCGGCACGCGGCGGTGCGCCACCGGCGGGTACGCCAGGTCGGCTCCTCGGTCCTCCTCCTGCTGGCCCTGGTGCTCGCGCCCCTGGCCGTCGCCGCGGCCTGGGTCCAGGACACGGTCTCCGACACCGACCGGTACGTGGAGACCGTCGCGCCGCTGGCGTCCGAGCCGGCCGTGCAGGAGGTAGTGATCAACCGGCTCACGGACCGCGTGGTGGACAACGTCGACGTCGCGGCGGTGACGGACTCGCTCGTCAGGGCCCTCCAGGACGCCGGGGCCCCACCCCGCGTCGTGGAAGGGGCCGAGTCCCTCGAGGGTCCGCTGCGCAACGCGGTCAGGAGCGTCGTGGACCGCACCGTCACCCGCGTGATCACCGGTGACGCCTTCCAGCAGGTGTGGGAGGGCGCCAACCGACGCTCGCACGCCGCGGTGGTGAACATGCTCACCGGCGACCGCGAGGGTGCCGTGCGCGCCGAGGGCGGCGCCGTCCGACTGGACGTGGGAGCGGTCGTCGACCAGGTACGGGAGCGGCTCGTCGACGCGGGTTTCGACAAGGCCGCCGCCATCCCGGACGCCGACCGGACGATCACCCTGTTCCAGACGGAGGAACTGGGCAAGGCGCAGGACGCGATGCGGCTGCTGGACATCCTCGGCACCTGGCTGCCCGTCCTGACCGTCGTACTCGCCGCGCTCGCGGTGTGGACCAATCCGGCCCACCGGGTGATGCTGATGATCACCGCGACGGGCGTCGGCCTGATGATGGTCCTGCTGCTCGTCGCGCTGGCCGTCGTCAGACGGGTCTACCTGGACTCGGTCCCGCCCACGGCGCTGCCCCCCGACGCGGCCGCGGCGATCTACGACACGTTCGTCCGCTTCCTGCGCGACAGCACGCGCACCCTGCTGGTCCTGGCGGTGATCACGGCACTGGCCGCCTACCTGTACGGTCCCGGACGCCCCGCCCGCGCCGTCCGCACGGCGGCGAACCGCAGCACGACGGCCGCCGGCCGGGGGCTGGGCCGCGCCGGACTGCACACGGGATCCACCGGACGCTGGCTGACCGGCCACCGGGCATGGACCACCGGTGGCGTCATCGCGGCGGGAGCGCTGGCGCTGGTCCTCTGGAACCACCCCACGGCCGGAGCGGTGGCCCTCGTTCTCGGCATCGCCGTGGCCGTCCTGATCATCCTGGCGATCCTCGCGGCGGCAGCCGGACCGGCAGGCCGGGCGGCGGACCGGGCGACGGAAGGGGCGGCCCCGTGAGACCCCCATGGGACAGGGTGTGCGTCCCCCCGGGCTGCCGGCCGGCGCACGCTCACCCGCATCGGGTGAGGCCGCCCGGCCCCTGCCGTGCCCACGATGAAGACAGCACGCAACGGCGGCCGTGCGGGCGCCCGGACGGAGGAGAGACATGAGCGCGCAGACGTACCTGACGACTATCCCCTGCTGAGCGTCTTCTGGAGCATGCTCCTGTTCTTCCTGTGGATCATGTGGTTCGTCCTGCTCTTCCGCGTCGTCTTCGACATCTTCCGTGACGACGACCTGAGCGGCTGGGGGAAGGCCGGCTGGCTGGCGTTCACCGTCCTGCTGCCCTTCCTGGGCGTCTTCGTCTACGTGATCGCCCGCGGCAAGAACATGGGCCGCCGTGAGATCGCGCAGGCGCGCGCACAGCAGGAGGACTTCAACGCCTACATCAGGCAGACCGCGGCCGGCGGCCCGACGAGCAGCGTCGACGAACTCGCCAGGCTGTCCGAGATCCGCTCCCGCGGCGACATCACGGACGAGGAGTTCCGCAAGGCGAAGGACCTGGTCCTGACCGGCCACGGTCCGGCGGAGCACTCGGGATCCACCTCCCGTACCTCTGGTCGCTGACCATCCGGGTCCCATGGAACGAGGCCCGAGACACGAGAGGCGGCCACCGACCCGGTGGGACGCGATCGGAAAACGAGGGGACCGGGAGGAATGAGCCCAGCCGTACCCATGGGCCCTGCAGGACGGGCCCGCCTCGCGCTGCTCGCCCTGCTGGCCGGCATCCTGGTGGCGCTCGTCGCCGCCGGTCTGCGGAGCGTGCTGTGGGCGCTGGCGGGCGTCGCCGGACTGGCACTGGCCGCCGTGGGGGTGTGGTGGACCCTGGCGCACACCGGAGCGCTCCGTGTTCTCGGCGCGGTCCTGTCGGTGGTGGCGCCGGTCGCCGTCCTGGCCCTCTACGCCACGTTCGGCATGCTGGGGCCGGCCCTGCTGTCCCTGGCTCTGTGGGTCGTGGCCGTCACGGCGGCGCGTACGGCCCTGAGCCCCGGGCAGACCACCTCCGAGCAGTCCGGGCAGGCGAACGCCACGGCGCCCCGTAGCCCCTGGATCCTCATGAATCCGCGCTCCGGCGGGGGCAAGGTGGGCCGTTTCCACCTGGTCGACAAGGCCCGGGCGGCCGGCTGCCGGGTGGTCCTGCTCGAGGGCGGCCAGGATGTCGCCGAACTGGCCCGGCGGGCCGTCGCCGAGGGGGCCGATCTGCTGGCGGTGGCGGGCGGCGACGGCACCCAGGCGCTGGTGGCCGAGGTCGCGGCACACCACGACGTGCCCTTCGTGGTGATTCCCGCCGGGACCCGCAACCACTTCGCCCTGGACCTCGGACTCGACCGCGACGATCCGGCGGCGGCCCTGGAAGCCCTGACCGACGGCGTCGAACTCCGCATCGACCTCGGGTACGCCGCGGACCGGGTCTTCGTCAACAACGCCTCGTTCGGAACGTACGCGTCCGTCGTCACCGACCCCGCGTACCGGGACGCCAAGGCCCGCACGACCCTGCGCACCCTCCCCGGCCTCCTCACGGGCGAGAACGCGCCCGGACTGCGGTCGCGGGCCGACGCGACGTACGTCGACGGACTTCAGGCACTCCTCGTCAGCAACAATCCCTACGGACGTGCCGTCGACGCGGCCCATCCGGGGCGCAGGGAACGACTGGACTCGGGCCTGCTCGGCGTGGTGTGCGTGCGGGTCGGCAACACCGCTCAGGCGGCCCGGCTGGTGCGCGGCCCGCGCTCCGGAGGACTTCTCCGGCTGAGCGCCAGGGAAGTCGTCGTCGAAGCCGGCACGGACACCCTCCCCGTCGGCATCGACGGAGAGCACGTCGTTCTTCCCTCACCCGTCGTGTGCCGCAGCGCGCCCGGGGCGCTCCGGGTCCGCGTGCCGCGCCGTCGCCCCCACGCACCGCGCGTCAGCGGCGGGGCGGCCGACTGGCCACGCGTGGCACGGTTGGCGCTGGGGCGCCTGTCTGTTCCGGGGTGAGTGGCTCAGGCGGTTGGGACGGCACGACCCGAAGTCAGCAGCGGGCGCCCCCCGGCCGGATTCTCACGGGTGCGGGCGGGACTCTTCGGCTCCCGCCTCCGTCATGTCCGGCGTCCTTCGGTGACGCCCGGCGCCCCTGCGTCCGCCCCGCGACGGTCCCGGCCCCGGGCCCGGACACGGATGACAGCCCTGCCGACGTGTCCCGGCAGGGCTGTCACCGCGCGCTGTGCCGTCCCCGGCGGGCGGCGGGTCAGTGGTCGGAGTAGCTGAAGTCCCCCACGGTCCAGGCGCTCACATCCTCGATGGCGACCCGGTACATCCCGCCCGTCTCCGGGATCCCCACCGTGCCCTGGAGGATCCGGGCCACATGGAAGTGAAGGTGCGTGGGCGGTCCGTCCTTCTTCGTGGGGGTGTCGAAGACGGTGGAGAACTCGCCGAGCCGGGCGGAGCCGGTCAGCACCTCCGACACCCTCTGCCGCCACACGGCTTCTGGAGCCAGCCGGCCGGTGATGACAGCACCACCGGCGACCACGGTCAACGACATCTGGTTGCTCTGCCCGGACTCCACAAGGGCAGCGATGTCAACGATCAGCTCGTCAGGCTTCCGCATGGGACCGGATTCTATGCACCGGCCCGTCCGGACGCCTCGGCCGGTGGCACTTCCGAGACGGAACGGGCGCCCCTGGTGAGGGCTCCGGAGGCTCCGGGAGCTCCGGCGCTGCGGGCGATCCTCCGCGCGCGGCGACCGGCCGACGGGACACCCTCACCTCCGAGCGGAGCAAAATCTATGCTCGCTGGAGTAGACATTCTCCGACGGACTCTTTATCGTTTCTCTCGTAGCCGAGATCCAGTGAAGCCCGGCAGACACGAACTGCCGGGCAGCAGTGCCCGCATGACGGTCCGGTGGTGGAGTTTCGAAGCCAGGTGGTTGTACGACGGCGACGAGACTGACGACCGGACCGGGTGGCCCGCGGGATGAGGGGCCGCCATCCGCAGTACGCAGTTCCCGTTTGGCAAGTGATCGATTCAGAGGGAAGAACGGAGGACTCGAGCGCCATCAGGATCGCCCGGACGCACGACATGGGTCCGGGTACCGCAGGACATCGATAGGCAGGTGGTCTCCGGTCACGCATACGCGATCCCCGCACCCCCGTCGCAGTACCGGACGGCAGGGCGGAAACAGAAGGCCGGCGAGGTATTAGGGCCGGCAGATGGTGTTGCAGTTCCTTCGGGGCCCTGGTGCCGTACGGCGCCAGGGCCCCTCGACGTGTGTTCCATCAGAGAGGTGAGATGACAGCAGACGAGTCACTGGGCCGTCTCGACGACGACCACTACCCCGCCTACACCACGGGCCGGGCCGCCGAACTGCTCGGCACCACCCCCGGCTTCCTCCGCGCCATCGGCGAGGCCCGGCTGATCACACCACTGCGCTCCCGGGGCGGCCACCGCCGCTACTCCCGCCACCAGCTCCGCATCGCCGCCCGCGCGCGTGAACTCGTCGACCAGGGCACGCCGATCGAGGCCGCCTGCCGGATCATCAGGCTCGAAGACCAGCTCGAAGAAGCCCGGCGCCTCAACTCCGAACAGCGCCGCACCGGTGGAACGCCCCAGCCGTCGACCGCCGCCTGAGGTGTGATGGCCGGAATGTGACGCGCAGTGCCCCTCCCCCGACGGGCAGGATCGGTACGAGTCGTGGGGTCGTACCGGGGGCCCCGGGACGGCCAGGACGAGTACGGCGGCCGTCCCCGACCGTGACCTGAGGGGGCCCTTGTGCGTGATCTCGCGGACTCGATCGAATCGATGGAACAGCTCGCCACGGCCTGGCGGGCCCTGGTGCTCGACCGGGACCCGCGCGCCGATGTCCGGGACCTGCCGGGCATCGCCGTGCGGTGGGCCGACTGCCGGTTCGCCTTCTGGAACTGCCTGACCCTGACCGACGTCGGCGCGGACGCCGGGCTGCTGAAGCAGCGGCTGAACGAGACCGCCGAGATCATGCGGTCCAAGACCCACCCCGGGTTTCTGTGGGTCTTCGAGGACCTGCTCGACCCCCACGCACACGCCGGACTCGATGAGGCCGCCGAACAGGCGGGTCTGCGCTACGCCTTCCCCGGCACCGGCATGGCGGGAGACCTGCTGCCGATTCCCGAGCCCGTCCACCCCGAGCTGACCTTCGTCCGCGTGACCGACGACGAACTGCTGCGGGCCTACGCGGACATCAACGCGCGTGCCTACGGATTCCCGCTGGAGGACGGGCGGGACGGACTCGACGGCTCCGCCCTGTGGAAGAGCCGGGTGTTCGCCTACCTGGGCCTGCGGGACGGGGTGCCCGTGACCTGCGCCGCCACGCTGGAGGCCGACGGCCGGCTCTTCGTCGCCCTGGTCGCCACCGACCCGGCGTGGGAGCGGCGGGGCTACGGCGAGGCCGTGACCCGCAAGGCGCTCCACGAGGGGGCCCGGGCCACCGGGCTGACCCGGGCGACGTTGCACGCGACCGCCGCCGGAGCGCCCGTGTACCCGCGGATCGGGTTCCGCCCCAACTCCCCGATGCGGTTCTACTCCCTCGGGGACTGACCGGCCCACCCCGCCGCAACACCCGGCCCGGGCCCGGAGGTTGCGGCGGTGCCGGTGCGCGAAAGCCGGGCCGAGCCGCTGACGCGGCGGCCGGCGGCACCGGCCCCGGGCTACGACGCGACGCAGACCGCCTCACCCACCCCGGCGCAGGGCGTGAACGCAGACCGACGGCACCCGCCCCGGCGCACAGTCTGACCGCTAACCGGCCGCACCCGTCCCGGGCTACGGCGTGACCACGGAGCGGCGGCACCCGCCCCGGGCTACGGCGTGACCGCAGACCGGCCCCCCGCCCCGGCGCACGACGTGCCGCAGACCGGCCGCACCCACCCCGTGTACGGCGTGACCGCAGACCGGCCTCACCCACCCCGGCGCACAGCGTGGCCGCAGACCGGCCGCACCCACCCTGGACTACGACGCGACGCAGACCGGTCTCACCCACCCCGGCACCCGACGCGACCGCAAACCAGCCGCACCCACCCCCCGGGCCACGGCATGACCGCGAACCGACCGCACCCACCCCGGCACCCGACGCGACCGCGAACCAGCCGCCCCCACCCCGGCCCCCGCGCGGTCAGTCGAGCCCGCCGCCCACCGTGAACCCGATGGCCGTCCCGCCGCCCTCCCGCCGGAACGCGAAGGGCGCTCCCCCGTGGGCCAGGGCCACCTCGCGGACGATGGACAGGCCCAGGCCGGATCCGGGCAGGGAGCGGGCGTCGGCGGCGCGGTAGAAGCGGTCGAAGACCCGGGTGAGGTCGCTGTCGGTGATGCCCGGGCCGCGGTCGAGGACCTCGACCCGGATCCTGCCGGGCCGGGCCGGTCCGGAGATCACGATCTCGATGGGGGCCCGGCCGCCCTGGTCGAACTTCACCGCGTTCTCGACGAGGTTGGACAGCGCCCGGGTCAGCATCCCGGCCCGCCCGTCGGTCGTGGTGTCGCCGCTCGCGCGCAGCAGGATCTCCCGGCCGCTGCGGCGCCGGGCCAGTCCCGCCACCTCCTCGGCGATGTCGGCGACGTCCAGCCGGCGCGGCGGCTCGGTGTCGGACTGCCCGGCCGCGAGATCCACCAGCTCGTTGACCAGGTCGGTCAGCTCCCGGGCCTCCTGGCCGAGGTCGGCGACGAGTTCCTCGCGCGCCCCGGGCGGCAGTTCGTCGATCCGGCGCAGCAGGGAGATGTTCGTGCGCAGCGAGGTGAGGGGGGTGCGCAGCTCGTGGCCCGCGTCCTGGACCAGGCGGCGCTGGTCCTCCTCGGACTGCGCGAGCCGGCCCAGCATGCGGTCGAAGGCCCGGCCGAGGCGGCCCACCTCGTCGTGACCGGCCACCGGCACCTGGATGCCCAGCCGGCGGGTGCGGGCGACGTCCTCGGCGGCGTCGGTCAGCACCACCAGGCGGCGTGTGATCCGCCGGGCCAGCCACCAGCCGAACAGCCCGGCGCCGATCACCACGGCGGCCATCAGCAGCAGGGTGCGCTGCTGGAGCGCCCGCAGCAGGTCCTCGACGTCGCTGAACTCCTGCGCGACCTGGACCGCGCCCCGGCCGCCGCCGAGGGAGACGGTCGCGACGCGGTAGACGTCGTTGCC
Source organism: Streptomyces sp. NPDC043685 (assembly GCF_056436585.1). Taxonomy (NCBI): domain Bacteria; kingdom Bacillati; phylum Actinomycetota; class Actinomycetes; order Kitasatosporales; family Streptomycetaceae; genus Streptomyces; species Streptomyces sp. NPDC043685. The sequence goes on along the minus strand of NZ_JBWKCH010000001.1, from coordinate 38,064 downwards.
CACGTCGACGTCCTTGTGCTCGGCCACCCGCCCGGAGACGGCCGCCGCGGCGATCCGGGCGTCGGTGCCGGTGACCGGCAGCCCCGGACTGCCGGCGTCGACGACGTGCCCGTCCGGGCCGAGCACCTGCACGTCGGTGCGGGCCGGGCGGACCAGGTCGTGGCCGGGCGCGGCGGACGAGAAGTCACCGGGCGTCATGTGGTTCTGCCGCACCTCGTCGCGCAGGTCCTGCACGACCTCGTCGAACACCGTCTGCTGGTCCACCCGCACCAGCCGGGCGGCGGCGCTGTAGGACAGGATGCCGACCAGGATCGTCACGGCCGCCGTCACCGCCGCGAACGACACCGCGAACGTGGTGCGCAGGGAGACCAGCTTCGGCCGCCGGCCGGTCAGCAGCCGGCGCAGGCGGCCCACTCAGTCCTCCCGCAGCACGTAACCCACGCCGCGCACCGTCTGGATCAGCTGCGGCGCGCCCGGCTCGTCGAGCTTGCGGCGCAGATAGCCGACGTAGACGGCGAGGTTCTTCGAGCCGGGCCCGAAGTCGTAGCCCCAGATGCGGTCGTAGATGGTGGAGTGGTCGAGGACGATGCCCGCGTTGCGCACCAGCAGTTCCAGCAGTTCGAACTCGGTGCGGGTCAGCTCCAGCTCGCGGGCGCCGCGCCAGGCCCGGCGGGCCTGCGGGTCCATGCGGATGCCGGCCGCCTCGATGAACCGCTCCGGGGGCGGCTTGGGCGCCTCGGCCGCCGGTGCGCTCCCGGCACCGGCCGGGCCGGTGCGGCGCAGCAGGGCGCGCAGCCGGGCGAAGACCTCCTCCACGTCGAAGGGCTTCACCACGTAGTCGTCGGCGCCCGCGTCGAGGCCGGCGATCCGGTCGGCGGTCTCGACCAGGGCGGTCAGCATCAGCACGGGCGTCCGGTCGCCCTCGGCGCGCAGCACCCGGCACACCTGGAGGCCGTCGATGCCGGGCATCATCACGTCCAGGACGAGCACGTCCGGGCGGTTGCGGTGGGCCTGCGCCAGCGCCTCGACACCGTCGGCGACCGCCATGACCTGGTAGCCCTCCAGGGTCAGGGCACGCTCCAGGGCATGGCGGATGGCGCGGTCGTCTTCGGCGAGCAGCACGGTGTGGGGCACGCGACCAGTGTGCCAAGCCGCGGGGTCCCGGGTGCCCTGTGCGCTGCGTCGGAGCGTCCTTCTTACTGCCCTCTCACCGGGCCCGGGCAACCGGGAGCCGGGGCCTACCGTCCTCTCACCCCCGGGCGGAGGCGAGCCGGGCCGTGTGGGTCGGGGCGTCCGGGACATCGGCCGGACGGCCCACGGCGAACTCCTTGCGCAGCACCGGCACGACCTCCTCGCCCAGCAGGTCGATCTGCTCCAGCACGGTCTTCAGCGGCAGCCCGGCGTGGTCGATCAGGAACAGCTGGCGCTGGTAGTCACCGGCGTACTCGCGGAAGGCCAGCGTCTTCTCGATGACCTGCTGCGGGGAGCCGACGGTCAGCGGCGTCTGGTCCATGAAGTCCTCCAGCGACGGCCCGTGCCCGTACACCGGCGCGACGTCGAAGTAGGGGCGGAACTCGCGCACCGCGTCCTGCGCGTTCTTCCGCATGAACACGTGCCCGCCGAGGCCGACGATCGCCTGCTCGGGTGTGCCGTGTCCGTAGTGGGCGTAGCGCGTCCGGTACAGCTCGACCATGCGCTTGGTGTGGTCGGCCGGCCAGAAGATGTTGTTGTGGAAGAAGCCGTCGCCGTAGAAGGCGGCCTGCTCGGCGATCTCCGGGGAGCGGATCGACCCGTGCCAGACGAACGGCGGTATGCCGTCCAGCGGGCGGGGCGTGGCCGTGAAGCCCTGCAGGGGCGTGCGGAACTTCCCTTCCCAGTCGACGACGTCCTCGCGCCACAGACGGTGCAGCAGGGCGTAGTTCTCGACGGCGAGGTTGATGCCCTGCCGGATGTCCTGCCCGAACCAGGGGTAGACCGGGCCGGTGTTCCCGCGGCCCAGCATCAGGTCCACCCGGCCGTCGGCCAGGTGCTGGAGCATCGCGAAGTCCTCGGCGATCTTCACCGGGTCGTTGGTGGTGATCAGGGTCGTGGCCGTGGAGAGGATCAGCCGCTCGGTGCGGGCCGCGACGTAGCCGAGCATGGTGGTCGGGGACGAGGGCACGAACGGCGGGTTGTGGTGCTCTCCGGTCGCGAAGACGTCGAGCCCCACCTCCTCGGCCTTGAGCGCGATGGCGACCATGGCCTTGATCCGCTCGCGCTCGGTCGGGGTCCGGCCGGTGGTGGGGTCGGGCGTGACATCGCCGACGCTGAAGATCCCGAACTGCATGATCGCTCACCCTCCAGGTTGTTTACGCTTCAACTATACCCGGAGAACAGCGGCCCCCGCGGGGCTGTTCCCGGGGCTGCTGCCAGGAGGCCGTGCGAAGCTGGCCGTCATGTTCGTCCTGCGCTCCGCGGCCCTCTTCGTCCTCGCCGCCCTCCTGGAGATCGGCGGCGCCTGGCTCGTCTGGCAGGGCGTGCGCGAGCACAAGGGCTGGCTCTGGGCGGCCGGCGGCGTCCTGGCGCTCGGCGCCTACGGCTTCGTCGCGACGTTCCAGCCCGACGCCCACTTCGGCCGCGTCCTGGCCGCCTACGGCGGGATCTTCGTCGCAGGTTCGATCCTGTGGGGCGTGGTCGCGGACGGCTACCGTCCGGACCGCTGGGACATCACGGGCGCGCTGGTCTGCCTCGCGGGCATGGCGGTCATCATGTACGCCCCGCGAGGACACTGACCCGACCCCTCGGGCGGCTCAGAACGGCTCGTCCGGCATCAGCCCCAGCTGCCCGAGGAAGTCCATCTCGTCGAAGTACAGCCGGTAGTCGACGATCCGCCCGTCCTTCACGGTGGCGATGTCCACCCCGCGGATGCGGACCTCCTTCTGCGTCGGCGCCAGCGTCTCCCCGTTGGGCAGCTCCAGCGGCCCGGTGTTCCGCCCGCTGAAGATCCCCTCGTCGATGGCCGTGTCACCGGCCTCGTAGGAGTGCAGCACCTCGAACGTCGCCTCGGGGACCGCCTCGGTCATCGCCCGCCAGTACTCGACGATCGCGTCGCGCCCACGCAGCTCCCCCTCGTCGGGGGTGAAGGCGACCGCGTCCTCGGCGTAGAGCTCGCCGAACACCTTCGGATCGGCGTGCGTGGTGACCGCGTCCGTGAGCCGGTCCATGACCTCACGTGCCTCGCCCATGATCCACCTCCGGGAGACAGGGGATCACCCAGCCCCATTCTCCCACCGCGGCGCCCGCCTATCCTGACCGGAGCGCCTGCGCGCCGATCACCCGCAACCACGCCCGAGGAGCTCCCATGGCCCCCGCCGCCCCGCCCGCAGCCTCCCGTATCGCCGTCGTCACGGGTGCGAGCAGCGGCATCGGCGCCGCCACGGCCCGGCAGCTCGCCGCGGCGGGTTACCGCGTCGTCCTGACCGCGCGCCGCAAGGACCGCATCGAGGCCCTGGCCGAGGAGATCACCAGGGCCGGGCACCAGGCCACGGCGTACCCCCTGGACGTCACGGACCGCGCCGCTGTCGACGAGTTCGCCACCGCCTTCAAGACGATCGGCGTGCTGGTCAACAACGCGGGCGGCGCGCTGGGCGCCGACCCGGTCGCCACCGGCGACCCGGACGACTGGCGCCGGATGTACGAGACGAACGTCCTGGGCACCCTCAACCTCACCCAGGCCCTGCTGCCGAAGCTGATCGCGAGCGGCGACGGCACGGTCGTGGTCGTCTCCTCCACCGCCGGCCACGGCACCTACGAGGGCGGCGGTGGCTATGTCGCCGCCAAGCACGGCGCCCATGTCCTGGCCGAGACCCTGCGCCTGGAGATCGTCGGACAGCCGGTCCGCGTCATCGAGATCGCCCCCGGAATGGTCAAGACGGACGAGTTCGCCCTGACCCGCTTCGGCGGCGACAGGGAGAAGGCGGAGAAGGTCTACCAGGGCGTCGCCGAGCCCCTCACCGCCGACGATGTCGCCGAGACGATCACGTGGGCGGTCACCCGCCCCGCCCACGTCAACGTCGACCTCCTGGTCCTCCGCCCCCGCGCCCAGGCGTCGAACACGAAGGTGCACCGGGAGTCCTAGGTCAGTCAGCCCTTCACGCAGACGACCTGCTTGATCTGCGCCACGACCTCCACCAGGTCCCGCTGCTGATCGATGACCTGCTCGATCGGCTTGTAGGCGCCGGGGATCTCGTCGACGACACCGGAGTCCTTACGGCACTCCACACCCTGGGTCTGCTGCTCCAGGTCCCTCGTGGTGAACCGGCGCTTGGCCGCGGTGCGGCTCATGCGCCGGCCCGCGCCGTGCGAGGCCGAGTTGAAGGACTTGGCGTTGCCGAGGCCCTTCACGATGTACGAACCCGTGCCCATGGAGCCGGGGATGATCCCGTACTCGCCGGAGCCGGCCCGGATCGCGCCCTTGCGGGTCACGAGCAGGTCCATCCCGTCGTAGCGCTCCTCGGCCACGTAGTTGTGGTGCGCGCTGATCTCCGGCTCGAAGGTGGGCTTGGCCTTCTTGAACTCCTTGCGGATCACGTCCTTCAGGAGCGCCATCATGATCGAGCGGTTGTGCTTCGCGTACTCCTGCGCCCAGAACAGGTCGTTGCGGTAGGCCGCCATCTGCGGGGTGTCCGCGACGAAGACGGCGAGGTCGCGGTCGACCAGGCCCTGGTTGTGCGGCAGCCCCCGGGCCACGCCGATGTGGTGCTCGGCCAGCTCCTTGCCGATGTTGCGGGACCCGGAGTGCAGCATCAGCCAGACGGCACCCGTCGTGTCCGTGCACACCTCGACGAAGTGGTTGCCCCCGCCGAGCGTCCCCATCTGCTTGGCGGCCCGCTCCGCGCGGAACCTGACCGCCTCCGCCACCCCGTCGAACCGCGCCCAGAAGTCGTCCCACCCGGCGGTGGCCAGCCCGTGGAACCGCCCCGGGTCGACCGGGTCGTCGTGCATCCCCCGGCCCACCGGGATCGCCTGCTCGATCTTCGACCGCAGCCGGGACAGATCGCCGGGCAGGTCGTTCGCCGTCAGGGACGTCTTCACCGCCGACATCCCGCAGCCGATGTCGACGCCCACCGCCGCCGGGCACACCGCGTCCTTCATCGCGATGACCGAGCCGACCGTGGCGCCCTTGCCGTAGTGGACGTCGGGCATGACGGCCAGGCCCTTGATCCACGGCAGGGTGGCGACGTTGCGGAGCTGCTGGAGCGCCGCCTCCTCGACCGAGGCCGGGTCGGTCCACATCCGGATCGGCACCTTCGCACCCGGCATTTCTACATATGACATAACGCCCTCGATCCCCCGTAAACGAACAGAAGCCTTCAACAGCAAATACCGGAGCCAAAGTCGACGAAAGGGAAATCGGACCGGCGTCCACGGCAGCGCGTGCGATAGACATTGTGTTCATCGCCCGCCCTGGGGCGGCAAGCCAATATCCGTGTCGAGAGGGGCCACCACGTGCAACGGAAGGCGTACGCACCCGGTATCGCCGTGCTCCTCGCGGCGGTACTGGCCGGCTGCACCGGCGGCTCGGCCGACGACGGCTCGACGGACGACGCCAACCCGGGCGACACCGGCACGGCGTCCCCCGCCGCCGAACCCGGCCGCTACCGCACGCTTCCCGAGCCCTGCTCCGCGGTCGGCGAGAGCACCCTCGACGAACTCCTCCCCGGCATCCGGACCATCCGCGACGTGGAGCAGCGCGAGAGGGCCTACGAGGGCGAGCCGACGAGCACGTTCGACACCGACCGCAAGGTCGGCTGCCGCTGGAAGGTGGACTCCCCGCAGGCCACCGACCATCTGCTGATCGACTTCGAACGGGTCGTCTCCTACGACAACTCCGTCAGTGACGACAGCCAGGCCCAGCGGCTGTTCGCGGAGCAGGAGGCCTCGGCGCACCTGCCCGAGCCGACCGCCACCGGGACGGCACCCACCCCCGGCACCCCGTCGGGCGGTTCGGCCGCGTCCCCGAACGGCTCGGCCTCCCCCTCCGGTTCGTCCTCGCCGTCGGCGTCCCCCTCCGTCGCCCCGACCGAGCTCCAGCCCCGGGTGCTGGAGGACCTCGGCGACGAGGCCTTCCTCGACGACGCCCTGAGCAGTTCGGGTTCGACGGCCGAGCAGCGCACGGTGACTGTGGCGTTCCGCACGTCCAACGTCATCGTGACCATCGAGTACGCGGAGCAGCCTGCGACCGTCGGTGTCGTCCCGGACAGCAAGGAAATGCAGGACAGGGCGCAGAAACTGGCCTCCCGACTGGCGGACGCGCTGAGCGACTGAGGCCCTTTCACGGCCCCTTCACGGGCGGCCGCGAAGCACGCGAAGGAAGAACACACCGTGGCCTCACCGCGTACCGTGACCACTCGGACCCGTTCCGACCGCAGGGAACCACGAGCGTCATGAGTGAAGGAACCATGCAGCGACGAGTAGAGCGAGACCAGCGAGCGAAGCGCCTCCACCGCGCCCTTGTCTGCGCGGCCGCCGTCCCCGTGATGCTGGTCGCCGCCGGCTGCTCCTCGGACTCCGGCTCCGGCGACAGCACGGACAAGGCCGGCAAGACCGCGCCGTCGGCGTCCGCGAGCCCGTCGCCGACCGTGCAGGCGGCGGCGTACGGCAAGCTTCCGGAGCCGTGCAAGGTGGTGTCGAAGAAGACGCTGAAGGACCTCGTGCCGGAGAGCAAGTCCGGCAAGGAGGGCAAGTCGGACGACATCTCCACGCGGGTCAGCTGCTCCTGGAACAGCCTCGACAACAACGGCGTCAAGGGCTCGCAGTTCCGCTGGATGAACGTGTCGATGCTGCGCTTCGAGTCGGACGTCAACCGGGGCCCGGCCGACAAGCAGGCCCAGGAGTACTTCGAGAAGCAGGTCCAGGAGGCCCAGGCCGTCCAGGACGCGAAGAGCGTCAAGACGGAGCCGGTGACCGGCACGGGCGACCAGGCGACGGCCGTGCACTACGACCTGAAGAAGAAGGAAGGCACCTTCAAGCAGCAGACGATCGTGGCGCGTGTCGAGAACGTCGTCGTCACGCTCGACTACAACGGCGCGGGCCTGGCCGGTGACAAGACGCCGAACGGTGACGACCTGCTGAAGGACGCGAAGAAGGCCGCCAAGGAGGCGGTGGAGGCGGTGTCGGCCGCGAACGGCAAGGGCGGCGGCACGGCGGACGGCACCCCGTCGAAGTCGCCCTCGAAGTCGCCTTCCAAGTCGGCCTCCAAGTCGCCCTCCAAGCAGGCTTCGGACGAGCCTTCGAAGGACGCCTCGGCCTCGCCGTCGAAGAAGCCCGTGGCGAAGAGCTGACAAGCCCCGACGGGAACCGGCCACCCGTCCCCCGCACATGTGTGCCACCCTGTTGCGCGCAACAACACGCAAGGGGAGGGGAGTACGGGTGGCCGCGCCACTGCAGCTGACTCGGATGCACCGCGTTCTCATCGGCGTGGTCGTGGCCGGTGCCGTGATCATCGCCGGAATCGGCTTCGCCGGTTCGTACGCGGCCGTCCGCGAGTTGGCCCTGAAGAAGGGCTTCGGGAACTTCGCCTACGTCTTCCCGATCGGCATCGACGCGGGCATCTGCGTCCTGCTGGCCCTGGATCTGCTCCTCACCTGGATCAGGATCCCGTTCCCCCTCCTGCGTCAGACGGCCTGGCTGCTGACGGCGGCGACGATCGCCTTCAACGGCGCCGCCGCGTGGCCGGATCCGCTCGGTGTGGGCATGCACGCGGTGATCCCGGTGCTGTTCGTGGTCTCGGTCGAGGCGGCCCGGCACGCGATCGGCCGTATCGCCGACATCACCGCCGACAAGCACATGGAAGGCGTCCGCCTCACCCGCTGGCTCCTCTCCCCCGTCCCCACGTTCCTCCTGTGGCGCCGGATGAAGCTCTGGGAGCTGCGCTCCTACGAGCAGGTGATCAAGCTGGAGCAGGAGCGTCTGGTCTACCAGGCGCGGCTGCGGTCCCGGTTCGGCCGGGCGTGGCGCAGGAAGGCGCCGGTGGAGTCCCTGATGCCGCTGCGGCTGGCGCGCTACGGGGTGCCGCTGGCGAAGACGGCCCCGGCGGGGCTGGCGGCGGCGGGCATCGAACCGGCGCTGCTTCCCCCGGCACCGCAGCAGGACGACGGGGCCCAGGACAGCCGGGCCACCGCTCCGGAGCCCGTTGCGCAGCGGGCGGCGCCGTCCGCCGGGCAGCGGCCGCAGCTGGAGGGCGACCCCGGCACCGGGCGGCCGGAGAGTGTCCCGGAGCCCGAGCAGAGCCCGTGGTTCAACACGCCGCGCGACGTCGAGTACCAGGGCGGCTACGACCCGGACTACGACCCCGACGAGCAGTACGCCCAGTGGATCGCGGAGCAGCAGGAGGCCGAGCAGTACCAGGCCCAGTTCGAACAGGAGCCCTCCCCGGAGGACACCGGCGGCTTCCCCATCCCCGTGGGCCCGGGGCGCACCCGCGAGCTGGGCGACGGCGGCGGCCCGCCGGAGCCGTCCGAGGAGGACTACTACCAGGTCTTCCGCGAGTCGACCAAGGGCGGCAACGGAGCGCCGACCCCGCGCGGGTTCATCTCCGACGTCGAGGCCACGTACGGCATCGCGCTGGACGAGGCCGAGGTGAAGCGGATGATGAAACGCTTCTCCAACCGCCTCAACGCGGAGCTGACGGACGAGCACATCGCATGACGAAGGGGCCCTGACATCAGGGCCCCTTCGCTCACCGCGGCGGCTACCGGCCGAGCAGCGCGCGCACCCGGTCCTGACCCACCGCCAGCAGCAGCGTGGGCAGCCGCGGCCCGGTGTCCCGGCCCACCAGCAGGTGGTACAGCAGCGCGAAGAAGGACCGCTGGGCGGTCTTGATCTCCGGCGGCAGCTCCTTCGGCGTGGCGTCGGCGGAGAAGCCGGCCTGCACCTTCGGCACGCCGTAGACCAGGTGCGTCAGCCCGTCGAGCGACCAGTGCTCGGCCAGCCCGTCGAGCAGCAGCCGCAGCGACTCGCGGCCCTGCTCGTCGAGCGACTTCAGCAGCTCGGCGTCCGGCTCGTCGCGCACGATGGTGCGCTGGTCGGCCGGGACGTGGGTGTTGATCCAGGCCTCGGCCTTGTCGTAGCGCGGGCGGGCCTCCTCCAGCGAGGTCAGCGGCTGCTCCGGGTCCAGCTCGCTGAGGATGCGCAGCGCCTGGTCCTCGTGCCCGGCGGTGATGTCCGCGACGGACGCAAGCGTCCGGTACGGCAGCGGCCGGGGCGTACGCGGCAGCTCACCGGCGGCCGTACCCACCGCACGCGCGTGCGCGGCCACGTCGGCCGGCAGGGCACTGCCGTCGGCGACCTTGGCGTCCAGGCGGTCCCACTCGTCGTAGAGCCGCTGGATCTCCTGGTCGAAGGCGACCTTGAAGGACTGGTTGGGCCTGCGGCGGGCGTACAGCCAGCGCAGCAGCTGCGGCTCCATGATCTTCAGGGCGTCGGCCGGGGTGGGCACACCGCCCTTGGAGGACGACATCTTCGCCATGCCGGAGATGCCGACGAAGGCGTACATGGGGCCGATCGGCTGCTTGCCACCGAAGATCCCCACGATCTGCCCGCCGACCTGGAACGACGATCCGGGCGAGGAGTGGTCGACGCCGGAGGGCTCGAAGACGACGCCCTCGTACGCCCACCGCATCGGCCAGTCGACCTTCCAGACCAGCTTGCCGCGGTTGAACTCGCTGAGCCGGACCGTCTCCGAGAAGCCGCACGCCGTGCAGGCGTAGGTCAGCTCGGTGGAGTCGTCGTCGTAGGAGGTGACGGTGGTGAGGTCCTTCTCGCAGTTGCCGCAGTACGGCTTGTACGGGAAGTAGCCGGCGGAGCCGGAGCTGCCGTCGTCCTCGGCGGCGGCGCCGGAGCCCTCGGCGGCCTCCAGCTCGGCCTCGTCGACCGGCTTCTGCCCCTGCTGCTTCTTGGCCGGGGCCTTCTTCGTGCGGTACTGGTCGAGGATCGCGTCGATGTCGCCGCGGTGCCGCATGGCGTGCAGGATCTGCTCGCGGTACACACCGGAGGTGTACTGCTCGGTCTGGCTGATCCCGTCGAACTCCACGCCCAGCTCGGCCAGCGACTCGATCATCGCGGCCTTGAAGTGCTCGGCCCAGTTCGCGTACGAGGAGCCCTTGGGCGCGGGCACCGACGTCAGCGGCTTGCCGATGTGCTCGGCCCACTCCGCCTTGTCGACACCGGGGATGCCCTCGGGCACCTTGCGGTACCGGTCGTAGTCGTCCCAGGAGATCAGGTGGCGCACCTGGTGGCCCCGGCGGCGGATCTCGTCGGCGACGAGGTGCGGGGTCATGACCTCGCGCAGGTTCCCCAGGTGGATGGGGCCGGACGGCGACAGGCCGGACGCGACGACGACGGGTTTGCCCGGGGCCCGGCGCTCCGACTCCTCGATGACCTCATCCGCGAAACGGGAGACCCAGTCGGTGGTCTCGGTGCTCTGAGCCACGATCGGCACGTCCTTCTTTCTGCATCGGGCAGCCGGTACGGTCGCACGGCTGACCGCATCATTGTCCCAGACCCCTCCGCGGCCGGAAAACGGCTTTACCTCGCATGGGATACTGGGCCTGTCTATCGATTCCCTCGAGGAGAACGGCACCCTTACCTATGGCCTCGGTCACGTCCCTCAGCGACTCCGTCCACCAGCGCCTCGCGGCGGCCCTGTCGGCGGCCGTGCCGCAGGCCGGCTCCGCGGACCCGCTGCTGCGACGAAGCGACCGGGCCGACTTCCAGGCCAACGGGATCCTGGCCCTGGCGAAGAAGGAGAAGGCCAACCCGCGCGAGCTGGCCACCGAGGTCGTCTCGCGGGTCGAGTCGGGTGAGCTGATCAAGGACGTCGAGGTCTCCGGCCCCGGCTTCCTGAACATCACCGTCACCGACCGCGCCATCACCGGGAACCTCGCCGCGCGCTACGCCGACGACACCGGCCGCCTCGGCGTGCCGCGCGCGGAGCGGCCGGGCACCACGGTCATCGACTACGCCCAGCCGAACGTGGCGAAGGAGATGCACGTCGGCCACCTGCGGTCCGCGGTGATCGGCGACTCGGTGGTGCAGCTGCTGGAGTTCACCGGCGAGAACGTGGTCAGGCGTCACCACATCGGCGACTGGGGCACCCAGTTCGGCATGCTCATCCAGTACCTGGAGGAGCACCCGCACGAGCTGGACCACAAGGCCGAGGAGGTCTCCGGCGAGGAGGCGATGTCGAACCTCGACCGTCTCTACAAGGCCTCGCGGGCGCTGTTCGACTCCGACGAGGAGTTCAAGACGCGTGCCCGGCGCCGGGTGGTGGACCTCCAGGCGGGCGACCCGCGGACCCTCGCCATGTGGCAGAAGTTCGTCGACGAGTCGAAGATCTACTTCTTCTCCGTCTTCGAGAAGCTGGACATGGAGATCCGGGACGCCGACATCGTCGGCGAGTCCGGCTACAACGACATGCTCGCGGAGACCTGCCGCCTGCTGGAGGAGTCGGGCGTCGCGGTCCGCTCCGAGGGCGCGCTGTGCGTCTTCTTCGACGACATCAAGGGCCCGGACGGCAAGCCGGTCCCGCTGATCGTGCAGAAGTCGGACGGCGGTTACGGCTACGCGGCCACCGACCTCTCGGCGATCCGCGACCGCGTCTTCCACCTCAAGGCGAACACGCTCCTCTACGTGGTGGACGCCCGCCAGTCGCTCCACTTCAAGATGGTCTTCGAGACGGCCCGCCGCGCCGGCTGGCTGAACGACGACGTCGAGGCGGTCCAGCTCGCCTTCGGCACGGTCCTCGGCAAGGACGGCAAGCCCTTCAAGACCCGTGAGGGCGAGACGGTCCGCCTGGTCGACCTGCTCGACGAAGCGATCGACCGTGCCTCGGCGGTCGTCCGCGAGAAGGCCCAGGACCTGTCCGAGGAGGAGATCGCCGAGCGGGGCGCCCAGGTGGGCGTCGGCGCGGTGAAGTACGCGGACCTGTCGACGTCGGCCAACCGCGACTACAAGTTCGACCTGGACCAGATGGTCTCGCTCAACGGCGACACCTCCGTCTACCTCCAGTACGCCTACGCCCGTATCCAGTCGATCCTGCGCAAGGCCGGCGCCTCCCGCCCCGTCGCCCACCCCGAGCTGGAGCTGCACGAGGCGGAGCGCGCGCTGGGCCTGCACGCGGACTCGTTCGCGGCGACGGTGGCGGAGGCGGCGGCGGAGCACGCCCCGCACAAGCTGGCGGCGTACCTGTACCAGCTGGCGTCGCTCTACACGACGTTCTACGACAAGTGCCCGGTGCTGAAGGCCGAGACGCCGCAGCAGATCGAGAACCGCCTGTTCCTCTGCGACGTCACGGCCCGCACCCTCCAGCGGGGCATGGCCCTGCTGGGCATCCGGACGCCCGAGCGGCTCTGAGACCCGGGCCCCGTACAGGCCGAGGGCGGCACTCCCCCGTGGAGTGCCGCCCTCGGGCGTGGTGAGGGCCGTCGTCAGCGGGGCGGGTCGCCTGGCAGCAGTGCCATTCCGTCGGGTGCGCTGATCCCGAACTCCTCCTCCAGCAGCCGCCGCACCTCCCTCTCACCGGTCAGCTCCCGCTCGGTGACGGTTCCGTCGGCTCGCGTCCTGGTCAGGAGCGGCCCGTCGAGCAGCAGATGGCGGTCGGCGCTGACGTGCTGGACGTAGAGGCGCCGGGTGAACGGCGAGCGGGGGTTGGTGCCCACGTGCCAGTTGATGACGTCGTAGTCGGGTGCCTCGAAGGGCTCCAGGGTGAAGGCGTACTGCGCGATCCAGGCGTTCTTGCCCTGGTCGTGGGCCTCCAGCACCCACATCCGCAGCGGGCCGTGGTGTGGCGCGTGCACCAGCCGGTGCCGCCGCCCGGCCCCCTCGAACTCGGTGTCCGCCACCAGCGGCACCGGCTGAAGCAGCGCCCCGACCGCCCCGAAGCCGACGTCCGCGAGATACGGCCGGGGTTCGCCGGGGACCTCGACCAGCAGTGCCATGTGGGTGCGCGGCCGGCTCGCGATGCTGTCGGCGCCGAGGACGACCCGGGCGGCCAGCCGCGTCACCCGGAAGCCCAGCGTCTCCAGGGTGTGGGCGAACAGGGTGTTGTGCTCGTAGCAGTAGCCGCCGCGTCTGCTGTGCACCAGCTTGGCCATGAGGTCGGCGAGAGCGAGGGAGGGGGCTGTACGGCGCAGCGCGTCCAGGTTCTCGAACGGGATGGCCCGCATGTGCGCCAGGGTGCACACCGCGCAGGGTCGCCGGGACGGCCCGGCGCTCTCCCTCCCATCCGATCCGCCGGAGGTACGCCTCGAGGTCGAAGTGCGTCGAGTCGGACATGGCGTCACCGTAACCGCGGCCCGTCCGCCCGGTCCGCGGTCCGCGGCATGAGCCGCCACTCGGTCTTTCGCCCTAGGACGTCCGGCCGCGCAGCCCCGTCCCCAGCCTCCGCAGCCCCTCCCCGATCTCCTCCGGGGTCTGCGTCACGAAGCACAGGCGCAGGGTGGTGCGGTCGGGCGGGCCGGCGTAGAAGGGCGCGCCGGGGACGTAGGCGACGTCCCGGCGGACGACCTGCTCCAGCAGGGCGGTCGTGTCGTACGGCTCGGGCAGGCGCGCCCAGAGGAACATGCCGCCCTCGGGCCGGTTCCAGACCGACCCCTCGGGCAGCGCCCCGGCCAGTCCGGCGAGCATCGCGTCGCGGCGTTCGCGGTACACACCGGCGACGCGGGCGACGTGGGCGTCGAGGTCGTGGTCGGCGAGGTAGCGGGCCGCGGCGAGCTGGTTGACGGTCGGGGTGTGCAGGTCGGCGGCCTGTTTGGCGACGGCACAGGCGCGCCGCAGCCGCCCGGGCGCCCGCAGCCAGCCCAGCCGCAGCCCGGGCGCCATGACCTTGGAGAAGCTGCCGAGCAGCACCGTCCGGTCCTCGGCGCCCGGGTGGGCGGCGATCCACGGCACGCGCTCGCCGTCGTAGCGCAGTTCGCCGTAAGGGTCGTCCTCGACGATCCACAGTCCGCGCCGGGCGGCGACGGCGGCCACGGCGGCGCGCCGTGCGGCGGGCAGCGTCCGGCCGGTCGGGTTCTGGAAGGTGGGCACGGTGTAGAGCAGCTTGGGCCGCTCGCGCACGACGAGGTCCTCCAGCGCCTCGGGGTCGACGCCGTGCTCGTCGCCGGGCACGGCCACGATCCGGGCCCCGGCGAAGCCGAACGCCTGGAGTGCAGCCAGATAGCAGGGGTCCTCGACGAGGACGGTGTCCCCGGGTTCGAGGAGCGCGGTGGCCAGGAGTGAGAGGGCCTGCTGGGAGCCGGTGGTGACGAGCAGGTCGTCGGGGCCGGTCGGCAGGCCGCGCGCGGTGGTGCGGGCGGCCAGTGCCTCCCGCAGCGCGGGTTCGCCCTCGGTCGTGGAGTACTGCAACGCCCGCGCGGGCGCCTCGGCGAGCACCGCCTCGAACGCGGCGGCGATGCCCTGGGCGTCGAACAGCTCCGGGGCCGGGAGCCCGCCCGCGAAGTTGATCACCTCGGGGCGGGCGGTGACGGCGAGGATGTCCCGTACGGGGGAGCCGCCGACGGCCCGCGCCCGCGCGGCCAGGGGCGGCACGGCGGAGTGGGTGGGCAGGGACTCGGCGACGCTCATGACACGGCTCCTCGGGCTGCGGTGACGCCTGCTGCCCCGCAGCCTAGGCACCTACGTGCCCCCTACAAGCAGGTTTCCGGGATCCGGACGCCGAGACCGCGCGGAGGCGGCCCCGGAGCCGGCGGTTCAGCCCTTGGCGCCGATCGCCGCGTACACGTTGATGTCCGCGTCCGTGACGTCGTTGATGTCGCTGTACCGCACCTTCTCGATGTCCTCAAGCCCGGCGAGGAAGGACTCCTCCGGCTGCTCGGGGACGGGGGCGGCGTGGTCGGGCCGCCAGCGGTGCGCGGGGACCACGCCCGGGTCGGTGATCTCCAGACCGTTCTCCGTGAAGAACCGCTCGACGTCGGCCCGGGAGCGCAGCACGAAGGTGAACCCCCGCTCGGTGTACGTCCGCTGGACGGCGCGGATGTTCTCGGGGTTGAGGTCCTCGGTGAGGTGGCTCAGCACCAGCCGGCTGCCGGAGGGCAGTTCGTCGAGCAGTCCGCGCACCAGCGGGTACGCCTCCTCGTCCGCGACGAAGTGCAGGATGGCGACCAGGCACAGCGCGATCGGCCGGTCGAAGTCCAGGGTCTTCGCGGCCTGTTCGAGGATGCGGGCCGGGTCACGCAGATCGGCGTCGATGTAGTCCGTACGCCCCTCGGGTCCGCTGGTCAGCAGGGCGCGTGCGTGGGCGAGCACCACGGGGTCGTTGTCGACGTACACGACCCGCGACTCGGGCGCGAGACGCTGGGCGATCTGGTGCACGTTCTCGGCGGTGGGCAGCCCGGTCCCGATGTCCAGGAACTGCCGGATGCCGTCCTGCTCGACGAGCGTGGTCACCGCACGCCGCAGGAAGTCGCGGTTGTGCCGTACGTCGAGGTAGCCGCGCGGGTTGGCGGCCAGCGCGGCGGCGGCCGCGTCCCGGTCGGCGGCGTAGTGGTCCTTGCCACCGAGGAACACGTCGTAGACCCGGGCCGGGTGCGCCTTGCTGCTGTCGATCCTCCTCCGCAGCTCGGCGGGGTCCTGGCTGAGGGCGTCACCGGACATGGACGTCTCCCTGAGAGTTGATTGTTCAATCAGCAACCACTACGACGGTCAACAACCTAACGGTTCAACCGAGTTGGTGGTGCCCGTACGATCGCCCGGGACCGACTACTGCGTGGTCCCCTCCTCGACCCACTTCTCGCCGCCCAGCGGGAACTCGTACGCCGGGCGCCCGTTGTTGCCGCTCGTGCGGAAGGGCCGGCCGTGGTCGTCCACGGTCAGCGTGCCCGTCCGGCCGCCGCTCGACCAGGTCAGCTCCAGGTACCAGCTGACGTCGTACGCGGAGGCGTCGGCCCGGATGTAGTACACCTCCGGGTCGCTCTCACTCACCTTGAAGGGGAAGTCCGCGTGCCCCGCCTCGGGCACGACTCCCGGGCGCGCGGCGTCGAGAGCGACCGTGAAGAACCGGGTCGGCACCCCACCACCGCAGCCGACGCCCGGATACGCCATGGCGTAGTCGTTCCAGGCGAGCGGCGCACGCCTGCCCGCCATGCGGACCGTCAGCCGCTCGACGACCACGGTCTCCTTCCCCGTCCCCTGCACGGTCAGCTTGAGGAACTGCTCCCCCGACGGCACGGCCCCCGTCGCCGCGACCCAGCCGGGCGCGTCCTGTTCCGGCGGCGGCGGCCCGACCCGCTCCGGCGGCAGATTCACCAGGTAGCGCTGGGAACACGGGCTCTCCCAGGCGTGCGGCTGTGTGTGCACGGTGAGGGGAGCGGCACCGGAGGCGGTGTCCCGCCCGGGGCGGTCCTCACCAGTGCCGGTCCCGGTGCCCTTGCCGTCGCCCTTGCCGTTGCCGTTGTCGGCGGAGGGTGAGGCGGGGGACGAGGAGGCCGCCTTCTGCCCCTTCCCCCCTTCCCCCCTGCCCTTCTTCGCGCCGCCCGCGGTGGACGAACCGGCCGAGGGCGAGAGGGAGGCCGCCGCGTCCCGGTCCGTCCGCCCGTCGGCACGGCCGGAGGCCGCCGCCGCACCGCGCCGCCCGTCGTCGTCCGGCCCGCCCGAGGGAACGGCCACGGCGAGACCGACCCCGCCGAGGGCCACGGCCGCGGCGACACCGGCGAGAAGGGTACGGCGAGGGCGTCGCCGCCGGGGCTCACCCGAGCCGCCCGCTCCCGTGGAACCGCCTGCCGTCGGGCCGTCGGCTCCCGAGGTGAGCGGGCCGGCGCCGGAGGAGGCCGCCTGCGCATCGGCCACCGCCGGAAGGGGGCCCTGCGGGGAAGCCACCGGAACCGAGGCCCCCTCGCCCGGGGCCCCTCCGGAGGGGATCACCTCGGCGGAGACCACTCCGGCGGAGGGCTCGTCACCGTAGGCCCCTTCCCCGGAGGCCACCTCGCCGGAAGCCACTCCCGCAGAGGCCACCCCGGAAGCGGCCGCACCCCCGGAGGCCACCTCGGCAGCGGCCACACCCGCAGAGGCCGCACCCGCAGAGATCACCCCGGAAGCCGTCGCGCCGCTCCCCTTGCGCACCCGGCCGGCATCCGCCAGCACCCACCGCCGGTGCAGTTCGACGAGTTCGACGGGTGACGCCTTGCAGAGCCGGGCGAGTCGTTCCACCGGCGCGTAATCGGTCGGCACCGCGTCCCCGTTGCAGTACCGGTGCAGTGTCGACGTGCTCATGTGGAGCCGCTTGGCGAGCACCCCGTAGCTCAGCCCCGAGCGCTCCTTCAACTCCCCCAGCCGCGCGGCGAACTCAGCCGCAGCCGTGCCTTCCGACACCGTTCCTCCATGCCCCGTGTCCCGTTCCCCCGCTCCAGGGAATGACCGCTCTCCCTGGTCAGAGCCTGTGCGGGCGTTCCGACGCCCCTGATCGTCGCCGGGTGTGGCAGCCGGGACGGATCACCGCACAAGCTCAGATCATCCAAGCACGCCGCTCCGGGCGCTCCAGCAGAGCGACCCACTCGGGCCTGCTCACCCCTTGCCTTTGTCCGAAAGGAAACCCAGGACACAAGCAGCGGGAAGGACACGAGCGGCCCGACGGGCACGCGGGGAACGGGCAGCGGCCCGACGGAGGCGCAGGCGGCGGCGAAGGACAAGGGGAACGCCGGGAAGGGCACCGCGGTGACCGGCGTCTCCTGCAACGGTTCCCACACCACCGTCACCGCCCGGCCGGTCCCGCGACGGCGGCCCCTCCGCGATCCCGGCCCTGCCCGCCAAGGGCGTGTAATACGACAGCACGCTCACGGTCACCTACTGGCTGCCCGAGAGGGACGAGGCGCTGTCCTGCTGACGCCTGAGACCTACTGCTCCTTGAGCTTCTGGGCCACCTCGGTGGCCCAGTAGGTGAGGATGCTGCGCGCACCGGCCCGGCGGATGCCGGTCAGCGCCTCCAGGATCGCCCGGTCCCGGTCGATCCAGCCCTTCTCGGCGGCGGCCTCGATCATCGCGTACTCGCCGGAGATCTGATAGGCGGCGACGGGCACGTCCACGGCGTCCGCGACCCGGGCGAGGATGTCCAGGTAGGGCCCGGCCGGCTTGACCATCACCATGTCGGCGCCCTCCTCCAGGTCGAGGGCGAGCTCGCGCAGCGACTCCCGGATGTTCGCGGGGTCCTGCTGGTAGGTCTTCCGGTCGCCCTGCAACGAGGAGCCGACGGCCTCCCGGAACGGCCCGTAGAAGGCGGAGGCGTACTTGACGGTGTAGGCGAGGATCGCGACGTCCTCCCGCCCGATCTGGTCGAGCGCGTCGCGGACGACCCCGACCTGCCCGTCCATCATCCCGCTGGGCCCGACGACATGGGCACCGGCGTCGGCCTGCACCTGGGCCATCTCCGCGTACCGCTCCAGGGTCGCGTCGTTGTCGACCCGCCCCTGCGCGTCGAGCACACCGCAGTGCCCGTGGTCGGTCGTCTCGTCGAGGCACAGGTCGGACATGACGAGCAGGTCGTCGCCCACCTCGGCCCGCACGTCCCGCAGGGCGACCTGGAGGATCCCGTCCGGGTCGGTCCCCGGCGTCCCGAGCGCGTCCTTCTTGGACTCCTCCGGCACGCCGAACAGCATGATCCCGGAGATCCCCGCCGCCACGGCCTCCGCTGCGGCCTTCTTCAGGCTGTCCCGGGTGTGCTGCACGACCCCGGGCATCGCCCCGATCGGCACGGGCTCGCTGACGCCCTCCCGCACGAAGGCCGGGAGGATGAGGTCGGCGGGGTGCAGCCGGGTCTCGGCGACCATCCGACGCATCACGGGGTTGGTCCGCAACCGCCGCGGCCGAGTACCGGGGAAAGATCCGTACGTCGTCATGACCTCTACGCTACGCCCGCCCCAAACCCCCCGATACCGACGCCTTGTCGGCCCCTGCCGCGGGCATGCGGCGCCGAGCGCCCCCCGGAGCCCAGGCCCCCACATGCGCCCCCACACCCCCAGGTCCATCCTGAAATCGACAAGGACACGGACCCCGACGGCCCCCTCGCTCGCCGCCGCCGTCCCTCCGTACCCGGCCCCACGGAGGACGCGATGACCGCCCCGCACCACACCCCCGACCTCTTCGCCCTCTCAGAGCTCCACGGCCCGGTCCTGCGCCCCGGCGAACGCGCCTACGCCGACGAGGTCACCGGTTTCAACCTGGCCTCCCTGCACACCCCGGACGTGGTGGTCGGAGCCACCGGCACGGACGACGTCGTCACCGCCATGCGCTGGGCGCACGCCACGGGCACCCCGGTCGCCGTCCAGGCCACCGGCCACGGCGCCAACTTCCCGATCGAGCAGGGCCTGCTGATCAACACCTCCCGCATGACGGACGTCCACGTCGACCCCGCCACCCGCACGGCCACCATCGCCGCGGGCGCCAAGTGGAGCCATGTCATGGCCGCCGCCGCGCCGCACGGCCTGGCCGGCCTGTGCGGCACCTCAACCGACGCGGGCGTCGTCGGCTACCTCCTCGGCGGCGGTCTCCCGGTCCTCGGCCGGGTCTACGGCTACGGCGCCGACCTGGTCCGCTCCTTCGAGGTCGTCACCCCGGACGGCCGGCTGCGCGAGGCGGACCCCCGGCACGAACCCGAACTGTTCTGGGCCCTGCGCGGCGGCAAGGGCAACGTCGGCATCGTCACCTCGCTCGTCACCGAACTGCTGCCCCTGTCCCGGCTCTACGGCGGCGGCATCCACTGCCACGCCGAGCACACGCGGACGCTGCTGGGGGCCTGGGCGGACTGGACGCGCACCGTCCCGGACGAGATGTGCAGCATGTTCTCGGTGCTGCGCCTGCCGCCCATCCCCCAGATCCCCGAGCCCCTGCGCGGCGGCTTCTGGGCGAGGGTCGCGATCGCCTGGCCGGGCGATGCGGCCGAGGGCGAGGCACTGATCGCGCCGCTGCGCGCCGCCGCCCCCGTGGCCGTCGACACGGTGGAGGAGATGGACTGCGCGGCCATGGACCGCATCCACATGGAACCCCAGGACCCGCTTCCGGCGCGGGAGTGCTGCATGCTCCTGCGCGACCTGACGCCCGACGCCCTCGGCACGTTCCTGGAGCAGGTCGGTCCCGGGGCCGGCGCCGACCACCCGCTGCTGGTCGCCTCACTGCGGCACATGGGCGGGGCACTGGCCCGCCCGTCCGCCGTCGAGGACGCCGTCTGCGCCCGCGACGCCGGGTACTTCATGGAGTCGGTCGGCATCATGCCCGCCCCGCCCGTGGCCGAGGCCGTCGAACAGGCCACGCGCCGCCTCTACACCGCCATGGCCCCGTACGGCACCGGCCGCACCATGGTCAACATCCACGGCACCCCCGGCGACGAACAGGACATCGCCCGCGCCTGGACCCCGGAGGTCTACGCCCGCCTGCGTCACGACAAGGCCGTCTACGACCCCGACAACCTGCTGCGCTACGGCCACGCGGTGACTCCCGCGTAGCCGCAGCGACAGAACAGAAGGGGATCAGGTCGTCGAACGCCGCCGCCGGGCCCCCGGCCGCCGCTCGCTCGGCCGTGTCACCGGATCGCCGGCCTCCAGAGCCGCCGCCCGGCGCTTCGCGCCGAAGTCGGCCAGGGCTTCCGCCAGCTTGTGCACGGACGGCTCGGGAGCCATCACGTCCACGCGGAGCCCGTGCTCCTCGGCGGTCTTGGCCGTGGCCGGGCCGATACAGGCGATCACGGTGACGTTGTGCGGCTTGCCGGCGATGCCGACCAGGTTCCGCACGGTCGAGGACGACGTGAACAGAACGGCGTCGAACCCACCGCCCTTGATCGCCTCACGGGTCTCCGCCGGCGGCGGCGAGGCCCGCACGGTCCGGTAGGCCGTGACGTCGTCGACCTCCCAGCCGAGCTCGATCAGCCCGGCGACCAGCGTCTCCGTGGCGATGTCGGCGCGCGGCAGGAACACTCGGTCGATCGGGTCGAACACCGGGTCGTAGGGCGGCCAGTCCTCCAGCAGACCGGCGGCCGACTGCTCACCGCTCGGCACCAGGTCCGGCTTCACGCCGAACGCGATCAGCGCCTTCGCCGTCTGCTCGCCGACGGCCGCGACCTTGATGCCCGCGAAGGCACGGGCGTCGAGCCCGTACTCCTCGAACTTCTCCCGCACGGCCTTGACCGCGTTCACCGAGGTGAAGGCGATCCACTCGTAGCGGCCCGTCACCAGGCCCTTGACCGCGCGCTCCATCTGCTGGGGCGTGCGCGGCGGCTCGACGGCGATCGTCGGCACCTCGTGCGGCACGGCCCCGTACGACCGCAGCTGGTCGGAGAGCGACGCCGCCTGCTCCTTGGTCCGTGGCACGAGCACCTTCCAGCCGAACAGCGGCTTGGACTCGAACCACGCGAGCTGGTCGCGCTGGGCGGCGGCGGAACGCTCACCGACCACGGCTATCACCGGCCGGCCGCCGTCGGGCGAGGGCAGCACCTTGAGCTGCTTCAGCGTCTGCGCGATCGTGCCGAGCGTGGCGGTCCAGGTGCGCTGCCGGGTGGTCGTGCCGGCGACGGTGACCGTCAGCGGCGTGTCCGGCTTGCGCCCGGCGGAGACGAGTTCGCCGGCCGCCGCGGCGACGGAGTCCAGCGTCGTGGACACGACGACCGTGCCGTCCGACGCCCCGACCTCCGTCCAGCACCGGTCCGACGCCGTCCGCGCGTCCACGAACCGCACGTCCGCGCCCTGCGCGTCCCGCAGCGGCACACCGGCGTACGCGGGCACACCGACGGCGCTCGCGATACCGGGGACGACCTCGAAAGGCACCCCGGCGGCGGCGCACGCCAGCATCTCCTCGGCGGCGTACGTGTCGAGGCCCGGGTCCCCGGACACGGCACGCACGACCCGCCTGCCGCCCCGCGCGGCCTCCATGACAAGATGTGCGGCATCCCGCACCGCGGGGACGGGCGCGGTGGTTGACGTGCCGTCAACTACCGTCAGCTGGGGCGTTCCTGTGCCCGGAGCAGGGTCCTGCGAAGGATCCGGGTCCGTGTGCACCTCGGAGACGCCCTGCCTGGCGTGCTGACGTACGACGTCGAGCACCTCGTGCTCGGCGACGAGAACGTCCGCGTGCGCCAGCGCCTCCACGGCGCGCAAGGTCAGCAGTCCCGGATCTCCGGGTCCGGCACCCAGGAAGGTGACGTGCCCGTGTTCAGGACCGGCGGAAAGGGCGGTGGGGCTCACTGTGCTCGCTCCCCCATCAGACCGGCCGCGCCCTGGGCGAGCATCTCGGCCGCGAGTTCGCGACCGAGCGCCATTGCCCCGTCGTGCGTCTTGGGCACGGGACCGGTGGTGGACTGCTGCACCGTGCGCGAGCCGTCGGTGGTCCCGACGACGGCGCGCAGGCGCATTTCCTTGACAATCTGCCCGTCGGCCTGGGTGTCCCCTCGCTCGAGCGGAGCCGAGAGTGGGGGAAGGTCGGCCAGCGCGCCCACAGGGGCACTGCAACCGGCTTCCAGGGCGGCGAGCAGTGATCGCTCGGCCGTCACGGCGATCCGCGTGAACGGGTCGTCGAGCTCGCCGAGCGCGGCGATGAGGTCCGCGTTGCCCGCGGTGCACTCGATCGCCAGGGCCCCCTGGCCGGGGGCGGGCAAAACCGTGTCGACCGACAGGAAGTCGGTCACCTCGTCACCGCGGCCGATCCGGTTCAGTCCGGCGGCGGCCAGCACGACGGCGTCGAGCTCCCCGCTGCGCACGAACCCGATGCGGGTGTCGACGTTGCCGCGGATCGGAACCGTCGCTATGTCCAGGCCGTGGCTGCGGGCGTACCCGTTGAGCTGCGCCATGCGGCGCGGCGAGCCCGTACCGATGCGCGCCCCGGGGGGCAGGTCGGTGAACTTCAGCGCGTCCCGGGCGACGATCACGTCCCGCGGGTCCTCGCGCTCGGGCACGGCGGCTACGACCAGTTCGTCGGGCTGCGTGGTCGGCAGGTCCTTCAGCGAGTGCACCGCGAAGTCGACCTCGCCCCTGAGCAGCGCGTCGCGCAGGGCGGTCACGAACACGCCGGTGCCACCGATCTGGGCGAGCGCCTCACGCGAGACGTCGCCGTACGTGGTGATCTCGACGAGCTCGACGGGCCGCCCGGTCACCCGGCTCACGGCTTCCGCCACCTGCCCGGACTGGGCCATGGCGAGCCTGCTGCGCCGGGTGCCGAGCCTCAGCGTCTTGTCGGTCATGCCGGGCCTCGGTCTCTCTGGGTGGTGCTTTCCTCGGCCCGGGAGACGGCGGCCACCGTCTCGGGGTCGAGGTCGAACAGGGTGCGCAGCGCGTCGGCGTACCCGGCGCCGCCGGGTTCGGCCGCGAGTTGCTTGACCCGCACGGTCGGCGCGTGGAGCAGTTTGTCGACCACGCGCTTCACGGTCTGGGTGATCTCGGCTCGGTGCTTGTCGTCGAGGCCGGGCAGTCGCCCGTCCAGCCGGGCGATCTCGCCGGCCACGACGTCCGCGGCCATGGTGCGCAGGGCGACCACGGTCGGCGTGATGTGCGCGGCCCGCAGTGCCGCCCCGAAGGCCGCGACCTCGTCGGAGACGATACGCCTGACCTGGTCCACATCGGCAGCCATCGGAGCGCCCGCGGAGGCCTCCGCCAGCGACTCGATGTCCACCAGCCGCACCCCGGCCAGCCGGTGCGCGGCCGCGTCGATGTCCCGGGGCATCGCCAGGTCCAGCAGGAAGAGCACCGGCTCCGGCCGCTGCGCTTCCTCGACCGGCTCGGGCCGGCGCCGCTCGGGGATGCGCCCGACGGTGGCGGCGGTCGCGGCGAGCGCGGCGATGGCGTCGGTGTCCGCGGCCGGGTCGAGTGTGCCGGCCGCCCCCGGCCGGGTGGGGCCGGCCGCACGCCGGGCGTCGCCCGCCGTGCCTTTGTCCACCCATGCCGCGTGCTGCTCCAGGTCGGCGGCGGCCATGCCGGCCACGGCGGCCTCGCCCAGCACGGAGAAGCCGGCGGTGCCCTGCACCGCGGACAGGTCCAGCGGGCAGCCGTCCTCGGTGCCGAGGCCGGTGCCCGGGGCACCGCCCCGCTGCGTGCCGGGACCGGTCGCGGAGCCGGAGGCGCCGCCCGGCGCTCCGGGCCCGGCCGACGGCACGGGCGTACGGCCCTCGACCGCCTCGGCGACCGACTCGGCCGTCAGGACCAGGCCCGTCGCGCCGGTGCAGGAGACGGCGACGTCGGCACGTGTCAGCTCGGCCGGCACCGACTCCATCGGTACCGCGCGGGCCGCCACGTCCGTGTCGTCGCCCTCCATGAGGATCTGGGCGAGACGCTCGGCGCGGTCGAAGGTGCGGTTGGCGACGACGATCTCGGCGACACCGGCCCGCGCGAGCGTGGCCGCGGCCAGGGAGGACATCGACCCGGCCCCGATGACCACGGCCTTCTTGCCCCGTGCCCACCGCTGTACGTCGCCGCCCCGGGCCAGCTGCTCCAGGCCGAAGGTGACCAGGGACTGGCCGGCGCGGTCGATGCCGGTCTCGGAGTGGGCGCGCTTGCCGACCCGCAGGGCCTGCTGGAACAGGTCGTTCAGCAGGCGTCCGGCGGAGTGCAGCTCCTGCGCCCGGGCCAGGGAGTCCTTGATCTGGCCGAGGATCTGGCCCTCGCCGACGACCATCGAGTCCAGCCCGCAGGCCACCGAGAACAGGTGGTGGACGGCCCGGTCCTCGTAGTGCACATAGAGATAAGGAGTGAGCTCCTCCAGGCCGACGCCGCTGTGCTGGGCGAGCAGCGTGGACAGCTCGGCGACACCGGCGTGGAACTTGTCCACGTCGGCGTAGAGCTCGATGCGGTTGCAGGTGGCGAGCACCGCGGCCTCGGCGGCCGGTTCGGCGGCGACCGTGTCCTGGACCAGCTTGACCTGCGCGTCCGTGCTCAGCGCGGCGCGCTCCAGCACGCTGACCGGGGCGCTGCGGTGGCTCAGTCCGACGACGAGGAGACTCATGCCGGCATCACGGCGGGCATGTCCCCGTCGGGTCCCTGGTCGGCGGACTCGCTGCGCGCGGCGGCGGCCGGGACGCCCCCGTCGGAGGCGGCGGCCTCCTCGCCGGCCTTGCGCTGCTCGTGGAAGGCGAGGATCTGCAGCTCGATGGAGAGGTCGACCTTGCGCACGTCGACGCCGTCCGGCACGGACAGCACGGTCGGCGCGAAGTTCAGGATGGAGGTGACACCGGCGGCCACGAGCCGGTCGCAGACCGCCTGGGCGGCACCGGCGGGGGTGGCGATGACACCGATCGACACGCCGTTGTCCTGGATGATCTTCTCCAGGTCGTCGGAGTGCTGCACGGGGATGCCGGCGACGGGCTTGCCGGCCATGGCCGGGTCGGCGTCGATCAGCGCGGCGACCCGGAAGCCGCGGGAGGCGAAACCGCCGTAGTTGGCGAGGGCGGCGCCGAGGTTTCCGATACCGACGATCACGACCGGCCAGTCCTGGGTGAGCCCCAGTTCGCGGGAGATCTGGTACACGAGATACTCGACGTCGTAGCCGACACCCCTGGTCCCGTAGGACCCGAGGTAGGAGAAGTCCTTGCGCAGCTTCGCGGAGTTGACTCCCGCCGCGGCCGCGAGCTCCTCGGAGGAGACCGTGGGAACCGAGCGCTCCGACAACGCGGTCAGAGCGCGGAGGTACAGCGGAAGCCGGGCGACGGTGGCCTCGGGAATCCCTCGGCTGCGGGTCGCCGGTCGGTGAGTTCGGCCAGTTGCCACGGTGCTCCTGCGGGTAGAGCGGGGCTGTAGGCGGTCATACGTCCCTACATGACCGCCCCGTCGAATGCAGGCTATGTCTTTGTGAACGCGTGCACAAAGATGGTGTCCGATTTGCCCGGCCAACGTGACCGGGGTCACGCGCCCCCGGCGCACGCGCAGGGAACCGGTGCATACGCACCACCGTTCCTTGTCTTTCGGGGGCAAAACCGCACACTCTCCTCAGTGAATCCCGCCCCCGAGACCAAGTCACCATCGATCCTAAGCGACCCGAAGGCCGCTTTGGACTGATCGGTCAGTCGCCGGCCGGCGGGATCAGTCGGTCAACGCCTTGCGCAGGCGGTCCTCGTTCACGCGCCAGAACGTGTGCTGCCTGCCGTCCACCAGCACGACCGGGATCTGCTCCCAGTACTGGTCGTGCAGTTCACGATCCTCGGTGATGTCCTTCTGCTCCCAGGGGACTCCGAGATCACCGCACACCTTCTCCACAACGACCTGTGCGTCATCACACAGATGACAGCCGGGCTTGCGGATCAGGGTGACGAGCCGGTCCCGAGGGGGCCTGCGACGCAAGAGGGGACTCATGTCCGCCATTGTCGCGCGCCCGCGGACCGGGGGGATCCCCGGGAAAGCGCCGGGCGGCGCGCAGGGCGCGCCCGTCCCGCACGGCGTCTTTGGCGCCACGCTTGCCGAGAGTTCACACAGTCCCAACCTCTCGGCTCCGGAACCCCCGAACAAAATGGCTATGCTCACGCCATGGCCGCTCTCGGATGGCTCACTCCCCGTAGGCGCTCCGCCACGGCGCGGAGCGTTTTGGCAGGCGAGGCCTCGGCGGAGGCAGCACGCAAGTCCTCACAGGAGGTCGCCGGCTCGACCGAGGAACCGCAGTTCCCGGTGCACGGCGACGACCAGGCCGCCGCCTTCTTCGACCTGGACAACACCGTCATGCAGGGCGCCGCCCTCTTCCACTTCGGGCGTGGCCTGTACAAGCGGAAGTTCTTCGAGACGCGCGAGCTGGCCAGGTTCGCCTGGCAGCAGGCGTGGTTCCGCCTCGCCGGGGTCGAGGACCCCGAGCACATGCAGGAGGCCCGCGACTCGGCCCTGTCCATCGTCAAGGGCCACCGCGTCGCCGAACTCCAGTCGATCGGCGAGGAGATCTACGACGAGTACATGGCCGAGCGCATCTGGCCGGGCACCCGGGCCCTCGCCCAGGCCCACCTGGACGCCGGCCAGAAGGTGTGGCTGGTGACGGCCGCCCCCGTCGAGATCGCCACCGTCATCGCCCGCCGCCTCGGCCTGACCGGCGCCCTCGGCACGGTCGCCGAGTCCGTCGACGGCGTCTACACCGGCAAGCTGGTCGGCGAACCACTGCACGGCCCGGCGAAGGCCGAGGCGGTCCGCGCCCTGGCCGCCGCCGAGGGCCTGGACCTCGGCCGCTGCGCCGCCTACAGCGACTCGCACAACGACATCCCGATGCTGTCGCTGGTCGGCCACCCCTACGCCATCAACCCGGACAGCAAGCTGCGCAAGCACGCCCGCAAGCTGGACTGGCGCCTGCGCGACTACCGCACGGGCCGCAAGGCGGCCAAGGTCGGCATCCCGGCCGCGGCCGGGGTCGGCGCGGTCGCCGGCGGCACGGCGGCCGCCATCGCCCTGCACCGCCGCCGCCGCTGACCACCTGATCAAACCGGGACACGGATGTTTGCGGCCTGACAATCCGCGTAAATCCAACTGGCGTACCCCCACAACCTCGTGTCCAGTCCTCTTGGCTGCACACGGCCACAACACGCCCCGGACTCAGCCGTGATCCGAAGCTTTCTGATCAACAAACGTTCACAGTCCGGCACTTGATGCGGCGTCAATCGGTTACGGAAGCGACGTAACCGATGATTTGAGCAACTCGGTGTAGCAGCGCCTGCACGAAGCGTTATTCTCCTCAGACGCAAACCGGTACCCCTCCGTCGCTACGACGGGTGAAAGGTCCCGCACTGCACGTGATGGAAGCTCTGCCTCTGGGAGTCCCGTGTACCCACACGTCGGGGTTGACGCCTCGGGCCTGGCTACGCTGCGCGCAACGGTCCAAGACCTGTTGCGCGGCTTCGTCCCCACCGCGTACGCCGTCCCCGCATTCGCCACCGCCGCGCCCGTAGGCCCTTGCTACGCCCTGGCCGAAGGCAGCGCCGCGGTCGGCAGACGAGGGCGCCCGTCCGGCGCGGCCACCGTACGACGGCCTGCCGCTGACAGCGACAGCGCCAGGATGATGGATCTCGTGGAGCGCGCCCAGGCGGGCGAGTCCGACGCCTTCGGCCGTCTCTACGACCAGTACAGCGACACCGTCTACCGGTACATCTACTACCGGGTCGGAGGAAAGGCGACCGCCGAGGACCTCACCAGCGAGACCTTTCTGCGTGCCCTGCGCCGCATCGGCACCTTCACCTGGCAGGGCCGTGACTTCGGCGCCTGGCTCGTGACCATCGCCCGCAACCTCGTCGCGGACCACTTCAAGTCCAGCCGCTTCCGGCTGGAGGTCACCACCGGCGAGATGCTCGACGCCAACGAGGTCGAGCGCTCCCCCGAGGACTCCGTCCTGGAGTCCCTCTCCAACGCCGCCCTGCTCGACGCCGTACGGCGGCTCAACCCCCAGCAGCAGGAGTGTGTGACGCTCCGCTTCCTCCAGGGCCTCTCCGTGGCCGAGACCGCCCGGGTGATGGGCAAGAACGAGGGCGCCATCAAGACCCTCCAGTACCGGGCCGTCCGCACCCTCGCCCGGCTCCTGCCGGAAGACGCCCGCTGACCGGCCCACACGCTCGGCGACATCCAACTCACGGTCCGTGAAAGTCCGTTGACTTCGGCATCCAATGAGCCGTCGTCCGTAACCCAAGTGCCGCGCCGCTCGTTGTGCGGGATGCAGGCTCCCTGTGGTCACCCCCTGGCCGACACCGGTCACTCGATCGTGTGGTCGTGGTCAGGGTGTGCAACCCTCAGGACCCCCTGGGGAGTCGACCGTCATGACGAGAGGAGGTGCCGCCAGTGATCGCGAACGTATCGGCGCACCGGCGGGCGAACGCCTTCGCCCAGGCCCTGGAGGAGCAGTCCGAGCAGGGCACGGCGGCCGAGCAGCCAGAAGGATCGGCACCGGCCCCGGCAGTCGCGGAACCGAGCGAACACGCCCGCCATCTGGCGCTCGCCTCGGGCCTCGACGCGTTGCCCAAGCCGGAGCTCGACCCGGAGGTCAAGGTCGTCCAGCGGGCCCAGCTGGTGGCCGCTTTCGAGGCCATGCTCCAGGAGGGCACCGCGGGCGGCGGGGCGACGGACGGCGCGGTCCCCGAGCAGCGCTCCCGGGCCCGTGGCGCTCACCGCGCGAGTTCGCTGAAGAAGTTCCGGCCGCGTTCCCGGCTCGCCAAGGGCCTCACCGCGGGCGGGCTCAGTGTCGGCGTGGCCGCGAGCGCCTTCGGCGGAGTCTCCGCCGCCAGCTCGGACGCCCTGCCCGGCGACTCGCTCTACGGCCTCAAGCGCGGCATCGAGGACGTCAAGCTCGGCCTGGCCGACGGGGCGGACGAGCGGGGCCGGGTCTACCTCGACCACGCCTCCACCCGGCTCAGCGAAGCCAGGCGCCTGATGGAGCGCGGCCGTAGCGGCCCCCTGGACCACGAGTCCCTCGGCGAGATCCGCCGCGCCCTGTCCGGCATGCGGCACGACGCGTCCGAGGGCCATCGGCTGCTGAGCGAGGCGTACGAGCACGACCCGGACTCACTGGGCCCGATCCAGGCCCTGTCCGCGTTCTCCCGCTCCCACCGCCAGGCCTGGGGCGAACTGCGCGAGCGACTGCCCGTCCAGCTCGGAGACGTCAGCGAGCAGGTGTCGTCCGTGTTCGACGCCATAGACGAGGACGTCGCCCCGTTGCAGTCGCTGCTCCCCGAGCCTCCGGCCACGGGCGGCGGCGACGGCAAGCGGCGGGGCGCCTCCGAGTCGGCCCCCAGCGGCTCCTCCGGCACCGACCGCTCGACCCGCCCCAGCGACGGCGGCGACAGGCGCAGCGACGAGGGCAGCACCGGCAGTGGCAGCCCCAGCCGCTCGGCCGGCTCCGGCAGCGACAGCGACGGCCTGCTGGGCGGCAACACCGGCGGCCTGCTCGACCCTCCGAAGGACAAGGGCGGCGAGGCGAGCACCTCCCCGTCGGCGGAGAGCGACACGCCGGTCCCCGAGCCCGACGTGACCCTCCCGCCGCTCCTGCCCGGCCTGCTGCCCGGTCTGGGCATCGACAGCGAGGACGCGGACTAGACGACGGCGACGCAGTGGTGGGGGCGCCCCTGGTTCAAGGGGCGCCCCCACAGCCGTACGCGGACAGGGTCAGAAGAACACCGACCTCAGAAGAACACCGACCGCCGCTGCACCAACAACTTGTAGAGCGTGTGCTGGATCTGCTCCCTGACCTGGTCGGTCAGGTTGAACATCAGCATTGGGTCCTCGGCCGCCTCCGGCGGGTAGCCGTCCGTGGGGATCGGCTCGCCGAACTGGATCGTCCACTTGGTGGGCAGCGGGATCGCCCCGAGCGGCCCGAGCCACGGGAACGTGGGCGTGATCGGGAAGTACGGGAAGCCCAGCAGCCGCGCGACCGTCTTGGCGTTGCCGATCATCGGGTAGATCTCCTCCGCCCCGACGATCGAGCAGGGAATGATCGGCGCCCCGGCGCGCAGGGCGGTCGAGACGAACCCGCCCCGGCCGAAGCGCTGGAGCTTGTAGCGGTCCGCGAAGGGCTTGCCGAGCCCCTTGAAGCCCTCCGGCATCACCCCGACCAGCTCGCCCTGCTCCAGCAGCCGGGACGCGTCCTCGGCGCACGCCAGGGTGTGACCGAGCTTGCGGGCCAGCTCGTTGACCACCGGCAGCATGAACACCAGGTCCGCGGCGAGCAGCCGCAGATGCCGGCCCGCCGGGTGGTTGTCGTGCACGGCGACCTGCATCATCAGCCCGTCCATCGGCAGCGTGCCGGAATGGTTGGCGACGATCAGGGCGCCGCCCTCGGACGGGATGTTCTCGACGCCCTTCACCTCGACCCGGAAGTACGTCTCGTACAGCGGGCGCAGCAGGGACATCAGGACCTGGTCGGTGAGCTCCTCGTCGTAACCGAAGTCGTCGACCTCGTAGTCACCGGTGAGGCGGCGGCGCAGGAAGGCCAGGCCGCCCGCGATCCGCCGTTCCAGCCCGCCCTCGCCGTCCCGGGAGGGCTCCGGCGGCTGTTCCTCGGAAGTCACGGGAACATCGTCCTGCGGCTCGGCCCGGGTGGGCAGGGGCTGCACCTCACGGACCGGCACGGACTCCGCGCCCGGGCGGCGGTTCCCGGCGCTCCGGCGCCGCTGGGGGCGCTGCGCCGCGCTCCCGCGGGACCGGTCGTCGTCGAACGGAATGACCTTGGCGTCCGCCATCGTTGATGCGCTCCTCAGTTGGCGCTCTGCGTCGGGGAGTGTCCGCCGCCCGCCAGAGGCAGGTCGGCGAGCCGGTCGACGGCCCTCGCGAGGGCCTCGGGCGGAAGAAGTCCGGGACCCTGACTGCGGGCGAAGTCCGCGAACGTCTCCGCGGTCGTGTACTTGGGCTGGAATCCCAGCGTCTCGCGCATCTGGCCCGTGGCCACCACCCGGCCGTGCGTGAGCAGCCGGATCTGCTCGGGCGAGAAATCCGTCATCCCCAGCGTACGCACCAGCGAGCCCGCCCAGGTGACGGCGGGCAGCAGCAGAGGCACGGTGGGGCGGCCGAGGCGCCGGGAGCACTGGGAGAGCAGCAGCACGCCGTCGCCGGCGATGTTGAAGGTGCCGCTGTTGAGGGTGCCCCGACGGGGTTCGTGCGAGCCGATCCGCAGCACCTCGATCACGTCGTCCTCGTGCACGAACTGCAGCCGCGGGTCGTAGCCGAACACGGTGGGCAGGACCGGCAGCGCGAAGTACGAGGCGAGCGGTGTGTCCGCGGTCGGGCCGAGGATGTTGGCGAACCGCAGCACGCACACGGCCACATCGGGCCGGCGGCGCGCGAAGCCGCGGACATAGCCCTCGACCTCGACGGTGTCCTTGGCGAAGCCGCCGCTGGGCAGGGACTTGGGCGGGGTCGTCTCGGTGAAGACGGCCGGATCGCGCGGCGCGGACCCGTAGACGTTGGTGCTGGACTTCACGACCAGCCGCTGCACGGCCGGGGACTTCTGGCAGGCACCGAGCAGCTGCATGGTGCCGATGACGTTGTTCTCCTTCAGGGACGCGCGGCTGCCGCTGCCGAGCGGGGTGCCCGTCACGTCCAGGTGGACGATCGTGTCGGCGCCCGTCTCGGCGAGCACCCGCGCGATACCGGGCTGGCGGATGTCGGCCTGGACGAAGTCCGCACCGCCCAGATGGTGCTCGGGCGGCACCGCGTCCACGGCGATGACCCGCTCCACCTCGGGGTCCCGCTGGATGCGTCGGACGAACCGGCCCCCCAGCTGGCGGGCCACTCCGGTCACGAGCACGACCTTGCCCAAGATCAGCGCCTTCCTTCCAGAACCTCTTGTTCCGCCGCGTTCCCCCGTGGGGCCAACTTAGCGGTTCGTCGTTGCGCTGTGATGACCGCCCGATGCGCGAAGTGACCGAAGCCGGCCGGACGCGGGAGCGGATACGCGTGTGGCCCCCCACCGGTGGTGGGGGGCCACAGCAACGCTCTCGCGGTGTCCGCGTCGCGAACTTACTTCTTGTTGCGACGCTGAACGCGCGTGCGCTTGAGCAGCTTGCGGTGCTTCTTCTTCGCCATCCGCTTGCGCCGCTTCTTGATAACAGAGCCCACGACTACCCTCGCTCACTTCTCATCACTCGGTGTTTGGGCGCCATGGGCCCATACGACCTACGAGGGGTCAGCCTACCCGTCCGAGCGCTGAGGTCGTAATCGAGGGGGCCGGGGAGATCCCGAAGTGCCCTGTGAGGATCGCCCCGGCCCTTGCCGTCAGGCGGTTTCCACCCCCACGTAACTCTCGCGGAGGTACTCGTGAACCGCTTGCTCCGGGACGCGGAAGGACCGCCCCACACGGATCGCGGGCAGATGACCACTGTGCACCAGCCGGTACACGGTCATCTTCGACACTCGCATCACCGAGGCGACTTCCGCCACGGTAAGGAACTGAACCTCGTTCAGAGGCCTCTCGCCAGCTGCAGCCATGACACACCTGAACCTTCCGCACTCGACGGCCACCGGCTTCCCCTTCCGGTGACTCTTCGTCGTTGCGTGCTCACTCCCCAATGTAGGGGCCAGTGATGCGAGTGGGGAAGAGGTGCACCCATCGGCGGCCTACTGTGACAGACACGCCCGATTGAGTACGTAGCGGGTAAGCGGCAGGTAGTAATCGGACCGCACGCCGTCATCAAGTGGAACGACGACGGACACGGACCCCTCGGCCTGGCCCACGAACAGCGCCGGGTCGTCCGTATCGGCCGGCCCGATGGCCTCGAACCCCAGCTGACCTGCCCCGCAGACCCAGCCGTGGTCCCCGATCACCAGCTCGGGAAGGGGCCCGCCGGCCTCCGCACAAGCGGCCAGTACGGTACGAACCGGGAGAGGTGAGTGCGTATGTGCGCCGGGCTCACAACCGGGGCGTTCCGTCCCCGGGGTCCGCACCAGCGCGACTCCTCGTACGTAGTCGAGGACGTGCGTACGTAGACCGAACCGGGTCGTTATGTCGACACGGCGACCCTGCGCGGGGGTGAGAACGACACATCCCGCCGCCGACAGGGCGTCTGCCAGAGCGCCGTAGAAACCGAGCAGCCGGTGCGGGTGCCCGGTGCCGAGAAGCACCGGGGCGCGGCGCCGGGCGGCCTCGGCGAGGCGTTCCGCGAAGGCGTCCAGCGCCGCCAGGGTCCGCTCCGGATCGATCACGTCCTGGCCGGAAACCTGCCGGGAATCGGCCGAAACACCACACCGGTCCGCCATCAGCTCGATCAACTCCCGCTGCGGCCAGGCCCCTTCGGGATCGATGCCGATCAGCACCCTGGGGTCCCGGGCGGCGAAGAGCCGGTAACTGCGCAGGCTGGCCTCACGCGAGGTCGCCACGGTCCCGGCGAGCCGCGCGCCCACCAGATGAGCACGCAGGGCTTCGGTGGTCAGCACAGGGAGATCGTGCGCGACCGGCACCGCGGCTGTCCCGGGAACCGGCGAACACCGCACGGTCGGCCTACGCACGGCAGCGCGCCCGGGAAGGGATCACCCCCTCACGCCAGCAGCCCCCGCAGCGGGAACACCGCCCGCCGGGCCGCCAGCACCGCCTGGTCCAGCCGGTCCGCCGGGTCGTAACCCTCCTCCCAGCCGCTCCAGGACACGGGCCAGCGCCCGTCCGTCATCCGGGCCGGGGCCAACTGCCGCGTCCTCGCGAACACTTCCTGCCGCCAGCCCTCGGGGATCACCGCCTCGGGCTCCACGGCCCGCCCGGCCGCGATCGCGACCAGATGCGTCCACGAACGCGGGACGACCTCGACCACCGCGTAACCGCCTCCGCCCAGGGCCACCCACCGCCCGTCCGCATACGCGTGCGCCAGGTCGTGACAGGCCACCTGCACCGCCCGCTGCGCGTCCAACGACACCGCCAGGTGCGCCAGCGGATCCTCGAAATGCGTGTCGGCGCCGTGCTGCGTCACCAGCACCTGCGGCCTGAAGTCCGCGATCAGCTCCGGCACCACCGCGTGGAACGCCCGCAGCCACCCCGCGTCCCCGGTCCCGGCCGGCAGCGCCACGTTCACCGCCGAGCCCTCCGCGGAGTCCGCCCCGGTCTCCTCCGGCCACCCGGTCTGCGGGAACAGCGTCCGCGGATGCTCGTGCAGGGAGATCGTCAGCACCCGCGGGTCCTCCCAGAACGCCGCCTGCACCCCGTCCCCGTGATGCACGTCGACGTCGACGTACGCGACCCGCTCCGCCCCGAGCTCCAGCAGCCGCGCGATGGCCAGCGAGGCGTCGTTGTAGATGCAGAAGCCCGACGCCCCGCCGGGCATCGCGTGGTGCAGCCCGCCCGCGAAGTTCACCGCGTGCAGCGCCTCACCGCGCCACACGGCCTCCGCCGCCCCCACCGACTGCCCGGCGATCAGCGACGACACCTCGTGCATCCCGGCGAACGCCGGGTCGTCCATCGTCCCCAGCCCGTACGACTGGTCCGCCGACGCCGGGTCCACCGACGCGGCCTTCACCGCCCCGATGTAGTCCTCCCGGTGGACGAGCCGCAGCGTCGACTCCCCGGCCGCCTTCGCCGCGACGACCTCCACCTCGCGGTCCAGCCCGAAGGCATCGACCAGCCTCCGGGTCAGGGCCAGCCGGACGGGGTCCATCGGATGCCCCGGACCGAAGTCATAGCCCGTTACTGCCTCGTCCCACATCAGCTGTGCGCGGCCGCTCATGCCCGCCACCGTATCGGTCCGGTTGAGGCGCGAACGACCGGGCGTACACCAGTGTCACCAGCACCAACACCATCGGCACCAGCATGGCCCCGCGATAGCTCCACAGATCCCCGAGCGCACCCACCAACGGCGAACCGATCAGGAACCCCACGTAGTTGAAGACGTTCAACCGGGCCACGGCCGCGTCGGACGCCCCCGGGAACAGCCTGCCGGCCGCCGCGAACGTCTGCGGCACCAGCACGCACAACCCCAGCCCCAGCAGCGTGAAG
Organism: Streptomyces sp. NPDC043685; assembly: GCF_056436585.1. Taxonomy (NCBI): domain Bacteria; kingdom Bacillati; phylum Actinomycetota; class Actinomycetes; order Kitasatosporales; family Streptomycetaceae; genus Streptomyces; species Streptomyces sp. NPDC043685. The sequence continues at coordinate 2,706 of NZ_JBWKCH010000001.1, read as the reverse complement.
CCCAGCATCCCGACCCATGCCCCGGGCGCCGCCGCCACCACGGCGAACCCGCCCGCCGCCACCAGCGCACCGCCCCGCACCACGGCGACCGCCCCGAACCGCCGCACCCCGAGGTCCCCGATCGCCCGCCCCAGCAGCGTGGTGATCATGTACACGTTGTAGGGCACCGTCGCCAGCTGCTCGGAGCTGCCCAGCACGTCCTGCAGATACTTCGCGCTCCAGTTGGAGACCGTCGAGTCCCCGATGTACGCGACCGTCATCACCAGGCACAACGGCAGCAACAAGGCGAAGACGACCGTCCGCCCCTCCCCGCCCTTCTCCTCCCCCACCGCGGCCGCCGCACCCCGGTCGTCCACGTACCACCGGCTCCCCACCAGCACGGCCGGCAGCAGCACCAGCACGACCGGCAGATACGACACCCACAACGCCAGGTGCCAGTGCGCCCCCACCCACGCCAGCGACGCCCCGACGATCCCGCCCAGGCTGTACGCCGCGTGGAAACTGAGCATGATGCTGCGCCCGTAGGACCGCTGGAGGCTCACCCCGAGCATGTTCATCGACGCGTCGAGCACCCCGACCGCGAGCCCGAACGCCGCGAGCGCGACCCCGAGCTCCACCATCCGCTCCCCGGCCCCCACACCGAGCAGCGCCAGCAGCACGACGGGCTGGGACCAGCGCAGCAGCCGGCTCGGCCGTACCCGCTTCACCAGCCGCTCGGTGGTCACGCTCCCGACCCCGGCGAGGATCGGCACCGCGGCCAGGAACGCGGGCAGCAGCGCGTCGGAGACCCCGTACCGGTCCTGGATGGCCGGGATCCTCGTCACGAGCAGAGCGAAGGCGACCCCCTGCACCAAGAAGCTGAACGCCAGCGAGGCCCTGCCGCGCCGCAGCACATCAGTCATGGCGGCGAGCGTAGGGCCCCGGCTTACCCGTGGGTAGATCCAGCCGAAGATGAGTTTTCCTCAGCTTCACGCGGCCAGGGCCGGCTCGGCCTGCCTGACCTCGCTGCCGGCGGCCTCGGCCGTGAGCATCCGCTCCATGGGCCCGGCGCCGAACGCACCGCCGAGTACGATCCCGGCCCCCACGGCCCCGAGGAGAACGACCGATCCGAGCCACACCATGGTGTCCACCGGCACCGTGAACGCCCCCACGATCCGCACGAGGCACTCCGCGAGGAGCACGCCTCCCCACACGGCCGAGAAGACCCGTTCCTTGCGCCGGAAGTCCGCCGACGCCACCGCGGTCCCGTCCATCAGCCGCCCCCAGGCGGCCTCCCTGGCCGCGTCCTTGACCAGGAACGGCTTGAGCGCCGCGGTCATCATCGGCCGCCCCAGCACGACGGACACCAGGATCCCGACACCCACGATGCTGCTGACGCCGCTGTCCTTGGCGAGCATCAGCCGCGGATCACCGGAGACGAAGCCGAGCATCAGCGAGACGACGTTCACGACGAGGACGAGCCCGGCGATCCCGTTGACCTTCCGCTCCCTCACCGCGCCCCACCCGGTCCGCAGAGCGGGGACGACGCTGCTCCAGGCGAGGGCGGCGAAGGTGCTCGCCCCGAAGCCGTCCTTGAGGAGGTAGTACGAGCCCATGGGGACGGCCACGTCCGGGATCAACGGCAGGAAGTGGTTCGGCCTGCCCGTCCGCCGGCCCGTTCGCGTGGTCCTGGTCTTCGTCGTCATGCTCTCAGCGTGCCGTTCGGCGACCGGCGTCAGTAGGCACGATCGTCCGGACCTCCGCATGACAATTGTCAGACGAGCAGGTCGGTCAACTCCGCCATGTGCGAAAAGAGTTGAGTCGCCCCCGCGAGCTTCTCGGCGGGCGTCATCCCCGTGAACCCGTACACGTCCATCCCGGCAGCGACGGCCGCCCGCACTCCCAGCGGACTGTCCTCCACGACGACACACCGTTCGGGCGCCACACCCATGTGCTCCGCCGCGTACAGGAACAGGTCGGGGGCCGGCTTGCCCCGCCCCACGTCCTGCGAGCTGAAGATGCGGTCGTCGTCGAACCAGCGGTCGAGCCCCGTCGTCCGATGCCCCACCCGGATCCGCTCATGACTCCCGGAGGAGGCCACGCAGTACGGCACTCCGTCGGCGGCCAGCTTCTCCAGGACGTCGCAGGCCCCGGCCACGGCCACCAGCTCCTGCTCGAACGCGGCGAACACCCGCGCGTGGAAGACATCGTCGAAACGGTCCGGGAGCCGCTGCCCTGTCCGCTCGTACACCAGCTCGTGAATCCGGTGCATCGCCGATCCCATGTAGTCCCGGATGGACTCCTCGTACGAGGTGGGGTGCCCGAGCTCGGTGAGATAGGCGGCGAGCAACCGGTTGGAAATGGGCTCACTGTCGACGAGAACACCGTCATTGTCGAAGATCACCAGGTCATAGCGCATACCTGGAGCCTAAACGCAGAAAGCCCCCGCATCCGAAGATGCGGGGGCTTTCTATAAAAATTGTTCGGCGGCGTCCTACTCTCCCACAGGGTCCCCCCTGCAGTACCATCGGCGCTGTAAGGCTTAGCTTCCGGGTTCGGAATGTAACCGGGCGTTTCCCCTACGCTATAACCACCGAAACACTATGAAACTGTCAGCCGCACCACGTGTGGCACGTGGGGCTGTTCGTGGTTTCAGAACCAACACAGTGGACGCGAGCAACTGAGGACAAGCCCTCGGCCTATTAGTACCGGTCAACTCCACACGTT